>JARLHY010000114.1 GCA_031292015.1 Negativicutes bacterium | reverse complement strand
CGCGGGCTTCAATTCGATCCTGAACGAAGTGGTGTTCATCGGCAACGAGGTCGCCCTGATCAACAACACCGTCAATAACAGCGTTGTCGGCCTGAATGAGATCAAGGCCGAGATCATTCTGATCAACAATCAAATCTCCAGTGTCAATTTGGGGAATCTCACACTTGCCCTCAACGAAATTCTCCTGATCAACAACACTATCAACAACCGCATCGTAGGCCTCAACGAGATCAAAGCCGAGATCATCGTCATCAACAACGCGATCAGCAGCCCGATTGTCGGTCTCAATGAGATCAAAGCCGAGATCATCGTCATCAACAATGCCATCAGCAGTCCGATTGTGGGCCTCAACGAAATCAAGGCCGAGATCATCGTCATCAACAATGCCATCAGCAGTCCGATTGTCGGTCTCAATGAGATCAAAGCCGAGATCATTGTCATCAACAACGCGATCAGCAGCCCGATTGTCGGCTTGAATGAAATCAAGGCCGAGATCATCGTCATCAACAACGCGATCAGCAGCCCCATCGTCGGCCTGAACGAAATCAAAGCCGAGATCATTGTCATCAACAACGCGATCAGCAGCCCGATTGTCGGCCTCAACGAAATCAAGGCCGAGATCATCATCATCAACAACGCGATCAGCAGTCCGATTGTGGGCCTCAACGAAATCAAGGCCGAGATCATTGTCATCAACAACGCGATCAGCAGCCCGATTGTGGGTCTCAACGAGATCAAAGCCGAGATCATCATCATCAACAACGCGGTCAGTAGCCCGATTGTCGGCCTCAACGAAATCAAAGCCGAGATCATCGTTATCAACAACGCGGTCAGTAGCCCGATTGTCGGCCTGAACGAAATCAAGGCCGAGATCATCATCATCAACAACGCGGTCAGCAGTCCGATTGTGGGCCTGAACGAAATCAAGGCCGAGATTATCCTCATCAACAATACGATAAACAATGGTGTCGTCGGGTTGAACGAGATCAAAAACGAGATCATCCTGATCGGGAATCAGGTAAGCCAGCTCAACCTTAACATCAACCTTGGCCCGATCATCAACGACATATTGAACGAAGTCATCATCATCAACAACGCCGTCAGCAACCAAATTATTGGCCTCAACGAAATCAAGGCTGAGATCATTCTCATCAACAACACCATCAATAACGGCGTCGTCGGACTCAACGAGATCAAGTCCGAGATCATCCTCATCAACAATACCATCAATAACGGCGTCGTCGGGCTCAACGAAATCAAGAACGAAATCCGCCTGATCGAAAATGTCGTTCTCCACACTTTTGCCGACGTCACTACCGGCCCGGTATTCGCCTCCTCCAACGCCAGATTCCTGACAGTGAAAGTGCTGAACAACAATAGCACCCCGTTTATTGTTCTAGTAAAGGTTTTCCGAACCGACAGCTGCCCGCAGAGTCTGATCTTTACCAACGCTCTGGCAGTCAACAGCTTGTGCAGCAATGAGTTTGACCATATCGACCTGGGGCAGGGTGCGAATACAGTGACTGAATTCCAAGTAGTAATCGCTAATCTTGCACCGGGGCTCTATCCTGCAGCTATACAAACAACCGCAGGCAATGTCATCATCGACGCGACTCAGCTCATAACCATCGATTTCGCGCCACAGCTCGGCAACGGCATCGATCCTTGAATGAAAACCCGGCCTCACACGGCCGGGTTTTCATATGCACCTAGCAGGCAGCGTCTGAATACTATAACCTGAAATCGCAAATTCCGAGGTGAAATCAGTGCAGGAAAATACCGGTCCCGAATCGGCCTGCCTGGCGTTGATGGACCGCTACGGCCTGACCGCCCTTATCGCGGCGGCCATTCCTGGCGGCTGGCGGCAGGTGGGGGAGAAGCTGGAAGAAGTTTTGCAGAACCATTCCTTTCAGGACCCCATCGAGAAAAACGTCTTTCTCGACTTATGCTACAGCCACTGCCTGGCCTACCTGTCGCCGCACAACGGCAATGATTATTGGATCATGCTGGAGAAGTGGTTCCAGCTCCGCAAACCGCCCTCAGGTGCGGCCAAGCCGTCTTCCGACGAACAGGCTGCCGCCATCTTCGTCACCTTAAGGCTGAGGGACAGTCTGCGCGACTGGCTGCTGGCTGTCGGCTGCGACGAGCTGCAGGCGCTGGGCGACCCGTATCAGCGGCTTTTACTGAGTTTATGGCAACAGGTTTTTCTTAATATGGCCGCGCCGCACAATATGCTGTGGGACAGCGCCAATGGGCGGCCCGACCGGGCTATGATAGCAAGGCTGCGCGGCGGCGGGTTTCCCGGCCTGCTGGCGGCCAGTATGTATTTTCCGCTGGATGCCGACGAATTCGACGTGGACTGCGGCGCCCTGCTGGACTCGGCACTGGCGCTGCATTGCAGGAATATTCTTGTCTGTTGGCTGATCAACATACCCTATTTCAACGGCGATATGAAGCACCGCGACCGGCTGGCCCGCTATGTGCCCGAGCTGTGCCGGGCCCTGCTGCAGCGGCCGGAACAGCTCGGTGTCATTTATTTCGTCAGCCTGGTGCAGGAAATCATGACAAGCTTCTGGCGGGCTTCCTACATCGGCGGCAATAATGTCGCGGCTCTGTCGGCCTTCGGCGACCTGATTCACGCCACCATCAACCGGCTGTGCCCCAGCCTGCCGAAGCCGGCCCCCCGTCAGCTCAAAGCCGGGGAGCGTATCCGGATTGGCTATATTTCGCGCAATTTCTACCGCCAGGCCGTGCCTTACTATATGATCAACAGGATTATCCACCACGACCGCACCAGGTTCGAGGTGTTTATGTTTTCCCTGGCCGAGCGGCAGGACGAATTTACCGACATCTTCGTCAGCAACAGCGACCATTTTGAGAAATTCACCGATTTGAAGAATTTCGGCGCCATCATCAACAGCGTCATCGGTGCCCAACTGGATATTCTCATTTTCACCGACATCGGCATGGATGCGGTCACCTATATTTTATCAGGGCTGCGCCTGGCGCCGGTTCAGTGTGCCATGGTAGGCCACGGGACCACCACCGGGATACCGACGATGGACTACTATATCAGCGGCGACTTCGAGTCGCCTTCGGCCCAGTCCCAGTACCGGGAGAAGCTTATCCGGCTGCCGAAACTGGGGGCGGCCCAGTTCCTGCCGGATGATCCGCTACGCGCCATGACCCGCCAAGACCTCGGCGTTCCTGATGACGCCGTGCTGTTCATTTCCTGCGCCAACGGCATCAAGCACCGTGCCGAGCGGGAGAGCCTGTACATCGAAATCCTGAGGCAGGCGCCGAACGCCTGGGTACTGCTCAAACCCTACACCACCCCCGGCGGCATCGACGCCAGGCTGGCCAAACGGCTCCGCGCCGCGGCCACCGAAGCCGGGGTGAACGACCGTCTGCTGATTTTGCCTTCCATCGGCCATTACCGCAGCGTCCTCGGCCTGCTGGAAATCGCCGACGTTCAGCTCGACACCTACCCTTACGGCGGCTGGACCACCAACATGGAGGCCCTGTACGTCGGGCTGCCTGTCGTGACCCAGGAGGGGGAACTGTCCCGCAGCCGCTGGGGTGCCGGTATGCTGCGGGCTCTGGGAGTCGAGGAAGGTATTGCCGCCGATGAGAAAGAGTTTGTTGCCTGGGGCGTGCGGTTTGCCCAGGACCATGGTCTCCGCCGGCGGGTAGCCAAGGTGATCAAAGCCCGGGTGCAGGAAGCGCTGTTTGACGGCAAGTCCGCTCAGCCGGCCTTTGAGGCTGCGCTGCTGTCCATGGTTCAGACCGGGCCGGACGTGTCCGCCGTCCCGGGTCGGCCGCAAGTCCAGCCTGCGCCGAGGAATCTGCTGAAACAGCTGGGCCCCATTTCACTGGTAAAGCCGGAGACGCTTGTTGTGGCCACCTCCATCGCTCCCAGGAACTATGACGCCCAGCGGGAGGCCCTCGACACCTGGCACCAGGCCGGATTTCGCATTCTGGCCGTCAATCCTGCCGACGAGATTGAGGCCCTGCGGCCCCGCTTCCCCGACGTCCGGTTCATTGCCGCCGGCCGGGACGCCCGGCGGCAGTTCGGCAAACCTTTTATCTACTTCGACGACCTGCTGGCCGGCCTGGCCGAGACCCGGGCCCGACTGGGCGGGATCATCAATTCGGACATTTACCTTATCAACCACAACCTGCGTGAATTCCTTCTTGCCCAGTCCGGCAGCCAGGTTGTCTTCGGTTCGCGTTTCGACGCGGCTTCTCCTGATGCCAAGGAGGGCAAGGTCTATCAGCTGGGTTTTGATTTCTTTTTCTTTCATCAGGACCTGCTGGCAGGTTTCCCGCCGGAGTCCTTTTGTCTGGGTCTGCCCTGGTGGGACTTTTGGGCTGCCCTGCTGCCCCTGGAGCGTCAGTGGCCGGTGAAAAGGCTGGTCACGCCTGTGGCGGCCCATGTCGCCCACCAGGCGGCCTGGGATCAGGGAACCTGGCTGCAACTGGGCGGCACGCTGGCTGGGCATTTCCCCCCAGCCTCGCCGCTGTCGCCTGAGACGACGCTCGTTTACCTGCATCAGTGCGCGCAGAAGATCAACCGGGAGGCCCGGGACGTCATTCTCTAAAAATGGTGGATTGGTGCCTTATGAATCAAGTCATGATCAATGTCAACAAGACCGGTTTTGAGCGGCACTGCCTGCTCAAGTACATCGTGCAGCCGTTTGACGAATCCGGGGCCGGCCAGTGGCACCAGAACCTGTGGCAGGTGCCGATGCTGGCCGCGCTGATCGGCGGCTTTGGCTATAACGTCGATGCGGTGAACTGGAACGCCGAAGAGGTCGTATTGCCCAGGCAATACGACCTGCTGCTGGACATCTCGCCCCACAACCGCCAGGCCTACTGTCAGTATCTGAAACCCGGCTGCCCGCAGATCTTGTATGCCACCGGCTCGTGTCCCTCCTGGCAGCGCCGCCGGGAAGAAGAGCGGCTGGAGGCGATCCGCCGCCGGCGTGGCATCCGGCTGGAGCCCAGGACATCGCTGGCCTACCAGTACCCTCATCCCGACGAATTTCAGGCCCTGTTCCTGGTCGGCAACCGCCGGACTCTCGATACCTTCGGTCCGGTGACCTCGGCCCAGGTGTCTTTCATCAAGAACAGCGGCTATGTCTTGCCGCCGCCGATCGATGTTTCGCAAAAATCGCCCCGGGATTTTCTTTTTTTCGCCAGCCAGCCCCAGGTTCTCAAAGGGCTTGATTTGCTGCTCGAGGCATTTGCCGCCAGCCCGGAAGTCAATCTCTATGTCTGCAGTTTATTCTCCCAGGAACCGGATTTCTGCAAAGCCTATGAGGCTGAATTGTTTCACCGGCCCAACATCAAACCTGTCGGCTTTGTCGACATCCGGGGAGAATTGTTTCGGGAGATCGTCCGCCGCTGCCCTTATGTCATCTTGCCCTCCTGTTCCGAGGGGATATCAGGCAGCGTGCTGGCCGCCATGTCCGCCGGGCTGATTCCCATCGTCAGCCCGGCCTGCGGTCTGGAGCAGGATGAAGCCCAGATCCTGGAAGACTGCAGCGTCGAAGGGATCCGGGACGCCATCCGTCATTTTGCCGGGGCCTCGGATCAGTGGCTCTGCAGGCAGGCTTTCCGGTCGCTGGCCATTGTTCAGCAGCGTTACAACCCGCGGCACTACATCCTGTCGGTGGCCAAGGCGTTGGCCGGCCTGCTGGGCAGTCCGCCTGAGCCCGGCATACCCTCGGTTTCGCATCTGGTGCAGAAAAGGAGTGCTTGTATGATCGCCAACACCCGCGTCGGCATCCCCCTTACCGGAGGGAAACAGTGGCATGGCGGCGTCTCCTATGTGGAAACTCTGGTCAGGTCGTTGTCGGCCCTGGCTAGGAGCGAACGCCCTGCGCTTTATCTGGTTATAAGCGAAGGCAGCCTGGCTGACTTCGACTGCTACCGCCCATTTGTCCACCTGTTTGATGGACTGATTCTCCTCGGTTCCACCGTCTCTGACCTGGAAGCGGTACTGGGAACGAAGCCGATTCACTGCCAGTCCTTGGATGAGCTGTTTTCCCTGGTCGATTTTTATTATCCGGTGAACAGCGACGTGCTTCCCTACCGTCAGGCGGTTTCCTGGATACCTGATTTCCAGCACCGCTACCTGCCGGATTTCTTCTCAGGCTACGAGTACCAGGCCCGGGAGAGTCAGTTTCTCAAGATAGCCCAGCAGGCCAAGCTACTGATCCTCAACAGCCGCTCCGCCGAGAGCGACTTCAGGAAATTTTACCCCGAATCCGGCGTGGTTACCAGGATTCTGTCGGCTTCGCCCCAGCCGGAGGAGAACTGGTATACCGGGAACCCGGAGGAGGTTCAGGCAAAATACCGGTTGCCGGAGCGGTTTGTCCTTTGTTCCAATCAATTCTGGGTCCACAAGAATCATCTGACCCTGTTTCAGGCCGTCAGCCTGCTCAAAAAAACCGGCCGCGCCGTCCACCTGGTTTGTACCGGGCCTACCGACGACTACCGCATTCCCGGCTACTTCGAAATCCTGCAGGGCCAAATCGACGCGCTGGGAATACGCGAGAATGTTTCCATCCTTGGGCTGATTCCCCGGGAAGACCAGATCCAGCTGCTCCGGCGCAGTCTGTTCGTCGTGCAGCCTTCCCTGTTTGAGGGGCTGAGCCTCGTAGTCCAGGAGTGCCGGGCTTTGGCCAAACCCATCGTTTTGAGCGACCTTGACGTCCATGTGGAATACAGCTATGGAACCACCTTCCGGCGGAGCGATCCGCAGGATCTGGCGGTGAAAATGGATGCACTGCTGTCTTCCTGCCGGCCCGGTCCGGATAAACCGGCCGAAAGCCTGGCCAGGACCGGCGCCTTGGCGGCGGTGGAAGCCCGGGCCCGGGAATTCTGCGAGATCGTCCTGGAATATCTGGGCTGTTCAGGACTGCCGGCACCTCGGCCCGAGCCCGCTCCGCCGGTGACAATCTTGACTTCCCTGACGCCGGACAATATTCTGGTCCAGCAGGCCGCCCTGCGGAGCTGGCGGCAATGCGGCTTCACAGCAGTAGCCCTTAATTCTCCCGCTGACATTGACGCCCTGAGGCCTCACTTCCCGGACACCGAATTCGTTCCGGCTTATCGCGACGGCCGGAGCGCTTACGGCAGGCCCTGCGTCTATATCCAGGATCTGCTGGACTGCGCTTCCCGGCGACCGACTGCGGTCTGCGGTATCGTAAAGGCCGATATCGTGTTCAAGGGTGAGAAGTTGGCGGCTTTTATGGCCAAAGAGGCGGCCGATTCGATCGTATTCGGCTCCCGCCTTGACGTCGAAGCACTGGAATCGGTGGAAGGGACACCCCGCACCGGCGGTTTTGACTATGTCTTTTTTCCAAAAAACAAGACCGGCTGTTATCCGGCCGAAAGCTTCTGCCTGGGGCTATACTGGTGGGATTACTGGCTGATCCTGATGGCTATCGCCAACGACCTGCCGGGAAAGATGCTCGTGTCGCCGGTGGCCTGGCACGTCAGACACGCCGCGCCTGCCGACGTCGGCCTCTGGACCAGACTGGGAATACTCTTGTCCCGCTACGCCGAAACCGATTACGCCGTCACCCCCGAAAAGATGGCCGAATACCAGCAACTGCTGTTTTATACCATCCGCGACAATTCCGTGCCGCTGCATATAAATGGTTAACGGGAACCACCGGTTCCCGTTTTGCTATTTAAAAACCAATTCCACCGGCTGATGGCAGGCGTTCGGCACCAAGTCGCGGTACGCCTCCGTCGCGACTCGTCTCCCATGGGCGAAGAGGTCGGCGAGAAATTCGGCGGTGAAGTCCTGCCGGGGCTCATGACGGTTGGAGCAGCAGGTCTGAACGGCATTGACCGGGCAGGAAAAGGCCACCGACTGCTCGGGACAAAGCAAGAACTGCTTGTGGGCAAGGTAGAGCCGGACCCTGGCCGCCATCGCCCCTTCCAGTTCGTTGGGATTGCTGAAGCCGGAGCCGCCGAGCACCCGCAGGACATCTTCGGCCCGGTAACAGGAACTGGAGACTTCCATAGGATAGCCGAAGTCGCCCTCCGCCTGCTGCCAGGCGTAACGCAAAAAACCGTCTCCCAGGTCCTCAAACCGCGGCAGGGGCTGGAACCGCTCCAACGGATAACAGTAGGTCGTGTTCCGGCCCAACCTGAGGGAAACGCCGGCAGCCTGGGTTTGATTGTCCAGCAGTTCCCGCAGTTGGCGGGCCGAAAAGGGCCGGACGAAAATACTGTCATCCACCAGGAAAAGGATCTTTTCGGTCTGATGCAAAACCTCCTGCACCTGGGCCTGAAAGTCGGTTTCAGCCAGGAAGGAAACCTGGGGGTATTGTGACGCCAGTTCCCGGTACTGGGCGCGGTGACGGTCGGCGGAGCAGGCGAAGAGCACCTGGACGCGCAGGCACTGCGGTTCGCGGCAGTGCAGCAGCAGGGACGACAACAGTGCGTCCAGCTGCATGGCCCGGTCCTTGCTGAAGACCAGCACCGTGATCTCTGCTCCGGCCTCTGTTGACACAGGGTTTCCGGCGGCGGTCAGGGGCCACGCCAGTTCGGCGACGCTTTTGGCCCGGTTAAGAGCCAGGCCGTCGCTCCACTCAAAGCCCTGAAAGAAGGCCGGCATAAAAGAGCGGATCAGAGCGTCGTGACCGCTCTGCAGGGTGTGGAAAAAAAAGCCGGTTATGCAGCTGAACGTTTTGATGCCACTTTCGGCTTTGGGCAGGTAGCGGAGGGTGCCATCATGCCAAAACAGCAGCATGACATGTTCGGGAATATCGTACAGGTATTCATAATAAACGGTCGGATATTCGAGGTAGCCCCGCCGGGCTACCCGGGTCAATTCGCCGCAGAAGACCTCAATATCCTCGACATGCTCCAGGACATGGGAGCAGATGACATAGTCGAATTCGTTGTCTCCAAAAGGAAACTTTCCGCCGTCGAAGTAGACCACCGGCTTGGCGACGGCTGTGGCCGGGGTCCTGCCCCGCTGGCCGAAGGCTTCGGCCTCGCTGGCGAACCGTTTTTCCAGCAGCATGTCGGACCGGGGGTGGGGACAGGCCCCGGGGCCGACTTCCAGCACCCGGTCGGATGGACGGATGGATCTGATCCTGTCGGCAAAAAACATGTATAATCCTCCTGTTATAAAGAGCGGCCGCGACCGACCGAGCTGTTTACGCGGTAAAAGGCCAGCTTTTCCTGCAGCACGGCCACAGGGAACAGCGCACATACCCGCATCTGAAAATCCCGGTCATCGAAGGAGCAGACCCTCCCGTCAAAATCCCGGAAGCCGCCCGTCGCCTGCCAGGCCGATCGCAAAAAAGAGCAGCCGGACATCGTCATGTTGATGTCATTGGGGTGATGAAAGCTCAGGGCGTCGGCCGGAGAAAAGATACGGGGCGAGGGGCTGTACGGCAGCTCGGCCGGCAGCTCCCGGTTGCCGGCCAAAACGGCGGCGTCGGCGAAGGGCCAGCAATCCCCTCCCACCATCCGCACAGCCGGGTGCCGCTCCAGCACCCCGAGGATGGTCGGCACGGCGTAGCGGGCCAAGGCGTCGTCGGCGTTGAGAATGATGAACAGATTGTTCTCCGACAGCGTGATGGCGCGGTTGAGACTGCCCCACTGGTTGAGATTGGCCGGGTTGGTCAGCAGCCTGAAGGCATGCCTGGATCGTAGCGCGTCGATGTGGGCGGCGGTGTCGTCGGTGGACGCGTCGTTAATTACCGTGACAGCCACCCCGTCAGGCAGCGAGGCCAGGGCGTCGCCGAGCAGCCAGCCCTGATTGAAGCAGGGAATCAGAATCTCCGGCCGGCGGATGGCTTCCCTTGGGGGGAGCGGCTCGTGGATCGAAGCCTTGAATTGCCGGATATTTTCGTTGATATTCCGGTCTTTGATCCTGTTCATGAGGGTTTTCCGCAGGGCGTCGATCTGAGGGTCGGCGGCTTCCTGCAGCAACTGCCGGCAGTATTCCAGCGCCCGGACGCAGTCATTCCCTTTCAGGGCTTCCCCGATGAGGCCGTAAAGCTCGGGCTGCGGAGCTACACAGCTGTTCATCCTGAAATCTTCCTCCTCCTCGTTGTGCCACATGCCGTTTTTATAGACCGGGGTTTTGCCGGGCTCAAATACCGGGGTCTCATAAGTACAGGCGGCCGGAAGCTGCGGCTGGCCGGAGGCATCGTCGGGAGGGGCGTGGATCGTGTCGATGAACCGGCCGGATTCGGGGTCGTAGCGATAGGCCAGATAGGCCGGACCGACAATGGTCACCGGGTCGGCGCAGATGGTTTCGGGATATTGCATCGGCGGGTCGGCGGCCCAGTATTTCATCATCGCAGCTTTAAAGGCCTGAAAATCGGTGCCGCAGTCGCTGTGGGACAGCCTGGCGTGGGTAATGATCGCCATGTCCAGGGTAAGCACGCTGCGGGCAGGGGATTCGCAGCGGTAGATCAGACCTTTTTCCTTGCGGTAGTCCGACTGGAAACGGTAAGCATCCGGATAGTTTTTGAAGACGAATACCGACCCGATCCGCGCAGGCTTGTCAGAAAAATAGGTCCGCCGTACTTGCTCCGCCAGCACTTCCCGCAGCATTGTGCCAAGGGAATAGGGATTGGGGAAAGAAAGGCCTTTGGCGTTCATAAAGTCTTCCAGGACGGATACGAAGGGGATTTTGTCGGCGTCTTTCTCCACCAGACAGGAGCAGAAGTCGAACATCGTCCGGAAATTTTCTCCGCGGCCGTAAGGTTTCACCGTTTGACCCCGGCCCAGGTTGCTTGTTGATACATGATAAAACGTCTCCATGACTGTTACCTCGAAAGATGCCTTTTGGCTTAATAGGGGTTCTTCTCCTATCAGTCTATGAAACTGCCGGCCAGCCTGCTCCTGCTGATAAGGCCGGCCTGCCCTCCCCGCGTCAGGCGCCCCGGCCGCCGGAACTCCGGGCTGACAACGTACCTCCGGCCGCCGGGATGAATAGGATGATAGGGAGGATTTACAAATCGGAACAGCTGAACAGGAGATGATTGCGAAGAATGAAAACGGCCCTCATAACCGGCGTCACAGGTCAGGACGGCGCTTACCTTGCCGAACTGCTCCTCGGCAAAGGCTATAAAGTCCATGGGATGAAACGCTATGCCTCGGTGCCCAACACCGAGAGGATCGACCACCTGTGCCTGCCGGAAACCGACGCCGCGGCGCAGTTTGTCCTGCATGACGGCGATCTGACCGATTCGGCCAACATCATGCGGATCGTTGAAGAAGTGCAGCCTGACGAGATCTATAACCTGGCTGCGCAAAGCCAGGTCCAGGTTTCTTTCGCGACCCCGGAATACACGGCAAGCACCAACGCTTTGGGGACACTGAGGCTGCTGGAGGCCATCCGGCTGCTTGGCCTCAGGGACAAAACAAGGTTTTATCAGGCCTCGACCAGTGAATTGTTCGGCAAGGCCCAGGAAATACCACAGCGGGAGACCACGCCGTTCTATCCGCGCAGTCCTTACGCCGTCGCCAAGCTTTACGGCTACTGGATCACCGTCAATTACCGCGAGGCCTATCAGCTTTTTGCCTGTAACGGCATCCTCTTCAACCACGAGTCGCCCCGGCGCGGTGAGACCTTCGTGACAAGAAAAATCAGTCAGGCAGTGGCCCGGATCAGCCTCGGTCTTCAGCAGATTCTTTATCTCGGCAATCTTGACGCCAAAAGAGACTGGGGTTTTGCCGGAGACTACGTGTTGGCCATGTGGCTCATGCTCCAGCAGGCGAAGCCCGAGGACTACGTGATAGGAACCGGGCAGTGCCACACCGTAAGGGAGTTTGTCGAAGCGGCTTTCAGCAGCGCGGGGATCCCGCTTGCCTGGCAGGGAGCGGGGCTTGAGGAAATCGGGGTGAACGAGGCCAGCGGAGAAGTTGTGGTCAGGATCGATCCCCGCTTTTTCCGGCCCACCGAGGTGAGCATCCTCCAGGCTGATTACAGTAAAGCCGCCCGGCAGCTTGGCTGGCAGCCTGGCGTCACCTTTGCCGAGCTTGTCAGTCTCATGGTCAGGGAAGATCTGCGGCGACAGTCCCGGAAGCTGCCGGGCGACGGGCCGGCCGACAAGTCGTGAGGAGGGGGAAGGACGGTGGGAGACTTTTTTGCTGATCGCCGGGTGGTGGTCACCGGCGGGGCTGGCTTTCTCGGGAAATATGTAGTCAGGAAACTGGCTGAACGGGGCTGCCGCGAGCTGTTTGTGCCACGGAGCCGGGAGTATGATCTGACCCTGGCCGGCCAGGTCCAAAAGCTGTACGGCGACTTTCGGCCTGACCTGGTGATTCATCTGGCGGCGGTGGTTGGGGGGATCGGCGCCAACCAGATCAATCCCGGAAAATACTTTTATGATAATTTGATGATGGGTACCCAACTGATGGAACAGGGCCGTTTGCACGGCCTGGAGAAGTTTGTCGCTATCGGAACGGTGTGTGCTTACCCCAAGTTTTGTCCTGTGCCCTTTCGGGAAAGCGATATATGGGATGGGTACCCGGAAGAGACTAACGCTCCTTACGGTCTGGCCAAAAAAATGATGCTGGTGCAGAGCCAGGCCTATCGCCAGCAGTACGGGTTCAATTCCATCTTTCTGCTGCCGGCCAATCTCTACGGCCCTGGCGATAATTTCAGCCCCGCGTCGTCGCACGTAATTCCGGCGCTGATCAAAAAGTGCTGCGACGCCATTGCTGAGGGGCTGGACAAGATCGTCGTCTGGGGTGACGGCACCGCGTCGCGGGAATTTTTGTACGCCGAGGATGCGGCGGAAGGAATCTTGCTCGCCGCTGAACATTATAACGAAAGTGAACCTGTGAATTTAGGCAGTGGCCAGGAACGGCAAATCAAAGACCTTGTCGCCACCATCGCCGAACTTGCGGGGTACCGGGGCGCTGTCGCGTGGGACGCCGACAAACCGAACGGCCAGCCGCGCCGCGTGCTGGATACGACCATAGCCAGGGAAAAGTTCGGGTTTATCGCTCAAACTCCTCTGGCCGCCGGACTTAAGGCAACGTTGGAGTGGTACCTAAGCAACAAGGCCTGATGGTCTGACGATAAACATAAAGCGGGCCGCCAAAGGCCTGTTTTTCTTGTCAGCAGGAAGGACAGGCCTTCTTTTCCTGTTTTGTTTGACGGACAGAGGGATAAACTCCACTGGAAACCAGGGGAGCATGGTGGTAAAATATTACTGTGGACAGCCGTGTGGGTATGAAATACATGGAAACAGGCTGGTTTTATTTCCCTCAGGTAGGGGGAAATACTAACATAATCTAACGGAGGTGCACGGGTGAAAAAACTTGCTGTGTTGGAAACTGTCCTGAAAAGCGGTATAGTGGCTATTGTCAGGGTGGAAAGCGCCGAAAAGGCGAAAAGGGTGGTCAACGCCATCAGTGCGGGTGGAATCAAGGTGATTGAGGTAACCATGTCGGTTCCGGGCGCCCTTGATGTCATCAAGGAACTGTCCGTCTACTGTCAAAACGAGGGGATTACTCTGGGAGTCGGATCGGTTCTCGATCCCGAGACAGCCCGGTCCGCCATTCTCGCCGGTGCCGAATACGTCGTCACACCCTGCCTGAATCCTGATGTGATCAAGCTGTGCAACCGCTACCAGATCCCCAGCATGCCCGGGGCGATGAGCGTCAAAGAAGTGGTGGAAGCCATGGAGGCCGGTGCCGACATTGTCAAGGTCTTTCCTGGCGAACTTTTGGGGCCGCAGTTCATCAAAGCGGTTCATGGACCCATCCCGCAGGCGCCGCTCATGCCGACCGGCGGGGTTCAGGCCAATAACGTCAAGGACTGGTTTGCCGCCGGAGCGGTGGCGCTGGGGGTAGGCGGCTCACTGACCGAAGGGGCCAAACGTGACGATTATGACGCCGTCACCACAGCAGCCAAATTGTTTATTGAAAAGATCAAGGAAGCACGAGGATTTTAGGAGGGATTGGAATGACCAAGAAGGTTGTCACCTTTGGCGAGATTATGATGCGGCTGGCGCCTCCCGGCTATCTGCGCATCGTGCAGACCGGCTCCTACGACGTGACCTACGCCGGCGGCGAGGCCAATGTCGCGGCGTCTCTGGCCCAGTTCGGCTGCGACGCTTATTTTGTCACAAAAATGCCTAAGCACGAAGTCGGCCAGGCCTGCAAAGGCTTCCTGCAGAAGTACGGCGTGAAAACCGACTACATAAAGATGGAAGGCGATCGGCTCGGGGTTTATTATCTGGAAGCTGGTGCTTCCCAGCGCGCATCCAAGGTCATTTATGACCGGAAAGATTCAGCCATCGCCAAGGTGCAGCCCGGTGAATTCGACTGGCCCTCAATCTTTGCCGGCGCCGAACTTTTTCACATCACCGGCATCACGCCCGCCCTGAGTGAAAACGCCGCCGCAGTCAGTCTCGAGGCTGTCCAGGCCGCCAAAAAGGCCGGTCTGACGGTAAGCTGCGACCTCAACTACCGGAAAAATCTGTGGAGTCCGGAGCAGGCCAACAAGGTTATGAGCGGCCTGATGAAGTTTGTCGATGTCGCCATCGCCAACGAGGAAGACGCTGAAAAAGTTTTTGGCATCAAAGCCGAAAATAGCGATCTGCATTCCGGAAAAATCGACGACGCCGGCTACCAGGAAGTTTGCCGCAAACTGGTCGAGCGCTTTGGCTTCAAAAAGGTGGCCATTACCCTGCGGGAAAGCTACTCGGCTTCCGATAACGGCTGGTCGGCCATTCTTTATGATTCGGTGGCCGGACAGTTCTCCAAGTCGAAAAAATACAACATCCATATTGTCGACCGGGTCGGCGGCGGGGACTCTTTTGGCGGCGTGTTGATCTACGGGCTGCTCAGCGGCATGGACAATCAGCAGGCCATCGAGTTCGCTGTGGCCGCTTCCTGCCTCAAACACACTATTCCCGGCGATTTCAATGTGGTCAGCGTCGCTGAGGTCGAAGCGCTCATGAAGGGCGACGGGTCAGGCCGGGTTCAGCGGTAGCAGCGCTTCCGCCTTGCGTCGGCCGTCCCGGGAGCGTTTTTGAAGGTGTCGCAGAAGTTGCGGCCCGACCCACCCAATGTGTGGCGGGCAAGAGAGGAGACCAAAGTATGAAGATCAGCAAAATCGAGACATTTATCGCCGGAAATCCCTGGAAAAATTGGCTGTTTGTCAAGGTTCACACCGATGAGGGCATTCACGGCA
This sequence comes from Negativicutes bacterium, assembly GCA_031292015.1. Next base: position 71,258 of record JARLHY010000114.1, on the reverse strand, counting down.
TCGGCGAGGGTACCCTGAACGGTTTTGCCAAGACGGTGGAGGCTGCTATCCATGAGCTCAGCCACTTGGTGATCGGTCAGGATCCGTTTGATACCGAGACGTTGTCCCTGAAGATGTTCCGTGATGTGTACTCCGACGGCGGCCAGGTTCAGGGCTCGGCCCTGGCGGCCATCGAAACCGCCTGCTGGGACATTATCGGCAAAACTTGCGGCCAGCCTCTGTATAAACTCATCGGCGGGCGCTGCCACGACAAGCTCAGGGTCTACGCCAACGGCTGGTACCGCGGTCCGCGCACCCCGGAAAGCTACTATGAGAAAGCCCTGATTACCAAGAAGAAGGGCTACACGGCCCTCAAATTCGACCCTTTCGGCAACGCCTGGCGGACGGTGGAACCCAAGGACTTCGCTCTGGCTATCGAGATTATCAAAGCCGTCCGGGAGGCTGTGGGGCCCGATATCGACATTCTCGTCGAAGGGCACAACCGGTTCAGCGTCCATACCGCCCTGCGTTTCGCCGAGGCGATGGCGCCGTATAAACCGGCCTGGTTCGAAACCCCGGTGCCGCCCCAGCGGATATCTTCCATCGTCGAAGTGGCCAAACGCAGCCCTGTGCCGATTTCCTGCGGCGAGGACTACTACTGCCGGGAACAGTTCGCCGAGCTGCTCAAGCACGACGCCGTCCACATTATCCAGCTGGAGCCCCAGTTCCTCGGCCTGAGCGCCTCCAAGCAGATCGCCGGCATGGTTCACGCCGCCAACGGGGTGACCGCCCCTCACAGCGCCCAGGGGCCCATCTGCTCCATCGCCTGTGCCCACCTCAACATGGCCACCCCCAACTTCTTCATCCACGAGATTTTCGACGAGTTTAACGAAGCCTGGGAACAGGAGATTCTGACCAACCCGATGAAGATCGAAAATGGTTACCTGGTTCCCCCGGAAGGTCCGGGGCTCGGTACCGACCTGAACATCGAGGAAATTCTGAAACACCCCTATCAGCAGGGCAACTGGCTTCCGCTTTTCCGGCAGGGCTGGGAAAAAAGACAGACCAACCAATGACGGGCCCGGCTGACCGGGTGAAGTAAAGCTGGAGGCGCCCGTCAACGGGGCGCCTTTCCGAGAATATTTGCCAATAAGGAGGATTAACCCATGTCTGACAAGGTAATCGTCACCGCCGCGCTAACTGGCGCCATCCACACCCCGTTCATGAGCGACCACCTGCCCATCACTCCCCAGCAGATCGCCGACGAGGCGGTGCGGGTCTATGAGGCCGGCGGCGCCGTCGCCCACATCCATGTCCGCGATCCGCAGACCGGCAAACCCATCAGCGATATGAATCTTTTCCGCCAAATCGTCACCGAAGTGAAGCGCCGCTGCCCCATCATCCTCTGCCTCACCACCGGCGGAGCCCTTGGCATGTCGGCGGAGGACCGGGTCAAGGTCGTGCCGACCTTCAAACCGGAGCTGGCTTCCTTCAACGCCGGCTCGATGAATTTCGCTCTGTTCCAAATCCTCGAACACAAAAAACGCCCGACCAAATTCGAGTGGGAAGACCAGTACCTGGGCATGACCGAAGACCTTATCTTCCCCAACACTTTCAAGACGATGCGCGAGTTCTGCCAGTTCTTCAACGACAACGGGACCAAGCCGGAGCTTGAAGTCTACGACCTCGGCATGATCAACAACGTTGCCACCCTGATTGAGCGCGGGAATCTGAAGGCCCCCGTCTATGTCCAGTTCGTGCTGGGAATTCTCGGCGGGGCCCCGGCTGCCTTCGACAATCTTCACTACCTGGTGCGCACCGCCGAGCAGACCCTGAAAAACTTCACATGGTCGGTGGCCGCCGCCGGGCGCAGTCAGATGGCCCTGTGCACCGAAGCCCTCCTGCTCGGCGGAAACGTCCGGGTGGGACTGGAAGACAACCTGTATCTGGAAAAAGGCAAGATGGCCACCTCCAGCGCGCAGCAGGTGGAGAAAGTCATCCGCATCGCCCGCGAATTGGGCCGCGAACCCGCCACCCCGGATGAGGCCAGGCAGATTCTAGGCCTGAAGGGTATTGACATGGTCGGTTACTAAAATACGCAAAACCGATAACGGTCCCTCCGCTGGCGGAGGGACCGGTTTTTTTATGGCAGGGCGCCGGAAAGCACGGGCTATGGATAAAATCTTGCGCCAAGTCTGGACAAGCTATATCATAATAAAGACAATAAAATCTAAACTAAAGAGGCAGATTACCATCGACAGGTTGTTGTTCGGGGTATCCGGCCTTCCCCTCGGTGAAGGCAAACAGAAATTTAATTATGCATCCGGGATCAGATACCTGAAGGCTTTCGGGCTTGACGCCATGGAGCTCCTTTTCGTCCAGTCGGTCAATGTCACCGACAAGAACAAAGACGCAATCAGCGCCGCCAAGCTGGAAAATGATTTTTACCTGTCGGCTCACGGTTCCTACTACATCAATCTCAATGCCGCCGAGCCGGAAAAGCGGCGGCAGTCGGTGGACAGAATCCTCGCCGCGGCGGAGGCGCTGGCCAAAGTGGGCGGCAGAAGCCTGATTTTTCATCCCGGCTTTTATCTGAAGGATCCGCCGCAGGTGGCCTACGCCGCGATTGGTGAGCAGTTGGCCCGACTTCCCTGGCAGGGGGTCGACTACCGGCTGGAAACCACCGGAAAACCGACCCAATTCGGCGCTATCGAAGAATTGGTGGCTCTGTGCAGCCAGATTCCTGCCTGCAAATTGTGCATCGACTTCGCCCATATCCACGCCAGAAACAACGGCAGCCTCAAAGATTATGCCGATTTTGCCGCCGTCCTGCAGCTGGTGCTGGACAAGCTGGGGCGGGCCGCCCTGGATGATCTGCATATCCATATGGGCGGGATCGCATACAGCCCCAAAGGTGAGAAAAATCATCTGCCGGTCCGGGAAAGCGACTTTAACTATACGGCCTGTCTTCAGGCCCTGAAGGACTACCAGGTCTGCGGCTGCGTCATCTGCGAAGGTCCGTTGGTGCAGTGGGATGCCCTGTTCCTGAAGCACACCTATGAAAGCTTGTAGCTGCCGGGAGAGCGGACCGCCGCAGGCAGGAACCTGGCGGCTGGCCGGCTAAATCTGCAATCAGGAAGATGTTAATCCGGGGGAGGGGTCTGGGATGGAAGTTCAGGCGGCGGTGCTGCACCGCAAAGGCGAAGCTTTCAAGATCGAACCGGTGACTCTCGACGAACCGAAGACCGGCGAAATGCTGGTCAGGATCGTCGCCTCAGGGATTTGTTCCACCGATATTCATATCCAGCATCAGGAGTATTTTTTTCCTCTGCCCGCGGTTTTGGGACACGAAGGGGCCGGTATCGTGGAAGAGGTCGGGCCCGGTGTGAACGACGTGCATCCAGGCGATCATGTCGTCCTGGGCTACGCCTTCTGCGGCGAGTGTCCCCCTTGCCTGAGCGGGGCGCCGTTCGACTGCGACCGGTACGGCGAACTGAATTTCGGCGGCAGAATGGCCGACGGGTCGACCAGGCTCCATCAGCACGGCCGCGATCTGGCTGTGCTTTTTGGCCAGGCTTCCTTCGGGACCCGCGCCGTGGTCAACCGGAATAATATTGTCAAGGTCGACCGCCGGCTGGATCTGAAGCTGCTCGGTCCTCTGGGCTGTGGCGTTCAGACCGGCGCCGGCACCGTTCTTAATCATTTCCGGGCTGAAGCCGGTTCGTCCATCGCTGTCTTCGGCGCCGGCGCGGTCGGCCTCAGCGCAGTGATGGCGGCGAGAGTCGCCGGCTGCGGCGTGATTGTCGTCACCGACGTCCGTGACCACCGGCTGACCCTGGCGCAGGAATTGGGAGCAACCCATGTCCTGAATCCCGGTAAAGTCGATGTCGCGACAGAAATCAGACGGATCGCCGGCGGCGGAGTCGCTTACGCTCTTGAAGCGTCGGGCCATGCGGCGGTCGGTCTTCAGGCCGTGCAGTCGCTGGCGGCCGGAGGAAAGCTGGCTTATGTCAGCGCCTATCCCGCGTTGACCGGCGTGGAAAAGGCTCACCTGAGGAGCCTGACGATAACCGGAATCGTCGAAGGCGACAGCGTGCCGGGCGTCTTCATCCCCCGCCTGCTGGAGCTTTATGCCGCCGGCGAATTTCCTTTCGACCGCCTGATCCGCGTTTACCCCCTGGCTGAGATCAATCAGGCCGTGGCCGACGCCCAAAACGGGGTCACGGTCAAGCCGGTCATCGTCATGCCTTGAGCCAAAGGAATGCCGGCCAAATCACGATATAATAAGAAACGGGGCTGCTGAAACCGCAGTTCCGAGGGGGGGCGATCACCGATGAGTGTGCAATATTACCGCGACAGGGACCTGCCGTTTTTTGAACTCAAGCTGTGTGACAGCAGCGATCTATGTTACAAAAAGCACGCTCATGAAGAATATTCCCTGGGGATTGTCGATCTGGGTGAAAGCTCATTTTGGTGCGAAGGCAGGCAGCTTGCCACCGTTACCCCCGGCAGCCTGGTAGCCATTCCGCCTGATGTTGTGCACGCCTGCACGCCGCAGGAGGCCCGGCAGTGGAAATATAAAATGCTTTTTCTCCAGCCCGGCTGGGTCTGGCGGTTCATGGACGAGGCGGCCGGCGACCTGCGGAGCCCGCTGGTCAGGGACTTGTCGGCGCAGCCGGCTTACCGGGCGGTGGACGGGATGCTGGAAAGCCTGACCGGTGCGGCGACTCCCCTGGAAAAGGAATCAAGGATCATGGCGGTCCTGGCGCAGCTGGTCCCGGCAGCCGGGAAACCGAACAATATTCCCTGCCGAAAGGAAGAACCCCGACTACGGCTGGTGGCCGACTATCTGCGGAGCCAGTTTCGTGAAAGAATCACCCTGGATGAGCTGGAAGAGCTGTCCGGAATGGGTAAATTCAGGATCATCCGTTCCTTCAAGGAGGCCTTCAAGGTTCCGCCCCATACCTATCAGGTTCTGCTGAGAATCAATTATGCCAAAAAAGAACTGAAGAAATCCCGGCCGGTGGCCGACATTGCCCAGGAAACAGGTTTTTACGATCAAAGCCATTTTATCAAGGTATTCAAAGGTCATACCGGCGTGACGCCGGACCGCTATCAAAAACTGCAGTAGCAGCTTGTTGAAAAAGGCCAATCTGCGTCGTTGGTGCTCCGGGAGTGCGCTTGCCGTACTCCCCGTGTACTGTCTGCGCGCGCTTCCTCGCGGCCGCCTGGCATCTTGACCTTTTTGAACAGCCTCCATTCTTCTTATCAGCAGACTGTATTGTAAAAAAATTGACGACTCCAAAGAGTCGTCAATTTTTTACAATACACCGCGGGAGCCGGCTTGTTATGATGAGTAAAAACAAGGAGGACATCCTGTTATGAAGATCGTCATGGTAATCAACAGCGAATTGCCGCCGGGACTGATCGCCAACACCGCGGCGGTTCTGGGGATAAGTCTGGGAAGGGGCCGGGAGGACATTGTGGGCGGTGATATCAAAGACGCGGACGGCAACCTCCATCCCGGCATTACGGCAAGGACCGTCCCGGTTCTGGCCGGCAGCAGGGACCAGATAAAATCGCTGCGGGACAATCTGTTCGCCCCGGAATACGCAGCTGTCAGCGTAGTGGACTTCAGCGAAATTGCCCAGCGCTGCCTGGACTATGACACCTATACCCAAATGATGTCCGGTCTCGACAGCGCGGAAATTTACTACCACGGCGTCTGTCTGTGCGGTCCGGCAAAAATGGTGAGCAAAATAACCGGCAACTTGAAGCTGTTGCGGTAAGCTTCAAGTTGCCGCCGAGCTTTGGGCCATAGCGTCAGCCACTGCTTTCGGCAAATGCCGGGAGCAATTTTCTTCGACTACCAGCCTTTCGCGGCAGCCAGCTTTGCGTCGAGGCTGTACTTGCCTGGCCCGATCAAAATCAGGCTCAAAAAGACGATGCCAAGCTCGATGGCCTGCGAGGCCCCGGCTAGTCCGGCCCCGGTGCCGAACTTCAGCGCCGCGGCCACCGTCAGGTTGATGACCAAAAAGACACAGGCCGGGCGCAGCAATAGTCCCAGGATCAGCAGCAAACCGCCGCCGAATTCGGCCAGGGCTGCCATAAGACCGAAGAAAGTCGGCGCAAAATCAATGCCGATGAATTTGGTCGCCGCCCCGAGTTTGGTCCAGGTTTCGATGCCGCCGAAGATTTTCGGAGCCCCGTGGTACAGGAACATGAGACCAATGCCAACGCGCAGCAGTAATAAACCCTCGTCGCGATATCTATCTAAACCGGTGAATAACATGTTCGTATCCCCTTTGTGTTATTTGCTGATTTTCGGCCTTGGGAGGCAACAGGGACGGCAGTCGACCCTGTTGCCTTCGCAGCTCAGTATTACGCCTTTTTCATCGCCTGACCGCAGCAGTGAATCTCGGGGTTGCCGCCGGCCTTGGTTACGGTTACTTCGTTGCCGCAGAGCGGGCAGACGAATTTTTCGCCAAGCTGTGCCATCTTTGACACCTCCTTCCAATTCCTTCAAAATAAAGTATCTTTAAATCAAGATAAATCCGTAAAATTTACTCCAATTGCTGAGCGTACAGACCCATTTTTTTCAACAGCTGGGTGGCGGCTTCCTGCTCCTCAGGGCTCAGGCCAGCCAGGGCCTTACATAAGACCTCGGCGTGTCGGGGGAAAATAAGCTTCATTGTCTCCTGCCCGCTGGCGGTGAGGACGGCGTAGATGACCCGGCGGTCCTTCTCGCAGGGCTGACGGATGATCAGACCTTTTTTCTCCAGTTTGTCGATGACGTAAGTAATACTGCCGCTGGTGATGAGGATCTTTCCCCCGATCTGCTGGAGGGGATGTGGCCCTTTATGGTATAAAAGATCGAGAACGGCGAATTCCGTCGGGTTAAACCCGTAGCCGCGGATATCGCGGTAGTCAATTTCCTGGATGGCTTGATAAGCCTTGACCAGCACCACGAATAGCTTCAGGGCACTGGAGGATTCGGCGGTGTCTTTTTGAATATCCATACATTCTCCTATTAAAAGAACTTTAATTTTAAATATCTTTAATTTAAGATAATTATATATTCGACGCTTGCTGCTGTCAAGACCGGTCAGCAATTTTGCGGCAAATATTTTCGGCGGCTGCGGCGATTTTGAGGAATGGCAATCAGGCCGGTTTTATTCTATAATTTAGGTATGACAGGCAACAAGGAGGAAAATGACCATGTATGCTCTAAACTTCATTTCACCGCACAACGAGAAGCTGCTGACCGCGAGGCAGAAAACCGCCACCATCCGGCCGGGAGACATAAGCGGCATCTATTCGGAAAACTCGATTGTCTGGATCACCTTCGGAAAAAAATTCGGCCCCAAGAAGAAACTGTATCAGGCGATCATCGACCGGACGCTGATCAAAAGGTTTTCCGACCTCACCAAGGCCGACCTCAACCATCAGAATCCGGAACTGACCTCGGTCGAGGAGCTGATCGAACTGTTCGAGGATATTTATGAAAAGAAGCTCAATATCGACGATCTTGTGACCATCATTCATTTCAGTGAAGTAAAGGAATAGAGAAAAGTAGGCCTGCCCTTCACGGGTGCAAAGCAGATGGGGGCTTATCAACGTCCTGGACTACCAGCCGCGGAACAGGGCAATATACATCGGAATCGTCGTCATGGCAAAGATTGTCGTGACTGCCGTCATGACCGCGGCGTACCTGTGGTCCGCGTTGTAGGTCTTGGCGATGATCGACACCTGGGTCACCACCGGCATAGCCGACTGAACAATGAAGACTTCTTTCATCAATACAGGGATGGGCAAGACGATGGCGAGCAGGAAGACCACCAGCGGTGCGATGACAAAGCGTCCCAGAACCAGGGCGATCATGTCCTTGCCGATTTTGATTTCGTCCAGCGCCACTCCGCTCAGCGATATTCCGATGAACAGCATCGACAAAGGAGTCGTGAGATTACCGAGATAGCGGCAGGTGTCGGTGATCGGGGCAGGGAGTTTCAGGTCCAGCAGTACCAGCAGCACTCCGACCATGAAACCGATCAGGGGCGGAGAGAAGGTCTTCTGGATCGTCCGGAAGCTAAGGAAACTGGGCTGCGGAGCAAGGCCGTCCCGGCTGATGGTATATACCCCCAGCGTCCAGAACAGGCAAGTGTTGGCCATATAATAAAGCAGCACATACGGCATGCTCTTATCGCCGAACAGGGCCAGATTGACAGGCAGGCCGATAAAAATGGTGTTGGACAGGAAAAACATACAGCGGAAGGTGCCCTGCCGGTCGGGTGAAACCCGGATTACCTTGGATACGAAATAACCGATGGCGAAGCAGGCCAGCATCGACGCAAAGGGAATAATCAGCCCGTCTTCCAGGCTGAGCAGTTTTGCTTTGTCAAAAGTTCCGGTCAGGTTCCAGACCATATAGGCCGGCAGGGCAACGTTGGTGACCACCGTGGCGAAGGTTTTTGCCGTTTGTTCGTTGAACCAGCCTTTCTTGGTCAGGCCATACCCCAGGCAGATCATGATCACAATACTTAATATACTTTGCAATGAACTGAAAAAGTCCATGTTCGTTCCTCCTCAAACTAGATAAGACGGAACCCCAGGCAATCCATCGGTGCCTGGGGTTTGCTGTCACAGCATATGGGGATCTGCTTGCTTATTCGAAAAACCAGACATCTTCCGTCAGCGGCGGGCGGTGTTTTCCCAGCAACTGCCCCAGACGGAACAATTGGGTCAGAATCATCGTTTTCATGGGTTCTTACCTCCAAGTCTCGCAAGATGCAGTCGGGTATCAGGCGATTTTCTTATCCTGGACAGGGGTTGCCGTTTCCTTGGCCCCGATCATCGCCAGGGCATGATCGAAATCAGTCAGACCGACCGCGAGGGAGCCGAAAAACCCTCTGGTCTGCACAGAGTAGGAAATTCCTTCATAGCCTGTTACATCCATGGTAATCTCCAGAATGGTGTTGTCCCGGGTGGCGACAAGCAGCTGGGCGGGGGTGAAGTACAGCGTCTGGTCGGCGCGCCTGACGGCAAAACCGAGGCTTTCCAGCGTTTTCTGATACCCGCTCAGTTTTTCGTTAATGCCCTCCACACTGACTTTGTACACCGGGGGGGTATATAGCAAGGACGAAAGGAACTTGATGATCGACATGGTAATCACTCCTGTTTTCTTATCTTCACTGTCAGCTGGCGCTTCCAGACGGCGGTGAACTTTTTATTTATTGTTGTGTCTTGATTATAATTCTTATATAATCATAAGTAAAATACATAGATAAGATAGTGTGTATTACCAAAACAGATAATAACCAAGGGAGGGCAAAGGTATGGATATCCATCATCTGAAATATTTTGTTGAAGTTGTCCGCCAGAAAAGCTTCAGCAAGGCAGCGGCAATGTCCCATGTTTCCCAGTCGGCGATCAGTAAAATGATCAAAGATCTGGAAACCGAGCTTGGCGTGGCCTTATTCAACCGGAGCGCCAAACTGGTGGCACTGACCGATGCCGGGGCGATTTTCTTCGATCAGGCCAGTCAGGTGGTTTCCCTTTTTAATGACCTTGCCGTCGATTTTGACCGGCAGTACAAGATCGCAAAAGGAAAAATTGTCATCGGTCTCCCACCCCTCACCGAGTCGACGAAATTCGCCCAGATTCTCGGCGAATTTCGCGCAAGATACCCGAACGTGGAAATCGGACTGTACGAATTCGGTTCGAAAAAAGTGGAAAGCGCCGTCCAGGACGGCACTCTCGATATTGGCATTATTTGTCGTGCACCTAATCCGGAAAACTACGAAGCGTTTACCTTTACCAACGATCCGTTGCGACTGATCGTCAGCTCCCGCCACCCGCTGGGGCAGGCCGGGCAAGTGGGACTGGCCGCCCTTGCCGACGAATCGTTTGTCCTTTATACCGACGACTTCAGTCTGCATGACGATATTATAAAACGGTGCAAAGAGGCAGGTTTTCAACCGAAAGTTGTATTTGAAACCTCCCGCAAGGGGCTGATGGTGCAAACCGTCGCCGCTAATTTTGGTGTCGCATTTTTGCCCAGCGCTCTGTGTGATGATCTGAATCTGGATATGGTGGCGGCCATACCGCTGGTCGACCCTGTGATCATGCACACCATGTCGGTTATCTGGAAAAAGGGCCGCCACTTGTCTTATCCCGCCAAGCTCTGGATTGATTTTGCCGAGCAGTTTCTTGTTGCCGCCCGGTGACTGAGGTCAGCCGCGCCGGGCAATTGTAAAATTTGGCTGCAGGCAATTAATCCCCCAAGATAGATATTGACAAGGAAAATCAGATAAGCAATAATAGTAACATACCGTCCGGTAGGTAGGTGCTGCTTACTCCGGCAGAGAGGGGAAACGGGTCATGACAAAAGGCAATATCATCATCGCCGCGCTTCGCCTCTTTATACTGCGGGGCTATAAGTATGTATCCCTTATCGATGTCGCGAACGAGACCGGATTGACCAAGGGCGGAATCTACCATTATTTTTCCAGCAAGGAAGACCTGTTGCAGGTAGCCAGTCACCACCTGTTTGACCTGCTGGAAGAACAATATCATCAATTGTCCCAGGAGGCCAAAACCCTTAAAGAGTTTCTGACCACGATCCTGGTCGAGCGGCAGGTGGAATGCTTTATTGATGATACCCTGGGAATTCAGGGCGATCTTCGCGCCAATTTTGCCAGACTGTTCCTGGAGACCATTGATAATTTCCCGGAATTGCAGTCCCGCCTCGACCGCAGCCAGGTGCTTATTCGCAGCGACATCGAACAGCGGCTGCAGATGGCTGCAGACAGCGGGGAAATCCGCGGCGATCTGGACAGCCACGCCATGGCTGCGTTGCTGTTTTCAATTATCCAGGGATTGCGCTGTTCGGTTCTCAGTTTCAACGCACTCGCCCTGCGGGAGCAGATGATGGATAACTTGTGGCGGCTTGTCGGCAAAAATGCCGTCTAGGTCGATCCTCCGGACAACGGCTTTTTTTATCGCCGGCGATGACTGGTTGGTCAGATAAGCAACTGGGTTCAGCAGTTCCAAAACGCCAAAATACTTGATACGAGGTGCAGCAGAATGAACACTAAAGGTTGGAAAGTCAGCGGCGGATATTCGTCGCTTGCAAGCTACTGGATTGTGGCGGCGGTTTGTCTAACGGTTCTGGCAGCCGGCTGTGGCCGGCAGGCAGCGCCGGCGGCGGCGCCGGTGGAAGTCAAGGCCATGCAGGTGCTTCAGCAGGACGCCCTGGTTACATACGAATTTGTCGGCCAGGTGATCGCCAAAAACGAAGTCCAGATTCGGTCCAGGGTTTCAGGCAGCATCATCGGCAAGATGGTCAGCGGCGGGGCCACCGTGAGCGAGGGACAGCCGTTGTTTCAGATCGACCAGCGGCCTTATAACGCCGCTCTCTCCACCGCCCAGGCCACGTTGGCCCAGTCCGAGGCCAGCCTGAGCAATTCCCATCTGGATACTATGAGATATCAGAAACTGGCCTCTCAGCAGGCCGTGGCCCAGCAGGTTCTGGACACGGCTATGTCGGTGGAGCGGCAGAACTCCGCCGTGGTGGCGGCGAACCAGGCCCGGGTGCAATCGGCTGCCGACGACCTGCAGGATACGCTGATTGTCGCTCCCTTCAACGGCCGCATCGACGTGAATGACCTGGCGGTTGGCAGTTTTGTTACAGCCGGAACAACGGTCCTGGCCACCATGTCCTCGGTGGACCCGGTATTCGTCCAGTTCAGTATGAGTGAAAATGAATATTTGAGCATGGCCAACGCCGGACGGTCCGCCTCATCGGCCGACTGGGGCAACAGCCTTAAACTTGTTCTCAGCGACGGGTCCCAGTATCCCCTCACCGGAAAGATCGAGCAGGTGGACCGGGGCCTGGCCCAGGATACCGGCACCCTCACCCTGAAGGCAGTCTTTGCCAACCCGCAGAAGCTTCTCATCCCCGGCATGTTCGCCCGGGTCGTGGCTCAGGGCGAGGTTCGACCTGGGGCGCTGCTTGTCCCGCAGCGGGCTGTACAGCAACTGCTGGGCAAAACCTTCGTCACCGTGGTCGGCGCCGAAAACAAGGCCGAATCGCGGCCGGTGAAGATGGGACCAAGGGTTGGCGGCCTGTGGGTTGTGGAAGAAGGCCTGACCGCGGCAGACAGCATTGTTGTCGAAGGTTTCTTGAAGACACCGCCTGGCACGGTGATGAACGTGACAATGATCGGACCAAATGATTTGCAAAGTGCGTCCAAACAGTAGGAGGTGCCCGGATGGCCAGGTTTTTTATCGATCGTCCCATTTTCGCTATCGTTATTTCCATCGTCATTACTCTGGTGGGGGGCATCTCGGCCTTTAACCTGCCTGTCGCCCAATATCCCCAGATCACTCCGCCCCAGGTTACGGTAAACGCCACTTATTCAGGGGCTAACGCCGACGTTGTGGAACAGACGGTCGCTCAGACCATCGAACAGCAGGTCAACGGGGTGGAAGGCCTGATCAACATGCGTTCCACCAGCTCGGACAACGGCACTTACACTTTGAGTGTCCAGTTCGAACTGGGCAAAGACCCCGATCTGGCCACCGTGCAGACCCAGAACCGGGTGGCGCAGGCTAACGCCGCCCTGCCCCAGGATGTGCAGCTGGCCGGGGTCACCACCGTGAAGGCGTCCCAGGACAGGGCCTTCATCTTCGCCCTGTATTCGCCCAACGGGACTTATGACAGCACCTTTCTCAAAAACTACGGCGACATCTATATTATGGAAGACATTAAAAGGGTCAAAGGCGTAGGCGACATCAGCGAATTTGGCACAAGCTACGCGATGCGGGTCTGGCTGGACCCGGATAAGATGGCCAGGCTGAAGATCGCCGTGGGCGACGTCTCCACAGCCATCAGCCAGCAGAATATCCAGGCTCCGGCCGGCACGGTGGGAAAAATCCCGATTCCTGACGGCCAGCAGTTCCAGTACAGTCTCCGGGTTAAGGGCCGCCTGACCGATCCGGCCGAGTTCGCCAAGATCGTCGTCCGGGCCAACTCCGACGGCTCCATCGTCCACCTTGGCGACATCGCCAAAATCGAATTGGCCGGCCAGGATTACAGTTTTCTCTCCGACACCAGCGGAAATCCGGCCGCCGGCTTCGCGGTGATGCTGAGTCCTGACGCCAACGCCCTGATTACCATCGCCAATTGTCAACAGGTACTTGAGGATGCCGCCAAGAGGTTTCCTCACGATCTGCAGTATAAGGTTGTCGTCGACAACACCCAGTATGTCCGCGAATCGATGAAGGAAGTGGCCAAAACGTTGGCTGCGGCGCTGTTTCTGGTGCTGATCGTTGTCTTCATTTTTCTCCAGACATGGCGGGCCACCCTTATTCCAATGCTGGCCGTGCCGGTGTCGCTCATCGGTACCTTCGGCGCCTTTTTGGCTCTCGGTTTTTCCATTAACACCCTGACCCTGTTCGCCATGGTGCTGGCTATCGGCTTGGTGGTTGACGATGCCATCGTCGTCATCGAGGCGGTGGAGTATCATATGCGCTTCACCGGTCTCAGTCCGCATGACGCCACTGTACGGGCGATGAGCGAAGTGTCCGGGCCGGTTGTGGCCATTGCCTTCGTTCTGGCCTCGGTCTTCATTCCGGTGGCTTTCCTGGGCGGCACCATGGGTGTGCTCTACAAACAGTTTGCGCTGACAGTCGCGGTTTCCATGGCCCTGTCGGCCCTTGTCGCCCTGTCCCTGACACCTGCCCTGTGCGCCCTGCTGCTAAAGCCGCACGACCCCAACCGACATAACGGGATTGTCGGCAGAGTATTCGACAGCTTCAACCAGTGGTTCGACAACATGATCGAAGGTTACGGCGGCATCCTGGGCAAGATCATCGCCCGGGCCCGGCTCGGCATTGTGATGCTGGTGGTGCTGGTAATCATGATCGGCGCCCTGTATCGCGCCGTTCCCACCTCCTTCGTACCTGTCGAAGATATGGGCTACTTTCTTACCACCGTCACATTGCCCGAGGCTGCCAGCATGAACCGGACCCGGGAAGTGATCAACAAACTTGCCGCAAATATCCGGACCAAAGCCGGTGTTATCGACGAGATGGCCATAACCGGTTTCGACATCCTGGGGGGCGGGATAAAACCCAACAACGGGGTTATCTTCACCAGGCTCGCGCCTTGGGATGAGCGGACCGCCAAGGACCAGCAGGTTGCCCAGGAAATTCAGCAAGTGTTCAAAGACGGCAGTCACATCTCCGAAGCCAGCATCCTGGCCTTCAGCCCGCCGTCGCTGCCCGGCATCGGCACCACCGGCGGCTTTACGATGATGATCGAAGACCGTGCCGGTACCACGCTGGACGAAATTGACCGGGTCTCGAAGGAATTCATCGCCGCCGCCCGTAAGCGGCCCGAAATCGGGATGATCTATACCACCTTCAACAACAGCACCCCCGGCTATGAGTTCGAAGTCGACCGGGAGAAGGCCGAAAAACTGGGTGTTCCGGTCTCCTCGGTGTTTACCGCCCTGCAGACCTTTTTCGGCGGCGCCCATGTCAACGATTTCAACGCATTCGGCCGCACTTACTGGGTTATGATGCAGGCCGCGCCGCAGTTCCGCAACGACATTGATGCAACCCGTTTTTTCTACGTGCGCAGCTCCAGCGGCACGATGGTGCCGCTCAACACACTGCTGAAACCCAAAGATATCAACGCTTCCACCTTGATTAAACGGTTCAACGACTACCGGGCCATCCAGATCGGCGGCAACCCCGCCCCTGGCTATAGCTCCGGTCAGGCCCTCACCGCCTTGGAAGCTGTCGCCGCTCAGACCTTGCCGTCCGGCTTCAGCTATGAATGGGCCGACCAGAGCCGCGAGGAAAAGATCTCCGGTTCAAGAGCCCCGCTGGTCTTCGGGTTGTCCCTGCTGTTCGTGTTTTTGTGCCTGGCGGCGCTGTATGAGAGCTGGGGCGTTCCCTTCGCCGTCATTCTCTGCGTGCCGACCGGGATGTTCGGGGCGTTTCTCTTCCAGTACGCCCGCGGTTTGGAAAACAGCATCTATATGCAGATCGGCCTGGTCATGCTCATCGGTCTGGCGGCCAAGAACGCCATCCTGATCGTCGAGTTCGCCAAGGTGAGGGTGGATAAGGGCATGGACCCTGTCAAGGCGGCGATTGAAGCTGCCCGGATCCGCCTGCGGCCCATTCTGATGACCTCGCTGGCCTTTATCATCGGCTGCCTTCCCCTGGCAATGGCCACCGGCGCCGGCGCCGGGGCCAGGAACGCCATGGGCACGGCGGTGGTCGGCGGGATGTTCATGGCCACCGGTATTTGGATCTTTATGATCCCCGTTCTGTTCGTGGTGGTGGAACGGGTTATGGCAAGAATCTATGAGCGGCGTCGGGAAAAACAACTGAAACAGCAAAATCCCGAAAATACCGTTTCTTAACCAATCCTTTGTCAGCAAAGAAGGAATTGCGGCGTCTGCGGAGAAACAATCCTTATAAGGCAGGCAACTGATTCCTGCAAAGTCTGTTCCAAGATGCATATTTTGCTGAGCATACCTCTAGTAGTTTTTACTGCTAGGGGTTTTTTGCAGCCTTACCGCTTATTGGGGCCGGGATTACCGCAAATTTTCATGAAAAGGAGGGGACGGTTTGACTGAACTGGGCGAGAGAATCAAAACCGTCGCTGTCGAGTTGACCAAGATCCGGAGTGTTGTCGGGACACCCGGTGAAGTGGAGATAGCCGAGAAAATTTATAACTGGCTGCAGGGGCTGGACTATTTCCGGGCCCGGCCCGGGAATCTCGAACTGCTGCCGATTCCCGGCGATAAGCTCGGCCGGAAGAACGTCCTTGCCGTCATTGAGGGCCAGCGGCAAAAGGACGGCAAGACCCTTTTGTGTCTGGGCCATATTGACACCGTGGGCATCGACGACTACGCCGAACTGAGGGAATACGCCACAAATCCGGCGGCGCTGAAAGAAAAGCTGCCTGCCGTGAAATTCAGCGATGAGACCCTGGCCGAGATCGCCTCGCCGGACTGGATCGTCGGCAGGGGTATCCTTGATATGAAAACCGGGGTGGCCGCGCTGCTGGTGATGCTGGAGGACTTTGCCGGCAGAGCCGGGGAACTGGAAGGGAATCTGGTGTTTGCCGGCGTGCCGGACGAGGAAGGCAATTCGGCCGGCATGCTCGCGGCGGTTCAGGACCTGGCGACGATGGCCCGCAGTAAGGGCTGGCGATTCATCGGCGCCATCGATACCGATTACACCACCAGCCGCTATCCCGGCGATGATAACCGCTATGTATACATCGGCACGACAGGTAAACTGCTGCCCTGCTTTTTCCTGTACGGCGAGGAGACCCATGTCGGCGAAGCCTTCAACGGTCTTGACGCCAACCTGCTGGCCTCCGAGGTTTTGTACCAGTTGGATCTGAGCACCGATCTTTGCGATATCGCCGACGGCGAGGTGGCTCTGCCGCCCATCAGCCTCTATCAGCGGGACCTGAAAACCGAGTACTCGGTGCAGACCGCCAACGCCGTGAACCTGTACTTCAACTACGCGACCCATGTCAGCCAGCCGGACGCGGTTCTGGCAAAGTGCAAGGCCAAGGCGGTCACTTCCTTCGAAAATGTCATTAAACGCCTGAACGAGGAATATGAAAAGTTTTGTGCCCTGAGCCATATTCCCTTTCAGCGGCTGCCGTGGGAAGTGCACGTCCTGACCTACGAAGAACTGTATCATAACGTCAAGGCCGAACTGGGCGAAAAAATCGACAGAATCATCGCCGCTACCGCCCGGAAACTGCGCGATGAGAAAGTCGACGACCGGGATTTTTCCCTGGCCATTGTCCAGGAGGTTCACAAACACTACTCGGACAAAAACTCGAAAATAATCGTCTACTTCGCGCCGCCCTACTATCCGCACATCTATGTCAAAGACGGGGATGACGGCGGCGAGGCTTTGCTGGCGGCCGTGAACGATGCGGTCGACGCCGCCAGGGCGGTCTATGACTATAATATTGTCACAAGGAAATTCTATCCCTATATCTCCGATCTGAGCTACTGCGGCCTCGCCAGCCCCGAAGGCCTCGCCAGTCTGACTGACAACATGCCGGCCTGGAGCAGGCAGTATACGCTGCCGGTAGAGGCCATCCAGACCATCAGCATGCCGGTGGTCAACATCGGCCCCTACGGCAAGGACGCGCATAAACTGTCCGAGCGGGTCGCTGCGGCCTATTCTTTTGACGCCATGCCGCTGATACTGAAAAAGACGATGGAAAACCTCCTGATCGGTCCGGTCGGTGAGGAAAAAGAGGAGGAGAGGCATGATGAGCTTCAAGCTGCCGACCTATAAATCGCCCGACTTTCAAAGCGAGAAGTTTGCCAACTGCCCGGATATAACCGTCCGCCCAGTGGAAAAGCCGGGGGTCGCTCCCGCCGGGTTCCACGCCACCACCATCTTCCCCGAGTATTTTAAAGTGAACGGCCGGTGGCTTCTGCTGGATCAAAGCAGAATGGACTGCGTGGTGGTGATCGGCCCGGACGACCGTCCGACGGCAAAGGAATTCCGGCGTCTGGCGATCGGCGACAAAGTTGTGGTGGGAAGAACCGAAGACGGCCGTGACGGGATTTATCTTCATACCCGAGGTTTCGGCGACGATTCGCTGGCTTCGGACACTTTCGCTTTTCGCACCGGCAGATCGCGGGAAACTTCCTATTCCCGGGATTATGACCGCCTGTACGATCTGCTGCGGTTTGAAAAAGAAAACGGCTACATCGTCTGGGTACTGGGGCCGGCGGTGGTGTTTGACTCCGACTCGAAAAAAGCGATGATTTCACTGATCGAAAACGGCTATGTCGATGCCATTCTGGCCGGCAACGCCCTGGCAGCCCATGATCTGGAAGGCGCGGTTTATAAAACGGCGCTCGGGCAGGATATCTACAGCCAGGAAAGCGTTCCCGACGGGCACTACCACCATCTTGACATCATCAATGCCGCCAGGGGATCCGGGTCGCTGGACCAATTCATCGCCAGGCAGGCTATCGACGAAAGCGTGGTAAACGCCTGCCTCAAACATCAGGTTCCGCTGGTGCTGGCAGGATCGATCCGGGATGACGGACCGCTGCCGGGGGTGATAGCCGACGTTTATGAAGCGCAGGACGCGATGCGGCGGCATGCGAAAAAAGCGACCACCGTGTTATGCCTGGCTACCCAGCTTCATTCCATCGCCACCGGCAATATGACTCCCGCTTATCAGCTGGTTGACGACGCCGTCAGGCCGGTGTATATCTTCAGTGTCGATGTGTCGGAATTTGCTGTCAACAAGCTGCGGGACCGGGGTACGCTGGAGGTGACGTCGATCGTCACCAACATCCAGGATTTCCTGGTCAATCTGCAGCGGACCCTGGTCCGGCCCGGCGGCGGTCCTGTCGGGCCATAAGCCGGCAGCCGCAAATCGTCATTGACAAGAAGAACGGGATGAGCTAAAATCAATTCGAGACTTATCGAAGTGTAGAATAAAAC
The DNA here is from genome assembly GCA_031292015.1 of Negativicutes bacterium. The sequence continues at coordinate 52,763 of JARLHY010000114.1, read as the reverse complement.
TGTGTTGCTTCGGGAAGCCTGAAGTAAAGGAGGAATTTTCTTGTTGTACAGGAAGTTCGGCAAAACCAATGAGATGGTCTCTGCTTTGGGGTTCGGCTGCATGCGGCTGCCGATTATCGGCAATGACCCGACCAATATTGACGCAGACAAGGCCATTGCGATGATCCGTTACGCCATCGACGCCGGCGTAAACTATGTCGACACCGCCTATCCTTATCACGGAACAGGCTTTACCCAGGGCGGCGCCAGTGAGCCGTTTGTAGCCAAAGCCCTCAAGGACGGATACCGGCAGAAGGTGAATCTGGCCACCAAGCTTCCCAGCTGGCTGATAAAGACCAGAGACGATATGGATAAATACCTGAATGAGCAGCTGGAACGTCTCCAGACCGACAGGATCGATTTTTATCTGGTGCACGCCCTGAACGCCCACGTCTGGCCGGTATTGAAAGAGGCCGGAATCGCCGCGTTTTTGGATCAGGCGCTCCGGGACGGGAGAATCAGGTACGCCGGATTTTCCTTCCATGACAAGGCCGAGGCCTTCCGGCCCATCGTCGACGACTATGACTGGTCCTTCGGCCAGATACAGTACAATTACCTGGATGAAAACTACCAGGCCGGTAAAGACGGCCTGGAGTATGCGGCCCAAAAGGGCCTGGGTATCGCTGTGATGGAACCGCTGCGCGGCGGAAATCTGGTCCGGCTGCCCCTGGATGCCAAAGCCCTCGCCGACCGGGCCGAGGTGAAGAGAACGCCGGCGGAATGGGCTCTCCGCTGGGTATGGAACCACCCGGAAGTGTCGGTGGTGCTGAGCGGCATGACCACCATGGAGCAGGTGGTGGAAAACATCAGGGTGGCTCAGGACGCTCAGGCCAATTCGCTGACCGCGAAAGAAACGGCGATGATCGACGAGATCAAGGGGATCTTCAAAGCAAGAATTAAGCTGAACTGCACGGCGTGCGAATACTGTATGCCCTGTCCGGAAGGGATCAACATTCCCGGCTGCTTCTCGATCTACAATGACTACTGGGCTTTTGACGCCACCCCTGAGGCCAAACAGCGGTATCTGATCTGGGCGAAGCTGGCCGCGCCGGCCTCCAAATGCGTCGAATGCGGTCAGTGCGAGAGTCATTGTCCCCAAGGCATCGCCATCCGGCAGGAACTGAAAAAGGTCAAGGAACTGTTCGAATGATTTGAAACATTGACGCCAGGGAGCAGCTGCTGGTATAATTTAGACAACAATTTATGCTTGGGGCGATGGAGTTCGCCATTAACCCCGTGATCGACGGTGATGACTCCTACCGACAACTGTCGGTAGGAGTCTGTTTATTTACAGCCACTGTAGATTCGGTGAGAGGGGCGATGGGAACGATGGAGCAGAATTTTGCGATCGGAGCCCAGTGGGTGCTGTTGGCGCTTGTTGCCACCATGCTGTCGATCCGGCTGGGGATTTCGGTCGCACTGATGGAGATCGCCGTCGGCGTGATCGGCGGCAACGCCATCCATATTGAAATCACTCCCTGGGTAAACTTTTTGGCCGGCTTCGGCGCGGTGGTGCTGACCTTTTTGGCCGGGGCCGAGATCAACCCCGACAGTTTGAAGGAGAATCTCAAGGAAAGCCTGGCCATCGGTTTCCTTTCGTTCCTGCTTCCCTGTATTGGCGGCATGGCCTTCGCCTACTACGGCTTCGGCTGGTCGGTCAACGCCTCGAAGATCGCCGGCATCGCTCTGTCCACCACTTCGGTCGCAGTGGTCTACGCCGTCATGGTGGAGACCGGTCTGGCGTCAAGCCGGCTGGGGCAGTCTATCCTGGCGGCCTGCTTTATCACCGACCTTGGCACGGTTCTGGCTCTGGGAATTATGTTCACCGGCTTTTCGCTGAAGGTGGTCTGGTTCACCGCCATCCTGGTTGCGACGATCTTTGTCATCACTCCGGTCTCAAGCAAGATATTTCAATGGTATGGAGGCCGGGTGAGCGAGCCGGAGATCAAGTTTATCTTTCTGGTGCTGCTGGCCCTGGCTTATCTGGCGGTCATCAGCGGCAGCGAAGCGGTGCTGCCTGCTTACATCATCGGCATGACCATGGCCCGTCTCTTCCTGCGTTACCGGGAAACGCTGCATAAGATGCGGGCGATCGTCTTCGCCGTCTTTACCCCCTTTTACTTCATCAAGGCCGGGGCGCTGGTGTCGATTTCAGCTTTGTATACCATGTCCGGGGCGATCCTGGTCTTTTTAGTGGTGAAGGTGGCGGCAAAGTTCATCGGCGTTGTGCCTGTCACGAAAATCTTCAACTATGACCGCCGTACCGGCATCTATACCACCCTGCTCATGAGCACCGGCTTGACCTTCGGCAGTATTTCGGCCCTCTACGGGCTGTCCAACAACCATATCGACAGCAGCCAATACAGCGTGCTGATCGCCGCGGTGATCATGAGCGCCGTAATCCCGACAGTCATCGCGCAAAAATGGTTTTTTCCCCTCCAGGTAGAAGAGGAACCCAAAGAAGCAGCGGTGGGAAAAATAACGGTGGAGAGGGGCGCTGAGGGTGGAAGTTAAGAAGATTCTGGCGGCCTACGACGGCTCTCCGGGCAGTCAGAAGGCTTTGGAGTGGGCCGTGATGCTGGCTGGCGCGCACAACAGCGACATCGTGGTGGCGGCGGTGGTGAAACCGCCGGAATTCAGTCCCAGCATCGATGAAGTCGACGAGTTTTTTGCCGACGGGGAGCGGTACTTCAGGCCACTCCTGGACAAGGCCGTCGAATATGGCGAAAAGTTCAAGGTTAGGATCCGGGCCGAAATTCTCCGGGGTCATCCGGCGGAAAGCATCGTCCGCCATGCCCAGGACCGGCGCTTCGACCTCATTGTCATGGGAACCCGCGGCATCGGCGGCTTCAAGAACCTGATCATCGGCAGTGTCGCCCAAAAAGTCGCGACCTACGCCAAAACCCCGGTGCTTATCGTCAAATAAACCTGACTGGGAGACAACGTGTCGTCATCAATCATACGGAGGTATTGAAATGCCCAAAATAGCCAGTTCGGCCAAAAGACTGAGAATCTATATCGGTGAAACCGATCTCTGGAAGGGACGGTCGCTGTACCACGCCATCGTGCTGAAGGCAAAAGAGCTGGACCTGGCCGGGGCCTCGGTTTTCCGCGGTCTGATGGGCTACGGAGCCAACAGCCGGATTCACACCGCCAAAATCGTCGATCTTTCCAGCGATCTGCCGATCCTGATCGAGATTGTCGACAGCGAGGAGTATATAGCGAAATTAATGCCCTTCCTGGATGAAACGGTACAAGAAGGCATGGTTACCATTGACGATGTTGAGATCATCAAATACGGCAATAAACCTCCCAGAACCTAAAAATACTTAACGAGGTGCAATACATGCTGAAAATAATCGTAGTAGCCGTCGGCGGAAGCATCGGAGCAGCGCTCAGATACGTCACGTCAGCCTGGGCGGCTGAGCGTTTTGGCGGTGATTTCCCCTACGGTACTTTGATTGTAAACGTAGTTGGCTGTTTTATCATCGGAGCTTTTATGGTGCTTGTCACCGAGCGGGTGATAGCAAACCCCTATTGGCGGCTTCTGGTGGCAGTCGGTTTTGTTGGCGGCCTGACTACTTTTTCTTCTTTCGGTTATGAGACGTTGAAACTGGTGGAGGACGCCCAGCTCCAGTGGGCCCTGTACAACATCCTGGCCAATTTCATCCTCGGTTTCTTCGCCACCTGGCTGGGCATGTCCATCGCCCGGGCCATCTAGCCGGTATACCCTTTTCATTGACTTTCCCTGTCGGCTGAAATACAATTTACCTAACAACTGGTCGTTATATGGGGGTAGTCGGGTGAGCAGTAAAACCAGGGAAAAGCTGAAAAAGGTTGCGTTTGCCTTATTTGCCGACTATGGCTATGACGCGACAAGTATGGAAAAAATCGCGTCCGGCGTAGGCATAAAAAAATCGTCGCTGTACGCCTTTATTGCCAGCAAGGAAGCGCTGTTCTGGGAAATTTACGAAGAGCTTGAGAGCTCATACAGCCATCGCATGGAAAAGCTTTTGGCCGAGTCGGAGAACACGCCGCCGCCGGAGCGGCTTTACTATCTTTTTAAGCAGTATCTCGGCTCTCTTCAGGTTTCCTCCGGACAGGAAGCGGCCCAGGCGCGGGCCTTCTGGAACCGGGTCATGTTTTTTCCTCCCGCGACGTTAAAGGAAAAACTGCTGGCAAGAGCCTTAAGTCACGAAATGAGACTGGGCGCCAAGTACCGGGAAATCATCAGTGAGGGTATGCGGCAAGGATTAATCCGGGAGGCTCCGCCGGAAGAAATTCTTCTCTCCTACTACAGCTTGCGGCAGGGTCTGTACGCCCTGATGAGTGTCTTCATGGCCGATATGACTGAAGAACAGAAGCTCGACAAGATCGACAAGGTCTGGCATAATTTCTGGCTGGGGATACAGGGGAAATAAAGGGAATCTGCCTGGGTGAAGGAATAAGCAAGAGATATCTCAGCGATGGGAAGTCCTTGCTTTTTTGCTGCTGTTGACTTATTCTGCAATATAGACTATAGTTTACCTAACGACCGGTCGTTATATTAAGACTGGTTTTCCCACCTGATAATGGAGGCAAGCATGAGCAAGAGAATTGACACGAAAGTATCCATAACCGCACAAGGCACGCGCCTGATGCGGGCCATATCCTATTATGAGAAGAATCCCTGCTATAAAAGCGGGGACTATGTCGCCCCGCTGCTGCTGCCCTGGCTGCTTCATGCCGCAGCCAGGCATGGTTTTACCCGGAAACTTTTGCAGAAACGCTTTTTTAAAGTTCCCGGCATATATGAATTCGTTATTGCCCGGACCAAGTTCATTGATGATATTTTCGCACGTTTCGCGGCGGACGCCGAACAGGTGCTGATATTCGGGGCCGGCTTTGATTCCCGGGCCCTTCGTTTCCGTGACAAATTGGCCGGCGCGAAGGTATTTGAACTGGACGCTCCTGTAACCCAGCAGGCCAAGATAAACAGACTAAAGGAAATTAACGTTGAAATGCCGGAAAACCTGACATTTGTCTCGGTCGATTTCACCAAAGAATCGCTGGCCACCAGACTGGATGAAGCCGGATTCCAAAAAGGTAAGCGCTGCCTTTTTCTTCTCGAAGGATTAATCTATTATCTTGACCGGCAGTCTGTGGACAGCACCTTCAAACTCTTGACCGGCTTTTCCGGAAATAATAGCCTGCTTGTCTTTGATTATGCGTCTGCTGCGGCAGTCAGGCAGGAAAATATCGATCCCCGGATAAAAGAACATTATCAGTCTCTCGCCAGGGCAGGGGAGAAGCCGGGCTTTGCGATTGAAGGAGATATCCGTGATTTTCTCGACAAATATGATTTTGCTTTGGCTGACGACATGGATGACGCCACACTGGTGGATCGATACTTTGCGAAGGAAGATTTTGGCGTAATGACCAAACGGCTCAGGATTGCAGCCGCCAGGAAAAAATCTGTTCCAGGCGGTAATGCACGGTGAGTCTGTCGGTAAGCGCAGGGGGATAATCCATGGCGATTTCCGCACATCATCCTTTCCGGTCTGCCGCCGCGAAAGAGCGGTACCTGGAGCACTATGCCCGGCGGGAAAAGGACTGGCCGGCTGCGGCCGAGTCGAGGCTGGTACAGACGTCTTATGGTGAGACGTTTGTGCGGATCGGCGGGCCTGCTGCGGCCGAGCCGCTGGTGCTGCTGCATGGGGCCGCATCGAGTTCGCTGCAGTGGCTGTCCAACATCGAAACCTTATCCGAACATTACCGGACCTATGCCGTTGACGACTTCTACGGCTGCGGGCGAAGCCGTGCCATCCGGCCGATCCGGGGCGCCGCCGGGCTGGTGGCCTGGCTGGACGAACTGCTCGGCGCTCTTGGTCTTGGCGACAATATTAATTTTGTGGGACTGTCTTACGGTGCCTGGCTGATCAGTCAATATACGCTGCGTTTTCCCGATCGGGTGAATAAACTCGTGCTGCTGGCGCCGGCCGCTGTGGTGCTGCCGATAAGGGCCGCCGTCATCGCCCGCGCGGTCATCAGTTTCTTGCCGCATCGCCTGTTTGCCAGAAACTTTTTTTGCTGGATGTTTGCCGATCTGGCCCGCAAGGACAGCCGGCTGACGGAAGATATGGTGGACGCCATCTTATTGGCCAGAAGCTGCTTTAAGCCCCGTCGCCCGGTCCGGCCGACCGTTCTGACCGCTGCCGAGCTGTGCAGTATGAATAAGCCTCTGCTATTTTTGTTCGGCGAAAACGAAAAACTCTATTCGCCCTGGGACGCCGTACAACGCCTTAATGAAGTGGTTCCCCGGGTAAAGACGGAGGTCATTCCCGGCGCCGGCCACGATCTGGCCGTCGTCCAGGCTCAACAGGTAAACACAAAGATCCTTGAGTTTTTGCAGCGACCGTGATCAAGTTTTCTTGATACACCTGGCGTGAGGCATAGGAACCGATCCGGCATCTCGGCTCTGGCCGAGGCGGGCGTAAATCCGAACAATACTTGCAATTGCCTGGCTTTTGGTATAAATTAGAAAAGAGTATTTTCTGTTGGCACGGGCGGTGATTGCAATGCCTGGACTTACGGATAACGGGCCGGCCTCGGCCCGTCTTCTGATCGAAAGAGGCAATTCCCACGAAAAGGGAACCTATATTCCGTTAGAGCAGACCAGGCTGTTGATCGGAAGACCAACCAGTTCGTTCATTCCTGAAATCAGTCTGGACAATTTCCTTATTTCCCGCAAGCACTGCCGCATTGAGCAGTGTGACGGAGTATGGATGATATCCGACTTGGGAAGTAAACATGGTACCACCCTCAATGGCCAGCCCATCGGAGCCCACTTAGCCCATGTCCTTAACCATGGCGATAAAATAGGACTGGCCTCTGATGTGGCGGTTTTTCGGGTCGTGATTTCGAGAGAGTACGAAAAAACCATGGAGTTTGAAAGAACCCAACCGACAGGCACTGTCAATGATCCCCCGGCGGATTCGCCTGTGATGGTTGACCTGGGCAAGATGAGACTGGCAGTGGATCATGAGGTGATAGCCCTGTCGGCTAAAGAGTGGCTGCTGTTGGAAGCGCTGTATAAGCGGCGCAACAAGTTCGTGAGTTATGACGAAATAAGACAGAGCGTATGGACCGAGCGCCAGGCGCCTGATCATGGTTTGCCTGATGTAGGCGTTGAGGAGATCAATGTTCTGGTCTATCGCCTGCGAAGAAAACTTGGGGCCCACAGCGGCCTGGTGAGAACGGTCAGGGGACGGGGCTGCATATTTGAACCTTAATAAAAAGAAGCTATTGCTCAGACTAGCGGGCAGCAGCTTCTTTTTTGTCTTGTAATGCAACTGTAAGAGAACAGCTATTCTTTCTTTGCCCGGATTGCAGTACCATAAATGTATCAGACACCTGACTCATGATGAACAATAAGAAATTTGGAGGGGATCAAATGAAAAAGGTATTCTTGGCGCTGTTGTGCGCTGTCGCCCTTCAGCTTGGATGCATGACTGGCGCGAACGCGAGTGATTTCATAGCAAGGGAAGATCTCGGGAAGCACTTCGCCGGGTATACAGGTACGTTTGTTATGTACGACGAAGCTAGCGACCGATATCTGGTATTTAACGAACCCCAAAGCGCTCAGCGCTTATCACCATGTTCCACCTTCAAAATATATAATTCGATTATCGGTTTGGAAACCGGTGTTTTAGATCCGGAAGATGTATATACCCTGATGAAGTGGAACGGCAAGCAATATCCGTTTCCGGCCTGGAATCGCGACCAGACCCTGGCTTCCGCCACCCGGGATTCTGTTGTCTGGTATTTCCAGGAACTCGCAGCCCGGATCGGAAGCGAAAGGATGCAGGCCGGTCTCGATAAGCTTGAATATGGCAACCGCGATATTTCCGGCGGATTGACCACCTTCTGGCTTCGGTCGTCACTGCAAATATCGGCGCTGGAGCAGGTGGACCTGCTGCACCGGCTGTTCTCAGGTCGGTTGCCGGTTTCCCTGGACAATGTGGCGATTGTAAAAAAGAACATTACATTGTCGGAGGATAACGGAGTACGTTTCATGGGCAAAACCGGCTCAAGGTTTCAAAATGATAAATGGCTGTTAGGATGGTTTGTCGGTTGTGTGGAAAAACAGGGGAAGCGCTATTTCTTTGCTGCCAATATTCAGGCTGCAGACGGAGCGAGCGGCGGAAAAGCCAGGGAGATTACGCAATCAATCTTACAGGAACTTGATATTTTATGACGACTGACGCAATAAAAAGGACTTACCGTTAGGTAAATCCTCATTTAATGAAAATATGGAAGCCCAGGGTGTCGTTTCTTTCTATGTCCAAACCCGCTCTCAGCAGGTGGGCATCCTAGTATGGTTTTTGTCATCCACTCGCTGGTGTCGCGACAACTTACATAGCATCAGATTCCCTAAATATCTTGTAGGTTGGACATATTAAAGATGACGTGCACTACAGGCTACAATAACTATGCTAGCATACAAACCGGTGCAATGCAAGCGACCTGGCGATTTCCAGTTTTTGCGCAAAATAGTCTGGTCGCGGTTTTGGTCCATTATCTGCATGGTATTGCCGCTGCCGGTTTTGCAAAAAATATCGAATGAACCACCGAAATCAACCTATAAGTTCAGGGAGGTATTGCGCGATGAACCAAGATAAAACACTGACCTGCCGGGATTGTGACAAGGACTTTACCTTCAGTGCCTCAGAACAAGACTTCTTTGCCGAAAAGGGTTTTACCAATGAACCCGGCCGCTGTCCCGATTGCCGGGCGGCCCGCAAACAGCAGAACTCCGGCGGAGGCGGGTACAGCCACGGCGGCTATCAGCGTCGTGAAATGCATCCGGCAACCTGTGCGGAGTGTGGCAAGGAAACCCAAGTTCCCTTCCGTCCCAGCGGTGACCGGCCTGTTTACTGCAGCGACTGCTTCAGCCGGAACCGTCATTAAAAGAAAACGGCTCCGGCCACCGTCTAAATGCCTGATGCCAATCAAAGGGTAGACATGTTAGAAAGGCAGAGGAGGGAACATGTCCAATACGTTCAGATGGAAGTTTTATCTGGATTCCCACGGTCAATGGCGCTGGAAGCGCAGTGCCTCTGCGGCTCAAGCTGTTGCATATTCCGCAGGCTTCGAGAATAAAGGCGACTGCATTGATAACGCCAGGCGGTCAGGTTATGTAATAAATGATGAGTCGACACCGCTTTCGGCTGACCCGTTTGCGGATGTCCGGCGCCCGGAATCCGAATAATCTGCCGGCTGTACGGCTACCACTCGGATGCCTTGACAAGGAAAGGCCGAGTGGTTTATCATTAATTCGACAGTTGTAAAAATGTAACTACTTTAGTCGCGAAGGGAACCCATTATTTTATGGATACGGTCAGACTGGCCAAAATTTTGAAAGCTCTTTCGCATCCCAAGCGGCTGGAGCTGTATTTCAAGATCGCCGAAAAGAATGAAGCCGATTTTGAAACAGGCTGTGATTGTTTTGTCACCGACATGATTCATTCCCTGAAGCTCGGGGCGCCTACCATCTCCCATCACATCAAGGAGCTGGAAAATGCCGGCCTGATCATGACCGAACGGAAAGGAAAATATCTGACCGCCAAAGTCAGACAAGAAACACTGGCTGAGGTGAACCGGATATTTGCCGGTCAAGGGAAAAACGAGAGCAAGTAAAACCAAGCTTATTGACATGAGCCGCGCGATTCCCGTAAGGGGGAAGTCGCCGGCTTTTTTGTTGTGTTAACAAAACCTCGGATTTCCTTAACACAAGAACCCTGCCGGCTGCGGTAAAATGAAAGCAAGAGAATATTTCGTGTGCCGCTCCCCGCGGAGCGGCACACGAATGTTAACAATGCGGTACGGACATCTAATCATGGTCTTTAAGCGAGACGGCCCGACCGGCTCATTGACTGCGGGGCTGAGCGCCTCAGACCCGTCGGAATCGCAAGGGAGGAGAGGAAGAAATGAAAAAGAACGCTTTGGCTGTAACCGTATTGCTTTTGCTTTTGAGTCTTGCCTTGCCCGGCTGCGGTTCCGCCCCCAGTTCAGCCAACACTGCCCGGCCCCAGGTGCTCAGAGTCGGCACCATTCCGGCGGAAGACGCCACCCGCATGCGGGAAGCTTACAGTCCGCTAGTTGCTTATCTGGAGAAGAAACTCGGCCTGAAGGTAGAACTGTTTGTCGCCACTGATTACAGTGGTGCCATCGAGGCCATGCGGGCCGGTAAGTTGGACATCGTCCAGTTTGGTCCGTTTTCCTATGTTCTAGCCGCCGAAAAGGCCAACGCCGAAGTTTTTGCTGTCGAGAAAGTCGGCGGAGTCACCACCTATCGCAGCTTAGTTGTCACCCGACCGGACAGCGGCATTAACACTCTGCAGGATTTGAAAGGGCACACCTTCGCTTTCGTTGACCCGGCCTCCACCTCAGGGCATTTGTTTCCACGGGCTTTTTTGAAAAAGAACGGCGTCGATCCCGAGCAAGACCTTAAAAGCCTGGTTTTTGCCGGGACTCATGACGCTGTGGAGATGTCGGTGAAGAACCGAAAGGTTGACGCCGGGGCCGACAGTGACAAAACCTACGCGAAAATGAAGCAGGAAGGCCTGATCAGCGATCAGGACATAAAAGTTATTTACGAGTCGGACCCGATCCCCGGCTCTCCCTGGGCTTGGCGCAAGGATTTGTCGCCGGAATGGAAGACAAAGATAAAAGATATCTTTTTAAACATGGATAAGGAGGCACCGGAAGTGCTGGACCGGAAAAAAGCCGTGGAGGGTTATGTGGCGATCACGGACGACGATTATAATATCGTCCGCGAAACGGCAAAAATTCTTAATCTGGACTTGAACAAACTTAAATAATAGCGCGAAGCGGAGGGGAAAAGATGCTGCAATCAAAGCCTTGGCGGTGGAACGAAGTGACTGATAAAAAATGGGAAGAGGCGGCGCTCCAAATGCACGCCCTGGGCGAGCGTTGGCTGTGCGACGGAAGGAAATTCATCCTGGACCTGGGCTGCGGGATCGGCCGGCATTCGCTGTTCCTGGCGACCAGAGGTTTCGTTGTCGACGCATTCGACCTTTCGGAGGTCGGCGTGGCCGCCCTGAACAAGGCGGCGAGTGAGGGCTGCCTGCCTGTAGTGGCTCAGGTGGGGGATATGAAGGCCCTGCCTTATCCGGAAAAATGCTTTGACGGGATCGTTGCATTCAACGTCATCTATCACGCCGACCGGCAAGGCGTCGAGCAGGCGATCGGCGAAATAAGGAGGGTACTGGCCGACAAGGGAGAAGTATTCCTGACCCTGCTGTCCAAGCTGAACCCATCCTTCACCGATGCCGCCAGCCGGATTATTGACGCCGATACCAGGATCAAGACCCATGGCCATGAAATTGACGTGCCCCATTATTACGCCGATGAAGCCGAGGTGCGTCGCCTTATGGCTGGCTTCGAAATTCTTCGCCTGACGCATGTGGAAGAAATCGAATCTGGCGGGCGGAGCTGTCATTATTTCGTTCTTGCCAGAAAACAGTAAGAAATGCCGCCGTTCCGGGCAGTTTGGGTCTTCGAGAATCCGCGCAGGGCGCGGGTTTTTTTGTTTTCAGCTGCCAAAGGCAGCAAAATTCACGACAGTCGCAGGAAATTCGACAAAATAGCCGAAATTTATACAGTTAAGAGATCCGATTGTCATGCTGCGGCGACAACCGGGAGGGAGGGACCGAGGTCTGTGGGAAAGCCAGGGATCAGTGCGCTGGTTTGGGGCGGGTCACCGAGCCGCAAAACAGTCAGTATAGTGATCGTCAGCTTTGGTATTGTGCTGCTGTGCTCCATCTGGATCGGCCTGTATTTTAAGGTCCAAAGCGAGCGGCGACTGGAGATTGACGGGGCGGTGCGGGAAACCGCAAGCTTTGCCAGGGCCTTCGAAGAGCATACCTCGCGGACGATCCAGGGAATGGACCAGACGGCGCTGTCCCTGAAATATCAGTGCGAAAAAGAAGGACTGGCCATCGACATACCACGGTACATGGCAGAACGAAGACTTGCCGGTCAGCCCTTCGTCCTGCTGAGCACGACCGACGAGACCGGGGAACTGAGAGCCAGCAGCCAGGTTCCGTTCATGCCCGCCAATATCGAGGATCGGGAGCATTTCCTGGTTCACCGGGATCTCGACAGCGGCAAGGCCTTTATCAGCAAGCCGGTTTTGGGGCGGGTTTCCGGAAAATGGTCCATCCAGTTGACCCGCCGTATCAATAAACCGGACGGATCCTTCGGCGGGATAGTCAATGTGGCTGTCGATCCGTTCTATTTTACCGAATTCTATAAACAGGTCGATCTGGGCCAGAACGCCGCTATCTCCCTGGTGGGGCGCGACGGCATCGTCCGGGCCCGGGAATCGGATCGCAACGCCGACCTCGGACGGGACGTAACCGAAAGTCCGCTGATGCGGCAGCTGATGTCGGCTGAGACCGGTCACTATACCGCCGCGAGTCCGCTGGACGGGGTCAGGCGGATTTACAGCTACCGGGCGATGAAGGATTATCCGCTGGTGGTGCTGGTCGGGTATGACGAAAGAGTCGTTTTCGCCGACCTGGACCAGCGGATCATCGTCTACTACTGGGGCGCCGGCGGCATGACCCTGATCATCGGTTTCTTTGTTCTGCTGCTCTTGGTTGCCATCGCCCGGCAGAGCCGCACCGCGGAAGAACTCAGACAGGCCCGGGACGATCTGGAACGCAAAGTGCAGCAGCGTACCCAGGAGTTGTTTGTTGCCAACAGGGAGCTTACCGCGATGAACGGGGAGCATCTTGCCATGAACGAGGAACTCAAGGACACCAACGCTGAACTCCAGTATGAAATCGCCGACCGAAGACGGCTTGAAGCGGTGCTGCAGGCGTCGAAAGACGAACTGACCCGGAAAAACGACGAACTGACCACCGCCCTGAAAACTGTTGAACAAGCGCAAGCCAGACTCATCCAGCAGGAAAAACTGGCCGGGATCGGGCAGTTGGCAGCCGGCGTGGCCCATGAAATCAACAACCCCCTCAGTTTTGTCACAGGCAATATTGAAGCCCTCGAGCAGTACATCAGCTCCATCAGAAAAATTCTGGACCAGTACCGGCAGCTACGAAGCAATCTTGCGGTGACACAGGACCCGGCGGTTCAGCAAAACCTGGCTGAACTGGCCAGGGAGGAGAAGGACCAGGACCTTGACTTCATTTTGAACGATCTGTCCGGGTTGTTCAGTGATACCACCGAAGGTCTCGATCGAATGAGCAAGATTGTCAAAGGGATGCGGCTTTTCGCCCGTATGGACCAGCAGCGCGTCTTCGGCCAGTATGACTTGGTTAATGGACTGGAAAGCACGCTGCTTGTTGCCAAAAACGAGATCAAGCATCGGGCCGCGGTTGACGCCAGACTGGATCCTGTTCCGGCCATTGAGGCTGTAGGCGACGAAATCAATCAGGTGCTGTTAAATCTGATTGTCAACGCGGCCCAGGCAATTCCCGCCGAGGGTGGCGAGAAAACAGGGGTAATAACAATAACATCCTGGCATGATCAAGAGTTTGTCTACTGCTCGGTCGCCGATAACGGCGAAGGGATCGCTCCAGAGAATCTGAGCAGTATCTTCAATCCCTTTTTTACCACGAAACCGGTGGGCCAGGGGACAGGAATAGGACTCAGCATCTCTTACGATATAATCGTTAACCGCCACGGCGGGGAAATCTGGGTGGAAAACCTCCCCGGCGGCGGGGCAAAGTTCACGGTGAAGCTGCCGGTACGGCGCAGCCTGGCTGAGGACGAAGCCGAGTGAATCGATGACGCGAGCATGTCGGACAGGAGGTCGCCATGGGCAACAGGATTCTTTTTGTGGATGATGAACGGGCCATCCTCAACACTGTTTTGCGCACTCTCCGGGGAAGCGGTCTGGAAATCTTTGTCGCTGAGGATGGCCCGGCGGCGCTGGCTATTCTCGCCGTTCAGGAAATCGCCATCATCATTTCCGATATGAGGATGCCGAAAATGAGTGGCCACCAGTTGCTGCGGCGAGTGAGAGAGCTTTGTCCTTCCACCACCCGGGTGCTTCTCAGCGGCCATGCCGAGGAGGCTGAGATCGCCAAAGCCCTGCTGGACGGCTCGTGCAAGATGTATGTTCTGAAACCCTGGGACGTTCAAGCACTGCTGACGACCATCCGGCAGCTTCAGGCTGTCAGGGTGATACTGCGGGACAAGAAACTGCTTGAGCTTATCAATAAGATCGGCGAAATGTGTTCCCTGCCCCGCATTTTTATCAAGTTGAAGGAAATGATCGACAAAGACGCCGCTATCGAACAGATTGCCGCGGTACTTGAGCAGGATCCGGTTATGGCGGCCAGAATACTGCATATGGTCAACTCGGCCTTTTACGGCGTCAGGACCGGGTCTGTCAGTCAGGCCATTACCTATCTCGGACTGGAGGCGGTCAAGAACATCGTACTATCGGCAAGTATGTGTGAATTGCTGACCGATCAAAGCGCCGGGATGCTGAACAAGGACCTGCTGGTGCGCCACGCCAGCCTGACCAATCGCCTGGTCGGCGAGCTCCATCGCCGACTGACAGGAAAGCATATTGCTCCCACTGCCTCTTCGGTGGGACTTCTGCATGACATCGGGCGGATGGCTCTGGTGCATCAGATGCCGGAAAAATATGTGGAGATAGCCGCGGCTCTGAAACAGTGCCCTGACGTCTCCTTCGATGAACTGGAACAAAAAGTCGTCGGAGTATCCCATCAGGAGGTGGGAGCTTATTTGCTGGATTGGTGGGATCTGCCCCAGCATATCATGGAATGCGCGATGTTTCATCACGATCCGTTCCATGAAAGCGTCGGAAACCGGGAACTGGTATCCATCGTCCACATCGCCAGCTATTTCGCCCAGCGGACTCTGGCGCCGGCTATCGCCGGAACCCTTGAGCCGAGGACGCTGGAGCTGCTGAATATTTCCCGGGAGGACTGTGAAAGCCTGTTGGGCAAGGAACGATAGTTCCAGGGTTTCTGCTTTGGCCGGATAAACAAAAACAACCGCTTGATTATGATCGTCATAGTCAGGCGGTTGTTTTTTGCTCTTTTATGATGGACACATAACCCATGTGAGACAATTTGCAGAGTGCCTAGGAGGTTTTGATCAGGCCAAGCTCAATGCCCCTGGCGACGACTTTGGATCGGCTGTTGACATCCATCTTTCCGAAAAGATTGTTCAGGTGGCTCTTGACTGTGCCGACAGTGATGTCCAGCGCCAGGGATATTTCCTCGTTGGAAAACCCTTTCGACAGCAGCGCCAGGATCTCTCTTTCCTTCGCGGTAAGCGGCGCGTATAACTCGGCCTGAAGCTGAGCGGCCGAGGGGTTTTTTGTCGGCTCCGGACCGGTTTTCTGAGCCAGCTCCTCGCGGCTTTCCTGATAGGTTCGGACGGCGTCTGCGACAACGGCGCGAATGGAGATGGCAGGCGTAGGTTTGGTAAGAAAGGCGGTTATTTTGCCGTGATTCACGGCGTCAATCGCCATCTGCAGATCGGCATGGCCGGTCAGCATGATTCGTTGGGTGCATTTATCGATAGTCAAAATGCGGGAAAACAGCTGAATCCCATTCATGAACGGCATCTGAAAGTCGGAAATCACCACAGCAAAAGGGCCCTGAAGCTCAAACATTTTGAGCGCCTGAACAGGGTCTCGCGTTGTGACGATTTCAAAGTGACCGCGCAGTACCCGCCGCATTGTGGCGAGGCATTTTTCGTCATCATCGACAATCAGTATCCGGACAGGATTATCGGCGTTGTTCATGGTCAACCTCACAAATTTTGTCAAACAATGGTTAATCATGTCACAATTTCGCCGTGGAGCGCGAAATTCCCTCTATCTTTTGATAGGTTTTTTTCGGCAGGGGAAAAAGTGCTGTCGTTCCAGGCCGCAAGCATGCTGACGGCGCGCGAAAAATAATTGGTGTGTCTATGCCTTATGCCGGATGCCGGGGCGTTGTCTTTGTTTTAAACTAGAGTCAGATGAATCCAGGCTTGCAGCCGGAAATAGAGGATGATGGGAATGGATGAGAAGCGATTGCTGCTTTTCCGCTGGGGGAGCGAAGAATTCGGCGTTCCGGTGGAAGACGTTACCGGAGTTGTACGAGGCATGAAGATAAACGGACCGGCCCAAAAGGGAGCACAAGGGGCTATGCAGGAGGATGGGGCCATCCTGGCACTTGACGCCCGGGCCGGACTGGAAGCCGGGGAAGAAAAGACGGCGATCATCCTGCATGTCAAAGGAATTCAAATGGCGCTGATCGTGGATGAAGCGATCCGGGAAGAGAAGTTGCCCCAGAGTGTTGTCAGAAAGTTAACCAAAGCTTCCTTCGCGATTTGGAAGATGCGGCAGCATCCTGAGAAAAACGTTCAGCCATAAGAATGGCCAAGATAAGAATGACAAAGTTCAATTGAAAAAACAAGGAGGAGTTATAAATGAAACGTATGCCGATCGGGGCTCAACTTAGCGGGATGTTTGGACTGACAATGGTACTCTTGGTATTATTGCTCGGTGTGGTTGTCTATCAGTACCGGGACGCCGCCGAGTCCTATCAGAACATGCTCACCGGGCCGGTGCAGCGCACCATGGCGTTCCAGGATTCCCAGAAGGCTTTCTACATGGGGATCGCCGAATTCCGCGGCTACATGGCCTACAGTGACGAAAACTACGCCAACGCCGTGCTCAAAGAACTCGGCAACAGTCTGGAAACAGTGAAGAAAGTCGGCGCGAGCAGCAGCTCCGCGGCTACCAAACAGGAGGCCGAAAAGCTGCAGAATCTGCTGGCGGCGTATATGGACGGCATCAAGCAGGCAATAGTCATGAAGAGGAACAACGACCCAGGTTTGACCACCCATGTGAGTTCGCTTCGTCAGCATACGGAGCTGATCAACAAACAGTTCGACGCGGTTTTTAAAGCCCAGTCGGAAGCGTTACAAGTGCGGGTCGACAACCTGAATGACAAGCAGAGTATTGTTTTAAAAACAGTCATAGGTTCGTGCATAGCCGTCGTTGTTGCGATCAGTGCCCTGATCTTCTGGTACAGCCGCCTTCTGGCCCGGCGGATGAGGAATCTGCGCGGAGACCTGCTGGCGATGAGCGAGCTTGATCTGAGCAGACCAGACATAAACGCAACCCGTAACGACGAAATCGGGGATATGGCCGATGCCCTCATCGGGATGAAGAAAGCCCTGAAAGGCATCGTCGGCCAGGTCAAAAACAGCGCCGACACCCTGGCCGCGGCCAGCGAGGAACTGACCTCCACGGTGGAAGAGCAGATGCGCACTGCTGAGGTTATCGCCAACACCAGCGGCGACATAGCCGCCGGTTCGGGTCAGAACACCAATAACATCACCGGGATTTCAGCGGTTATCCAGCAAGTCACCGCCGGGGCCCAGGAGATGAATGCCAGCGCGACAGTGGTCAACAGCACCACCCAGAAGGCCGTCGCCGACGCCGGCCAGGGTATGCAGCTCATTCAAAAGGTGGTATCCCAGAACGAGACCATTGAAAGCTCAATGAAAGAGATCACCGATGTGTCGTCCGCCCTGGTCAAAGGTTCGTCCCAGATCCAGGAAATCATCACCGTCATCAGCAACATCGCCGGGCAGACCAACCTGCTGGCCCTCAACGCCGCTATCGAAGCCGCCCGGGCCGGAGAAGCGGGAAGAGGCTTCGCCGTAGTGGCCGAAGAGGTTCGCAAGCTGGCCGAACAGAGCGCCGACGCGACCCGCCATATCGGCGAGATTATCCGAAAAATGACCACCGACATCGAGTTTTCGGTTAACGTTGTCGCCAAGGCCAACAACGAAGTCTCGGCCGGGAAAGAGGCCGCAACCGAAACGGCCAAAGGGTTTGAGGCCATTGTCGACAAGCTGGGGCAGGCTCAGGCCGGTATCGGTCAGATCAGCCGGGCGATCGAAGAGACCGCCAAAGGGATGCAGGAAATCGTCTCCAACGTGCAAAACATCAGCGCCGTGGCCGAGGAAACCAGCGCCAGCACCCAGACCCTGGCCGCGGCGGCCGAGGAGCAGAACGCCAGCCTGCACGAAGTGACCTCCAGCGCGGAAGACCTGGCCAAAATGGCGACAGAACTTGAAAACGTCATCGGCAAATTCAAACTGTAAGGGAGGCCAGGGTTGTGGCTGAAGAACAAGTCGTAGTTTTTCACCTGGGGAACGAGGAATACTGCGTGCCGATCCACCAGGTCCGGGAAATCATCCAGTATCAGGGCGCAACGAAATTGCCCGGCACCCCGATACATGTCGAGGGGATCATCAACCTGCGCGGCAGGGTAATCCCGGTGATCGATCTGGCCGTCCAGCTTTCGCTGGCCGCAAAGAGCGGTCAGCGGCAGGCGCTGATTGTCGATCTGGGAGAAAATAACTTTGGGATCATCGTAGATCAGGTATCCGAGGTGCTGCGCCTGGCGGACTCACAGCTGGAAGCCGCCCCGGTTCAGACGGCGGGAGAAAGAACCTACATCCGGGGCGTTGCCAAGACCGAGGACCGGATTCTGATTATGCTGGAACTGGCCAGCCTGGTCGAGCCGGCATATCTGAAAAACGTTCCAGCCGGCGGTGCGGTTACTTAAAAGGTGCGGGCGGCCGCGGCGAAAGGAAAGTCGCCGCGGCTGTGCCGATTGATAAAATGTTGTCAAGGTTAGGTTCGCTTGTTCCTGACTGCAATCCAGGACGAAAATGAAGAAGACGGGATCGAAACATAGAAGGAGAGTCTCCGATGCTAGGTGGTGAAGCAATGAAAAAACAAAATCCGGACCCAAAGCCCGGATTGAATTGGGATACAATATTCGACAGCCTCAAGGACCCCATCATGATCGTAGACCTGGAAAACAGGATCATAAACTGCAATCAGGCGATGGCGGCGCTTGTCGGCGAACCGGCGGGCAGGCTGATCAACAGGCGTTGCTGCATCGTCATGCATGACCAGCTCAGGCCGCCCTTCGACTGTCCGGTGCAAAGGGTCTGCAGGACCCAAGCCCGCGAGGCGGTAACCAAGAAAGTCGCTGACAAGTGGTTCAATATCGTCGTCGATCCGGTATTTGACACTGCCGGGGAATTGATGGGCGCGGTTCATGTGATGTACGACGTGACGGCCCAGGAAAAACTGCGCAGCGAGGATCCGCTGACAGGCTCGTTCACCAGAAACTACCTGGAGACAAAACTGGCGATGCTGATGCCGAAACGGACTGGCGGGCTGATTATTGCCGACATCGACGGCCTGAAGATAATCAACGATGCCCATGGCTGTAAAGAAGGCGACGCTCTCCTGATCGAGGTTGCAGCTATGCTGCGCAAGGCTTTAAGCCCCAAGGCGATTATCGCCCGGACCGGGGAAGACGCCTTCGGGATGCTGTTGCCGGATTGTGTTGAAGCCGACGTTGCCGAGGCTTGCCGGGATATCCGCGCGGCGGTCGACGCATTCAACGCCGCAAAGGGACAGCAATTTTTGAGTCTGTCGCTGGGAAGCGCTTTTTCCGCAGGTTCGGTCGATTCGCCCAGCTTGTTTTCCCTGGCCCAGCATGACGTCTGCCGGCAAAAAGTACTCAACAGCCGGAGTGTTCATAACGCTACCGCGGTCACGATAAAAAAGCTGATGGAAGCCAAGGACGCCTGCACCGAGCAGCATTCCGGCCGCTCTCAGGAACTGGGGGCCCGGCTGGCCGCCACTATGGGGCTGCCTGACAGCAGTGTCAACGGGCTGCGCCTGCTGGGACGGTTTCACGATATCGGAAAAATCGGCGTTCCCGATAACATCCTTTTGAAACCCGACCGCCTGACCGAAGATGAATTTCAGGCGATGAGCAAGCATAGCGAGATCGGTTATTACATCGCCCTGTCCCTGCCGGACATTGCCCATATCGCCGACTGGATCCTCACCCATCATGAGCGGTGGGACGGCAGCGGCTATCCCCGCAGGCTGCAGGCAAAGCAGATTCCTGTCGAATGCCGGATCATGGCGCTTGTAGACGCTTACGACGCTATGACCAATGACCGGCCTTATCGAAAAGCGATGAGCGACAAGGAAGCCATCGCGGAGATCGAAAGATGCCGCGGCAGCCAGTTCGACCCGGAGTTGGCCGACAAGTTCATTGACATGGTAATAACCGGACTTTGTTAGGCCCCCCGGTTCGTGCCGGATTCCTGCCGGCAGAATCCCGGCAGGAAAGATCAAAGCAGCGCGCAACATCACAAAACCAGCCGCCTCCCGGCGGTCCGGCGTTGTGATGTTTTTATTATTGCCGGGAACATCCTTGAAAATTACAATAGAAAGAGTATATTAAAAACATAACCGGACATTCCGGGGCAATAAAAGCATTGGCCCGGCAGGGTGCGGAGCCGGTGCAAAGGAAAACGATCTGCGGCGACAGGAGGATAATCATGGGCAGTGACAAGAGAAAGGTAGTTATCGTAACCGGCGCTGCCCACGGAATAGGGCACGCCATTTCGCACAAACTGGCCGGCCTGGGCGCGATCGTTGTCGCGGTGGACAACAATCGCGCAGCGGGGCGGGCGGTTGCCGAGGCGTTGCGCCTGGCAGAACTGGACGTACAATTTATCCAGGCCGATGTCGGGAAAACAGCGGACGTCCTGGACGTCATCAGCACGGTAGAGCGCGAATACGGGCGCCTTGACTGGATCGTGAACAACGCCGGGTTCGGATCAGGGAGAATGATCGATGAAATCGAGGTCGATGAATTCGAACGGATCATTGCCGTAAATCTCAAGGCAGCCTTTCTGTTTGCCAAATTCGGGGCTTCGCTTTTGCGCAAGTCACCCGCGGCAGCGATTGTCAACATTTCATCGACCCGCGCCCTGATGAGCGAACCGGGCGATGAAGCTTACGCCGCCAGCAAGGCCGGGCTTTTGGGGCTGACGCACGCCCTGGCGAATTCTCTGGGGCCTGCTGTCCGGGTCAATGCGATTTGCCCGGGCTGGATCGACGTCAGCGAAGCTCCGGAGAAGCTGCGCCGGGAAGATCACGCCCAGCATCCTGCCGGCCGGGTGGGGCGCCCGGCGGATATCGCCGCTATGACCGCCTTCCTGCTGTCGGCGGAAGCCTCGTTTATCACCGGCCAGGCCTTTGTGGTGGACGGTGGGATGACCAAGAAAATGATCTATCTGGACTAAAAAGGCTGTTGAAAAAAGCCAATCTGCGTCGCACCCGCAAGGGGCAGGCCGCATTTCTACGCGCTGAAGCGCAAGAACTGCGCACTTGGTGCTCCGGGAGCGCGCTTGCCGTACGTCACCATGTACTGTCTGCGCGCGCTTCCTCGCAGCGACTCGCACACTTCACGTGAGAATATCGCCGGATGACATGAAGCGTTGATAAGCCTTGCGAAGTTAGAACGTGGATCTCGGCCTTTTTGAACAGCCTAGATAGGTTTTAAAATATATAAAATGATTCTAAAAAAGCTGACCCAGCGGGTCAGCTTTTTTTAGAATCATACTTTTGGCTGGTCGCCGGAAAAGTATCCGGCGACCAGCCGGATGACGTTCCGGGTCAGCGGGGTGATTGCCGCCGGGTTATAAATCAGCTCGATCTCGGCCCGCTCGGGGATATCGGTCAGTTCGTAGTACCTGATATTCAGGTTGTAGCCGTGGCAGACGCTGGAGGGAACGATAGAATAACCCAGATTACTCTCCACCAGGCGGAGAATCGTGTTGATCTGGCTGCTCTCGTGAATTTTATTCGGTGAAAATCCGGCCTGATTGCAGATGCCGACGATCTGGTCCACCATGCCGGGGGCGCAGTCGCGGGAAAAGCAGATAAAGGGTTCTGCAGCCAGGTCGCTCAGCTGAATGCTGACCTGGTTCCCGAGCCGGTGGTCGGAGGAAACGATGACCGAGAAGGTCTCCCGGCAGATGGGGACCGCGACGACAGTATCAACTTGCAATGGGGTCCGAATAAAGCCGATATCCAGCTGGCCGTTCTTCAGGGCCGTTATTTGGGCCTCGTTGCCCAGTTCGGATAAAAGGGTGCTGACATCGGGATACTGGCTTCTCAGTTCCTTCAAAACTTCTGGCAGCAGCGAGTGCATCACTGCTCCCACATACCCGATCCTTAGCCGGCCGCGGACGCCCTGATGAATCAAACCGATCTGCTGTTTGATACTATTGATGCGTCCGAACAACTGCCTGGCTTCTTGTTTTAGATACTCTCCGGCGGCTGTCAGCTCAACTTTTCTGTTGTTGCGTTGAAACAACATTGTTCCAACTTCTCTTTCCAGCTGCTGGATCTGACGGCTTAGCGGCGGCTGGGCGATGCGCAGCTTTTCCGCCGCTTTGGTGAAATGAAGCTCGTCGGCGACCGCCAGAAAGTACTGTAGCTGTTTGAGTTCCATAAATACCTCACAGGTATTAAATGCCTTTAAATAATGTATTTTACGCTATGGCAATGTTTGGTTATAATCATAACATAAACACAGCCCAAGGCAAATAGGAGGGATAACATGGCCCAAAAGCAGCAGTATACCATCAGGACCGACGTAAAATTCCAGCCTCTCGAACTTGTGGATGTCCAAAGACTGGTTGATGAATGCCAGACCGACTGGTTCAACCAGACCTTGTCCCAGGTAAACGACTGTGTCGTGCGGCTTGGCATTGTGAAGGGCGAGTTTCACTGGCACAACCACGATGACGAGGATGAGTTCTTCTATGTCGTCTCCGGGAAATTGACCATTGATCTGGCGGACCGTTCGGTCGAGCTGGCTCCACAGCAGGGCTTCATGGTGCCGAAGGGAGTTTCTCACCGGACGCGGGCCCCGGAGCGGACAGTCATCCTGATGTTCGAAGGCAGCGCGGTGATTCCGACCGGAGACTGAAAGCCCGCTGGCGGTTTACCGCAGGTCATGTACCTGCGGTCTTTTTTTGCGGACAGAGCACTCTTTCAGGAAAGGAGACATAAAATGATGAAATTATGTTATTCAGGCGGAGGGAATCAAAAGCCTGACGTCTAATATAAGTCAAGACCACGAAATAAATAGGGCAGAATCACTGAAAAGGACAAATCCAGTGCTGGGAGGTAGCGTTATTTTCGCTTCAGTGGCTTGATTCTGCTGCTATGTTCAAACTAGGAGGAAAACATGGTGAAACGACCTTCCCTCAGCGGCTGCTTGCTGCTTGCTCTTATCATGATCAGCGGTCTGGTGTCCGGCTGCGGTGACAGCGCTGGCCAGGGTATCAAGATCGGAATGGTATACGAACTGACCGGAAACACCGCGTCCTATGGTACTTCCGCCGCCAATGGCGCGAAGTTGGCCTTCAAGGAAATCAACGCCGGCGGAGGCGTATTAGGCAAACAACTGCAAATTGTTACCGCCGACAACAAAGGGGAACCTTCCGAGTCGGCCAACGCCATGGCCAAAGTTATTACCCAGGACCGGGTGGCCGCTGTTACCGGTTTTACCGTCAGTTCCTGCGGAATTGCCGCTTCGGCGGTTGCCGAGGCCAACAAGATCCCCTTTGTAGCCGCCGCTACCGTTAATCCGAAAGTAACAGTGGACGAGCGGACAGGCAAAGTAAAGGATTATACCTTCCGCGCCTGCTTCATAGACTCGTTTCAGGGCCGGGTGGGCGCCAATTTCGCCCTGAGCAGCCTGAAAGCCCGCAAGGCCGCGGTTATGACCGACAATTCCAGCGACTACAGCAAAGGGTTGACCGAAATATTCAGAGGCGTCTTCACCGGGGGCGGCGGCCAGATCGTCGCCGAAGAGGCTTATCTGCAAAAGGATCAGGACTATAAACCTGTCCTTACAAAAATTAAGGCTCAAAATCCGGATCTGCTCTATATCCCCGGTTATTACGAGGATGTAGGCAAGATCGTCAAGCAGGCCCGTGAGCTGGGTATCACCGTGCCCATCCTCGGCGCCGACGCCTGGGATTCGCCCAAACTGGTCGAACTCGGCGGTCCTGCAGCACTGAATAATACGTATTTTACCAATTTCTACTCAGTGGAAGACAAAAATCCTGCCTCCAACAAGTTTGTCGAAGCCTACAACAAAGAATACGGCCAAACGCCGGATTCCATGGCTGCCATGGGCTACGACGCCGCATACCTTTTGATTGACGCCATCAAACGGGCGAACAGCACCGAGCCGAACAAGATACGCGAGGCCCTGGCTGCAACCCAGAACTTTAAAAGCGTGAGCGGTGACATGAACCTGAACGACACTCACGATGCCGTCCGAGGCGTGGTTATGATTGAAATGAAAGACGGAAAACAGGTTTACAAAGAAACTATCAGGCAATAACCTGGAAATAAGGCTTCAAGGGCCTGCGCTCTTGAAGCCTTGTTGTTTTTCACGGCGGTGGCCGGTTTGGCTGTCGACGGATATCGTGTTAAAATGAATGAGTCGGAAAAATTTCCATAAAGGTAACTGATCATGGATAATAACCAAAACAAAGTATACTGTCTTTTAGGCCTTGCCGCTGTCCTGTGGGGTGTCCAGCCGGTGGTGGTAAAAGTAGCCCTCAAAGAGCTGTCGCCGGTCATGATCACCTTCTATCGCTACATCGGTATCACCGCAATCCTTCTGCTCGTTCTGTTTGTCAGAGGCGGCAGGAACACCTTCCCGCCGGCAAGACACTGGGTCACCCTGGCCGCGATGGGAGCCGCCGGCATTACCCTGAACAATGTGCTTCAGTTCACTGGCCTGCAGTATTCCACCGTAATCAACTGCACCCTGGTTTCGGCCACGACTCCGGCCCTGACCGCGGTGCTCACCGCTGTTTTTCTGCATGAGCGGCTGAATACAGTCCAATGGACAGGTGTTGTCGTATCGTTTTGCGGTGTTGTTTTCCTTGTTGCCCATGGGTCGATGGCGGTGATTCTGAATCTGTCGTTTAACCACGGTGATATCCTGTTTTTTGTCAGCCAGCTGTGCTGGGCCGTATATTCGCTGTTAGGCCGCAGGGTAATGGCCGAGCTCTCCCCGATGACCACCACCGCCTGGGCCGGTCTGGCCGGCGCCGTTTTGACCGGGCTTTATGGCCTGTGGGGAGGAGCCGACACGGCAGTCAGCGTGACTTCGGTGGGGATTTCGTCCATGTCCTACATGATTATCGGCGGGGGCGTACTGGCCATGACCTGGTGGAATGTCGGGGTCAAGGCGCTGGGGCCGAGCCAGGCTTCGATCTTCATTAATATCATGCCCCTGGTGGGCATGCTCTTTGCCGTCGTCTTTTTAGGGGAGCAACTGGGCTGGCAGGAACTTGTCGGCGGCCTTTTGACCCTTTCCGGGGTGTATCTGACAACCGGACGCTGCCAGCTATCCTGGCCCACCCGGTTTAAAACGAACAGTGCGGGCTGACGGCGGCGACCCGGGCCGAAAGGTCCGGAGCGTATCGTGTCTTAAGGGCACTTTTTTTAAACCACTTGACGCCATCAGGCGGGAAGATTATAATTAAGACGATATTGGTGTATATACACATAAACGTCGTGAAAGGGATTATGAAACACATCAATCAGCTTTATCCCAAGCGTCCGAGCCAATGCAACTGCATGAACGTTCGCCGCGCCTCCCGCGCCGTCACCCAGTTCTATGACGAAGTGCTGAAACCCAGCGGCCTGACCATTGCCCAACTGGGGCTGTTGCGGCACGTCGCTGCTGTCGAGCTGACCACCATCAGTGAACTGGCCAGGATGATGCGCATCGACCGCACCACACTGAACCGCAATATGAAACCGTTGGCTGACGCCGGCCTGATCACAGTCAGCCCCGGCCGGGATTCTCGTACCCGGCAGGTGGCGTTGACCGGGGCCGGGAGTGACACGGCGGCTAAGGCCTGGGCGCTGTGGGGGGAGGCACAGGCCTCGCTTAAGGAATATCTCGGTGACGAGGATCTGGCTAAGCTGGTCGAGCTGCTGTCAAAACTGGAAGCGCTGGCGCCTTGATTCCTGGATGGCTTTTTTGCGGCATATTGTGTGTATATACACGTAAAATGGGAAGGATAAGGGCTGTGACCGTACTTTCCCATCAGGACAGGACCATAGGAAAAGAAAGGGGTATAACAATGACAACACAGGAAAAAAACTTCACTTTGCTGGACGCCGGTCCTTTCGAAACCCTTCTGGACAGGGAATTTCAGGGTGTTCGCGGTAAATTTTTCGTCGGCGGCGAGCTTGGTCTCACCGGCTGCGAAGTATCGCTGAACCGTCTGCCTGCAGGAAAGGGGACGCCGTTCGTTCACGCCCACAAGAAAAACGAGGAGCTCTACATTATCATCGGTGGCAGCGGCACGTTTTTTGTCGACGGTGACGAGTTCCCGGTGCGGGAGGGAAGCCTGGTCCGGGTGGCGCCGGCAGGAGAGCGGGCCTGGAAGGCGGGAGACGAGGACCTTTATTTTATCTGTATCCAAGCTCAGGCCGGCAGCTTGACCCAGGCCACCCGCGAAGACGGGATACGGCTCCAGACCAAAGCCTCATGGATGAGCAGATGACAGGGCGGGACCTGGCGTGGCTTTGCCTGCAGCCGGGGCGAGCGCCGCAGGAAGGGAGTTGACGGTTTGGAGAAAACAATTCGCGAATTTGTCTTGAGTCTGGGAGTCGATGACGTCGGTTTCGCCAGGGCGGCGGATTACAACAGTCCCAAGTCCTATGAGATTACGAAGTTTCTTCCTGATGCCAGGTCGATCATTGTTTTGGCGTACAGGGTCTTGTCAAGCTGTGAAAGCCCCAGTTGGAGCGTTGCCCTGAACGGTTACCTGGATCTGGGGGCTTTTGCCAGGTCGACCGGCTACCGGATAGGCCGGTTCCTGGAAAATAACTATGGTGCCAAGGTGGCGAATATGCCGCTGTCCCTCCCGTTTGAAGTCCATCAGGACAGAAGAGCCATCGCCGATTTTTCCCAAAGGCACGCGGCGGTTGCCGCCGGGCTGGGATCTTTCGGCCGGCATAATCTGGTGATCCATCCCCGTTTCGGCACCAGGGTGAACTTCGTCAGTATTATCACCAATCTGCAGCTGGAACCCTCGCCGCTGCTGCAGGAAGATTTCTGCCTCCATTGCAATCTTTGTGTTGAAAATTGTCCCGGCCGGGCTTTGGATGAGGAAGGAAAAACAGAAGTAATGAAGTGCCTGAAAAATTCCATGCCGTACGGCCTGGGGACGGACATCGCTTTTTGGACTGAGGTCGCCAGCAGCTCGGCGGAGAAACAGAAAGAGCTGTTCATGAGCGAACGGTACGCAAGACTGCGGCAGGCTGCGTATCTCGGCAATCAGTACATGTGCTTCAATTGCCTGAAATCATGCCCGGTAGGCGTTGCAGGCCGTTAGTCCGGGGTTGGGGCATCTTTTTGCGGTGAGAGGTTCTCTACTTAAAAATTACTGCCAGCGAAATATTCAGCAAAGTTCAAACCGCCGGCGATCCGCCGGCGGTTCTAGTTTTGCGTATAGCTCCTGGGAGTAACGCTCTTTGCTAAGTCAATGACAAAATATGACAAAAGGAATTTAGCCTGGCGTTTTCGAACCTAGATATATATATCGCTGTCACCGATGGCTCCGGCAAACAATGCAAAACAGCTGACCGGAAAGGAGGCGTTGGGATGTCCGCTGCAAGACGAACCAACCGGCGGTCGGAGCAGGAAAGCAAATTGAACGCCGCTCTCGCCGCGCTGTCCTCAGCCATAATCAGCCCAACAACTTCCTTTGATGAGATGTATCGGCTGGTTTTGGAAAACGCCAGGGCTTTGACCAAAAGTCAGCATGGCTTTGTCTCTTCCGTTGATCAGCAGACAAGGGCCCATGTCAGCAATACTTTGACTAAAATGCGGGATGAGGGCTGTTCGGTTCAGGCTTCATTTTATGCGTTGCCTGATGAACCGCACAAAATGTACGGCAGCTTATGGGGCCATTCGCTCAACCGCCGGGAGGCCTTCTTTACCAACAGCCCGGCGTCCCACCCGGCGGCAAACGGCCTGCCTGCCGGCCACCTGCCTTTGAAAAATTTTCTGTCGGTACCGGTCATGTTCGGCGAAGCGGTCTTGGGGCAGATCGCGTTGGCCAATTCGCCACGGGATTATTCCAAAGAAGACCTTGACATGATCAGCCGGCTGGGGGAACTTTACGCCGTGGTTTTACACAACCGGCAGCGGGAGGATGAACTGCGCCGCAGCGAGGAACGCTTTCGCCTGATGGCGGAAGCGGCGCCGTTTCCCATGGTTGTTGCCAAGACGGCAGATCATGCCATCGTTTATATGAATCCCCGGGCAATGGAACTGTTCGGATTCTCCCGCGAAGGCGTGATGGGGAGCAATATTTTGGATTATTACCTGCGCCCTGAACAACGCCTGGCCATTATCACTGAGGTTCAACAACACGGGCGAACGCTGGACCGGGAAGTGAAGCTGCGCGACGCTCAGGGAAAGCCGTTTTGGGCGTTGCTGTCGGCGGCTCAGGTCGACTGGTTCGGGGAAGAGGTTACCATGACCGCTATTAATGAAATTACTGACCGCAAGCGGATGGAAGAAGAACTCACGCGGCTGGCCACCGTCGACTATCTGACCGGACTGTGGAACCGCCGCTATTTCATGGAACTGGGGAGCCTGGAGCACGAGCGGCATGTACGCTATAAGCGGCCTTTGAGTATTATTATTTTTGACCTGGACCATTTCAAGAAGGTCAATGATACCTTTGGCCATCAGACCGGCGACCGGGTGCTGGACGGGACGGCGAAAACAGTGCTGGCTGAGCTGCGGCTGGTCGATGTTGCCGGGCGTTACGGCGGCGAGGAATTTGCCGTTATTCTTCCGGAAACGGCCTGCGGGGAGGCGGTGAAGGTTGCCGAACGGCTGCGGCAGGCAATTGCGGCGCACCGCTACTCGGTGAAGGATTCCGGGGAACTGTCGGTAACCGCCAGCTTTGGAATCTGTCAGGCTGTTGATAGTGACAGATCCTTTGAGGATATCATCACCAGAGCCGACAATGCCCTTTATAAAGCCAAAGCGATGGGGCGCAATCAGCTATATAGCTGTTAACCGTATGAATAAACCCTCTTTGACCACCGGGGCCGAGAGGGTTTATTTTCGACCATGATCACGACCCTGGTTCTTTCATAGTCAGCTGCTTTCGGGGAACCGTCGCCTTGTACTTGTTGGTCAAGTAGACTCCGGCTATAACCATAAGTCCGCCGATCACCACCACAAAGCTGAAACTCTCGTTAAGCAGCCAAATCCCCGCAATCAGGGCGAACAGCGGGCTGATGTAATAGAACGAAGCCGTACGCAACGCGCCAATCTGCGATATTCCCCTGTACCACATTCCAAAGCCGTAAACGGAACAGAGGATCGCCAGGTAGAGTATTGCCAAAACGGAGGATAAACTTATGGTTGCCAACTGCTCGATAACGGTAACCGGGTTGATTTTGCTCGGAATCAGGATAACCGGCAGCAGCAGGATGGATCCGAAGATATGGATATAGGCCATAGCCGAAAACGGCGGATACTTCTGCATAATCCTTTTTCCGTATAGGGTGAAGCCGGCCCACACCAGAGCATTGAGCAGCAGCAACAGATCACCGTAGATTGTGTCGGAAGCAAACAGGGCCAATAGCTTCCCTTTGCTGATGACCAGGCTGATGCCGACAAAAGCAAGCAAGATGCCCCCGAGCGCTCTTGCCGTAATCTGCTCCTGTCCCGCTGCCACACAGAAGATGGTCGTCCAGACCGGGCTGGTCGCCAAAAGTAAGGCGGCATTGACCGATGACGTGTAAAGCAGGCCGGTGTACTGAATGTAAAAATAGGAGGTAATCGCCATAAAACCGGCGACGACTAATGTGAGTATATCCTGCCGGTCCAGACGACGGCCGGACTTCTGCATGATTAACAGCAATCCGAAAATGACAGAAGCAACCGAAAACCGCGCTCCGGCCAGATTGAGCGGACTGAGTTCATATAAACCAAACTTCGAAACCGCGAAAGAAGCTCCCCACAAAATAACAACACTGAGCAGCGAAAAATATGCGCTGTAGTCCGTTTGGCCAATTCTGAACATATATGACGGCCTTTCCTCGATCAAGATTACAGTTGTTGAGTCGATTGTACAACGAAATTGCCCTGTACATAAGTGCCAATTATGATAGAATAGAAGGGGGCAATTTGGAGGCGAGGCAAATGTTTTTGCTGGATAAGAATAATAAGCAACCTTTGGTTTCGCAGCTGTACAACCAAATAAAAGAACGGATATTATCAGGTGAAATGGCGAAAGGAGTCAGACTGAAGTCTGTGAGAGCCTTCGCCCGTGAACTGAATATTAGCCGCAACACGGTTGAGAACACCTATCAGCAGTTGGTTTCCGAAGGTTATATCGACAGTAAGCCATGCAGCGGATATTTTGTTGCTGCTCTAGACCTGTTTTGGGCAGGGGCGCAAGAAGCAAAGGCGGATGACGTGGCCTGCGCTGACGCTTCTGGTGATGACGGCTGCATCGACTTCAACCCGGCAAGTCTGTCCCCTGATGCTTTTCCGCTGACCCTTTGGCGCAAGCTCCTGGCTGAATGCGTCGATGAAGAGCGATATCGGCTGTCTGTATATAGTGATTCTCAGGGAGATAGCGGTTTGCGGCGGGAAATAAAAAAATATCTTGCCGCTTCGCGCGGCGTTTCCTGCGAACCGGAGCAGATCGTCATCTGCGCCGGTACTGCTCAGGGGTTAACGCTTCTGTGCCAGATTCTCAAGCAGACTTATTCCGCGATTGCAATGGAAGAACCGGGTTACTATACCGCCCGGTCCGTTTTTTGCAATCATTCTTTTCAAATCCTTCCCATTGCTGTCGGACCCGACGGCATTGACATCCCACAGCTCAAACAAAGTGCCGGCAAGGTCGTCTATGTAACGCCTTCTCATCAATTTCCCTTAGGATATGTAATGTCTATCGCCAATCGGTTCAAACTTCTGCAATGGGCCGAGGAAACAAACGGTGTAGTCATCGAAGATGACTACGACAGTGAACTGTGCTATTATGGTCAACCGATCCCCTCGCTTCAAGGACTCAATCCTACAGGGCGGATCGTATACCTAGGCACTTTCTCCAAATCCTTATCGCCGGCTTTACGGGCCAGTTATATGGTTTTACCATGGCCGCTGCTGGCAGAATACAAAAAAATGTTTCGGGATTACCAGTCGCCGGTATCTTTGCTAACGCAGAGCGTGTTGGAAAAATTCATCAGTAGGGGGCATTGGGAGCGTCACCTGCGGAAGATTCGTGTAACCTACCGGAAGAAACATGATGCGGTATTAAAGGCTCTGGAAAATACTTTCGACAATAGAGTAAGCGTTATTAGCAAAGGGGCGGGCCTGCATATACCGCTTGCGATATCAGCTGATTTAAGTGACCTGGAACTTGTCGATTACGCCAGAAAGGCCGGGGTGAGAACTTATCCCCTGTCGGTCTGCTCAGCTGTTGGCACCCCGCGGATGGGAGTCAGGCTAGGCTTTGGCAGTGTGTCGGATGAAGATATTGAAAAAGGGATCAAGCTGCTTCATTCGGCCTGGTTCACATCTATTTCGAAGAAGCTGTATCAGTAAATAGAAGAAAAATAACGTTGACAAAATATTGAAAAGCAGCTTATAATTGCGCTAAAGAACTTCATAGTTTCCAAGGGGAGTAGCTGAACGGTACGAAGTCGTCAATACGGGTTTTACCCCGGCTGTACCGGCGCAAAGTAAGCGAGACCTTGCCTTTATAGGTAAGGTCTCTTTTTGTTTAAAGTTTTCACGGCGTCAGGTCTTTATGCAACAGGAGGATAGCACCATGGAATGGTTACCTGGCCTGCAATGGCTGATGGCCTTCGGCAGTATTTTAGTCCTCAATCTGCTATTGAGTGGCGATAACGCTTTGGTGATCGCCATGGCCAGCCGGACGCTGCCGGCAGGACAGCGGCGCCGGGCTGCCGCCGTGGGCACTGCCGGTGCGGTTTTGTTAAGAGTGCTTCTTACTCTGGTCGCGGCGGTCTTGCTTGATGTTCCGTATCTGCAATTCTGCGGTGGGTTGCTACTGCTATGGATTGCGGTAAAACTGCTCTGTGAAAAAGACGGTCAATCCTCGGGCGGCCAGGCCGGGTCAATGGCAGAGGCCATCCGGATCATTCTTCTTGCGGACCTGGTCATGAGTTTGGATAATGTCTTGGCTCTGGCGGCCGTGGCCCAAACACTTCCCGACAGCAAATATTCTTTAATCACAGCCGGCTTGGCAACAAGCATACCACTGGTCATATTCGGAGCGCAGGTGCTGACGAAACTGATGGAGCGGTATCCGGTCATCATCTATGCTGGTGCAGGAATTTTAGGTTATGCCGCGGCGGAAATGATCGTCAGCGATAAGGCTGTTGGCGGGATGATCGGCGACTATGAGCCTGTATTGAAAATCGGACTTACTGTTATGGTTTTCGCTATAGGCTGCTGGAGGAAAAGGACCGGCACCAGAAAGGGAGACTGAGAGATTGTAGGAGAAAGGGGATAACAAGTGAGGACAACGGTTGCCTGGTGGATTATCGTAACAGGTGCAGGCCTTTGCATCGGGGCTCTTCTCAGCGGCGTCAAAGGGATGTTGTTTTTCATGACGGTGTGTGGGCTTGCCGCGATTTTCGCGATAGTTGAAAAACGCATGGAGCAGGCAATAGAGCAAGATAAGGACAGGCCTGAAGATGCTCAAAGAAAAGTGAGTTGAAGCTGGCCAAAGAGCTGAATATGGTTGAAAACCGAGGGCTTGAAATATTGAGGAGGGGAAAAAATGGTCAAAACGACGATTTTCCTGGCGTTGTTAACCGGTTTGCTGATTGCCGTCGGCGGTTTTTTTGGCGGGGCCAAAGGTATGGCTTTCATGTTCGTGATAGCCATTGTTATGAATTTCGTCAGCTATTGGTATAGTGACAGGATTGTTCTAAAAATATATGGCGCCCACGAAGCGACGGCCGAACAGGCCCCGGACCTTGTGCGAATGATTTCGGGGTTGGCACAGAGGGCGAAAATGCCTATGCCGAGAGTATACATCATCGATACCGCTGTTCCCAATGCTTTCGCGACAGGCCGTGACCCCGGCCACGGCGTGGTTGCCGTGACAACAGGCATCATGCGGGCTTTGAATTTCGAAGAGCTTCAGGGTGTGGTAGCCCATGAACTGGCGCATATAAAAAATCGCGATACGCTGATCAGTACCATTGTCGCGACCATCGCCGGGATGATCACTATGATCGCCAATATAGCCCAGTGGGCGGCCATCTTCGGCGGCGGCCGCAGTAGTGACGAAGAAGGTGGCGGTATCTCGGGTGTTGTTGAGATGGTTTTTTTGATCGTGGTAGCTCCGCTGGCGGCGACTCTTATTCAGCTGGCTATTTCCCGCACCCGGGAATATCAGGCCGATGAAGCGGGCGGACTGATGACAGGAAATCCGCGTTCCTTGGCCAGCGCGCTCCAAAAGATTGAATACTGCGCCCGGAATGCCGAACTGCCTTCAGCAACGCCGGCGACAGCGCACCTGTTCATAGTGAACCCATTTAGTGGCGCTGGGAGCTGGATCGCCGGTCTTTTCAGCACTCATCCGGCCACTGAACAGCGAGTGGCCAGGCTGGAGGAAATCGCCCGGCGTATTGGTAAGGCACAGGCCGTTTGACAGCGGGATGTTCACACTGGAAATTGGGGGAAATAAATGGTAAAATACTACATTAGATGATCGGATCTGCAGCTTGACCGTTTGACACACGAACGGTTATTCAGGCCGTATTCCGGCAATATTGCTCCGGCAGGAGAGAAGAATATGATGTACTATCTGTCAATCGGGTTAACCATCGTATCCAATCTGCTTTACCATCTATTCCAGAAAAGTACCCCCAGCAATGTGAGTCCGCTCGCTTCCCTGGCTGTTTCCTATGCTATCGCTCTTTTCTTATGCCTTGTTTCCCTCGCCTTTTTCGCTAAAGGCAATGTGGTTGAGACCTTTAAGGAGCTCAACTGGACAAGTTATGCGCTGGGCTTTGCCATTTTGGGAATAGAGCTGGGGTGGCTTCTGGCTTATCGCGCCGGCTGGAATATAAGTATCGGGTCGACATTCTCCAATGTTGCGGTGGGCCTGCTGCTGCTGCCGATAGGGCTTGTCTTCATGAAAGAGACGATTACCGTCCCCAACATCGCCGGACTGCTCTTTTGTGCCGTAGGATTATTCCTGATTTCGCTGAGAGGCTGAAGAGGACGATATCCGGTGGAGCGAGCACCGGCAAAAGAGCTTCGCCAGCCAAGTATCGCTGGCGGAATGGAGGGGCAGTCTATGAACGAGGGGCACAAAAACCGGGAGCGGGCAGACAGTTTCACCCCCTGCGCTAGGACCATAAACGGCCGCGGGGATGCTTCCAGCTTGTCCGGCCCGGAACAGGCAATCCACCGGTTTTACAAAGCGTTCAACGAGAAGGACATGGCGGCTATGGCCAGGATCTGGGCCAATACAGAGGATGTCACTGCCCAGAATCCGGCCGGCGGGACAAGGCGCGGCTGGAGTGACCTGCAGTGGGTTTATGAAAAGGTCCTGGGCTCACCGGCCGGAATCACCGCTGAATTTTACGATTACACTATCCATGTTGCCGGTGAGGTGTTTTGGTCGGTCGGCCGGGAGCGTATCTTCATGAACCAAAACGGTGAGGCCGTCGTCATCACCGTCAGGATAACAAGGATCTTCAGGCGGGTTGACGGCGTGTGGAGGCTTGTCCATCTTCACGGATCCTTCGAAGACCCGGATATGCTGCGTGAATACCAGCAGGCTACCGGCTCGGCCGGGGCAAGCCCGGCTACTTGAACATTCGGCAATGAGACGCACGATTCATCTGGCGTGGGGGGTTCGCCGCCCGTACAGCCGGCTGATAGCAAAGTATCACAGTTAGGCCGATCCCCGGTCTCCTGCTTCGTTGGGAGCCAAAGCGCCCCCGTCTATATAGACGGGGGCGCTTTGGCCATACGGGAAGCACACTGTTTTACTCGCTGGCGGGAGGCCTGTTTTTTGTTCCCCACTCGGCCATGAGCTGCAAAATCGGAATCAGGGTTTCGCCTTTCTCGGTCAGGGAGTATTCCACTTTGGGCGGAATCTGGCGATACTCCTTGCGATGGATCAGTTGTTCGGTTTCCAGCTCCTTGAGCTGGTGGCTCAACATTTTGTGGGTAATGGGCGGTGCGGCTTTTTTGATCTCACCGTAGCGCTGTACCCCGTTTTGAAACAAAACTGCGAGGATAATCCATTTCCATTTACCGCCGACAATGGATAAGGTATATACGATCGATTTTCCGCATTCGTTCATTGAACAATTTTCCATGATACTCTCCTTTTGCATAGTATATACCTTAAAAGTGCATACTTTTCTTTTCTACTAAATGATATACAATGATAAGAAAAAGATCAAGTCAAAAGCTGAATGGGGGCGAGGGAGAATAAATATGGATATGATTAAGGTCGATCAAAACAAATGCACCCGGTGCGGCCGCTGCGCCCAGGTATGTCCTTTGGGGGTGATCGGCATGAATAGCCACGGGCCGCAAACGGTAAAACAGATTTGTGTCGCCTGTGGCCATTGCGTGGCGGTTTGTCCCACGGAAGCGCTGGAACATGTGAATACACCTTTGGCCGGTCAAACACCACTGGAAAAAACGCCGGTGTTGGACCCTGAGACGGCAGCCCTTTTTCTCCGCAGCCGGCGCTCTATTCGTGTTTATCAGCCGACGGCCGTGCCGCGGGAAAAAATCAGGCAGCTCCTGGACATCGCCCGGTTTGCCCCCACCGCCAGCAATTCGCAGGGCGTGGCCTACCATGTTGTCGATAACCCCGCTACACTGCGCAGTATTATTGCCGCGACGATCGACTGGGCGGAAGCGGCATTAAAAACTCCGCCATGGGCCGGCTCCCCGTGGGAGGCGCCTTTGGCGGGGCAGATAGAGAGCTATCGCCAAACCGGGCGGGATGTGGTTTTGCGTGGTGCCCCCTGCCTGGTGGTAGCCGTGACCGACAAAACCATGTTGCCTGGGGGACGGGATAATACTCATTTTGCGCTGGCGTACGCGGAGCTGTACGCGCCGTCTCTTGGTCTGGGAACCTGCTGGGCGGGATTTTTTGAAGTCTGCGCCGCCGCCGGTTATCAGCCGCTGCTTGAGCTGTTGAATCTTCCGGAGAACATGTGCGTAACCGGCGCGATCATGGCAGGCTACCCCAAGTTTGTCCATAAACGGCTGGTGGACAGAAATCCCCTGCAAATAACCTGGCAATAGTGGCGCG
The DNA here is from genome assembly GCA_031292015.1 of Negativicutes bacterium. The sequence goes on along the minus strand of JARLHY010000114.1, from coordinate 16,418 downwards.
GCTGGATGCCTGGCGAGAACTCGCGGCAAGAACGGGGTACATTAAGACAAAGATCGAAAGCGGGGAGAAATTATGAAAATCTTGGCGTTTAACGGAAGTCCGAGAAAAACATGGAATACCGCCACCCTATTGAGTAAAGCGCTGGAAGGGGCGGCGTCCCAGGGAGCCGAAACAGAGTTGATCCATCTTTATGATCTCAGCTACAAAGGATGTATCAGCTGCTTTGCCTGCAAAACCAAAGAGGGAAAAAGCTATGGACGGTGCCCAATCCAGGATGATCTGGCGCCGGTCTTCAAAAAAGTGGAGGAAGCGTCGGCTATCATCCTCGGTTCGCCTGTTTATCTCGGCAGGATAACAGGCGAGATGGCATCATTTATGGATCGTTTGGTATTTCAATATTTGATGTATTCCGACCCGCCCCAGTCGCTTTTCCCCCGCACGATTCCGACCGGGTTTATTTACACAATGAATGTCACAGAACAGCAGATGCAAGAATATGGTCTGGATCGGCATTTTGTTTTTAACGAAAATATGCTGCGGCGGGTATTTGGCGACTCGGAGACGATCAGCAGCTTTGATACCTATCAGTTCGACGATTATTCGAAGGTGGTTGCCCCCCGCTTTGATGCTGCGAAAAAAGCCAAACGACGGGAGGAAATTTTCCCGAAGGATTGTGAGCAGGCCTTTGCCATGGGCGCAAGATTCGCCCGTCAGGGTACGACAGCCAAGGCGTAGCCAAGACAGGAGTTTGTATTTGTAGTGCTCTTCGTTTAGCAATAAAGAAACCGGTAAGGCAGGCAAAAAGATGAAAACCTTGTTTGATGAAACCTTTGTGAACAATATCAAATTGAAAAACCGGTTTATCCGCTCGGCAACCTGGGAAGGAATGGCCGACGGCAACGGGCGATTGACAGACAGACTGATCGGCGTATATGAAGCACTGGCCGCAGGAGGCGTCGGCTTAATCATTACCGGCGGCACTTTTTTGACGAAAGACGCGACTGTTTTGCCCGGAATGGCGGGTATTTACGAGGATTCGTTCGTTAAGGACTACCGTGGATTTACCGACATGGCTCACGCCCGCGGTTGCCCGATTATCCTGCAGCTTGCTTATGCTGGTCGGGGCGGCGAAATGTGGACCCCGGCTTCTCCCTCGCGCAGTGACATAAAATCGGTGGTGAAAGCATTCGGCGAGGGGGCCCGCAGGGCAAAACTGTCGGGTTTCGACGGGGTGCAGATCCACGCGGCTCACGGGTATTTTCTGAGTCAGTTTCTCAGCAGTCACAACAATAAACGCGAGGACGAATACGGCGGCGCTATCGAAAATCGGGCCAGAATCATCTTGGCAATCTATGATGAAATCAGAAGCCAGACCGGGAGTGATTTTGCTGTTTTCCTAAAAATCAACGGAACCGATGCCGACGATGAAGCAGAGGGATTCGATGCCTGCAGATACACTTGTAGGCAGTTGGCTGGCCGAGGCATCGACGCTATTGAGATAAGCGGCGGTAACGCTGAACTGAAGAAAAGTCTGGGCAATCCGTACAAAGAATCCATCTTCCGGGACCCTGCGGTCCGTATTGCGGCAGAGGCAGACACACCTGTCATTTTGGTCGGATTCAACAGGACTCCGCCGGTTATGGAAGAAATACTGAATACGACCAATATCGAATATTTCTCTCTCTCCCGGCCATTGCTCAGGGAACCGAACCTTGTGAACCAGTGGAGGGAGAATTTAACCGCAAAGGCGGAATGTATCTCCTGCAATATGTGTTTTAAAGCAGACGGTAATACCTGCGTGTTTGTATGACCCCGTGCGTCTGCGGGGTCACGCCCGGGGAGAAAAGAAGCTTTGAATTGACGGAGGCAAGAAGAAAGCGGCCTTTGGCAATAAGTCCAAAAGGAGATGCAGGAGGAATTTAAATGGTTGATTCGAAAATTATTGAAGCGTTCCGGCTGATGTGGGGTAATGGTGCACAAGACCCAGGAGATATTGGCTGTAAATGAGGCCTGCAGCAAGGCCGGCGGGGTAACCGGAATCAAATGCTCTTCCCTGGGCGCTCCTGAACGGCACCAAGGTTGTCTGGCCAATAAAGCGCTGGCTGCTCAGCAGGCGGCGTATTCCAAAAGCGAATCTGGCGGGAAGTCGGTAATTGGTTACTGGATACCGGTGGTTGATCATCCGGATATTTACGTTCACTTCGGTATCGGTACCACAATTGACTACGATAAGTGCTGATCAGTTTCTGTTGAGGGAAGAGATCTTCAGGTATAGGCATATCGCCTGCACCTTTGCGAAACCATGAAAGGAACCGGGCTCTGCGAGAGAGTCCGGTTCCTTTTGATTTCAACCACAGGTTCATTTGTTCCATTGTCAGATTGCCCCCGCAAATCACCTTTACATAATAACTTCATATAATGTAATAAGAATCGCTAAGAAAGGAGTTGTAAAAATATGGTCAATAAATTCCCGAAATCTTTGCAAGGAATAGAACTTCTCCCCGGGTTGCAAGTCCGGATCGTAATGCTGAACGGCGCTTCGGCTAATAATGGTACGGGAGGTATTCCCTACGTACTGACCGGATCCTTGGTAGCGGAAATCGAAGACCGTCATCACGACGATCCGGTAGTCTGCCCGCCGGTAAAAGTGGATGTCGATGTTGAAACCAAGGCGGAACTGGAGCCGGAATTTCTGGTTGTCGACCTGGGCACTACAGGTACGACGATCCTGGTTCCCGGATCTATTCCCACCGTCGTAACCCTGACTGGAATCGTTGCAGTTAATTTGAATCTGGTTCAAATCATCGCTCCGGTGACGCCGGTATAACCGGCAGCCAGGGGCTCCCGGCTCTGCAACGGGAACCCCTGCGCAGTTTCTCCTGTCACCGCAAACGAAGGAATAAGGTATAGGCTGATGCCTGTGCCTTTTCTGCTTTTCCCGGGACCGGCTATGCAGGCAACATTTTCGTTTTAGCCGCAGGAGGACACAGATTAGCTGGCGGGAGGTCTCCGCAATACGGAATGCGATGTCCGCCCGGATCTATGACTGTAAAGTGTTTATAAGTTATTGTCGCTCAGAAATCTTTCGATATTTTTCAATGCTTTTTCGCTCAGACGGTCAAAGGCCTGTCTGGTGAGGCCGGATGACTTGTTCACGCAGTTTACGTGGGGGCTGGTAAGCAGCCTGCCGGTATCATCGCCGAGAGCGGCAACCGTGTCGCAGAAAAATTCGTTATCACCGTGTTCAAGCCATTTGGCAAGGGCGGTACTATCATGCGACGGGCCGATGGAAGTATTGAACATTATTTTGTGGTTGCCGAGCCATTCAAATTGTTCATCCTGGAATAAGATGACATTTTTATTCAGGCAGGTGCAGACGACATCAACCGTGTTCAGCAGCTCCTTAAGCGGCAGGTATTTGACATTTCGTGTTTCCTGTTCCGGCTTGCGGGTGCGGCTGTAATAATATAAATCGGCTCCCAGTGCCTGAAGGCCGGCGGCAATCAACTGGCCGGAAGTACCGAGGCCGACTATGCCGACTTTTAAAGCGGTAAGCTCTACCGGCAGTTCTTGCCACTGCTTATCCCCGAAACCGTGGAGATAGCGGATAAGTTCGCTGGCTACGTATTCGACAACTCCCTGGTCGCCATAGTCGCGGATGCCGTACACCGTGATGTTTCTGGCGCGGGAGGCTCGAATATCAACATTGGCGCTTGCTTCGGAATATAGGCTGCAGCACATGCCGATGTAACGGATGCCTGGGCAGGCGTCGAGTACGTCCTTATCGATACGGCTGGTATAACTGAGCAATACGGCATCAGCATCGCCGATCCGGCGGATTATCTCCGCATTGTCCTGGGGAATGTCGGTAAACAGCACTGTCTCTTTTGCGTAATTGTGGAGTTTTTGCTGCGCTGACGGAATCAGATTTACCGGTTCTATGGCGACTAATTTTTTAAACATCGCATAATGCCTCCTAAAATGTGCCTGGCGGCCAACGCCTGCCGGTGGCTTCAGAGCATTCAAGAATATCATCCGGAGATATTCTTGAATGCTTTTTGCGCTGCAGCTGCTTCCGGGAGTTGCAGAGAGACAGACACTTTAAAAACTTGTTGATCAAAGGAAATCATGCAATGCCCCTGATATTTGGCAGTCAGGGTTTTTACGCTGGCAAGGCCGATTCCGTGGCCCGCGTCTGCTTTGGAGGAAAAGAAACCGTCATCCTGAGATTGTACGAGCCCGTTAAAGGAATTGGCAATTTTAATTATTAGATGTCCTTTGGCTATTGTGGCGCTTATTTCGATGAAACGAGGCTCAGTAGCGTTTATTTTCCCGCAGGCTTCCAAGGCGTTTTCCAGACAGTTGCCGATAATAACGCACAGATCCAGAGCATCGATGCCCAACTCGTCGGGGATATGCAGTTTTGTCTCAACGGTAATGCCCTGTTGTCTGGCCAGTTTTAAGTAGTGACAGATGACGGCGTCGGCGGATTGGTTGCGACATACGGAGGGGATAGAACTGTCGTCGTACGAACTACATAGCCTGTTCAGATATTCTTGCGCTGCCGGGACATCATTTTTTCCTAATATTTCTGAGATTGTCACAAGGTGATGGCGCAAGTCGTGACGGGCTGTTTTAGCTGTGATAATACTGTCGTTTATATTGCGATAGTGATCGCGCTGCAAGGCCAATTGTTGATGGAGCTGCTGCTGACGCTTAGTCCGGTCAATGGATATGGCGATCAGATAATAGGCAATGGAAATGATGATAGTAGATAATACCAGCGGAATAAAAATCGACGACAAGTAGCTTCTTTGTACACCATAAACGGCCAGTAATATGAACGATAAAAAGGGAAACAGTGTAAAAATGGGATTTTGGTGATTGATAATTTCGAGGATGTTTTTAATATGGGGTGTGATATGTTTTCTTATTAACGGTACTGATACAAGCTCCACCAATTGACCCGCCAAAATTATACCGCCTACCATATGCTTAAAGACTATTAGCTCGATAAACAAACAGATAAGAAAGTTAAACTGGGACAAAGAAGTAACCATAAAGAGAACAAAAAACTTTGCCTGTATTGTTTCCTTGAAAACTAGGACAATAGGGACCAGATACAAAAGGGTCAGCATATATCCAATCAAAAAAGGGTCGAGGCCAGTTGGAGTCAAAAGAACGCGCAATAAGTACGCAGCAATCCATGTGCTGCCAAAGGCGATAACCTGAAACCAAACAGGACGCTTTGGCGTTAAAAAGGAATAATCAAGCAAAATACAAGCTGCCCAGAAGACAGCTCGGCTTATGTTGAATATAACCAGCGTGGATTCTGACATAGACTTCCCCCTTTCTGGGATGACGCATGAAATGCTGTTAAAAAGAAGGACTACCCATTGCTTTGCAGAAGATATAAACGCAAAGTTAGGCAGGGTTTTTCTGCGACGAGGATAACTGCCTGTTGCGAGCGGTACTGGATAGGTCATAATCAATAGGACAATTGCACGCAGACAACCATAAAGATGTGGAGAAGAATCAATGCTGATCATCGCGGTTTGTGACGACAATCATAGCGAAAGAACGCGAATATGTAAAGCTGTGGAAGCTTATTTACAAGAACGGGATCTCGACGGGAAAGTCTTCAGTTATGACAGTGCTGAAAAGCTAAACTCAGTACTTGAGGGAAAAAGACTAAAGTTTGACATTATATTCTTGGATATCATTATGAGCGATATGGATGGCATGACCTGTGCGCGGTTGATCCGTCAGCAGGACAAGCTGGTCAAAATTATCTTTTTAACCAGCTCAACCGATTATGTCTATGAGGGATACGAGGTCGATGCCGCGGCCTACCTGGTAAAACCGATCAATGCGGATAAATTGGCTGTTGCGTTGGCCAAAACAATTGACCAGATAGCAGATGTTGCTAAAGAAAGCATTGCTATTACCAGTGGTGGTGCAACCCAGCGCATACTGCTCAAAGATATCCTTTACCTGGAAAGCGAAAAGAATAAGGTTATGATTGTGTTGGTCCAGGGCGAGCGGCTGGCTGTTTACACTACTCTGGATGGCTTCGAAACGGCGCACCGGTCAAATATGTGGATACGGTCTCACAAGAGCTATATTGTCAATTTTCTATATATTGAGCAATATGCCAGCGATAAATTTGTGTTAAGGGGCGGTACCGTGATCCCCATCAGTCGGATTTATAAGGATAAAGCCAGGGAGAGTTTTTTTACGCTTTTGCATAATCAATAACAACAAAACATTGCGCCAGAGCCATGGATCATCAAGATGCATGGCTCTTTTAATTTCGTCAATTTTCCTAAAAAACCTGCCGAATTTCCTTGTTTGGATGATAAGTTGTGGTAGTTTTGTATAATGAAATAGGATCCATAATTTTTTGACAATTTTGCAGGTATTTTAGCAAATTTTGTCGAAAAAAGAAAATAATAATAATTGGCAAACTTATCGAAAGGTAAGGACGCAAAGCTATGGGTCTAAGGGCTGACGCCTATGATTGCCGGGTTGCGACTTTTTTGTGAAAAGCCACGACTTGCCGGTCCGGCGCGGAGCAGACCTGATGCAGGTCTTTTTTTGTCTGGTGGAAACTGAATCGAAAGTTTTGAAGAGGACTGGTGAAAATTCAGTTGGGGAAAACCTTTGTTCCGGCCGGGGCCGGCGAATGCTGGGAGACTAGGAAATATAAGGAGGAACAATAATGAGTTTTTTCAAAGGAACTATCTTAAAAGTTGTTTTGCCCCTGGTATTGGCGCTAAGCGCTTTTTCCGCTGCGGCGGGGGAAGCGGCGGCACCGGCTGGACCGGCGGTTCAGCTGCAAACCTATGGAACGTTACCGGTGATGGTGGTGAATCTGACCCAGTCGCCCATCAATTTTAACGTGTACACCAATCAGGCAGGGGTGTACACTGGCGGCAAATTCCCGCTGGCAGTCGGCTTGTCCGGCTGGTATTATCCAACCCAGGAAGGCGGCACGACAGCCCTGTTTACCAATGCCACTACCCCCACGACCGCCCCGAGCGGGGTAACGAACCCATCGCTGCAACCGGGTGCCTTATCGGCAACTCCCGCCAGCGCAAACTATGGTTTTATGAATGCGTTCAATCTGTTCCCTTCCTGGACCACGCCGGTCCAATACAGGAATACCGGCTACAATGTCTACGCCTATTCCAATGGCGGCACCAGCTTGGGTGCAACCCCCGGTCCGATGAATTCTGCCATCTTTTGGCCCGGTAACCAGACGGCCTATGCGCAAAGTATGGCCGGTACGTCGCTTTGTTCGATCAATTTTACTTTGCTGTCCGCAACCGGCGGCGTAAATCCACCCGGATATACCGTCAATATCAATAGTTTGGGCAAAGATACCTCAGCCTACCAACCTCCCAGCAAATATGGAAAAATCAATTGGTTTGAGGCCGCCCTGACTGTTCTGGTTGATATCGAAACAATAAAAGATCCTTCCGTCATTGGCGTTACCGACATGCTTTACGGTATATATTCCACCATTAAAGATGTTGTGGCCGAATCGGAATCCCCCAATACCACCAATGCGGCGTATCCGGCCAAGTACACAGGCGCGACTGTCGCTGCGGTATTGGCGTCCCCCGCCCCGAGCAATGCAGCCTTATCTTTGGCAGGCAACGCCGATAATTATCTGGCATATGAAACGACAGCAACCGATCCGACCGCGACCTTGCCGCTGGATCAGCAAAATGGCCTGCTGGTGTTTACCTGGCGGGCAACCCCGTCCAACACAACGGCCGATGAACGCAATGCAGCGGATACGCTTTTTGTCATCGTGATCAATAAAGCCGTTTATGCCGCATCCCAAACGCAGCAATATCTGAACAATACGGCCCCTTCGCAAATGACAACAGCAGGGCTGCAGTATAAACCAAGCAAAGAGCAGGCCGAAGAATCGCGGCAAATCCTGGAAATACTGACCGCCATTTCCAAGAAGAACCCGCAGGATGCCCAGCGCATTGTTGACATGTTCGGCCTTCACGGGCAGTACAAAAACATCCGGCAGGACCCTAATGCTGCAGCAGGCGTAAAGACAATGCTGAAAGAAGTTTTTGAAAAACATCTGGACGAAATCCCTACCATCAAACCCTTCCTGACCAAGCTTGCCCAGAAGTAGGCGGTAAATAAATGATAAAGCGAGGAATGGCAATAATGAAAAGAAGTATTGTCTGCTATTGCCTGGTACTGTTGGTACTCACCTTTAGCAGCGTGGCTGCGGCAAATCCTCCCTACGCCAGTATTCTGGCGTACACTCAGAACTCGGGCAGTACCCCGGTCATGAACAGCCTGGCGGTGCTAAACGTCATTAATATGACACCATGGGAAATCTATGTCGGCAATCCGAATGGCAAGGATATTCTGCATGGTTTTTCCGGGGCCCAGGTAACGCAAGCAACCAACGCAACGCCGATGCCGGTCAATTCCTTCTGGCTGAAAGGCATCACCGGCGCCAATGACAGCAGCGGCGGTCATGCCGTTGCTGCCGGCGCAAGCGGCTTTGCCTTTCATTCGGTACAAATAGGGCTTAATGATCCGAACAACTCCTGGGTCCAAACCACGGCAAAAAACAATCCGAATTATAATCCGCAGAGTGTCGATCTGACCAATAAGCAGTCAGGCACCACGCAAAAGCATTATGGATGTTATGCCTATGAGACCGCCTATATTTCCATGCCGATTGTCATCAACAGCACCTCGGGGCAAGTGAATGCGAAAACCGCCGCCCTGAATTTTATGGTCACAGGTTCCGGCGGGTTTGCGAAACCTGCTGGTATGAGTGTGGGTACATGGATGTTCAGTCCCGCCGGCGCCCTCAGCTATGGCGACGGCGTCAATAATTACGGGTGGTCCACAGGCAGTACGAATGTAGCCAATACATTTGGCACCCCGCCATATAATGGTACGAAAAATGTGGCGCAGTTTCTGACCATTCAGGCCACCGGGGACAACAGCGCCTGGGCCCCGCTGCCGGTTTCGGCGGGGACGCTCGCCCAACCAACCTATCTGAATACCGCGGGAATGATTTACGCCAACTTTTCCACCGTCTCAGGCGTAACGGCGGTTAATGGGATCAACTACGATCTGGTTGTTATTTTGCAAGCCGGCGATTACGCCGATTACTCGCTTATATTCCTCGCCACGCCGCAGGGAACGGCTCCCGGAGGAAAGTAATAAACGTCAGGAAAAAGATAGCTCTTACAGTAACTTGCCAGAGCTATCTTTTGCACGATCGCAGTGAATCGAAAGGGGTATAGTCAATGAAAAAAATAACTTTGTTAACCCTGATTTTAACGGTAATGTTTGTGCTGCAGTATGGCGCAGCGGGGACCAGCGCCGCAACAAATAATACGGTTTTGCTTGACCCCAGGGATGGTTTGTATATGACAAGAATCATCAATCTGACTGGTGAGCAGTTATCCATCGCTATTACAAATGACACCAGTAGTTCGACTTTTACAAACCCATTTTCAAAGTTATACACTCCGCAGACTCCTGTTACGCCAAATCCGATAAAATTGGATACGCTCCTGCAGCATAACCCGCAAAAGTCATATGCGATTCCAGCGGGCAAGGCCTATTGGGAAGGAATGATCAATCTAACGCCGTTAATACCCGCCTCCAACGAAAATAATTCCTATGCTACCTATTCAGGACATTTTAGCCAGGGGCAAAGGCTGACGTTTACGACAGTGAATAACGCGAGTTCCATTCTAAACAACGCCTCTATTCAATTTGGCTATGTTTATTCATCAACCCAAACAATTCTTTGGGGAAAAGTATTTGACTTTGCGGCTTCAACCATCAAAAACGCAGCCGAAATAGCGTCAGCCTGTGAGGACGGAGATGTCCAAGGTGCTCTCTCGGCCGGTTCAAAAGAGATAAAGTCTATTATTGGGGCATTTCAAACAAATCCGGTAACAGCTTCTTTGAATTCTGCGACAAAACTCACCCAACAGCCGACAACATCTCAGACAAGTGAATTTACTAACCAGGTTACGAAAAATTATCTTCAGGCACAGGCGTTTTTTGCTGCCAGTGGCGGCGGTTCATGTATTACTGACGCCTCAACGAATAATCAAATTTACACCCTGGCATCAGCCCAGCAAGTAGTAGTTACCCTGACAGCCTCAGACAATTCGGTAAGATATTTTACAGCACCGGCTTATTATATTTACATCAAGAATGTTGAGGCGCCGGTAGCCGGTGATATCAATGAATGTACAATCGCGATCATTGACGGCTGGGTATATAATCTGGCGGTAGGGATGTATAATTCAACCCAAACCAATCCATCAATCTTAGCAAATCTGCAAAACTTAACCCCGCTGCAATTGATGTATTACGCCGGCAGCCCGGTTGCACCACTGCCTGGAATTTCAGCTGTGTCGACACAGCCGGCTGTTAATGTGAATGCAGCTCCCGGTCCGGTTACCATTATTAGCGCAACGATATCCCATATAGGAGGTTAGCTGTTATGAAAAAAATGAATAAGTTATTCATTCTCTTGGCTTTGGCGATTGTTTGCCTGATGCCTCTCAGAGCTCAAGCGGCGCAACTTGATGATAAAATCTACAATCCCTTGTTCAATGGTGCGGCTCCGGTTAATTACAATACAGGTGCTGTGCTTATATACCGCGGTTGGCACACTTACTTAGGTTATGAAACAGAAATGATCAAAGCCATACCACACATGAACATCATCAATCTCACGGGCCAAACCCTGCAAATTACCACGGCAACAGGCTGTTTTGGCGGTCAAAATATCGTTGGCCAGGTTGCCCTGATGCGGGAAAATACGCCGACTCAGATCTATGCCTACTCCTTTGATTTAACGGGTATAAACTCCGAAGACACTAATACCAGCCCCGGCCCCCAAGGAGGAGGCACCGCCAAAGGTGATGCCAGTTGGGTGAATGGGCTGCAGAACAAAACCAGTGATTTAGTCATGTCGGTTGGCAATCAATCTTTTGGCCTCCATGTTGACTGGGGCAGTCGTTATAACGCCTCGGAAGTGGGTAATGCCGATCTGGTAACCATGTCGCTGCGTGACACTAATACTAATAAATATGCCTCATACACCGTTAATAACGGTGTCATTAACCGGGGGATGGTATATTTAACAGGCTATCAGGACGCTTATGGGCAGCCTTATCAAGTGTTTTTGGTTGCTGGCGATCGCATCAATATTACCTTCCTGGTCAAATATGTGAATTCTTAGTTTTCCGAACAGGCGACAGAGGGAACCCTTCCCACAAAAATCCAAGCACCTGTTGAACAGAGCGTCCCTTCTGCATTTTTGCAGCAGGGGCATTCTGTGGCAGGCAAAGATAAACCGGCTGGTATAAACAAAATTATACTAGCCGGTTGGATCTGCTTAAAGAACCAGATCACCAATAGCAAGTCAATTTATCCGGGCGAAACCCGTAGGTAGAATCGGTTGACTCACAAAGGGGAATAGGATATTTTGTCGAATAATGCAAAAACATGCATATCAAGCAAGCGCAATTATCAGCTTGGTTTTCGCCCTTTGTCTCGGTGTAACGCTGTCGGCATACGCAAGCGGGAATCAGGATACTGATTATTCCAAACCGGAGCATTGGCTGTCTTTACCGGTGGTGGTTGACAAGAAAGTAGATGTTTTTTACCTTTATCCGACCGCCTGGATAAAGGTTGATGCCAATGAGCCAAATATCTGCGCAATTGATAATCCTATCATGCTGATAGGTTCGAAAGCAGCATTCGGAAGGCAAGCCACCGCTTTTGAAACGGTAGGCAATATATACGCACCATACTATCGGCAAATAGACTTGTCGCCGGCCGACCGGGAAAAACGTGTCGGCGGTATACCCGCCCAGGACGCGGTGCAGGCCTTCGACTACTATATCAAGCACTACAATCACGGCCGTCCGTTTATTTTGGCCGGACATTCCCAAGACTCGAATGTACTGAGCAATTTATTGGGCTCTTAGACAAAATGCCGCCAACAGAGTTGAACATTTTTTGAACAAGCAATAAGAAATGGCAAAAAGCCATCATGTTAGAGGAGAAAAGAGTATGAAAAGATTATCAAGGCGGACCTTCATCAAAGCAGGTCTGTCCGGGGCAGCCCTGGTGGCGTGCGGCGGGCTTCTGTCCGGCACGAAATGGCTGCTGCACCCGGTAAACGCCGCACCAGGTTACCAGACAACAGTAGCGCGTACAGTTATGCCTGTTGCCGTTCCTGCCGCTTCACCGAAGCTTCTTCCTACCGAGATTTCTAAATACGCCCAGTACGGTTATGGCGCCTGGCAGTTCGGTGAGGGGCTTGGCTATGAAAAGCGGCTGGATCTTATGGCCCCTGGCTACACCGCCCAAGCGGTTACCAAGACGGCAAAGCTTTTGCGGTTCTTTACCATCAGCGATATCCACATCTCGGACAAAGAAACTCCGGCCCAGGCGATCTTTTATGGCTACAAAGGCGGGGTTTCTTCAGGATATTCGGGGATTATGCTGTATACAACCCATGTTCTGGACGCCGCCGTCCAGACAATCAACGCCATTCACAAGGAAGATCCGCTGGATTTCGGCATCTCGCTGGGCGATACCTGCAACAGCACCCAGTACAACGAACTGCGCTGGTATATCGATGTCCTTGACGGCAGGGACATCACCCCCAGCTCTGGGGCTCATGCCGGAGCCGATACCATCGATTATCAGAAACCTTACAAGGCGGCCGGGCTTGACAAGACCATCCCCTGGTATCAGGCTCTCGGCAACCATGATCATTTCTGGCTGGGCTTCATGCCGCCGAATGATTATATCCGGCAGAGTCTCATCGGTGACGAGATACTCAACCTGGGCAATCTGTTCGCCGACCCCCGCGGCCTGGACAGCCGCGGCTTCTACATGGGCTCAATCGACGGTTCAACGCCTTACGGCGACGTTATCGGTGCAGGGCCTGTCAAAGATTTTCCCACCCCGCCGAAGATAGCGGCAGCCGACCCCAACCGCCGTTCCCTTTCGAAAAAAGAGTGGATAAGCGAATTTTTCAATACCTCTTCCCAACCGGTGGGCCACGGCTTCAACCAGGCCAACCTCGACCTCGAGTTTGCCTGTTATAGCTTCGAACCGAAGGCGGACCTGCCGCTCAGGGTCATTGTGCTTGACGATACGCAAAGGAACGACGAGTCCATCAATCCCGCATCTTTCGGCTATGGGCACGGCTCGCTAGATGCGGAGCGGTATGCCTGGCTTGTCAGCGAACTTGAAAAGGGACAGGCCGAAGGCAGGCTGATGATCATCGCCTGTCACATCCCGATCGGTGTCGAACCGCCGGGTGCCATGGCGGGGTGGGACCTGACCAATCCATTGTCAGAAGCACAGCTGTTTGCCAAGTTGCATGAGTATCCGAATCTCATCATGCTGATTGCGGGACATCGTCATTTTAATACCATCGCCGCCTTTCCGTCACCTGATCCCAAGCGGCCTGAGCTCGGCTTCTGGCAGGTCGAAACATCGTCTTTGCGGGATTTCCCCCAGCAGTTCCGTACTTTCGAGCTTGTCCGCAACAGCGATAATACCATTTCCATCTTTACCGCCGACGTTGATCCGGTGGTCAAAGACGGGTCGCCTGCGGCAAAATCGCGTTCTTATGCTGTCGCGGCGCAGGAGATATTCAACAATCCGGTGCCTTTACTGCCCACCGGTTCGTACAATGCCGAGCTTGTCCAACAACTGAGCCCTGAAATGCAGGCGAAGATCGCAAGCTGCGGTACACCAATCCGCGAGTAGCCGACGCTTAGTGAAGGGGATAGTTATGAAGAATCTGCGCATGACCCATTTGCTGATGAAAAGCCTGCTTATTCTGCTGCTGCTGGCAAACACGGCCTTTGCCGCCGTTGCCGCCGAGCCTCTGCCGTCCTGGAACGACACCAGAGCCAAGACGGCCATCGTCTCTTTTGTCGAAGCTGTGACCAGGGAAGGCTCGCCGGATTTTGTGCCGCCGGCCGAGCGTATCGCCACCTTCGACAATGACGGTACGCTGTGGTCCGAGCAGCCGATGTATTTCCCGGACGCTTTCCTATATGATCGCATCAGAGCGCTGGCGCCGCAGCACCCGGAATGGAAGAATAAGCAGCCGTTCAAGGCGGTGCTGGAAGGCGATATGAAGACAGTTTCGGCCGGCGGCGAAAAAGCCTGGCTTGAACTCGAATTTGCCACCCACGCCGACATTACCACCGAAGAGTACGCCCAAGTTGTCAAAGCCTGGTCGGCAACAGCGAAGCATCCGAAAACCGGCCGGCTCTATACCCAGATGGCCTATCAGCCAATGCGCGAATTGCTCGACTACCTGCGGGACAACGGCTTTAAGACCTACATCGTGTCCGGCGGCGAGATAGAATTCATGCGCCCGTGGACGGAAGCAGTCTATGGCATTCCGCCCGAGCAGGTTGTCGGCAGCAGCATGAAGACCAAGTTCGCGGTGCGCGACGGCAAGCCTGTGATCGTATTCTTGCCGGAGATCAACTTTATCGATGACGGTGCAGGCAAAGCGATCGGCATCGAACAGTACATCGGCCGCCGCCCTGTCGCCGCCTTCGGCAACTCCGACGGGGACCTGCAAATGCTCCAGTGGACGACCGCCGGCAGCGGGGCGCGTTTTGCCCTTCTTGTCCACCATACCGACGCCGACCGTGAGTGGGCCTATGACCGTACCTCCTCCGTCGGCCGGCTTGACAAGGCACTCGACGAAGCGCAGGCGAAAGGCTGGACGGTTGTAGACATGAAGAAAGACTGGAAGGTCATCTATGTTTCTGAGAAACAGTAATGACCGTTCAGGCTGTTGAAAAGATTTCCCCTGCAAGAAAAGGAGAACCGTGTATGAAGCGAATGCTCTTTGTTTTTCACTTACTGGTGTGTTGCCTGATACTGGGTCAGAACACGGCTCGGGCCACGGAAGGCGCGTCCAGCTACTATTTCCCCGGTGCGGCCACGACCTTTGCCACGGCGGTGGCGCCGGCTCCCGGATTGATGGTAGCCAACCAGATGCTGTATTACAGCGGCAAGGCTGACGTGGCTGTGCTGCGAGGATATGTTCATCTGAATCTGAAAGCCGAGGCTTTTTACAATTATGTCGGAGGCTTCTATACCTTTGCGGAGCCTGTGCTCGGCGGCCGGCTGCAGATAGGCGCCGTTGTTCCGGTGGGGTACAGCTCGGTCCAGGCAAATGTTGGCACGCCCTTCCATGCCATCAACGCCGCTGACAGCAAAACCGACATCGGCGATTCGGTTGTTTCGGCGGCTCTGTATTGGGGGAAAGGCAATTACCATTATAAGCTTGTTGAATCAGTTTTTGCCCCGACGGGTGGCTATACCGCCGGCGCCCTGGCTAACGTCGGCCGGAACTACTGGGCTTACGACACCTCTTTGGCCATGACCTGGCTGAATGCAAAGACCGGGACTGAAATCTCCGTCACACCCGGTATTATGTTCAACAAGATGAATGACGCCACTAATTACAAATCAGGGAATGAGTTCCATGTTGACTTGGCGCTGAACCAATTTCTCACGCAAAACTTTGCCGTAGGGCTCCATGGCTATTACTACCGCCAGGTGACGGGTGACAGCGGCAGTGGCGCGGTTCTTGGCAGTTTCGAGGGCAATTCGCGCGGTATCGGGCCGGCCGTTCTGTGGATGCCCAAAGCCGGCAAGGGCGATCTTTCGGTTGTCGCCAAGTGGCTGCATGACCTTGACCAGAAGAACCGGATGCATGGCGATTACGGGCAGCTGACTGTGGGCTATAAGTTTTGAGTTTAGATCGGTGAGGAAACCAAGGTGTTTGTGGTAAAGCAACAGCATTGGGGATTAGGTGGTTTTATGAAGTTGCCGTTCGGAAAATATAAAATGCGGATGTATTTCATCGTCCTGGCGGGGATTCTGTTGTTTTTGAGCCATGGCGACAGGACCTGTGCGGCTCAGGACAATGGGAATAATATCCAGGCAGCGCCCGCCGCTCCCGCCGCCGTGGTTAATGCTCCCGCGACGGCCTCGGAGGCTCTTGCCGCCGATGTTGCCGGTTATCGTATTGTCAACGGCATCGCTATTCTGCCGATCCTGCCTGGTAATGAAACGGTGGTGCAGGGCCTTTTGACGTCGCTGGCCCAGGACGCCGATTTTCAGGGGATCAGTATGACCCTGTTCGCTCCTGTCGGGACAAAATCCAAGATTCTGTTGTCCTGCAATCAAGGTGAGGAACGGCTCAGGTATGCGGTCCAGAAGCTGAAAACCATCATGAGCGGGATGGGGCAGCCGCACCGTTTGGTGATTTCCGCTTATTTAAGGGAAATAACGCTGGAAAATGATGATGCGTCCGGTTTATCGTGGTTTTCCAACGG
>JARLHY010000113.1 GCA_031292015.1 Negativicutes bacterium | reverse complement strand
GTCATAAAAAGAGCCCCTTTAGGGGCTGACTGAAAAAGTTGTGCGGTTGGCAGACCTTTTCAGTGAGTCTTGAGACTCAGCTTGTAGCAGGCCCTTACAGGGCTAACCCAAGCCACCCGTTTGACGGGTGGCTCCGTGACTTAGCAGGGCTGGTAAAGAGTTCACATTTTTGTCACAGATTCTGTCATAGTTTTGTCATAGAAAAATTCAATAATAGAGACAGGAAGACCCGAACCGCATAAGAGGCGGTTTTCGAAAAAAGAAAGGATGAGATGAATCATGAAATCCTGGAACAGGAAAACAGTAATCGGTTTAGTGGTAGGTACATTTATTCTGGCGGGAGCCGTGCTCCCCTTTATGGTGCAGGCGGCCGAAAACGAAGGATTCGGCGGCGGCCCCGGGCATCCCGGCTTCCACCAGCGGCAGTTTGATCCGGACAAAATGGCCGGGAAGCTGGCCGACACCTTTGGCGTGAGTAAGGATGAAGTCCTTCAATACAACGAGCAAGGCATCAATTTCAGGGATATTTCCCGGGCGTCCTTCCTGGCCAAGGCCGGCGGCTATTCGCTGAAAGAAGTCATGGCTGCCAAGACCTATGACAATACCTGGAAAACCGTTGCCCAAAACATGGGGATCACCAAAGAGAAAATGAAAGCGACCCGCCAGGATATGGCTGCCACGGTCCTGGACAAAAAGCTCAGCATCGCGAAGGAAGTCTCGCTGCCGCTGCTGCAGCAGGGATACCGGGGCCGGGATATCGCAGTCGCCAATGAACTGTCGAAGAATACCGGCAAACCGGTCGCCGAAGTGCTTTCGCTCCGCAAGATCAACAACACCTGGCGCGATGTCGCCGAAACCCTCGGAGTGGATGACAATACCTTCAAACAGGATATGAAGAACCTCAAAACGGCATTTCCGCAGCGCGGATTTCACCATAAGCGCTTTGCCGACGCGTGAGTAAAGAAATTCCCGGCCTGAAAGGATCGGGCGGTACGAAAGCTTGAACAGCTTTTGTACCGCCTCTTTTTTGTGCCGAGACCTGTCTTGAGGGGGAGCCGTCCGCCTCCCTGGCAAGAAGAGCGGGCACAATCGGGCGCTCTTCTTGTTGTTAAGGGTTCCAAAATATGGTATCGTTAAAATAATTGCAGGAAGCACGTCCTTTGCCGATTATCCCAAGGGTCACGCTGGAGGGGAAGTGTCTTTGGCATCAGGCGACAACGTAAAGAATAGGAGGTCATGGTATGAAAAAAATGGCGGTACGGTTGTTGGTAATTCTGCTGATCATCTCGATTTCGGTGCCCTGCCTGGCGAGCGATCACAAAAGAGTCCTGATCTACGGCGATTCCAATTCATACGGCTGGGTTCCGGTTTACGAGCCTCCGACCACAAGGTATGCGGCCGAGGTCCGCTGGCCGGGAGTCTTGCAGACGATGCTGGGAAGCGACTATGAAATTATCGAGGAAAACCTGAGCGGTCGGACGACCGACCTTGATCAGCCGGACCGGCTGGCGGGAGCAGGGCTGAACGGAGCTTTGTATCTTCCGGCCTGCCTGGCGTCCCATCTGCCTCTTGACATGATTGTGATCATGCTTGGCACCAATGACACCAAGAAGGATTTTAAGCGAACCCCCTATGATATTTCCGTCGGAGCCGCGCATTTGATCAGTATTGTCAAAAACTCCACCGGCGGGGTCGGAACGGTCTATCCGGCGCCGAAGATCCTGCTTGTGGCGCCGCCGCCGCTGGGGAATATCGAAGCCAACCCGCGGATGGCCGGGCTGTTTGCCGGCGGGCGGGAAAAATCGCTGCAACTGGGGAAATACTATAAAGGTGTGGCCCAGACGGCAGACATAGCGTATCTGGACATCGCCACCGTGGTACCGAAGGCGGACGGGATCGACGGTGTTCATCTCAGTGCCGACAGCCATCACAAAATCGCTGCGGCGGTGGCTGAGGCGATAAAGGACATTTTAAAATAAACGATCAAGCCTCAGGCCGCTGCCTGAGGCTTTTTGCCGGGCCGGGGCGCTAAGAATACCGCGGCCCGGGGAAATTAGTGCTACGGTCTTGTCGCGGGGCTGTCCGGCAGGAAACAGGCAGGGGCTGCGGCGAAAAAGACCCGACAGGGATGAAAAGAGGGGAGCTGCAGGCAAATGGCTTGTTTGACTATGGATATGTGTCAGGAAATGATCGACAAGGTTATCGGCATTGTCCGAGAGGACGGCGGGAAGCAGGTGGCCATCGCCGCCTGTGATCAGAGCGGGGCTGTGGTGGCGCTGATCAAAATGGACGATGTTCCGGTGCGCAGTGCCCATCTGGCTCAGCACAAGGCGTATACGGCGCTGCGGATGCAGACGACCACAGCAGCGTTCATGGCCAGGCTGGAACGGGAAAAAGCGGATATCGCCTTTTTTTGCGATCCGAAACTGACGCCCTTCCCGGGAGGAGCCCCGATTACGGCTCCGAACGGCGGTATCATCGGGGCTGTAGGGATCAGCGGGCGGACATCGGAGGAAGACCAGCGGCTGGCCGACATCGCCGCAAGGCTGCATTGCCCTTCGCAGGGGCAGGATACACTATAGGCCCGGAAGGATGACCTTTAGCAAAATTCTTTGTGAGGTGCAGGATATGAGCAAACTGAAATTTGCGATTGTCGGATCCGGGTCGATCGCGCCGGCGCACGCCCAGGTGATCACCGACATTCCCGAAGCCGCCGTGGGGGCTTTCTACGGACGGTCGGCGGCAAAGGTGCAAGAATTGGCCGACCGCTACAACTGCTATGGGTATACGGATTATACGGAAATGCTGAAGACCGCCGACATCGACGCGGTGTCGATCTGCACCCCCAGCGGCATGCACGCCGATCTGGGAATCGAGGCGGCGCTGGCCGGCAAGCATGTGGTTATCGAAAAACCGATTGACGTCAACATGGAAAAGGCCGACGCCCTGATCAAAACCTGCCGGGATGAGGGGGTCAAATTGGCGATCATCCTGCAGCGGCGCTACAGCGACGGTGTGACGGCCCTGAAGAAGCTGCTGGATGAAGGGAAGCTGGGGAAGGTGCTGTTCGGAGGCTGCTATATCAAGCTGTACCGCAGCCAGGCCTATTACGACAGCGCGGCGTGGCGGGGAACCTGGGAGCTGGACGGCGGCGGCGTGCTTATGAACCAGGGGGTCCATTATATCGACATGCTGCAGTATCTGGCGGGCCCGGTGGCCGAGGTGTCAGGCTACTGCGGGACGTTCGGCCACACCGGCCTGGCGGTGGAAGATACCGCTTCAGCCGGGATCAGATTTCAGTCCGGCGCGTTGGGGGTCATTGAGGGGACGACCTGCGCTTATCCCGGCCTGGTTTCGCGGGTCGACATCTATGGAACCGAAGGCAGCGCCGTCATCGAAAATGACGAGCTTGTCTCTGTACAGCTGCAATCCGGCTATGAATATAAAGCAGGGAGCAGCAGCGAGAACGCGGGGATAAGCAGTCCCGGCATCGAGCTGGAATGCCACCGGCGCCAGTTCCGGGAGATCGTCGCGGCGATCAGGAGCGGCGGCGAACCGCCGGTCAGTGGCCCGGAGGGGCGAAAAGCGCTGGAAGTGATACTGGCGATCTATAAGTCGGCCCTAACCGGCCAGCGCATCACTTTGCCGCTGCCGGACAGCCTGTTCTTGCAGGAGATCGCCAAAGCGGGCGGTTTCAGTGCGTCCTTGAAGTAGGGCGGGGATAGAATCCTTTTGCGAAACTCTCTTTTGCTTCCTGTCCCGCGGCTTAAAACCGAATGTTGTCTTCACTCCAAAGCTTTAGCCGGGGGTGGCCCGGGAACTGCAAGGAGCAGTCCATCAGTTTCATAGCTAACCCAAACAAAGGCATGCCGTTGAAAGCCGGCATGCCTTATATTCGGTGACGTTGTATCGTCCTTAGGTTTCATGGACTCAGAAAAATAATATTTCCCAGAACACCGATACTAATATAGGTTTGATCACGAAGCTCCGTCCTGTACAGTGAGCAGAAGACCAGATTGGTCCTGACTGTGGCTGAGGTTAAGGCGGGTTTTACCCAGAAGGCTGCGACGGCCTGGTTATGGCTCATCAATTTGCTTTCGGCCTTGGCGGTGTATTGCTCTTCCGAAGGATTGCTGACAGCCAGTATAATGGCAATGATGATAAGGATCTTTGTCAGTTTTTTATTCATGGTAAGCTATCCTTTTGAATCAGTATATTCATAGTTTACTTTTCCAGATGAAATCTAAAATCCTGCCTTACAAGGTGTCAAATTTGGTGAGATCAGGGAACCAGCGCATCCACAGCAGCGCGACGATAATTGTTCCGACACCGCCGATAAGCACGGAAGGCACAACGCCGAACCAGCCCGCGGTGAGTCCTGATTCGAATTCGCCGAGCTGGTTGGAGGTACCGACAAACAGCAAATTTACGGCGCTCACCCGACCCCGCATTTCATCCGGAGTTCCTATCTGGACCAAGGAGCCCCGGACAACCATGCTGATGACATCCGCCGCCCCGAGAACAGCCAATAGGCTCAGCGACAGCGGAAAAGAAGCCGACACAGCGAAGCCGGTGGTGGCCAGGCCGAAGACGATCACGGCGACGAACATGGTTCTGCCAACCCTTCGCCGCAAAGGGCGATAGGCCAGCAGCAGCGACATGGACAGGGCCCCCACCGCCGGTGCCGAGCGCAACAGTCCCAGACCGCCCGGTCCGACGAACAGGATTTCCTTGGCGTAGATAGGCAGGAGCGCGGTGGCGCCGCCGAGGAGCACGGCGAACAGATCGAGGGAAATAGCTCCCAGGATAGCCGGCCTGCTGCGGATAAAGGCGATTCCGGCGAATACGGACGCCAGGCTTGCCGGCTCCTTACGGACGGAAATATGGCTGCGGCGGATCGCGACAATAAACAGGCTGGCGAGCACAAATAACACGCCGACGATGCTGTAGACTTCCGCCGGCCCGACGGCGTACAACAGGCCGCCCAAAGCCGGTCCGACAATGGTGGCGGTCTGGAAGGAAGAGGTGTTCCAGGCCACGGCCCGGGCGAGATGCTCGACCGGTACCAGGCCTGGCATCATGGCTTGCATAGCCGGCCGTTCAAAGGCACGGGCCACGCCGATGAGCAGCACCAGTTCCAGGATGGTTTTTTCGGTTAGCCAGCCATAGTGGCTGCCGGCGGCCAGCAGCAGAGTTCCCGCCCCCTCGGTGAGCTGGCAGAGAAAGACGGTTTTGCGCCGGTCGTAGCGGTCGGCGAAATGACCGGCAATCAGGGTGAGGGCAAACATCGGCAGAAACTGCATCAACCCCACCAGTCCCAGCGTAAAGGCGCTGCCTGTAAGGTCGTAGATCTGCCAGCCTACGGCCACGCTGGACATTTGATAGGCCAGGGTATTAAAAACGCGGGCGCCCCAGAACAGGCGAAAATCTCTGATATGCAGTATTTCCCAAGCAGTCGGTGTTTTCATGTTGCTCAATTCCATATGTATTTGGCGGGAGTGACGAACGAAAGTCAGGCGCGTGCCAGGCTCAGTGTGATTTTACCATTATTTTTCTTTTGATTCAAATAAAATTGCCGGACGAGTTTTATGTTATCTTTCTTGCAATAAGTTCCAGGGATATTAGGGGCTGGACAAGTTAACTTACTATGAAATGCAGAAGGGATTTTGTCGAAAATCCCCGAAATTAATAATTGGGAAATACAGTATTCATGCGGAGTGGAAAATATGACGATCTTTGCATCCATTGAACAGCTGCAGCCTGTTTCAGCGGCGGCGTCCGGCGAGTACACAAAAAAAACGGGGCTGATTCGGGCCTCGGTCAATGAGACTTTGACCGGACTGGAGAACATACACAGCCTTACCGGAAATTGTCCGCTGAAGACGCTGCATGATATCCACCGCCATCATACCTTGTTTTTGAGCAGTGTATTTCGGTTGAGTAATTATACATTGCTGGCCAAGATGATTGTCTGGATGTACCGCGCTTATCCAGCCCACGGATTCAGTCACGACTATTTCACCGCAGCGTTTTCGGCGTGGCGGATGGCGGTGAGGCGACAGCTGAGCGAGAGCGGCGCGGCGGAGGTCGACAGGATATACGAGTGGATGGCCGATCATCACGGTGATTTCGTCCGGCTGGCGAAGTCAGCGGATTATCAGGTGTTTTCGGACAATAAGGCGGAAGCGGTTTACGGCAGTTTTTTGATTCAACTGCTGCAGGGGGATTATCAGGGCTGCCTGGCTTTCGGCGAAAGATATCTGAATGGCGGAAGCGAGCTGGCGTCGTTTTATGTTGATGTTATCGAGGCGAGCATGTATGAAATCGGCCGCCTCTGGGAAACCGGACAAATCTCGGTCGCCCAGGAACATTTGGCTACAGCAGTGGTAACCAGGGTGATGCTGTCCCTTTTTCTGCGCTACCGGCCAGGGCAGGGAAACAGCGCCAAGGCCGTAATCGCCGCCGTTCCCAGCGAATTTCACGAGGTTGGCGGCAGGATGGCGGCCGATCTCTTGGAGCGACACGGGTGGGACGTCGACTATCTCGGCGTCGACATGCCCAGGCAGGATCTTGTGCGGTATTTACAGATCAATCAACCTTGCTTTGTGGGGTTGGCGGTAGTCATGCCGTTCAATCTGGCGGCGGCGCGGGAAATCAGGGATGACATCCGCCGTGATCACAGTCTGGACGGTGTCAGGATCATGGTCGGCGGCGCGGCGTTCAGGCACAGCGAAGACTTGTGGCGGCAGGTGGGTGCCGATGCTTACGCAACTGACGGTCAGGCCGCGGTCAGTATCGCCCGGAAATGGCTGGAGGAGAAACAGAGCCCATGAAGCAGCTGTGGGAGCTATTCGGATCTTCATTAGCCCGGTACCTGGACGAAGACGAACTGACGCCGATTTTCGGGCTTGATCCCGAGGACCGTATCAAGTATTGCAACAGGGCTTTTAAAAACCTGCTCGACCGGGACGGATCTCCGGCAGGACTGGATATCGGCCAATTGTTTGGCGCCGATGCGGCTGCCGTGTTGAAGGCGCCGGATAGCCGGGAGAGCCGCAAGCTATTTTGGCAGATTCCGACCGCGAGAGGGCTGCTCAGGTTTGAATGCCAGGTTTATTGCCAGGGCGACTTACGCCTGATTATCGCCCGGAAGCCGATGATGGCCGAGGACGAGATTATTGCCAAGATGAGTTCGATCAACCTGGAGATGGCGAATATGGCGAGAACGCTGGAGAAGGAAAATGCGGCGGCGCAGATCGTCAACCGGCAGCTCCGGGCTGAGATCGCCGAAACCATGGCTCAGGCGGAACGACTCAGTGCCCTGGCGGCAATGGCGGCAGGGATGGCTCATGAAATCGCCCAGCCGCTGACATCGATAAAGGCGATCGCCGATATGACGGTGCTTTGGCACCGGAGAGACCAGTCGGTTTTGCCTGGCGACGTCATCGCCGATATGGAAGAGATATCCCGGCAGGCGGAAAACATCG
The DNA here is from genome assembly GCA_031292015.1 of Negativicutes bacterium. Next base: position 34,911 of record JARLHY010000113.1, on the reverse strand, counting down.
ACACCATCATCAGGCATATGCGGTCGCTGGTTGCGAAGAATCGCATGGATCTGCGGACCTGCGACCTGAACCAATCGGTCCGGGACGTGCTTGGCTATATTCAGGCCAAGGCGACGAAAGCTGACATATGTTTGCGGGCTTCTTTCGGGCAAGGGCTGCCGCCGGTAACCGGCAACGCGGTCGGCATCGCCGAGATTGTCACTAACCTCACCGCCAACGCGATAACGGCGCTCAGCAAGGTGGACAGTCCGGACAAGACCATCACGGTTCAAACGACCCGGAGCGGGGAGGGCGCGGTGCTGGAAATCAGCGACAACGGTCCGGGGATTGATGCGGCCATCCGGGATAGGATTTTCGAGCCGTTCTTCACTACCGATCGAACAGAAAACGGCATGGGACTGGGGTTATCGCTTGTCCAGGCAATCGTGGCGGCGCACAACGGACAGATAACCGCCGGGCCGAATCACCCCCGGGGAGCGGTTTTTAGGATACTGTTTCCCACGGCCGGCTTTTTGTCAGGCGCAGCAGCGGCTGAAGAAAGCGAATATTTTCGGCCGGACAAAATATAAAATCCCTGTTGCAAGCAGTTGCCTTTGTCAACAGGGGTTTTGGCGTTTGCCGAGGCATGCGGCCTGACGGTGTCAGCCCGGGGGGGCTGGGTGATACAGGAAGGCCGGAAGAAGGTTGCCCAGGCAAAAGTATAACATCTGTCAAGCTTTTGTCACAATTGTCCCAGATAATGAAGATAGATTAATTTATGGGAGATGATGGGATGAAAAAAGTGATACCGATGCTGATTGTGACGGTTTTGATCCTTAGTGTATGCGCTTCGGCGTTCGCGTGGGCGCCCAGGGTTCAGGGACGGCCGGATGCTTTTGACCCGGGCGATTCCAGGGGTTACTTCATCTGGCATGACGGAAACGGCCTGCATTTGTGGACAACGACCAAAGGGATGCGGCACCAATTCAGCGGAGAAATCCGCACCGACGGGCGGTTTGTGGATGTCCACGGGCGGCGGCTGGAAGCGGATGACTGGTTTAGGGTAGGCCCGGAACGGCATGTGATCAAATTCGATTTTACCAGTGAAGGCGGAGAAGACGGGGTCAACTTCCAAATCGAAGGCGGCGACCGGGTAACCTTCGATCTGTTTATCGACGGCCACCGGATCCACCCTGGCGAAATCTATATCGGCGACCATGGCTGGCACCCGGAACACAGCGAATTCACCCTGTACCGCTAAGCGTAAGGCTTGGGACTGGGGGGAAAGGCGCGATGATCGATACCAGGTGGAGGTTATAGGATTGATGGTGGCCGTTGACCAGCGCCGGCTGGCTGAAGCGGCCCGCCACCCAATCATCGCCCTCCGACACCGAATACTAGATGATGGAGGCGCTCCAAATGGCAAGGGGAAATACGCGGATATTCCTGACGGCGTTTTTGGCGGCGGCCCTGCTGCTGCCGGTGGCGCTGGCCTCACCGACGGGAGGCGAAAGCCGGGGCGGCACCGACTGGGGCCGGGGCGTCGTCCGGGCGACGGGTACCGGCGTGCCGCCGACGATCGCCCACAGCCCGGCCCAGGCCAACGCGATGGCCCGCCGGGCCGCCGTGGTTGACGCTTACCGCAACCTGCTGGAGGCGGTCGGCGAGGTGCGGGTGGAGGCGGCCACGGTAGTCAAAAATTTTGCCGTGGAGAGCGACGTCGTCAGGACAAGGATATCCGGTCTGGTACAGGGGGCCCGGGTGGTGAGTGAACAGACGCTGGCCGACGGTTCCTGTCAGGTGACGCTGGAGGTGTCCCTGTTCGGGGAGGACAGTGTCGCGGCGGCGATCGAGGAGCGGATGAAGCCGGATCAAGTTGCGCCGATACCTGCGCCTTCCTCCGGTTTTGTACCGCCCGCCAATCCGGCGGCGGCGGCCCCGCTACCCACCGGGGTGGTGGTGGACGCGCAGGGACTGGGCCTTCAGCGGGTGATGTCGCCCCGGATCTATGATCCGACAGGCCGGATTATTTACGGAAATATGTATATCGATCCGGACTTGGTGGTGCAGCGCGGGATGGCCGACTATCTGACGGCCGAGGATGCGGCAGCAGTTGCGGCCGGGAGGTCGCGCGCCGGCGCCAGTCCCATCGTAGTCAGGGCAGTGGGATTAAAGAATTTCAACGCCGATGCGGTAATCAGCCAGGCTGATGCCGACCGGATTTTGGTCGCCAACGCCAGGAGCAATTTCCTGGCCCGCACGGCGGTGGTCTTCGAGCAGTAGGGCGGGCATACCCGGGCCGAGAGCAAGCGGATCCGCTCCGGCTGTTGCCTGGCGAAAGAAGGTGCAATCATTAGAGTCAAGACCGCGCTTGTTTCAGTGCTGACTGTTTTGGCGCTTTTGGCGGCGACCGGAGTCGCCTGCGCCGCGAGCTGGGTTTATGTCACGTGGGACAGGGACTTGAAAGCCGATATTTTTTTCGACGCCGATACGGTGGCAAGAAACGGCAGCAGCCTGGTCTTCTGGGAGCTGATCGTTTACGACGACCCCAATCTGTTCGGCGATTTGAAAGAGTTGTGGAAATGGGAAGTAAAGCTGTCCGCTCCCCGTTCTCACCGGGTGCTGGAATATCACGCCTATGATGTGGATGTCCGCGAGACCTACCAGAGCGGCAAACAACTGGAATTTCAGCTGGTGCCGACAGGTTCGCTGCTTGATAACGAGATCGATCTGGCGCTGCAGTATGGCCGCGAGGGTAATTTTACCACTCAGCCGATTGTGCCCCGGCCCCATTAGACAAAAAAGCTTCAGGCTCAGGCCTGAAGCTTTTTTATTGGCATATTACCGGCATCGTGGCTAACGGCGCCTATAGCCTCCGCAGCGCCGCCGATAAGCTTTGCGGCCTTGCTGCTTGGCCGCCGTTGGAGGAAATAAACAGCAAAGACCCTGTGATTTTCGGATCAGCGGGGTTTCGGTTTTTTTGTCACAGGTACGGCTTTGAGCACCACCTGGGTTTCTTCGCAGACTACCTTCAAAGTGTAATCGACGATGCCCTGCTTGTAGAGCTTCAGCTTGAGGTTCAGCAGAGCCTTGCCCAAGTCTTCCTGAAGCTCGGGCGTAAAAAAAGCGGCGTAGGCCGGTTTTGGCGCTTCGATTTTGGCCGGTTTGGCCACCGGGAGGACGGGGTCTCCGTCGCTGGCGTGTTCAAAGCTGGACGGCTCGGAAAAGCTTCCTACCATCTCGCTGTCCTGACGGTTCTTTGGTATTTTGACCATGGTCTCTTCTCCTTTCAACAGTCGCTGTATTGGCAGCGGCATAAGACCCCTGCCGGTTTGGTGTCCAATGAAAGTTATTATACCCGTTTAAGGTAAACCCCTTTTTTTTGCAGCGATGGCGCTCAGGAGGACAGTCTTCGCCATCATTGCGGCTAAAATAATATTGTCGATCAGCAGGAATTTTACAATATATACAGAAAACACCAACTTGTATCATATGTTATAAGTGGGGAGGGATCGGCATAACTATTACAACAATTAATAAACGCCTTCTCAGTCAGCAGGTGTACGATCAGATCCTTGACAACATCTTTAACGGCGTCTGGCCGCCTGGCACGAAACTTCCCTCGGAAAGTGAACTCTGCAAGCTGCTCGGCGTGAGCCGCGTACCTATCCGCGACGCTCTCAACAGGCTCAACGCGATGGGGATCATCCAGACCCACCAGGGAGAGGGCAGCCGGGTTTTGATGCTGACGCCAGGCATGTTCATGAACTCGCTGCTGCCGATGCTTGTGTTTAACCGTAAAAGCATGCTGGATATTCTGGAATACCGGAGAATCGTCGAGCCGGAAAATGCGGCGCTGGCGGCAAAACGAGCCGAAGCTGACGATATCGCGAATATTTCGGCGTCTGTAGAAATGATGGAAAAAGTAGGCCGGCCGATCATCGAGTTTGCCATCGCCGATATGAAATTTCACCTGGACATAGCGAGGGCGACGAAGAATTCGCTGATGTTTAACGTGGCCAATGTCATTCGGGATGTTATGGTTAGTTATTATCGGCGGATTAATGAAATCACCGGCATTGACAAGGCGCTGATGTATCACCGGAATATTTTCGAGGCGATCCGCGCCGGAGACTCAGAGCGGGCCCGTAAGTGGATGGAGGAGAATCTGGCTGTTACCATCGACGAGGTTTCGCAAGGGTATCCGGTCGAGCACGAGGGGTCATAAGGAGGGATTTCCCGGATTGACCGGCACTATTTTAACGGTAACGATTGAGGGAGGCTTAACAATGGAAAATCAGCAGGGATTTCGGTGGAAATTCAAATACACGATGCTGGCGATGTGCTGGACCGGAAACATGGTTTCTTATCTGGACCGGATGGCGATGGCTATCGCCATTCCCTACATTGCCGCCGAATTCGGCCTGTCGGCCACAAGTATGGGTGTTGTCATGAGTGCTTTTTTCTTCGGCTACGCCTGTTGCCAGATCCCTGGCGGGATACTGGTGGATAAGTACGGGGCCCGCAAGGTGATGCTGGGGACAATCGCTTTCTGGTCGGTAATGACCGCGGTTACCGGCATGATGTGGAGTCTGATGTCAATGATTGCAGCCCGGGTCTTTTTTGGTATCGGCGAGGGACTGCAGCCGCCTTCCGCTCATAAAACCATCGGCAACTGGTTCACTACCAAGGAACGGGCTTTTGCGGTGAGTACGATGATTACCGCCAATGTCGTCGGCGCAGCCGTAGCACCCCTATTCGTCATTCCTGTCGTGGCCAGTCTTGGCTGGCGCTACAGTTTCTATGTTCTGCTGGTGCCGGGACTGCTTCTTGGCGCCTGGATATGGTTCAGCTTCGCTAATGCGCCTGAGGAGAAGAAGGGCTTGCCGCAAGCTGAGGTCGACGAAGCCAAAAACGAAGGGGCTGTGGCGACCAAGGCCGAATCGGCGGTCAGTTTCTGGCGCATCTTGGCCGAACCGGTGGTGTGGAAGTCTTTCGTAGTTATTTTCTTTTATAACATGACGTTGTGGGGCTTCACCTTCTGGCTGCCGTCTTATCTTGTAAAAGTGCGCGGTCTCAACATGGTGCAGATGGGAATCGCCAGCGCCCTTCCGTTCATCGCCGGCGCGATAGGACTGCTTCTCAGCGGCTGGTTGTCAGACCATGTTTTCGCCAATAACCGCAGGATTCCGGTTATCATCAACGCCTGGTGCGGCGCCGTCTGCCTGTATTTCATGTACACCGTGCCATCGGTTGACAGCCTTGTTATCTGGCAGACTGCGGCCGGATTCTTCATCTGGGGCGGCGTCGGCGTGGCTTTCGGCATGCCGGTGGCGATCATTTCCAAGACAATTATGGGCAGGGCTATGGGGATCGTCAATACCGCCGGGCAGATAGCCGGTTTTATTTCCCCCATGGTGGTCGGGCTCTTGGTCGACTATTTCGGCGGCAATTTTGACGCAGCTTTTATGTATCTTATCGGCAGCGTTCTGTGTGCGACATTATGCTGTCTGATGTTGCGGCAAAACAAGCCTGAACCGCAGGCCGCGGCTTCTTAAGCCGGTGCCCGCCGGGGCGGTCACGAATTTTAGGAAGGTTGCCGCAGGATTGGTTCCTTTCGTGGATTGCAGCCCTGCGGCAGCCTGAAGGAGAGAGGGTTTTTCCTATGACTTGCTGCACTGAAAGCAGTCAGAATATACCTGAAGCGCTTTTTGTAAATGTTGTCGACCCTGTGACAAAAGGAATTTGGCCGGGTCAGCTGATCCAGAAGACGCACGGCTATGTTCTGGAGCGCTCCGTCGACCGGCAGAAACCGGCTGAGCTTTTTTTGAGCCCCGGCTGGATTGACATTCATGCCCATGTTTATCACGGGGTGGGCAACCTGTCGATACCGGCCGACACCGTCGGCCTGAGTACCGGGGTTCATCTGATAGCAGACGCCGGGAGTGCCGGCGAGGAAACGATCACCGGTTTCGAAAGATATGTTGCCCCCGCCTGCTCCACAGCGATCAAGGCATGGTTAAACATAAGCTCTGTCGGGTTGGCGTTCATGCCCGAGGTTTCCGATATCGCCTTTATCGATGTGGAGAAAACGATCCGGGCGGCCGGCGATCACCGGCCCTTTGTCTGCGGGATCAAAGTGAGGTCAGAGAAAAACACTGTCGGTTCACTGGGGCTGCAGCCGGTAAAACTGGCGGCGGCGGCCGCGCGGGCGGCAGGATTGCCGCTTATGGTGCACATCGGGGCACCGCCGCCGTGTATAGAGGATATTTTGGACCTTTTAATCGCAGGCGACGTGGTGACCCACTGTTATCACGGGAAAACCTGCCCGCCCTGGCTGCCTGACGGCAACCCCATTCCGGCAATGCGAAAAGCCTTGGCGCGGGGGGTTCTTCTGGATGTCGGACACGGAGTTAGCAGCTTTAGCTTCGAAATCGCAAAAAAGGCGATAGCAGCCGGCTTTCCGCCGTTCTCAATAGGAACGGACGCCCATGCGCTAAACCTGGCGGGGCCTGTCTACGATCTGCCGACAACAATGGCCAAGATGCTGGCCGCCGGCATGGGGCTCATCGACGTAATCGGCGCGGTAACGGCGGCTCCGGCCCAAATACTGCAATTGAAAGACTGGTGCGACTTGAACGGCGAGCTGAACAACGCGACACTGTTTCGCCTAAGCGGTACTGCTCCAGCCGGCAGGACCTTCACCGACACCGTCGGACGGAAAATCGCGCCGGAACGTTATATCCTTCCCGCTGCGGTGCTTACGGGTCAGGGCCTTACCTATATATAATCAAATAACAGGCCCGGTGTTTCAGAAAAAAGAGCCGCGTCCCTCTTGGGGCGCAGTTCTTTTATGTCTGATTGCTTGAAAGGCCGGTCAGGCCTTGAATTTGACGAAAAAGGTCGTGCCCCGGAACGGACAGTTCCGCCGGGAGCGGCACTAATGAAGGGGATTATTGGCTTGCGGCGAAAAAGATTGTATCATAGTAGCGAAAAATAAGAAGGGAATGAAGCGGATGAAACGCATGCGGGGTATTTTGGCGATATTGGTGCTTGTAACGGTTTGGAGCTGCGCCTGGACGGCGGCCTTCGCCTCGGAGACCGCGAAGGACACTCCTTATTTCACCCGACTGGGCGGATATGACGCTTTGAAGGACAACTACAAAACAGGCCTGTATGACACGTACAAGCTCTGGACCGAAAATGGGGCGATGACGGTGGAAGGCAAGGTCTGGTCGACGACATACTCGGTCCGCCACGGCGCCAGTCCCACCAGTGATCTGGATATTGTCCGGTTCTACAGCAGCGAGGTCTCGAAAAAAGACGGGACGATTGTGTTCGACGACAGGGACGACGCCGGCAGACGGGATATCTCCGGCAAGTTTGTGAACAGCAAACAAAAGTTGGTCTGGGTTGAGGTGGTCGCCTGGAACGGTGGCGACGATTACCGGATCACGGTCATTGAGACCAGATAGAAAACAACTCCTGGAACCGGCGGCTAAGGAAAAGCTTCAGGCACAGCCTGAAGCTTTTTGGCGTGAGCAGAAAGGTTTGGCGGAATCAAATTGAATAATTTGGAAAGAAAAGAAGGATTATTGAATCATCACGCAAAATTAAGAGCATGTTGATTTATGTCGAATTATAGAATATTGTGGAGTAATCACAGTGTTTCCCGGCAGCTTTTGAATGAAGTTTCGGCAAGGGAGGGAGCGTCTTGCGTTCTTTAGGTGCATCGGGGCTGACTGAAATGATCAAGAGGCGGCTGTCAGGTTACTCGCGGCTTATTCTACTGCTGGGGATCGTACTGATCGCCGGCTTATGGTCGCTTGTCAGCTATCAGATCAGCTATGATTACCGCAGGACGGTCGCGGAGTCTTCCACCGAAACCATGAATCTGGCTACCGCCTTTGAAGAACATGTGCGCAGAATCCTTATCGACGCCGACAAGGAGCTGCTTAACTTAAAACAGATTTATGAACGCGACGGCATCGCCAGCCCTGTTATCGATACCTACCTCGCCATAGCGGGGAACGACCCGTGCAGAACGCAGGTGACGGTTGTGAATGAGCGGGGTGTTCAGCTTGCCAGCTTCGATAAACGGGGATTGGGGATGAATATCTCCGACCGGGAGTATTTTTCCTTCCATCGCGATAACCCAGCCAAATCGCTATATATCGGCAAGCCGATCATCTCCAGGACCACCGGCGAGAACAGTGTCACTCTGAGCCGCCGCATCGACAGGCCGGACGGATCCTTTGGCGGCATCGTGGTTATCGGTCTTAAAACCGGCTACTTTCTTTCGTTTTATCAGCAGATAAACCTTGGCCAGAATCAACTGGTCACCCTGAGCGACCTTGATGGGTACAGGATTGCCCGCCAGGCCGGCGACGCCGCTGACAGCAGTCTGACCGCCAGACGGGGCGAATTATGGAACAACCTTCAGACCGGCCGCTCCCATGGCACCTATTATTCACCAAGTACAATCGATGGCGTCAGCCGATTCATCAGCTACCGGGTTATGCCGGATTACCCGCTTGCGGTGGCGGTGGGCGTTTCCACCCGCGTGGCCCTGGCGCCTTTTGAACAGCGGCGGCTGGGACAAATCCTGGCGGCATCGCTGGCCAGTCTGTTGCTCCTGGCGCTCTTCGGCCTGCTGATTGACCGTATGGAAAAGCAGCGGACCCTTAATGCCCGGCTGGAAGAAATGGTTGACGAGAGAACCACTGAAGTGGAGGCTCAGCGAGAGGAGCTGCAGGCCCAGAACGAGGAACTGCGGGCCAAGGAGGATGAACTTTCCCGGATCAATCGCAAGCTGCTGGAGACAAACTCGATCGTCGAGCAGGAGAAGGACCGCTTGGCGGCACTGATCAGCAGCATCAGCGACGAGGTCTGGTTCGCCGACACGAAGAAGCAGTTGACGCTGGTAAATCCGGCGGTGCTGCGGGAGTTTAACCTCCAGCCTGATGTGACGGATATTGAAAAGATCGCGGCCAGCTTTGAAGTGCTGCGGCCGGACGGGAGCCCCAGACCGGTGGAAGAAGCGCCGCCACTGCGCGCGCTGCTGGGCGAAGCGATCCGGGATGAGCTGGAACTTGTCCGAACCCCGGCCAGCGGCGAACTGCGCTATCGCGAGGTCAGTGCAAACCCGGTCCGGGACTCGACCGGCGAGATCATCGGGTCGGTGTCGACCGTTCGGGATGTCACCGACCGCAAACGACGCGAGGTGCAGTTGGCCTATTTTGCCGAGGAGGCGGCGGCGACCAACAGCGAACTCAAGGCGTTTGCCAATACAATTGCCCATGATTTCCGGTCGCCGATGGTCAACCTGAAAGGATTCAGCGCCGAATTGGGATATTCCCTGGCCGAACTGCGGAAAATCATCGAGGACTCCGGAACGTTGCCGCCAGAGGCCCGGGCGAAGATGGATGAACTGCTGGATCAGGAGATCCCTGACGCGCAGCGGTTCATCGAGGTGGCGGTGGACCGGCTGAACCGGATGGTTGACGCCCTGCTCAACCTGTCCCGCGTGGGCCGGCGCGAACTGAACATCGAGGAGGTCGACCTGGGGAACCTTGTCAGCACGGTTTTTCAGTCTTACCAGCATCAGCTGGGGGAAAAAAACAGCGAGGTCAGGGTGGGCGTTTTACCAACGCTTCAGACCGACCGGCTGACGCTGGAGCAAATTGTTGGCAACCTGGTGGACAACGCCGTCAAATATCTTGAGCCGGACCGCTGGGGAATCATCGCGGTCAGCTGTAGCGAAACCGACCACGAATATGTGGTGAGGGTCGAAGACAACGGACGGGGAATCGCGGCGATAGACCATGAGAAGATTTTTGAGCCGTTCCGCCGTTCGGGGAAGCAGGACCAGCCAGGGGAAGGCCTGGGGCTGGCTTATGTGCGGGCTCTGGTCCGACAGCTGGGCGGCAAGGTTTGGTGCGAATCCGAAATCGGAGTCGGCACGACGATGAATTTTACCATCCCGAAAAGACGCGGGTGATTCTGCGAGCCGGAGAAGATACAACTTCCGGCTCGTTTGCTTTAGCCGGCGGGGTCAAAGAAAAGATGCAAAAAAGTCGGCGTTCCGGTCAATGCTATGGTATGGGCAGTATCACTTCGGAACAAAACGGGAGGGCAGCATGGACAAACAGCTGAAAACGGCGGACGGGCCGCTTGGTGCGGAGGAGCTCCGGTTGATCGACGCTTACTGGCGGGCAACGCTGTATCTTTGCGTGGGCATGATTTTTTTGAAGGACAATCCGCTGCTGATGGAGCCGCTGCGGTTCGACCATGTGAAAAGGCGTCTGCTGGGGCACTGGGGGACAGACCCCGGGCTGTCGTTCATCTGGGTCCATCTCAATCGGGCCATAAAAAAACACGATCTCAACATGATCTATGTCTGCGGCCCCGGCCACGGCGCCCCGGCCGTCCTGGCCAACGCGTACCTGGAGGGACGGTATTCGGAGGTTTACCCGGATAAGGGCGAGGATCGGGAGGGGCTATGCGGCTTCTTCAAACAGTTTTCTTTTCCCGGTGGGATCGGCAGCCACTGTACTCCTGAGACTCCCGGCTCGCTCCATGAGGGAGGGGAGCTGGGATATAGCCTTTCCCACGCTTTCGGCGCGGCTTTTGACAATCCGGAGCTGATCGTCGCGGCTGTGATCGGGGACGGCGAGGCGGAGACCGGCCCGCTGGCGGCGGCCTGGCATTCGAACAAGTTTCTCAATCCGGCGCGGGACGGGGCGGTGCTGCCGATTCTGCACCTGAACGGTTACAAGATTGCCAATCCGACAGTGCTGAGCAGAATCAGCCGGCAGCAGCTGGAAAGCCTTTTCGCCGGTTATGGCTATAAGCCGTATTTCATCGAGGGCTCCGAGCCGCAGGCCATGCATCAGGCAATGGCCGGGGCGCTGGAGGAGGTGATCGGGCGGATCAGGCAAATCCAGGCGGAGGCCCGGACAAAGGGACCCGGACGCTTGCCGGAGTGGCCGATGATCGTGCTGCGTACGCCGAAAGGGTGGACCGGCCCGAAGGAGGTGGACGGCCACAAGGTGGAGGGCTTTTGGCGGGCTCACCAGGTTCCCTTCGCGGTGAGCGACGATCCCGCCCATCTGAAGCTGTTGGAAGAATGGCTGAAAAGTTACCGGCCGGAGGAGTTGTTTGATGACAGCGGTGCGCTGATTGGCAAGCTGAGGGAGCTGTCGCCTGCCGGCCAGCGGCGGATGAGCGCGAACCCGGTCACCAACGGCGGTCTTTTGCGCAAGCCACTCCGCCTGCCCGATTTTCGCGAGTTTGCTGTGGCGGTGACCGACCGGGGCGCTGCCCTGGCCGAGAATACCCACATTCTCGGCGGGTACCTGCGGGAAGTAATGGGCGGGAATATGAACAGTTTTCGGGTGTTCTGCCCGGACGAGATGGCGTCCAACCGTCTCAGCGCGATCTACGGCGCCACCAAGAAGACCTGGTTGGCGGAACTGCGGCCCGAGGATGCCGACGGGGGGGAATTGTCGCCGGACGGCCGGGTGATGGAAATTCTCAGCGAACATACCCTGGAGGGCTGGCTGGAAGGCTACCTGCTGAGCGGGCGGCATGGACTGATTGCGTCTTATGAGGCGTTTATCCATGTGATCGACTCGATGTTCAACCAGCACGCCAAATGGCTGGCCAAATGTCTGGAGGTTCCCTGGCGGGCGCCGCTTTCCGCCCTGAATATCCTGGTGACTTCTACTGTCTGGCGACAGGATCACAACGGTTTCAGCCACCAGGATCCCGGCTTTTTGGATGTGGTCACCAACAAAAGCCCCAAGGTCACGCGGATTTATCTGCCGCCTGACGCCAACTGCCTGCTGACGGTGGCGGACCACTGCCTGCGGTCGACCAACCTCATCAATGTCATCGTGGCTGACAAGCAGCCTCATCTTCAGTATCTGACCATGGACGAGGCTATCCGGCACTGCGCCAAGGGCATCGGCATCTGGGACTGGGCCGGCACTGACCAGGGCGGCGAGCCTGACGCGGTGATGGCCTGCGCCGGCGATGTCGCCACCATGGAGGCTCTGGCAGCGACGGCCCTGCTGCGGGAGCGGTTCAGCGACCTGAAAATCCGCTTTATTAACGTGGTGGACCTGTACCGGCTACAACCGCAGATGGAGCATCCCCACGGCCTGTCGGACCCTGATTTCGACAGCCTGTTCACCGCCGACAGGCCGGTGGTGTTCAATTTTCACGGTTATCCCTGGCTGATCCACAAGCTCACTTATCGCCGCAACAACCAACGGAACATCCATGTGCGCGGCTATAAAGAGCAGGGCGACATCAACACGCCGCTGGAACTGGCGATGCTGAACCAGACCGACCGGTTCAGCCTGGCCATTGATGTCATCGACCGGGTACCCCGGCTGCAGGTCGCCGGGGCTCATGTCAAGGAATGGCTGAAAGACCAGATTATCGAGAACACCAACTACGCGTATGAGTATGGGCTGGACAAGCCGGAGCTGGCAAAATGGAAGTGGCCGCCGCTCAGCAGGCAGGAACAGGGGTGAAGACGTCTGAGCGGCGCGAAAAGAAAATAGTTTTATAAGGAAGCAAAAGGTCCCGCCGGCAGCCGGCGGGACCTTTTTGACGGTGGCCAAAAGGCGCTCCTGGTGTAACGAAATGCTTCATGACTGCTCCTTTGGGTACTACGAAAAGGTGCAAACAGGCGACCGGACAGGAGGGAAAGACCCGCCCGGCGAAGGTGGCACGACTATTGCAAGAATAAGGTGATGAAGATTTAGTGAAGTCCGGACAGGCGTGTAGGGGAAAAGTGAAAACAGTAGTATTTATCGCCGCCAGGGCGTACTCATTTATAACAGCAGGCAGTCTGGGCGACGCGCACTGCCAAGGCAGTCATGCCGCGACTTGCGGCCAGGCTGTTAACGTGAGCGCCGGCACTGCCGGGGAAAATAGTTGAGGAGATGATAACATGCCGCAGGATATGCATCTTGATCCCACTGTGATAGTTATCGCCGGGGCCTCCGGCGATCTGACCGGGCGCAAAATAATACCGGCAATCTACAATTTATTTCTTGACAGGTGGCTGCCGGAGCGATTCCGAATTGTCGGGGTCGCCCGCACTCTTTTGACTGATGCGGAGTTTCAACAGCAGCTGCGCAGCGGGGTAGACGAGTTTTCCCGGCGGGGAAAAACAACCGATGCCGATTGGCTGCGATTCGCCGAAAATCTGAGCTACCGGATGGCTGACTATGACGATCCGGAGGCTTATTCGGCCCTCTTCAAAGATATGAACGTCGGCTGGGGGCAAACCGCGAACAAAATTTTTTATATGGCCACTCCGCCTACTCTTGTCCCGGGCATTATCGCCCAACTGGCCCAGGCCGGGGACCTGCGCGAAGCGAAAAAATACCGCGTCGTCGTCGAGAAGCCTTTCGGCAGGAATCTTGAGACAGCGCGAAGCCTAAATTCGATGCTGAACAATTATTTCGACGAAACGCAAATTTTTCGCATGGATCATTATCTCGGCAAGGAAACTGTCCAGAACATTTTGGCGTTTCGTTTCGCCAACTCGCTGTGGGAACCTGTCTGGAACCGCCGCTATATCGACCATGTCCAGATTACCGTCTCGGAAGAAATCGGCGTCGGCCGGCGGGGCGGTTATTTTGACCAGGCGGGGGCACTGCGCGATATGATCCAGAATCACCTGCTGCAGCTCATGTGCCTTGTGGCGATGGAGCCGCCGATCACCTTTCAGGCTAATGAAGTCCGCAACAAAAAGGTGGAGGTTCTGCATGCCGTCCGGGCCATTTCGCCGGACCAAGTCAATGCGTGCGCCGTACGGGGCCAGTACGGCGCCAACCCGGATCTGGGCGACGGCATGATCGCCTACCGGGATGAGCCGGGGGTAAGGAGCGGCTCAGGAACAGAAACTTTCGCCGCAGTCAAGCTGTATATCGACAACTGGCGCTGGCAGGGCGTACCGTTCTATCTGCGCACAGGCAAGCGGCTACCGGCGCGGACTTCAGAGGTGTCACTGCAGTTTCGGCCTGTCCCGCACCACCCGTTTCCTGATACGGTTATTCAGCCCAACCGGCTGGCCATTCAGATCGAGCCGCAGGAGGGGATCCTGCTGCGGACGCAGGTAAAGGAACCGGGGATGGTGATGAAACTGAAACCGGTGGAAATGCACTTTACGTATCAGGAGGTGTTTCATGCCAAGTCACCCGATGCCTATGAGACACTGCTGCTGGATATTATCCGTGGGGATTCGGGATTGTTTATGCGAAGCGACCAGGTCGAGGCGGCGTGGTCGGTACTGGAGCCTGTCCTGAATGCCTGGGAGGCCACGCCTCCGGCTGGTTTCCCCGACTACGCGGCCGGAGAATGGGGACCGCCGGAAGCCCAGGCGCTGATTGCCCGGGACGGTCGGAGCTGGTTTTTGCCGGCGTGCCTTGAAGCTCAGGCCGGAAAAGAGCGCGAAGATGCTTGACGTATATCCCGATTACGGGAAATTGTGCCGCGCCGCGGCCGAACTTTTCGTCGAGCAGGCCGGCAGTTCAATCGCCGCGCGGGGAGCTTTCCATGTCGTCCTGTCCGGGGGAGAGACTCCGCGCCAGGTGTATGGCCTGTTGGCCGAAGCCGCCTATCGCGACCGGATTGCCTGGTCGGGAGTACATGTTTACTGGAGTGATGAACGCTGCGTTCCTCCCGGTGACAAGCTTAGTAATGAAGGAATGGTACGTTTGGCGCTGCTGGATCATGTGCCCATTCCGCCGGAACAGATTTTCCCGATCCGGTGCCAGGAGCGGCCGGAGAACGCCGCTCTTATATATGAGGCTGTCATCCGAAAAAATACTTGCCAGGATATGCCGAGGTTCGATCTGATTTTTCTCGGTTTGGGAGGAGACGGCCATACGGCGTCGCTTTTTCCTTTCGCACTGGCGCTGGATGAACGGGCGCGCCTGGCATGCGTGGCCGATGCAGCCGCGGCAGGCCTCTGCCGGGTGACGTTGACCGCTCCGGTGATAAATAATGCCCGGCTGATTGCGTTTTTGGTTGCAGGCGAGGGAAAGGCAGCGGCTTTACGGGATACATTACGCGGACCGCAGGACTGTCGCCGGTTGCCGGCCCAACTGATCAAGCCAGGCAGGGGAGAACTGCGGTGGCTGGTGGACAAGGAGGCCGCAGCCATGCTCGGTTAAGGGCGGCGGCAGGAGATCGGCTAGATGCCATGGAATTTCAATAGGAGGAAGACTAGGGGGGATATCCATGGACATCAAAAGCGATTTGCCTGAAAAGAAGGCGATACTGCAGCGGGATAAAACAACTTACGCCATCGCGCCGCACATACCCGGCGGAATTATCGGCGATTTCAACATGTTGCGCAAAATCGCCGATGTGGCGGAAAAGTACGGTGCCCAGGCGCTGAAGATCACCGGTGGGCAGCGGATAGCCATCGTCGGCATCGGGGAGGATAAGATTGATCAGGTGTGGGAAGACCTGGGGCTGCCGATGGGGCATCCCATCGGGCTGTGCCTGCACGGGGTCAAGATTTGCCCGGCGACTCATTTCTGCCGGCTGGCCCAGCAGGATGCAGTGACTTTGGGGCTGGAGCTTGATAATAAGTACTACGGGGTGGAGTTTCCGGCCAAGTTCAAAATGGCTGTTGCCGGTTGCATGAATTCCTGCAGCGAACCGGTTATCAAGGATATCGGCATCATGGGCACACCCAAGGGCTACACAGTGATGATCGGCGGCAACGCCGGCATCAAACCCCGGCTGGCGGATAAATTGCTGGAGAATGTGGCACCGGCCCAGGTGCCTGCTCTGGTGGACAAAATCATCAGGTACTATCAGGAAAACGCCAAGCCCCGGGAACGGATGTCGCGGATGGTTGACCGGCTGGGGATCGATAAGATCCGGCAGGATCTTTTCCGATTGGCGGAGGCCACAGACTGAACACGCCGGGAAAAATGTTTGGCGGCGACAGGTTATGAGTTGACATTTGATTTCCGATGGTGGAAAATTGAGTAAAGTATCCGAAGGATGAGGAGGCACAAGGCATGTCAAAAGAGGTCGGTTACAACGAGTATGCCGCGAAGGCGATCGAGGTCATAAGCAAAGGGGCGTTCCTGACCACGGCGCACGGCGGCAAGACCAATACCATGACCATTGGCTGGGGCAGCATCGGCGTAATCTGGCGGAAGCCGATGTTTACGGTGCTTGTCCGGCAGTCGCGGTTTACCCGTGATTTGATCGAAAAAAGCGGCGAGTTCACGGTCAGCATTCCGTTCGGCGATATGAAGGAAGCCCTGGGGCTGTGCGGCACGAAATCAGGCCGCGACATGGATAAAATCCAGGCCGCGGGCCTGACGCTGAAGCCGGGCCAGAAAACGGCCACCCCGGTAATCGCTGCCAAAGGGCTGCACTACGAGTGCCGGATCGTATACAAGCAGACAATGATTCCGGAGGCGCTGGACGGCGGTTATAAGGCGGCGTGTTATCCTGAGGGCGATTTCCACACCATGTATTTCGGCGAGATTGTCGCCGTTTATCTTGATGAATAAGTTTTGCAGGCTCCCGTAGTTTTGATGCCATAGTTTTTTTGGCTGCCGGCCACCTGGGATAACTGGCGCGAGTTTCTAAAACCGGGGGGGGAAAGATCCCCCGGTTTTAGGCTTTGTGCCCGGCTTAAGCTCCGGTGGTGCCTGTCGTGACAGAATTTGCAGCACGATCTTTTATTGGGGAATGGAGTCTCATTATGACCGAACAAAAAACCAGTGTCCTGAACAAGCCGATACTGCTTATCGCCATCAGCCATGTTTTCGCCGATTTAAGCGTAGGAGCCCTGCCGATCCTGCTGCCGTTCTTCAAGAACGCTTTTGGCCTCACTTACGCCCAGGTCGGTTTTATCGTAATGGTCCAGAATTTCACGTCATCAACGATTCAGCCTATTTTTGGCTATATCACCGATCGCCTGCGTCTGCCCTGGCTGGTGCCGGTCGGCCTGCTGCTGGCCGGTCTCGGCACGGCGGCAACCGGACTGGCTTCGTCTTATCATGTTTTACTGCTGATTGTGATTGTCACCGGCCTGGGTGTCGCCGCCTTTCACCCCCAGGCCGCCAAAACCGTTCATACCATCAGCGCGGTCCACAACAGGGGTCAGAATATGGCCATTTACTCGGTGGGCGGCAATCTGGGCCAGGCCTGTGGGTCGGTGTTCATGATGGCCCTATTGACTCTGCCGGGAGAGATGAGCAATACGATGTATTTCTGCCTGCCGGCGCTGGTTCTCACCGTGCTTTTATGGTGGACCCTGCCGAAGGCGTCGGCCGACACCCGGGTGGAACTCAAAGCCGGGAAAAAGGCGGCGGCCGGTACGCCGATGCCCTACGCCCTGCTGACTGTGCTGCTGGTGTACATCCTTTTCCGGTCCAGCATTGCGGCAGGACTCACCACCTATATTCCCCTGTATTACGCGGATTATATCGGCGGCAGCCACGCCTATGCCAGTTATCTGCTGTCAGGCTATCTGCTGAGCGGTGTCCCGGGAACTTACGTCGGCGGCATTCTTGGCGACAGGTTCGGCCGCAAGACGGTGATCATTGGTTCGATGGCGCTGACGTTGCCGCTGCTCGGTCTGCTGAAGGTTGTCAGCGGCTTCTGGACTTTCCCGCTGGTGGTGGCAATAGGCTTCATCTATATTTCTTCTTTCTCGTCGACCCTTGTGCTGGCTCAGGAAATGATGCCCGGCCACGAAGCGCTGGGGGCGAGCCTTACCCTCGGGTTTTCCATCGGCCTCGGCGGGTTCGCGGTTACCGTGCTGGGGTATATCGCCGACCATTTCGGGGTGCCCAGCGTGTTTACCGTGCTGGCGGCGATCCCGCTGGCGGCCCTCAGTGTAGCCTTCTTTCTGCCTGGCCGCCTCTTCCGGCGCGACAACGCCGTTTCGCCTTGAACCGGGGGGCTGGGAGAAGAATAGGTTTCTCAACAAGCAAAGTTTCCGGGGATCAGCCCCGGAAACTTTTTTGTTTCCTGGTGGGAATTTCACCAAAGCACGCATTTTGCCGGTAAATGTTTCATCAGACCCGGGTCGTATTCGGAATATTGCGTCAAAGACAACATATGATGTAGCAACTGATGCAGGCATGGTGTTTGCGGCCGATGTTGCGGGACGGTGCGGGGCGGACACGCTTTAGAGACTGGGTGGACCGAAAATAATGAGGTATTGCCATGATTGCCGATGTGTTGAAATTGGTCAACGGCCCGATTATTCCGGCACCCAGGACTATGGATGATTTTAAAATCGCCCTGGGCAATTTCGCTTTTCCCAGCATCATTCTGCTGTTCGGCGACATCGGCAACCTGGCCGATTTGCTGGCCCAGGCCCGACAGCACCGAAAAAGGCTGCTGGTTCACTTCGATTTGCTGGAGGGTATCGGCAAGGACCGGGCCGGTGTGAAATTCGTCGCCCAGATGGGGGTGACGGCGATCATCACCACGAAATCGCATCTGGGGAAAGTGGCCAGGGATGAGGGAATGCTGGTTATCCAGCGGATATTCCTGATGGATTCGGAAGCACTGCGGCACGGTATCAACACACTGCGAAACTTCAGACCGGACGCCATTGAAGTGCTGCCTGCGTCGATCCCGGCCAGCGCGGTGCAGCAACTGACCCGGGAGACCGGGCTGCCGATTTTTGCCGGGGGCCTTATGTATACGTCTGAAGACGTGAAGAACGCGCTGAAAAACGGCGTTTACGCCGTAAGTACCAGCAGTCGCGGATTGTGGCGGGAATTCGCCGGCGAGGCGAAACGGAGTGCGGCCGGGGTTGGATTTTCTTCGGCAACTGAATAATTCGGACTAGAGTTGAAGAGAAGTCCAGCCGGCGTTTTGACACTGTCAGAGCGTGGTTTGGATTTCTTTTTTTCATACCAGGGAACAAAAAGGAGGGGAATGCCAAAAAAGAGTAATGATTTTCGCATGCCGGGTCTGCTAGTTTCAGGAACAAAGGTTAAAAGAAGGGAGGCCGAATATTGTGACGAATTTATTTGGTGAATTTTTTGGTACCATGGTGCTGATTATTTTTGGTGGCGGTGTTGTTGCTAACTGTTTGCTGAAAAAGTCCAAGGCCGAGGGGGCCGGCTGGGTCGTTATAACTCTCGGCTGGGCGATCGGCGTAATTATGGGCGTATTTTCGGCGATTGCAGCGGGAGCGCCCCAGGCTGACCTCAATCCGGCGGTGACGCTGGCGAAGACGATGCTGGGGGTTTACAGCGTTCCCCACGCCGTCGCGACGATGATCGCTGAATTGGTCGGGGCTTTCGCCGGCGGTGTCGTTGTCTGGCTGGCATTCCTGCCGCACTGGGAAGTGACCGAGGATAAGGGGGCCAAACTGGCGGTATTCTGCACCGCACCGGCCATCCGCACCGCGCCGGCAAACCTGCTGTGCGAAATCATCGGAACGATTGTGCTTATTGTATCGATATTTGCTATGTTTTCCAAACCGGTCGGCGGGATTGCTCCTGGTTTCGGTCCCTATCTGGTAGGTTTTTTGGTGTGGGGTATCGGCGTTAGTCTGGGCGGACCGACCGGTTATGCGATCAATCCGGCCCGTGACCTGGGACCGCGCCTCGCTCATGCCCTTTTGCCCATCGCCGGCAAAGGCGGCTCGGACTGGGAGTATTCCTGGATCCCGGTGGTGGGTCCGCTGATCGGCGGCGGGCTTGGTTTTATCATCGCCAAAGGAGCGGGGATTATATAGCCCTCCAGGCGAACTTCGCGCGAAGTTAGGTGGAACAAAGTTTCAGTACTGCAAAATAAGGAGTGATTGTCGTGGCCAAACAGTATATTCTGGCTCTTGATCAAGGCACAACAAGTTCGCGGGCAATCGTATTCGACAGCGATTCCAATATCGTTGCCACCGCCCAGAAGGAGTTCACCCAGATTTTCCCCAAACCGGGCTGGGTTGAACATAACGCCGACGAAATATGGAGTACCCAGATCGGGGTGGCGGCCGAAGCGGTGGCCAAGGCCGGGATCAGCGCCGGCGAGATTGCCGCCATCGGCATCACCAACCAGCGGGAAACAACGGTGGTATGGAACAAAATCAGCGGCAGACCGGTTTATAACGCCATCGTGTGGCAGTCCCGCCAGACGATGGATATCTGCAACGCCATCAAGGCCAAGGGGCTGGAGCCCTCCTTCCGGCGCAAAACCGGCCTGGTGGTGGACGCATATTTTTCCGGCACCAAGGTGAAATGGATTCTCGACAATGTGGAGGGGGTACGGGAGCAGGCCGAAAACGGCGACCTGCTGTTCGGCACCATCGACACCTGGCTGATCTGGAAGCTGAGTGGCGGCAAGGTTCATGTCACCGACTACTCCAACGCTTCCCGGACTTTGATGTACAACATCCGCGACCTGGCGTGGGATGAGGAGATCCTGAAGGAGCTGACCGTGCCTGCTTCGATGCTGCCGACGGTCCGGCCCTCCAGCGAACTGTACGGCTATACCGATCCGGAAGTCTTCCTGGGGGCGACGGTGCCTATCGCCGGGGCTGCCGGCGACCAGCAGGCCGCACTGTTCGGCCAGACCTGTTTCCAGCCCGGCATGGCGAAGAACACCTACGGCACAGGCTGCTTCATGCTGATGAACACCGGCGATGCGCTCTATGAGTCGGACAACGGCCTCTTAACGACCATTGCCTGGGGCATCGAAGGCAAGGTGGAGTATGCGCTGGAAGGCAGCATTTTTGTAGCCGGCTCGGCGGTGCAGTGGCTGCGGGACGGACTGAAGCTGATCGAGACCGCGCCGGACTCGGAGTACTATGCCAGGAAGGTCAAGGACGCCGAAGGGGTATATGTGGTGCCGGCCTTTGTCGGTCTGGGCGCTCCCTACTGGGATATGAAGGCCCGCGGCGCGATCCTGGGGCTGACCCGCGGTACCACCAAGGCCCATATCGTGCGGGCGACCCTGGATTCGATGGCCTATCAGACGAAAGACGTGCTGAGCGCCATGGAAGCCGACTCCAACATCAAGCTGCAGGCTCTGAAGGTGGACGGCGGCGCGGTGGTGAACGATGTCCTGATGCAGTTCCAGGCCGATATTCTCGCTGTTCCGGTGGACCGGCCGCAGGTTACCGAGACCACGGCCCTGGGGGCGGCGTACCTGGCGGGTCTGGCTGTAGGTGTCTGGGACAACAAAGAGGAGCTTTTGAGCAACTGGAAACTGGAGAAACGGTTTGAGCCCAAAATGGACGGCGCCGAGGCGGCCAGGCTGTACAAAGGCTGGAAAAAGGCTGTCAAGCGGGCCCTGGACTGGGAAGAATAAAACAGGATACAAGCAAGGGCGAGAGTAAACAGGGAAGTCCCTTTATGCCAACTACAGACGGCAAAGGGACTTCCGTCTCTTTTTCTATGGCGGCGTGTCCACAAGACAAGTTTCTTGAAGGAGCAGGGACATGGAGAGGACAACTGTTGTGATCATCGGCGGAGGAGCCACCGGAACAGGCATTCTCCGCGATTTGTCGATGCGGGGGGTGAAGGCCGTCCTGCTGGAACAGCAGGACCTGGCCTATGGCACAAGTTCCCGCTTTCACGGCCTGCTGCACAGCGGCGGCCGTTATGCCGTAAAGGACGCCGAGGCGGCCAAGGAGTGCATCAGGGAAAATAGTATCCTGCGGCGGATCGCCAGGCACTGCGTGGAAGAGACGGAGGGGCTGTTTGTCCGGCTGCCGGAGGATGACGAAGGGTTCGAACAGCAGTGGGTGGCGGCCTGTCAGCAGGCAGGCATTGCGGCCCAGCGGCTTTCGCCGCAGGAGGCTCTGCAGCTGGAACCGAACCTTACGGCCCGGCTGGTTTCGGCGTACCGGGTCCCTGACGCCGCCATCGACGGTTTTCGCCTGTGCTGGCAGAACGTGACGTCAGCCAGGCAATACGGCGGCCGGATCCGGACCTATAGCGAGGTTTGCGGGATCGAACTGGATGGCGGCCAGGTGAGTGGAGTCCGGGTCCGCGGCACGCTGACCGGCCGGCCGGACTTCATCGCCTGCGACTTCATTGTCAACGCTGCCGGATCCTGGGCAGGCCGGATCGCGGCCCTGGCCGGAATCGAGCTGGCAATGAAGCCTGACCGCGGGGCGCTGATCGCCTTCAATCACCGTTTTACCGGCCGGGTTGTCAACCGGCTCCGGCCGCCGGCCGACGGGGATATTTTCGTGCCCCACGGCTTGGTCACGATCCTTGGCACGACTTCGTCGCCGGCAGAGCAGCCGGATGACACCGTGCCAAGGCTGGGCGAGATCCTCCAGCTGCTGCGCATCGGCCAGGAATTGTTCGAAGATTTGCCGGAATACCGGCTGCTGCGGGCTTTCGCCGGCACCCGCCCCCTGTACAGCTCCGGCTCGGCAGAGGAAGGCCGGGCGGCCAGCCGCAATTTCGCTATTATTGATCATGCCCGGGACGGCCTTGGTGGGTTTGCCGGCATCGTCGGCGGCAAGCTGACCACGTACCGGCTGATGGCCGAAAAGATGGCCGATTTTGTCTGCGAGCGGCTGGGCGTCAGGGCCGGCTGCCGGACGGCGGAGGAACCGCTGCTCGCCGAACCGCCGGAGCGGCAGATGACCGAGGGACGGCGGTATTTCCCCGCCTGTGGGGCCGAGCTTGCGGCGTCAAGGTTGGGACCTGCTTTTGGCGCCGTTTTGGACCAGATCAGGCAGAGGCCGGAGAAAAAGCAGCTGGTGTGCGAGTGTGAGCTTGTTACCCTGGCCGAGGTGGAGGCGGTGGCGGCGGACGAAACTTCCTTCCGGCTGGATGATATCCGGCGGCGCACCCGGATGGGTATGGGAACTTGCCAGGGGGCGTTTTGCGGGTTCCGGGGGGCCGGGGTGGCGGCGGAGCAGCATCTGGTTTCCGGTCAGGATGTGACCGGGATGCTGAAAGAATTTCTCGAGGCCCGCTGGAGCGGAATCCGGCCTGTACTGTGGGGAAAACAGCTGCGGGAGGCCGAGCTGACGCGGGGGATCTACGCGGCGACGATAAATATCGACGGAGCGATGGAAGATGAAAGAATTTGACGTGATTGTCATCGGTGCCGGGCTGGCGGGACTGACGGCTGCCGCCTCCGCCGCAAAACAGGGTAAAAATGTGGCGGTGCTGACCAAGGGCAGCGGCGCGATAGCCATCGGCGGAGGTACGATTGATGTCCTGGGATACGGCCCCGAAGGCCGGCCGCTTGTCAGTCCGGCGGCCGGTCTGGCGCAGTTGCCGGATGGGCACCCGTACACTAAAATCGGCCGGCAGCGGATCGAGGAGGCGCTGGCCTTTTTTCGCGGGCTTACCATGGAAGAGGGGTACCCCTACAGCGGCGGACTCGAGAAGATGCAGTGGCTGCCTACCGCTGCCGGTACGCTGAAACCCAGCTGCCTGGTGCCGAAAACCATGGAGCCGGCAAGGCTGGCCGAGGCCGGGACGGTAGTGGCGGCGGGATTTTCGGGATTGAAGGATTATTATCCTGAACTGGTGGTGCGGGGACTCAGACGGCATCCGGCCTACGCCAAGAAGTATGAGATTGTCATGCTGGAAAGCGGACTGGGCGAGGGCCGGGACATAACGGCCCTGGATATAGCCCGGTGGCTGGACAGTGAAGACGGTCGGCAGAGTTTTATTGAACAGGTCCGCCGGGCGATCGTCCCGGGGAGCGTGGTGCTGCTTCCACCGGTGCTGGGGACAAAGCCGGATTACCGGCTGGTAAAACAGTTGGAGGAAGAGACGGACTGCAGTTTTATCGAAACAGCCGGGCTGCCGCCGGCGGTCAGCGGGCTGCGGCTGCGAAACCTGCTGGTCAGCTGTCTCAAGAAACGGGGGGGCAGGATCATTGAGCAGGCCAACGTAGCCGGAGCGACGGTGGAGGCGGGCCGCTGCCAGGCGGTAATCACCAGAAACGTCGACCGGGAACGGGAGTATCACGCCAAGGAATTCGTCCTGGCCAGCGGCGGCTTTTTCGGAGGGGGACTGGAGTCTGAGCCGGGCCGGGTGCGGGAAGTCGTCTTCGGCCTGCCGGTCGATGCGTCGCCCTGTCAGGAAGAGTGGGGCAATACGAGCCTGTTTTCCGCCGCCGGCCAGCCTTTCGCCCGGTTCGGTCCGGCGGTTGACTCACAGCTGCGCCCAATTGACAGGGAAGGGAAACTGCTGCTGGAGAATGTCCGGGTCGCCGGGCGAAGCCTGGGCGGCTATGACCACTGCTGCGAAAAGTCAGGCAACGGGGTGGCGGTAGCCAGCGGCTATCAGGCAGGTATCTGGAGTGCAGGGGGGCTGGGTGATGAAGCATCGCCATCATTTTGACCGGTGCATAGCCTGTTCTGCCTGTGTCGCACACTGCCCGGTGGCGGCGGTGGATCGCGGGTTTTCCGGGCCGAAGCTGACCGGGCCGGTCGCGGAGAGATTCAGGCATCTGCCGGGCGCCGCCGAAGGTTTCCCGGAATACTGTTCCAACTGCAAGAACTGCGATATTACCTGCCCGTCCGAGGTGCCGGTGTCGACGCTGAATATGCTGGCCAGGGCCGAGTATTATAAAACCCACCGGCACAGCCTGCGGGACTGGGTGCTGTCGCACGGCGAAGCGCTGGCCAAAGCGGCGGGACCGGCCGGCGGCCTGGCGAACCTCGGGCTGGCCAATCCGCTCAGCCGGCTGGTGCTGAAGAAGATCGGCGTCGCCGGGCAAATGCCTCTGCCGCGCTACGCCGCCAAGACTTTTCTCCAGCGGTTTCAGGCGTTGCCGCAGCAGCCTTTTGCCGACAAGGTCGTCTTCTATCCCGGCTGTTTCATCAACTACAACGACCCGCAGACCGGGCTGGACCTTGTGGCGGTCCTGCAGGCCAACAGGCATGAGGTACTGGCGGCGGGAAAGGTGGAATGCTGCGGGTCACCGCTGGTGGTCAACGGCTATCTGGAGGAAGCGGGGCAAAAGGCCGCGCGGAATATCAGGGCACTTAAAGCCCGGGTGGACGAAGGGCTGCCGCTCGTCACCTGCTGCCCCAGCTGCGCACTGATGCTCAAGCAGGAGGTTCAGGAATTGTTTGCGGTGGAAGGGGCGGTGGCGGTGGCGGCCCGGCTGTATGACGCTGCCGAATTCCTGCTGGAACTTTACGATCAGGGGAGGCTCAACACCGACTTTACGAGACAGGCCGGGCGGTATCTGTATCACGCCCCGTGTCATCTGCGGGCCCAGGGGATCGGGCTGCCTGGCCTGGAACTATTAAGGATGCTGCCTGGGCTGGAAGTGATCGAAGCCGACGCAGGCTGCTGCGGCATCGCCGGCAATTATGGGTTCAAAAGCGACAGGTACGATATCGCCATGGCCGTCGGGGCGGCGCTGTTCAAAAAAGTGAAGGACAGCAAAGCCGAGGCGGTGGTGTCGGAGTGCGGGACATGCCGGTGGCAGATCGCCCAGGCTGCCGGCGTGAAGACCCTCCATCCCCTGGCGCTCATCCGGCGGGCTTACGGGGGACACTAAGCCGCGCGGGACTGCAGGGCTTTGTGCCCTGCAGTCCCTTTTGTCCGGCGGGGATTTGGCGGGCGCTGGCAAAAAAGGTGGAGGAATATGGTAATCAATGCGGAAATAAGATGCAGTAACAGGGCGTGGCGGCGCGAAAAGGCCGCACCCGGAAGAAAAGGAGAGAGATAGTAATAATGAATGGGTACGTCTGGGCGATTCTTGTTTACGCGGTTATTCTGATGGGAATCGGTTTTTTTATTACCAGGAGGGTGAAAGGCTCGGCCGATTTCTTTGTGGGTGGCCGCAAATTCGGTCCGGCGCTGCTGTTTATCACGCTGGTCGCACCCAATATCGGGGCAGGATCGACGGTCGGCGTGGCCGGCCTGGCCTACAAGGTCGGCATATCGGCCGCCTGGTGGATCGCCGCTTCGGCGCTGGGGACTTTCGTGCTGGCCTTTTTCGTCGGTCCGGCGATCTGGCGGCTGGCCAAGGCCCACAATTTTTATACTCTGGGCGATTATCTCGATTACCGCTACAACAGGAATTTCCGGGGGCTGATATCGCTGATGATGGCGATTGGCACGGTGGCGATTTTCGCCGGGCAGCTGATGGGGATCGCCTGGATCCTGTCGGCGGTGGCCGGGGTGACGAAACCGATGGGAATTTTGATCGGGGCGGTGGTGGTCATTGTCTATTTCGGCGCCGGGGGGCTTCTGTCGGCGGCCTATGTGAATATCATCGAGGCGACGGTCAAACTGTTCGGCTTTGCTATCGCGGTGCCCTTCGTGCTGAGTTTCGTCGGGGGCTGGAGCGGGCTTGAGGCCAAAGTCGCGACCAACTTGGGCGACGCCGCCACAACCGCGGCTTTTTTCGCTGCCGACGGCGCAGGAATGACGACGATCATGGGTTTCTTCCTGATGCTTACGCCATCATTTTTCATATCACCCGGGCTGATTGGCAAAGTCTATGGCGGGCGGGACGCAAAAACGGTGGTTGCCGGAACCTTTCTCTGCGGACTTGTGATGCTGGCGTTCGCGGTGATTCCGGCGATTCTCGGGATGGCCGCCGCAGCGGTCAATCCCGGTTTTACCGACCGGGAAATGGCGCTGCCTTTCGTTATGAAGGAATGCATGCCGTTCTGGGCGTCTGCCTTGGCCCTGGCGGCGATCTTTTCGGCTGAAGTCAGCGCAGCAGACGCGGTACTGTATATGATCACATCCTCGTTTACGAAGGACCTGTACAAGACGTTTATCAAGCCCGACATTTCGGATGAGAAGCTGCTGAGAAGCGGCCGGGTCGTAGCGGTGGCGGCAGGAGTCGTGGGGATAGTTCTGGCGATTCTGTTGCCGAACATCATCACCGCGCTGACGATTTTCTATACGCTGATGTCGGTTTCCCTGACGGCGCCGCTGCTGTTCGGACTGTTTTCGCGGCGTCCGAGTACCGCCGCCGCCTTTATCTCGGCGATTGCCGGTATCGTAACTACGGTGCTGCTGCAGTTCGGCAACGCCGGCAAGGGTCTTGGGGTGCTGAACGCCCAGTCGACAGGGATTTTGCTGACAGTGGTGATCATGGTTGCGATGATGGTTCTGTTTCCGGCGCGACAAAAAGAGACCGGCTCCGGCGAAGGGGCCGGCAACGCGGCGGGCTAGCACTTGTGGGGAGGTTTGACTGATGGAGGAAAAGGTCGCAAAGGTACTGGCGGCGATCAAAGAGAGCGAGGTTGTCGATTTTGCCTGTCAATTGATCCGGATTCCCAGTGTGGTCAGGTCCAGGATCGAAGACGGCAATGAGGAGCAGGCGGGCCTGTTTATTGCCGAAAAACTGAAGTGACGGTGGACTATGCCGCGCCGCACCGGCCGGATGGAAGAGGAACTGAGCGGTGATGCCACGGTGATAGCCACAGGGGGCTTGGCCAACCTTATTGCCCGCGAGTCCCGACAAATCATGGTCGTGGAACCTTTTCTCACTCTGGAGGGACTCCGGATTATTCATGATCTGAACAAGGCTGAAAGCGGCGAAAAAGGCAGCGGCGGATCAGCGGGCCGCCGGGCGGGGACATAGCGGACGCAGACTTTGGATAGAATAGTGAACATGAAGTAAACCTCAAACCGGGCTTTTCGGTCCGAAGGAGGATCTTGTGGACACTGCGGCTATGATATACGAACTGAAGATCGCCTTGTGGGAGTTGTCCTACGGTTTTTGGAAAACCCAGGTGTTGTTCTCGCCGCGCTGGTGGAGTCTGGTGGTGCTGATCGCTGTGGCGTACCTGATCTGGTGGGGGCTGGTGGAAAAGCGCCGCCTGTCGCAGATCCTGCTGTTCGGCTCGTTCGTGGCGACAGGCAGGATTGTGATGGATCTGGTGGGGAACAATATGGTGCTGTGGAGTTACGACATCCGCGAACTTCCTCTCTCGCCCAGCCCGTTTTTCCACGATCTCACGGTTACGCCGCTGGCGCTGATGCTGGTGTACCAATACACTCATTCCTGGAGGAAGTTTCTGGTCTGGGCCGCGGTGACGGTAGGGAGCATAACGTTCGTTTTCTTTCCGGCGCTCATGGCCTTCGGTTTCCTGAAATACTATCACTGGCAGCATACCTACAGTTTTGTCCTGATCATCGGTATCGCCGTTACAGCAAGGGCGGTGCTGATCGGTATCCTGCAGCTGGAGCAGCGCTCCCGGCGCGTTTATGCCAGCGATCCGGCGACAGGGCCGCTTTTTCCCCAGCCGGCGATGAAGCCGCTGGACAGGAAAGATCGCGAAGATTGCGATAAGGAATGAATAAAACCAGGCTGACTGAGCAGCCTGGTTCAGGGTGACGACAAAGTAGGGAAACGGGAGGGAAGTTCCTCCGCTACGGATGCTATCCTACACCGTTACCGGCAGCGAAGCTGCCGACGGCTGGGGATATTAGTGAAACTGGGCTCGGGTAATTTACCCGAGCCTTAGTTGAGCTTATCCATGGCTATGGGCGAATCCCGCTGCGGAAATTCCCTCCCGTTTCCTGTCCCGTGGCCCCAATAGGGGTTTTTCCTTACTTATGTTAGGCTTAGCCTGGTTTTTGTCTGCAATGACACTTCGCATTTTGAAGGCCGGCGCTAGTTGGCGGCCAGGTTCAGGAGATTCTGGCCGACCTGGCGCAGGCCTTCTACCATGCGGGTGATATTCTGGGTCGATTTGGCCTGTTCCTGGATGATGAGATGACTCTGTTCAACCCCGCCCTGCACCTGCTGTATGGAGGCGTGGAAGTTTTTGAGGAAGGTATTGATGGTTTCCACCGATTGAGTACTTTCGTCGGCCAGTTTACGGACTTCCTCGGCGACCACCGAAAAGCCCCGTCCGTGTTCGCCGGCCCGGGCGGCTTCGATGGCGGCGTTTAAGCCGAGAAGATTGGTTTGCTTGGCGACGCGTTTGATCAGGTTCAGCATTTCGGTGGTATTGGCCAGTTCCGCGGCAGCGCCTGTGGCCACATCGGACGTTTCCCGACTTGAAGCCTCAAGCTGCTGGGATGACGCCGACAGCTGCTGAGTGGCGGCGGCGGCCTGCTCAAGGGCTTGATACATTTCCCGGACCTGCTGCTTTATGGCCTGGGCCTTCTCCTGCTCCCGAAGTTCGGCGATCACCAGGCCTGAGGCGATTTTGACGATGGGCTCGACAATTTCCTGTTTCCCGGCGATACCGAAGGAACCGATTTTTTCGCCGTTGTCCTTGATGGCAAGATTGACGCCGGGCTTGACACTGCCGCCGGAGGCTGCCGCTTCTTCTTCGCTGACAATGTAGGAGTCCGCGTCGGTGGTCATAATCGTTCTGGAGCCGGCGTGCACGACACCCACGCGCTTTCCGGCGGAATCCGCGATAATCGTGCCGCTGGTGTCGCAGACAATGGTATGGTAATTGGTCTGCTGGAGAATGAAGGCAACGATCTTGGCAGCCAGTTCTCCGCTCAGTTTCACTCGATACCACCCCTCTTTAAAAAAAATCAACGATTGCCGGCTGATTCTTCGATGCTTATAGTTATCTTACATCAATAGATTCGTAAACTATTTGTAAAACCCTATCAAAACAAATCATAATTCCGATATTTTTTCCGGCCGGGATCAGCGGCCGCAGGCGGCCCGCAAAAGCTAAAAATAAAGGGCAAAACACAGTAAATACCAGCTGAGAAGTTATTTCCGGAAAAGCGAATGATTCTGCAGGATTCGGCGATAGGACCAAGAAATATTACAGTAGTAAAATTACTGTCGCAAACATACCTTAGTAGTAAAATTACTGACGGCGCATGATTGCAGCGGCGGACAGGCAGAGTCTCTCTTAATTTTAGCTGACAGCAGAAAGGAAGTAGTTTATGGGGAAAAAGTTGAAGACCATACTTCTCGGGGATGCGATGATCGTCGGCAGCGAGTTTAAAGCCGCGGCCGACAAGTTTCTGGGGGATTTCGTCGAGGATGCCAAGGTGGGTGATTGGGAACCCAACTGGCAACAGCTTCAGGCCCGTCGCCTGGAGGTAGAAAAGAAGGGGCCGGAGATCGAGACGGTGGATGCCCTGATCTTAGAGCATGGGCAGGCCGCCGAGATGTTGGCCGGGCTTTTCGTGCCCATTTCCTCCAAAGTGTTTGACGCCATGCCCAAACTGCGGATCGCCGGCGTTTCCCGGGCCGGACTGGAGAATGTCAATGTCGAAGAAGCGACGAAGCGGGGCATTGTGGTTTTTAATATCGAAGGACGCAACGCCGAGGCGGTTTCCGATTTTGCTGTAGGCCTGATGTTGTCGGAGTGCCGCAATATCGCCAGAGCCCACTATGCCATCAAGAACGGCCAGTGGCGCAAGGAGTTTTCCAATTCGGACTGGGTGCCTGAGCTCAAGGGCAAGAAGATCGGTATTGTCGGCTTTGGCTATATCGGCCGGCTGCTGGCCGAGAAATTGTCGGGTTTCGGGGTCAACCGGCTGGTTTACGATCCTTTCGTTGACGCCGATGCCGTGCGGGAAGCCGGCTGCGTGCTGGTGGACAAGGAGACGCTGTTCAAAGAGAGCGATTTCATCAGTCTTCACGCCCGGATGAGCGAAAGCACCAAGAACATGGTCGGGGCCAAGGAACTGGCGCTGATGAAACCGACCTCTTATCTGATCAACACCGCCCGGGCCGGGCTTGTGGACGAGCAGGCGCTGATCGAGGCACTGAAGGCGAAGAAAATCGCCGGCGCCGGTCTTGATGTCTTCGGTTTTGAGCCGATCAAGCCGGACAACGAGCTCTTGACGCTGGACAATGTGACATTAACCACCCATATTGCCGGAACCACCAGAGAGGCGCTCACCCGCTCGCCGGAGATTCTGATGGAGGATATCTACAAGCTGCTCAGCGGCGGCAAACCCCGTTTCGTTATCAACCGCGAAGTGCTGGAGCGGCCGGAGTTCAAGACTTGGCTGGCAGGTGTCAG
Source organism: Negativicutes bacterium (assembly GCA_031292015.1). The sequence continues at coordinate 4,004 of JARLHY010000113.1, read as the reverse complement.
AGGATGATGACCAACCTTTCCGAGGTGCTGGGAACGGCCCGGCGGGAAAAATACGCCGTGGGTTCGTTCAATGTCTACAATTACGAGACGATCCGCGGTGTGATCGAGGCCGGCCGGGAGGCGGGCTTTCCCACCATCGTGGCGTTCGGCGAAAATTACCTGCCGAACATGGAGCTGGCCGAGGTCTCGGCCCTGGTCCGGATTATGGCCGACAAAGCCGGTATTCCGGTGGTGCTGCATCTGGATCACTGCAAATCGTTTGATACCATCGTCCGGGCCATCGCGGCCGGCTTTACCTCGGTGATGTACGACGGTTCGGCGCTGCCGCTGGCCGAGAATACGGCGAAGACCGCGCAGATCGTGAAGATCGCCCGGGCCGCGGGGGTGAGCGTGGAGGCGGAGCTGGGAGCTTTGGCCGGCGGGGAGTTTTCCAACGAAGAGGCGGCCAAGGAGATTTACACCAACCCGCAGCAGGCCAGCCAGTTTGTGGCGGCTACCGGAATCGACGCCCTGGCTGTTTCCATCGGTACGGTTCACGGGATGTATAAAGGGACGCCGAAGGTGGATATCGGAGTGCTGAAACAGATTGCCGAGGTTGTCGATATCCCGCTGGTGCTGCACGGGGGATCAGGTACGCCGGAGGCTATCGTCCGGGAGTGTATCGCCAACGGGATCGCCAAAATCAACGTCAACACCGAAATTTCGGTCTACACGCTGGAGCAGCTCCAGCGTCTGCTGTCCGGCGGGGACCGGCCCCACTTTTCCCAGGTGAGCCTGAAAGAAGTGGGCTATGTCAAAGAAGTGGTGCGTAAATATGCGACGATGTTTCGGGCTGGCTGACGCAGGCCTGAGCCAGTGATGTTCCCGGCGACGAGCCGGGAACATCCTCGTGCAAGTATTCACAATATTCCGATGAGTGCGGCTACCGAAATGGGGGATGGAGATGGAACATATACTGGTGGTGGATGTCGGGACATCGAGTCTGAAGACCATGTTGTACGACAAGGTGGGACACTTGCTCCACCGGTCGGCCACCGAGTATCATTCGGAGTTTGGCCGGGACAACCAGGTGGAACAAAACCCGGCCAGCTGGAAAGGGGCCCTGCAGGCGACGCTGCAAAAGGCGGGAGAGTTTGTCGGCAGTAAGAATATCCATATTGACGCCATCGCGGTTACCTCCCAGCGCGCTTCGGTGATCCCAGTCGACCGGGACGGGGAGCCGCTGCACAACGCCATCATGTGGCAGGATAAACGCAGTGTCGCCGCGTGCGGCCAATTGCTCGGGCAGATGAATTTAAGCGACATTTACCGCCGGACCGGCCTGAGGGTGGACCCCTATTTCTCGGCACCGAAAATGATGTGGCTGAAGACTGAGCGGCCGGAGCTCTATGCCAGAGCCCATAAGCTTCTGGGCGTTCAGGATTATGTGGTGTATCTGCTGACAGGTGCGTACACCACCGACTGGACCCAGGCCTGCCGGACGATGCTGATGAATATCAACACATTTTCCTGGGATGAGGACTTGCTGCGCTTGACCGGGATTTCCCCCTCACTGCTGGCCGACCTTCGCCCCCCGGGGTCGGTGGTTGGCTATCTGGACAACCGGCTGGCCGCCGCTGTCGGGCTGGCACCCGGAACACCGGTGGTAATCGGCGGGGGCGATCAGCAGTGCGCGGCGCTGGCTCTGAACATTTTGCGGCCAGGCTACGCCGAAGCCAACACCGGAACCGGTTCGTTCGTCATCGCCTATTCGGAGAAACCTCAGTTCGACGACAACTGCCGGACGCTGTGCAGTGCCGCCGCCGTACCCGGCAAGTGGATCGCCGAAGCGGGCATATTCAATACCGGTGCTATTCATCGCTGGTTTAAGGAGCAGTTTTATCCCGAGGGCGACGACGCCTATCTGCTGATGAACCAGGAGGCTGCCGCTTCGCCGCTGGGGGCCAACGGGGTCATGATGCTGACTCATTTCGAAGGCAGCGCCGCCCCTTACTGGAACCCCATGGCCAAGGGAATGTTTTTCAATTTGTCGCTGGGGTCGCGCCGCAGCGATTTCAGCCGGGCCATCCTTGAGGGAATTTCGCTGGAAATCGCCCACAATCTGTCGCTGTTGGAGAATCTGGTGGGAGATATCTCGGTAGTGAGCGTTGCCGGCGGGCTGACGTCTTTCGACCTGTTCAACCGGATGCAGGCCGACGCTTTTGCCAAAACGGTGGTCCGTTACGACAACAACGAGGCGTCGTCGCTGGGAGCGCTGATGAGCGCCGCGGTGACGCTGGGAATTTACAAAGATTATTCGGAAGCCTTCCATACCATCACGCCGGATGAGCCGAGGCGCTATGAGCCGGACGCCATCAGTGTCGAGAAATACCGCCAGTTGTTCCGGCGCAAGGACAGCCTGTACAACGCCCTCAACCAGCAGCAGATCTACGAGCTGTTCCGCGCTCCGCTGTAAGGATTGCCCCGGGGGAAACGCGCCGCAGGCGGACGGACCGCCGGGAAGAAAATAGTATTTTATAAGGAGCTGACTGATTTTGAGCAAAACGAAAGTAACGCTGCCATTCGGCAAGGAGACGATGGAAGCCAGCATTCCCACAAGCAGCCTGATCGGCGTATTTTCGCCGAAAGACGTGCCTCCGGTCGCCAACGTCCGGGCCGAATGTCTTCGGGCGATGAACAGCCCCATCGGCAGTAAGCCGCTGCGGGAACTGGCCAAGGGCGCAAAAAATGTCGTTATTGTGGCTGACGACAACACCCGGATGACCCCCACCGAGAAGATCATGCCGGTGCTGCTGGACGAACTGAACGCAGCCGGGGTCAAGGATTCCCAGATCACGCTGATCATTGCCCTGGGAACCCACCGCTTTATGACTGACGAGGAAATCGTGGTGAAGTTCGGGGCGGAAGTGGTCAAGCGGATCGTCATCAAAAATCACGACTATCTCGACCCGAAGGTGCTGGTTGATCTCGGCACCACTGCCAACGGCACCAAGGTCACGGTGAATAAGGAAACTTATGAAGCCGACTTTAAAATCGGGGTCGGCAGCATTGTGCCCCATCATATCCCAGGTTTTGCCGGCGGGGCCAAGATTGTCCAGCCCGGCATCTCCGGCGAGCAGACCACGGCCGAAACGCATCTTCTGAGCGTTCGGGCGCCGCGCTCATATCTCGGGGCAGTAGATAACCCGGTGCGGCAGGAACTCAACTCCATTGCCCGCAGTGTCGGCCTGAACACCATCTTCAACACGGTTCTCAACCGCTACGGCGAAGTGGTGGGAGCATTCTACGGCGATGTGGTCGAGGCCTTCGACGAAGGGGTCAAACTGGCGCAGCAAGTCTACTCGATCGAGATCGCCGAAGAAGCCGACATCGTTCTTGCCAGTTCGCATCCATGCGACCTGGAGTTCTGGCAGGCCCACAAGACGCTGTACCCTTCCGACCTTGCCGTCAAGGCCGGCGGGATCATCATTATTGCCACTCCCTGCTACGAAGGTGTGGCGGTGATGCATAAGGACATCCTGGAGGTAACCCATAAAACGGCCTGCGATCTGCGGGACGCGGTGTCGTGCGGACAGGTGCAGGACGAGGTCGCGGCGGCGCTGGCCATCGCCTGGGCTCAGGTGAAGGAACGGGAGTCGGTGTATATCGTTTCCAGCGGCATCTGCGCGAAAGACGCAGCGACCCTTGGCTTCAAATCCTTCGAGTCGATTCAGGCGGCACTGGATGCGGCCCTGGCTGAGAAGGGCGCCGGCGCCCGGGTCACGGTGCTGACCCACGCCCCGGACATGCTGCCGATCATAAAGAAATAAACAGGCAGTTCACTGGAAGGGGGTGATCCGTCAGGCCGGTTCGGTTCGCAAAGCTGATTTCATCATAAATTTAGGAGGTTAGTTATGGGTACTAGTGGAGCAATGTTAGCGGTCCTGCTTGTTTCTATCGCATTAATCGTTTTCCTGATTATGAAAGTCCGCCTTCATGCATTTGTTGCCCTGATTGTAGCCTGT
>JARLHY010000112.1 GCA_031292015.1 Negativicutes bacterium | reverse complement strand
TGGATCGCTGCTGCAGGCGTCGAATTTCATTGAGACGGTACAGGCGCGCCAGGGATTGATGGTGGCCTGCCCGGAAGAGATTGCTTACCGCAAAGGGTTGATTAACGCTGACCAGTTGACGCGGCTGGCGGATCCGCTCAGGAAGAACGAATACGGTCAGTATCTGCTTAGTTTGATCAAGAGTGGTGGCGCCTGATGAACATTGTTGAAACTCAGCTGTCTGGCGTTGTGATTATCGAACCGCAAGTTTTCGGCGATTCCCGCGGTTTCTTCATGGAAAGCTGGAGTAAGGCCCGCTACGCGGCGGCGGGTCTGCCGGGAGCCTTCTGCCAGGACAATGTCTCCCTTTCCGCGAAGGGAGTGCTACGGGGGCTGCATTTTCAGCATCCCCAGGGGCAGGGCAAACTGGTTTCGGTGCTCCAGGGTGAAGTTTTCGATGTTGCGGTGGATATCAGGGTGGGGTCGCCGACATTCGGAAAATGGATCGGGGTTCGGCTGTCTTCGGAGAATAAGCGCCAGCTGTATGTACCGGAGGGATTTGCCCATGGCTTTTGTGTCATGAGCGACATGGCGCTTTTCATGTACAAGTGTACCGCATACTATAATCCTCAGACCGAGGCCGGCCTTCTTTGGAACGATCCGGATATCGGGATCGCCTGGCCGGCCGATGAACCGCTTTTGTCAGCCAAGGATCGCGAGAATTTCCGGCTGAGGGATATACCGCGAACCACGCTGCCGAGTTTCGGAGGGTAAAAAAAATGCAAAACTTTAGACCCAGGATTCTCTTGATTGGACGCAATGGCCAGATCGGCTGGGAACTGGAACGGACCCTCGCTCCGCTGGGCGATCTTGTCGCTGTGAATAGCTCGCAGCTCGATCTGGGAAAGCCGGCCGACATCCGCAGCTGGGTAACGGAAACCGGGCCGCAGATCATTGTGAACGCGGCGGCTTATACCGCGGTGGACAAGGCGGAAACCGACCGGGATGCCGCCAGGGCGGTTAACGCTGCGGCCCTGGAGATTCTGGGGGAGGAAGCCAGGAAAGCAGGGGCCGCAGTCTTTCACTATTCGACCGACTATGTGTTTGACGGCCGGAAGGCTGGGCCTTATGTTGAAGATGATCCCGTTGATCCGATTAACTTCTATGGCGAAACAAAGCTTGCCGGTGAGCGGGCCCTTGCACAAAGCGG
>JARLHY010000111.1 GCA_031292015.1 Negativicutes bacterium | reverse complement strand
TTTCGGCTGGGAACCACGCTCAGCCGAGACATATAGAATTTCATTTTTTCCTGAATGCATAGTGTACTTTTCTACCACAACGGCTCCGCCTTTTTTGAACTCCCCCGCATAGCGGGGGGTATTCGCTGACGCAAAAAAGCCGCTTCTGTCCTGCGACAGAAGCGGGCCTCAGGCAGACTCCCGGGTCTTGGGCCCAGCCGTCCTTTTCATAAATACTGCTCCTTGGAACGGACAACATGGACCTGGTCGGCATAGGCCTGGGTGTAACTTGTATTGATTTCTTCAAAATCGACGATAAAGTGTTCCGGATTCTTTTTCAGGTCAAGTTCCACCAGCTGATTGATGTCATTCTGGTTCGGGCTCGAGGTGATACGGATCACCGGAGTGCTTTTGTTCTTTATGCCGACGCCGAGAATCACGCCGACCTGATGGTTATTGAGCCGCACCGTCTTTCCGATGGGGTAGATGGCGACATTCTGATTGAACTTCTCCACAACTGCCGGGGAAAAATACTCTCCGGCGGCCTTGTTCAAAATAGCGACCGCGTAATATACCGGCGTAGCCCGCCGGTGCGGCATTCCGGCGATCAGCCGGTCATAGACGTCGGCGATGCTGATGATCTGGGCATATTCACTGATCGCGTCCCCCTTGAGTCCCTGCGGGTAGCCGCTGCCGTTCCAGCGCTCATGATGCTGAAAACAGGCGTTGACGACATCGACAGGCAGGTGGCGGTTCTCCCGCAGAATCTCCTGGGTATAGATTGGATGCTGCTTGTATTCTTCCCGTTCCTTCCTTGACAAATAGTCGGGAAACTGGGACGCCAGGCGTTGCGAGAATTTGATCTTGCCGACATCGTGAAGCATCGCCGCCAGGCCGAGCTCATCCAGCTGCGCGGCGTCATACCCCAGCGCCAGCCCGGACATCACCGACAGGATGCAAGTATTGACGGCATGGGAAAATATATACTCTTCCTTGCGGCGAATATCCAGAAGATGAAGCATTTTTTCCGGGTTCGCATCAAGCTGGCTGATCATCTCGCTGACAATATTTTTTACCCTGTCGAGTTGTATGCCTTTGCCCACCCGGAAGTGATCAACCGCTTCCCGGGCAGCGCTCACTGCTTCTTTCCTGTGCGCGAGGTCGTAATAGTCCTCTTCCTCCTCAGCCGCGGCTTCGTCTTCCGGTTCTCCGATATATAAAGAAGTAAAACCCTGCTGACGAAGAAACTGAATATACCTTTCTTTCATTTCGATGCCTTCATGAAGCAAAACCTTGCCATCGGCCGCAATAAGCGGTCTTGACAGATACATGCCTGCCTGAAGTTCATCCAGACTTATCCTGCGCATAGAAAATTCCCCCATGATAACCATATCCTACCTACCCTATATATCGTATAAAGAGCAAAATAATTAAGCGGAACCGTAACCGCCCGGCAAACCGCCAAAAACCTCCTTCAGCGGCCGGCTCGGCCTGGTAGCTGCCGGTGCGGTGCTTGACGGGCCCTGCAAAAAGTGGGAATATAATATCTGACTGAACTCCGCCAGACCGGAGAGACAGTCAGATTACGCGATACCGAGGTGTATTCATCTTGAAAAAACTGATCATTCTCTGTCTTCTGGTGCTGTCTATCGCCGGTCCGGCGACTTGCTCCGCAGCTGCGTCCGGCGACAACGCCCTCGCCGCCGTCGCCCTCTACATCGATACATCCGGCCGTTATGTGCCTGGAGCCGATCTCTTGAACAAGGCCCTCAACGAAGTCATCCGCTTCAAAGTCAACGCGTTGTTTCTCGGCAGTGAAGTCCAGTCCGGCAACGAAGTCCTGCGCGACCTCAACCGCTGCAGCGTCACCGGCGCCGCCGGCGCCACGGCGGAAAATCTTGCGGCCTATGCCGCCAACCGTCACGTGAATTATATCATACTGCTCTCGGTGCGGCCTATCGACGTCGCTCTCGACATAAAGACCTATTCCACCGCCGACAGCGCCTTCCTTGTCGATAAATCGGTAACCCGGCCCGACGGCCAGGAAGCCCAGTCCACCCTTGACGCCTTGTCGGACATGGTCGGCAGTGAAGTCACCACCATTCTCCAGACCATCCGGGGGTCCTAGCACAGCCTAAGTCCCTGAACCTAAAAGAGCCGCGAAATTTTCGCGGCTCTCAGGCCGTTGATAAACCCCCATCTGCTTTGCACCCGTAAAGGGTAGGCCGCAGTTCTAAGCGCTGAAGCGCAAGAACTGCGCACTTGGCCCCACAAACCCATTGCTAGCGTACTTCCCAGTACGCGTCGCTGCTGGGTCTGCGGGGCCGTCGTGCATCTGGGGGCTTCTGAGCGGCCTGAAAAATAGGTTTCTCAGCTTGTTTATTTCTTATTTCTTTTTGCCGATCTCGCGCCGCTGTCCGGCAGTTCCTGCCGGAGCGCCGCCGGCCGCGGCCCGGAAAACGAAGGCCGGGTTTATCCCCTCGACAAAGGCTTTGAGCCAGGCCAGATAAAACTTCGCCATAATGCTGTCGGCGATACCGGCTCTCTTCCAGTTCGGCGCCTGCAGACAGGCGCCGGTTTCCCAGACGATGCCGCCGGCTTCTGACGCTATGACCGTGTCAGCCTGGTCGCACGGCATGCCGTTGAGGTAGTGATCATTCAGCGCTTTATAGATGCCAGGGGCTGTACTCACGTCATATTTGCCCTGAGCCGCGGCGCGTTGGCCGGTGATCTTGCCGTGCTCCGAAAAAGCTTTTTCCACCAAATCGCCTGCGGCGTCGCCGCACGTGTCGAGTAATTCCTTGATAAAAGCGGCCTCTCTGGATTCAGCAGCATTGATCTGCCGCTGCAGCCAGCCGTGGATGTTGTTTTGGTCGATCATTTCGCTGAGATCCTTGTCAGCAAGCGGCGGGCCGTAGGTCTGCCATACCTGCTCCCGCAGCTCCTCGGCTGTCGAACCGCACATTTCCTGCGCCTTTTGATACATATACTCTTCCCGCTCACTGACTAAGCGGATTTTTCCGTACAGCCAGTAGTGAATCGGACCGATGAAGGCACTCATGACTCTTTCCCCCCTGCTGCAACTTCGTTCAAGGACTCGGTCAGCTTGCCCACGTCGATGCCATGAATTTCGGCCGCCTTTTTCAGTGCTTCGCCGGTAGCCGACGGGCAGCCCAGGCAACCCATCCCGTGCGAGCGCAAAACCGGAACCGTCTGGGGATATACGCGGATGATGTCGGCGATGACGCTGTCGGCGGTAATGGGATCCCCCAACACCAGATTTCCCTCAGTCAGGCCGCCCGGTTTGGGGATAATCTTCTCTCCCGCCGAGAAAGGCTTGGCAGGCGCCTCTGCCACGGCAGCGGCGCTGTTGAACTCCGCCAGAACGTCCTTCTTGAATATTTCAAAGCCGATTCGCTCAATAAACTGGCCGACTCGCTCGATATCGGCGTTTTTCTGATAGTAGCGGACAATAATATCCACCATCTTCAGGGTATCGTCAAAGCCTAGTCCGGCAATCAGCTTATCGGCAAGGCGGGGATGGGACCCGGCGCTGCCGCCGACGTAAACGTCCCAGCCTTCGTCGGTGCCGATCAGGCCGATATCCTTGATAATCGCTTCCCCGCAGGAATTCGGGCAGCCGGAAACACCCAGCTTCATCCGGGAAGGCATCTCTTTTTTGATATACCTCCGGTCAAGTTCGAGCCCCAGTCTGATGCTGTCCTGTTTGCCCCGCTTGCAAAAAGCGGTCCCTGGGCAAATCTTCACACTGCGGACACAGTTGGCGAACCCCATCGCCGGTTCCATGCCCAAGTCATCCCAGGCACCGTCCACATCTTCGGCCTGCAGCCCGGTGATCATGATCCGCTGGGCCGACGTCAGCTTCAGGGTGCCGTGGTACTTTCTCGCCACTTGGGCAAAGCTCTCCAACATTTCCGGTTTGATAAACCCGCCCGGCAAATGCGGGGTGATTGCGTAAGTCTTTTTCCCGTCCCGGATTTTTTGTAAATTCGCTCCTTTGGGCAACATGTCTTCTCCTCCTCACGACTTGTTCTGCGTCGCTTCTGTGATTCTATGGTACCCCGTTTCTTCCGATAATACTTTGATCTAAATCACATCGCGATGTGATTCTGATCACCATGCCAAAGACGCTGAATCACCTGCCTGAATGGACCCGGTGCCTGACTGATATACTAGAGGTAGACAACAGCCCTGATTCAAGATAAAATAACGGAGTGTATATCTATATCGAGTTGGCGGAAAGGAGTATTCAAGGAGATGCTGGTTCACCAACTTATGTACCAGGGAACAGATGCAAAAGTGGCCTTTTACAGTAAAGAAGACGTAACATACAAGATACTACAGGAAAAAGTGGCTGCGTACCGGAGCTTCTTCCACAAGTCCGGTATCAGGCCGGGCGACAATGTTGGCTTATTTTCCCGCAATTCGGTGGAATTCGTCTACAGCTATATGGCTGTCGTCAGCCTGGGAGCGGTGGTGGTACCGCTTAACTTCCAGCTGACCGTCAGGGAAATCGCCTATATCGTAGACGACGCTCAGATGAGCCACCTGATTACAACCGAGTACCTCGACCTGACTGCCGAACTCGCCCAGTGCGACAGCCGGCGGACGATTGTCCAGCTCGTCATTCCCGCTTTCCAAACCAAACTTACCTGCGACAAGCTGGAAACTATCCCTTCTTTGGACAATGTTTTGGGGGAGAATCACCCCTGTGCCATCATCTATACTTCAGGAACCACCGGCAAACCCAAGGGAGCCATCCTGACCCACAAAAACCTTGTCAGCAACGCCGAAGCCTTCCGGGTCGCCCTTCCCGTGGCTTCCAACGATAACGTTCTTTGCGTTCTTCCGATGTATCACTGTTTTGCCTGGACCTGCGCAGTGCTAAATTCGCTTCTGTGCGGGGCATCGATCACCATACTGGAAGCCTTCGCTCCCAGGGAAACAACAGCCGCCATCAGGCAATACGGGGTAACCGTCGTATACGGCGTTCCGCCCATGTATAACTTCTTGGCCCGCATGGGCGAGGCCAAAGACCTGGCCGGAGTCCGGATTTTCGTGTCCGGCGGGGCTTCACTGCCCGAAAAAGTGGCGAAGCAGTTCCGCGATAAATATGGCACTGCTATTATAGAAGGCTACGGACTTTCCGAAGCCTCACCGGTGGTCACCCTCAGCCCTCCCGCAAAAACCAAATATTATTCCATCGGCAAAGCCCTGCCGGGACTGCAGGTCCAGATCGTCAATCCCAAAGGAGAAAATTTACCTCCCGGCAAAGTGGGAGAAATTGTGGTCAAAGGCCCCAGCGTGATGCAGGGCTATCTTAATCTGCCGCTGGAAACCTCCCTGGCCCTGCGGGACGGATGGCTTTACACCGGCGACCTGGCCTACCGCGATACCGAAGGCTATTTCTATATCGTTGATCGGCTGAAAGACATGATCATTTCCAACGGGGAAAACATTTACCCCCGGGAGATTGAAGAACTGCTCTATGCTTACACCGGCGTCACCGAGGCGGCTGTTATCGGCGTTCCCGACGAACTTCGCGGTCAGGCCGCCTGTGCCTACCTCGTCCTGAGTGAAGGCCAGACTTTCGACAAGAAAGCGATCAGAGATTATCTTCAGGCCAAGCTTGCCGGCTACAAAATCCCCCGCGATTTCGTCCTGGTTGCTGCTTTGCCCAAAAACCAGACCGGCAAGATCTTAAAACGCGTTCTGCGCGAACAGGTAGCAGGCGGAACCAATAACGTGCAGGTTGGCTAAACAGCTTGCTTTGCAAAACGCCCCAGCAAGATAAAAAAACTCCTGGAACGCTCTGTTCCGGGAGTTTTTCTGTCGACGGCAACTTCGTCATCTAACCCTTAGGTTTTTTAGCAGGCGGTTTCATAGCAGGCCGTTTCGAGGGCCCGGCCGGCGGAACGCGGTCCAAGATTTTGCCCCGCAGCATCTGTTTTGCCTCAATGCGGATTTTTAACATCTTTTCAATCTTGGCGATCAGCGCCGCTTCCTTGCCGGTAGCTATCGTTACCGCCGTCCCGCGCTGTCCGGCCCGGCCCGTTCGGCCCACCCGGTGCAGATAAATCTGCGGGTCTTCCGCCAACTCCAGATTAAACACATATTCCACACCCGATATATCCAGCCCCCGCGCCGCCAAATCCGAGGCCACCAAAAGGCGGACCCTGCCGCTGCGAAAATCCTCCAGCGCTTTTTGGCGGTCCGTCTTCACCGCTGTTCCGTGAAGGCCGGTCGCTGTCAAGCCGTGATAGTTGAGTTTCGCCACAGTTGTTTCAATCGCTTCGCTTTGATTGATGAAAACCAGCGCCCGGCCGACATTCAGCTGTGTCGCCAGTTTGCGCAGGACCTCGATTTTATCGCGCTGTTCGGCCAGAAAGTACATATGCGAAATGTCCGTTGGAACCTCGCTCCGGGTCTTTACCGCAATCACTTCAGGGTCCTGCAGCAGCTCTTTGGCCCGTACCAGCGCCGCCGGCGTTATCGTCGCCGAAAACAGCAGCATTTGCCGGTCTTTCAGGGTCGTCTTGACCACCGCTTTGACACTGGCCCAATTGGCGTCATCCAGCAGCCTGTCCGCTTCGTCGACGACGATGGTCCTGATGGTTTGTGAATTAATTTTTCGTTTTTGGATCAGTTCGAGAATCCGGCCGCTCGAACCGACGATAATATGCGGCTTTTCCTTCAAGGCTTCCGCCTGCCGCGCTATGTTAACCTGACCGATAACAGCGGCGGCGGTCACCGCTAAGCCCGAATCGTTCGCCAGCGTTTCAATCTGACGAAAAATCTGCATCGCCAGCTCATGTGTCGGAGCCAGAATCATCGCCTGCATCTCCCGTTTGGCAGGATCTACCTTCTGAAATAGCGGCAATAAATAAGCCAGCGTCTTACCTGTTCCGGTCGGCGCTTGCCCGATGACATCCCGGCCCGAAAGCACCTTGGGAATTGCTTCGGTCTGAATCTCAGTGGGAACCGTGATTCCCGCTTTGGCGAGGCCAGTCACCAGCGGCTCGGTTATCCCGATTCCTGCAAATAAGTCACTCATTCCATTCACTCCTGTTTTCGAAGTGCAGCCTCTGACGGGCCGCAATGCGGCGAACGTTGGATTATCGGGCACGTCTTGTTTGGTTGTCCACATCGTTTAGTATTCCAATAATTGCGGCGTAGTACCGACGGACAGATCAACAAGCAGCCGAATTTGCCATCTGCCGGTTTTCCACCTCTGCTGCCAGGCTGCGGTTGGCTGACGCCCGCACCTCGGCCTCAAAAAAATGGGAATCCCGCCTTGCAGGATTCCGGTCTGTGCAATACCTATTATCTTCTTGCAATTCCCGCTAAATTCCTGCAAGGCCGCTACCAAGACCGGGCGAGACAGGCCGGCGGAAATCCTATCCGAAATACCCCGGAAAGCGGCGGCCATCATGCGAATTGCTTGTGCCTGCAGAAACAAGAGGTTCCGCCACTGTTGGCAGAACCTCTTGTCGTCATATCCGTTGATCCGGCGGCAATAGCCTTCCGCCCTGGCTTCATTTCGTTATGATCTCCATGATCTCACCGATGGAAATCGATATGCCCCCCGGCCAGTGAATCGATTTACCGTCTGTTTTCGCCGCTGCGAACACCGGCTCGTTTCTCAGTTCGGAAAACCTGGCGGTGTGCAGCTTCTTTTTCATATCAATGGTCACTGAATGGTTGTTGTCGAAACAGACGGTGACCAGATAATTCTGATCAGTGCTCACTGCTGTGATTTTCCCCATACAACACCTCGTACCGCGACTTCTCAACAAACCTTACAAAAATGAATCCGGTCCCAACCTAAAAGCTGATTCACCTTAATCATAAGGCGAATCAGCTTTTGCTGGTACTATACGAAAGTATAATCTTTCAACCCGTCTTTTGCTCGATCAGCAACTTGGTCAGAGCCGTTCTGCTGCTGACACCCAGTTTTGCATAGATACCCTGGAGCGCTTTTTTGACGGTTACCTCGGCGATATACAAAGTTTTTCCCACAGCCCGGTTCGACAGGCCCGTGGCGACAAGCTCGGCGATGGCCATTTCCCGCTCCGTCAGGAGAGCCTTGCCGTCACTGCCGTTTAGTTCTGCCGCCATCTCCGCCTGTTTCATGGCGATACCCGGCAGGAACTTTCGCATCTTGCCGATAAAATCCTGGTACCGGCCGCCAGTTTCCAGCTCGCTGAGCAGCTCGTCGATATACTCGCCGTTTTCCACAAATGGCATGATTACCTGATCGGCGGCCGCAATATCCAGCGCCGCGCCGAGCACCGTCAGCGCCTCTTCCCGCCGACCCAGCCTCAGTCTGGCAGCGGCTTCATAGATGTGAGTATATACTTGGCTCAGCAGATTGGGGAAAACACCGGCGATCGCCATAAACTCTTCGGCCAGGCCGATCAGCTTCAGATATTGCCCACCGCTCAGCAGCGCCTTGCCCAGAACGATATTGAAGAACGCGTAGCTTGGGAAATAGACCGCGCTATCCGCCAGGTCACCCTGGATAATCCAGGCAGGTATCCGTTTCTCCTGATTGAGGTAGGCATATACGAAACCTTCGCACATATCCCAGGTATGGATATACAGATACAGTCCCCTGGCTTTGATATCTTCCCGGGTTTGCCGCAAGTTATCCCGTACGAACGTCAAATCCCCTCTCACCAGCGCCAGCCGCAGTTGGAGAAATCGGGCGCAAAGCGCGATCGCCGTCTGATTCTGGGTCTCGGCGGCATAGAAGGCTTTATGGGCCATGATCTCCGCGTTTTCAAAATCACCGATATAATAGTATCGCTCTGCCTGCATCACTCGGTCCGCCCCAAAGCCGTGTCCGTCCGTCAGTCGGCAATAATACGGCAGAAGCTCGCCTATTTCCTGTTCTTCCTGCGCCAGCTGCCCGCTCTCCCGGTAGAACATATAGAGAACGGACGGCGAACCAAAGGTCCATGACCCGCTTCTGTCCATGAACTCCGCCGGCCCCTGCAGCAGTTCCCAGGCTCTCTGGTGATGCTCGGACATCCCGGCGATGCTGTTATACTTGGTAAAACCAAGCAAAAGTTCGAGTTCCCCGGCAAGCTTCATCCTGGTCGCATCATCCATTCCGGGTGAATTTTCGATATAGCCGCCGATTTCCTCGCATTGCCGCGCGAACAACTCCATTTCATTGAACGCAAACAGATTGATGGCGTAGATCAGGCAGGCCCACGGGTGATCCATTTTTATCCCGGCCGGGCATTCGCTGAAATAGCGGATCAGTCTTTCCTTATGTTCATTGGTGATACAACTGCCTTTATCGCCTTCAAGCGTCGTCAGCAAATTTTCGAAATCCGCAGCCTTATAAAAATAATCCATTGCCCGCACACAGTCCCCGGCAATTTGATGCCATTTGGCTGCAGCGCCCCAGACAGCCTGCTGCTTCTCCGTGGTCTGTCTACCAAAGAGTCGCCGCAGGTAACCGGTGAAGATATTGTGCATGTAGTAGATAGCATTGACCTGATCATGCTTGATGAAGGCGTTCTGGGCCACGAGTTGCTGCAGCAGTTCTGCCGCGTTCTCTCCCAGCCACATATGTTCAGCCTGATCCACCGAGAATTCGTCAAAAATGCAGACACTGAGCAAGAATTCCTGAGCCTCCGGGCTGCAGCGCCGGTAGACCACCTTTTCAATCAGCTCGTTCAAACTGACCTGCCGCTCGATCCGCCCATCCTGCAGGAACCCAAGTATGCAAAGATAGACGGCGCTGATCCAGCCCTCGGTATAGGACAGCAAAAAGTCGGCATCCTCGGCGGTAGGCCTGATCCCGCACAATCTGCAATACTCGATGATTTCCGCCTTGCTGAGCTCAAAACAGTTTTTCCCCACAACAAAACTATAGCCTTTAAGGACAAGTTCGGTGCTATTGTCGCCGAAACTGCTGCGGGAGGCGATCACAACATGCAGGTTGGGAATCTCGGACCTGACCAGCAGTTCGATAAACCTGTCAATATCTTCCGACATCAATACATGGTAATCGTCAAGCACGATGACCGTTTTGCCCGGAAACTCAATCCGGCTGACTATACCCACAGCCTCATCCAAAAACACGCTGTCGCCGGGGACTCCCATCGCCGCCAGAGCATCCGCGGCTTGGCGGTCTACCTTTTGGAGCAGGCGGCTGAAGCCGCTCCAGAATACCGCAGCCGACTCATCCAATAATGTCAGCCACAATATCTCGGCTTTACAGTCTTTCAAATATTCCTTCACAGCAGTAGTTTTGCCGTAGCCCATCGGCGCTTCCACAACCATCAGCGGGTATTCCCACATATTGCCCAGCAATCGGTTGATCGGCGCCCGCTTATAAAGCGTTCTGGCGTTGGTTCTGGGCATGGATACGCCTCCCTCCCACCTAGTCTGCGCAGCGATTACTGCCTGAGTTGGTCCCGAATCGGCCGCGCTTTGGAAAACGCCTTGTTATGAAGCACAAAATAACGATAATATCACTCTAATATTACCACAAACATCCAGAAATTCCTGCAAATCAGCAATTTAATCGCTACAGCAGTTGTCCACAACAAGCGGCCCACCACCCCTTTGAATCCAGAAGGTTTTGCCGCGATGGCAAAACCTTCTTCCCACCAGGAGTGATTCAGTCCCTGCTCCTTGTTGACGCCAGCCATCATCCAGGCTGCGAGAACCTTGCCCTTAACCTGTTATTCGCTACACCCGGAACTTAGTGACCATCGACCGAAGATCATCGGCAAGTTTCGCCAATGCCTTGCAAGAGGATGCCACCTCTTCCATAGTCGCCGACTGCTCCTCAGTAGCTGCGGATACGGTTTGGGCCTGACCGGCCGTTTCTTTGCTGATGGCGTCAATATCCCGTACCGACGCCACCACCTGCTGGCTGCCGCCTGCCATTTGCTGGATCGCTGCGGAAATTCCCTGAATCTGAGTCGATACTTCATTGGTCGATCTGGAAATCTCCTGGAAGGCGCGGCCGGTCGCATTCACTGCCTCGGCGCCGACCCGGACTTCCTTGGTTCCTTCATTCATGGCCACAACGGCGCTGTCGGTATCTTTTTGGATTTCGGCGATCAGTCCGGCGATTTGCTTGGCTGCTTCCTGGGACTGCTCGGCCAGTTTTCGCACTTCCTCGGCCACGACCGCGAAGCCCCGGCCCTGCTCGCCGGCCCGCGCCGCCTCGATGGCGGCGTTAAGGGCCAACAGGTTGGTCTGCCCGGCGATACCGGCGATGGTGTCGACAATCTGGCCGATTTCTTGGGACCGTTCGCCCAGCTTTGTCACCACCTGGGCGGAACGGATCACCGTCTCCTCAATTTGCCCCATCTGACCAACAGCCTTTTCCACTGCTTTGCCGCCTTCCTGAGCAATCTCGGCCGACTTGGCCGATGTCCCGGCAACCGTGTTGGCGTTGGCCGCAATTTGCCGGATCCCTTCCGACATCTGACTGACCACCGAAACCGTGTCATGCACCGCCTTCAGTTGCCTCTCGGCACCGCCTGCCACATCGCCGATAGTGACCGCCACCTGGTTGGCGACCTGGGCCGACTGCTCGGCGCTGTCAGTCAACTGCTCCGAGGATGCCGATACCTGCTCGGTGGCCTGACTGACCTGCCTGATGAGGCTGCGCAGATTGTCGCGCATCTTGAACATGGCGTCCGCCAGCTGGCCAATTTCATCCTGGGAATAAATCGTACGGTGCCGTTCCGAAATATCCCCTGCCGCCACTTCCTCGGCAAAGGTCACCAATTTGCGCAGCGGGCCGATAATCCTGCGGGTCAGGAGAACCACCGCCATGGCCGCGACAATCAGCACGACAAGGGAAGTGATCAGCGATATTGTCGTCAGCGACGAAACGGCCCCCGTCACCTCCCCAACCGGCACGGTAACCGCCAGCGACCATTTGGCACCAGGGATAGGAGCATAAGCCATGATTTTATCGGCACCCATGAATTCGTAGCGGGTCAGCCCGGTCTCGCCCTTCATCATCCTGACACTAGCCGATTGGAGTGCCGTGGGTATATTGCTGTCTTTGCTGAAATTGCTTTTCATCGCGATGTCCTTGTTCGGATGGAGAATCGTCAGTCCGTCGCCCTGACTCACATAAGCATAACCTGTCTGGCCGACCTTGACTGCCATGACCTTGCCGGCGATCCCTGCCATATCGATGGCCCCGTACAACACGCCGGTTACCCTGCCTTCCACCTTGACCGGTATCGTCACCACGGCTATCAGGTGGCCGGTCGACTTCGACACCACCGGATCAGACACGGAGCCCACGCCGGTTAAGGCCTGTTTGAAGTACTCCCTGTCGCTGAGGTCAACGCTGGCACCCGCGGAGTTGAAGGCCTGGCCGCTGGGTAAGGCGTAGCCGATGGCGTCATAAGCCTTATTGGCCTGGGCTGCGTTCTTCAGGAAGGGAACGATTGCCTCCAAATTTCCGTTCAATACCACCGGCGCGACTGAAATCACCGTCAATTCCGCCTTGCGGGCCTCCAGCCAGTCCCCGGCATCGCCGGCGGATTTTTCCGCCAGGTCACGCATATCCTTTGTCAGATTCTCGGTGATAATGTCCCGGGCCTTCCAGTAGTTCAGGCCCCCCAGTGCGCCGAGAGCTATCAGAAAGATGATCAGGATGGTAACCGTAAGTTTCGTCTGGAGACTTTTCATAACAATCCGCTCCTCAAAAATTTATGCTTTCGCTGAAAATAACTTTGCTTATCTGAACCAGAGACGACGGTGGGAACAAGGTTGCCTGAAGCCCAGCCGTGCCGCCGCCCTGGCTGACTGATCGCTGCTGAAACAATTATACTAGCCGGGAGGGAGCTGCCACATCTGCTAAAAGGTGTAGCAGCGAAGAAAATTGCAAACCTGTGTTTCCCCTTTAAGAATGAAGTATCCGCGCATTTTCGCAAAAAAGCCGCACTCTGTCAAAAGATAGAAGAGAAGTAGCTCCGGGGACATCGGCACGGCCGGGGTCGTTTTTCTGCGAACCGGTCATAACGGCGAAGAAGGTTCTGCCGAGATGGCAGAACCTTCTTCTTAAGCGGGTCTACAGTTCCTGCACCACTCGCAGGATATTCGATTGAAGCCGGCAGAACCTTTGGTTTGTTGTAACCCCCGGCCCTTTTCCCCTATATCCGGAACCTGGCCACCGCCGAAAGCAGGTCCTGGGACAGTTTGGATAAAGCTTCACTGGCACTGGCGATTTCCTCCATGGAAGCCAGCTGCTCTTCAGTGGCGGCAGAAACGCTCTGTGACTCGCCAGCCGACGTCTTGCTCAGCTCATCGATCTTCTTGACCGAACCCACGATTTGTTGACTGCCGATCGCCATCTGCTGGATGGCGGCCGAAATCTCTTTCACCTGGCCGGACACATCTGTCACCAGTGCCGCGATTTCCCGGAACACGGCCCCGGCTGCGTTGACCACTCCGGCTCCGGTCGTAACCTCCCGCGTGCCTTCGTTCATGGCCGTTACCGCACTGTCGGTGTCTTTTTGAATTTCGCCGATAAGGCCGGCGATCTGTTTCGCCGCCTCCTGTGACTGTTCAGCCAGTTTCCGGACTTCCTCCGCCACCACCGCAAAGCCCCGGCCTTGCTCCCCGGCCCGGGCCGCCTCAATGGCGGCGTTGAGAGCCAGGAGATTGGTCTGACCGGCAATACCGGAAATGGTGTCGACGATCTGGCCGATTTCCTTGGATCTTTCGCCCAGCTTTTCCACCACTTTGGCCGAGGTATTGACCGTACCCTCGATACTACTCATCTGATCTACAGCCTTCGCCACCGCTTTGCCGCCGTCTTTGGCCTTGTCGGCAGCCTGTGCCGACTGGGCCGACACCTGATTGACATTCGCGGCGACCTGCTGAATACTGGCCGACATTTGTTCCACCACGGCGGAAGTTTCATCCGCCGCAGCCCGTTGTTGATCGGCACCGTCCGCCACTCCGGCGATGGATGTGGCTACCTGGCTTGCCGCCTGTGAAGACTGTTCGGCGCTGGCTGTGAGCTCCTCGCTGGAAGCCGCCACTTGTTCCGCCGATTCGGTGATCTTCTTCATCAGGCTGCGTACAGTGCTCCGCATTTTTGCCAGAGCGTCCGCCAACTGACCGATTTCATCCTTGCGCAGCACCTGACGCTCTCTGTCACGAAAATCGCCGGCGGCCAACTCTTCACAGATCTGCACCATCAAGCCCAGCGGTTTGCTTATACTTTTGGCAATCAGCCATCCGCTCGCCCCCAAAAGCAGCAGCGCCGCGAAAACGATCCCGCCCGAAATAGCCACAGCCTTCGCAAGCTCTGCGTCCGCGTCGAGCTTGGCCTTTTTCGATATCGTATCGAAATAATTTGCGAGGTCGGTAAAATCCTGAACATATTGATTGGCCACCGGATCGACCTGCGCGACATACAGGGCATAAGCTTCGGCATTTTTGTTCTGTACCGCCAGCTCAATCACCGCTGCCCGGCTGTCGCGGTATTTTTGCCTTGTTGCTTTGACCTTGGCCAGCAGCTCTTTCGCTTTGGCATCCATATTGACCTTTTCAATTTCCGCAATATCGTCGCCGACCTGTTTTGTCCTCTGATCAACAAAATTCTTCAGTTCCTGATTTTTCTTGTCGTCGGTTGTCAGCATCAATTCCAGCACCGCGCCGTTCATCGCCCGGACGTACGCCCGGCTTTCATTCAGCAGCTTGATCGGCACCAGCCTGTCGTCATACATGGCATCCAGCTCTGTGTTCGCCGCTTTGAGATAATAATACCCGGTAAGCCCGACAGCTCCTAAGGCAATGAGCGCAATCGTCATCAAGAGTCCCAATTTTTTGGCTACTTTTAAGTTAGTAAGCCATTGCACTCTGAATTCCCCCATTCCCAACAATTATCCATCATCGACATATTTCGATATTGTTCGTCAATTTCCTTTATACACTTAGCATATTTTAGATTATTTTGTCATTTATGTTCAATGAAAAGCAGGCACGTTTTCTCCTTCGAGGCCCTTCTCACAATGTCTGGTCTTTTCGTAGCCAGCGGCGGTCGGTTTGAGTTTCTCCTGCTGGTGAGTTCATGACTTGGCGACAATACGTTGTATGCCGTCCAAAACGAAAAATATGTAGTATTTTGCAGGACTTTCGTAAAATCAAGGCAAATAGTAAAATATTGCAAGCCTTGTCTGCAGCATACTTTTGAAGGGGAATTAGGGGGATAGCCATGCACGCTTATATGATCGTGGCCCACAATAACTTTTACATACTGGAAAAGCTTATCCGGCTGATCGACGATGAAAGAAATGATATTTATCTCCATATTGATGAAAAAGTAAAAAACTTTCCGGTCGACAGGTTTGCCAAAATCCCAGCCAAGTCGAAAATTTTCTTTGTTCCGCGCGTTGATGTCAACTGGGGCGGCTTCAGTCTGGTTCAGGCCGAGCTGGAACTTCTCAGGCAGGCGGTCCAGGGCAACTACGACTATTACCATTTATTGTCCGGGGTGGATTTACCCATTAAAACACAGGACTATATCCATGATTTTTTCGCCGCCAATCGCGGCAAGGAATTTATCGGCTTTTCACCAAGCTTTGATTATGACCGAGTAGCGAAAATATGGCTGTTTATGGAGTATTGGAAGACAAAAAATCCCTTTATCGGATTTTTGACAAAAGTGCCGCGAAATCTCTTTCTTTTTAGTCAAAAAGCCTGCGGTTATGACAGAACGAAAAACTATCAGATTACATTTAAAAAAGGACCAAATTGGTTTAGTATCACAGATACTTTGGCTAAATACGTAATTGCCAATGAAAACCTCACAGAAAAGTATTTTAAATACAATGGTTGCTCTGATGAACATTTCCTGCAGACGATGGTTTTCAATTCTCCTTTTAAAAATAACATTCATGATATTAAAAATATCGACAAAGTCGAGGATGAAAACCTTGGCTGCATGAGGCACATCGATTGGCGCCGCGGAAAACCCTATGTATTTCGCAGCAAGGACTATGACGAGCTTCTTCAATCCGACAGATTATTTGCCAGAAAATTTGATGTTGATACCGACAAGGAGATCATTGATAAAATATTCGCAGCAGTCAGCAGAGCCGACTAGTACCCGCATTAGGGAATATCGCTGATGGATAATGACGAAAACCCGCGTTGCGAAACGCGGGTTTGTTTTATCCCATATATGTGTTTCCCGGCCGGATCGTCTGACTCGCTGACATAATCCAGGCCGTTATCTCCGGCCGCCGGCCGCTGCTGCCCGGTCAGGACAGTGACCGCCTCGCCGCTGATTCTGACTTTGGTAATCGCCCCGGGAGTTCCTTCAATCGAAAGCCATACGGGGCTTACCCTGCAGTCCGGGCCGTGACGAACGCTTTCACGGTGCGGTCGAGGTCTGCCGCGGTCGTCCGGTAGGAACAGACGCTGATTCTGATGATCTTTTCCCCTTTCCACTGGGCCGGACCACACCAACATTCCCCCGACCCCTGAATATGGTCGAGGATCTTTTGCGTGGCCTCCGCCCCGCCGCAGGACACCAGAACCTGGTTGAAACAGACTTCGTTGCGGATTGCAAAGCCTTCCCTTTCCAGGCTTGCCGCCAGATACCGCGCTTTTTGCTGCAGATCCTCCACAAGCTCGGCCGCCCCGCAGCGCCCCAGGGCCGACAGCGCCGCCCACAGTTCCACGGCCCGTCCCCTTCTGGACATGTCCGGCGTATACAACATGCCGTCCCGGTTCTCGCTGTATACGATATAGGAACCGGTCATATGCAGCGCCTGGGAAAGGGCGTCACGGTGACGGCAGAAAATAATACCGCTGTCGTATGGCGCATTCAGGGTTTTGTGTGCATCCGCCGACCACGAATCCGCTTGTTCGTATCCGCCGGTGAGATATCTCAGCCTGGGAGAAGCCGCCGCCCACAGCCCGAAAGCTCCGTCCACATGGGTCCACGCGCCGGCGGTACGGGCTTTGCCACATATGTCGGCGAAAGGATCGAAGGCGCCCGAATTGACGTTTCCGGCCTGAAGGATCAGCAGGGTCATCGGATCGAGTTCAGGCAGTTCGTCGGCTCTGATTCGCCCCTGATCGTCCTCGGCCACTCTGATCAGCCGGTCTTTACCCAGTCCCAGTATCGACAGCGCCTTATACACCGTCGAATGAGCGCCTTCCCCCAGCACCACCCGGATCTGAGGGGCGCCGAACAGCCCCTGTCCGTTCACATCCCAGCCTTGACGGCGGAGCAGATAATCCCGGCCTGCCGCCAGTCCGCACAGGGTTGCGGTTGATGTACCGCCGACGAATCCCGCCGCGGTTCCTTCCGGCAGTCCCAGTAAATCCACCAGCCAGCCCTCACACACTTCCTCCAGCACCGACACCACCGGGGATATCACGTACAGCGCGGCGTTCTGATCCCATACGTCACCCAGCCATTTCGCCGCAAGCGCCGCCGGGATCACCCCGCCGTTGACGAAACCGAAATAACGGCCGCCGGTCTGGGCTACCGTGGCCGGCGAACCGAAGCGGTGCAGCTTGTCGAGAATGACGTGAGGATCGGCCGGCCCCTCAGGCAATCTGCCGCGAAAAGCCTTCAATCCCTCGATGGCGTCCTGCTGCGGAAAAACCGGTCGGTTCAAAACCGTGCGCATATAATCCAGCGCGTAATTCTTCGCTTGCTCAAACAATTCCCAGTCCTCGGCCTGCTGCCGAAAAATATCCGGAATCGCCTTTCCTGTCATCAATCTTCCCCCTTCGCCGGACCCACTCCCGTCTTTCACTCCCAGTATAACCCTTGAAATTGTATGCAGTCAATTGTATAATTGTATGCAAGACATTATAGTGAAGCAAGCCAACGGGAGGAAACCCACATGGCGGATAAACCCTGGCGCCCTCAGACCCTCAATCTGGATAAGCCCCTCTATATCGCCATCGCCGACGCTCTGGAGAAAGATATTCGCGCCGGACTGCTGCAGCCGGGTCAGCGACTGCCGCCGCAGCGCGATCTGGCCAAAATGATCGGGGTCAACCTGAGCACCCTGACCCGGGCCTTCCGGGAGAGCGAAACCCGCGGACTCATCTCCGGCACGGTGGGGCGCGGCACCTACATCGCCTCTGATGTTCAGGTCCCGGCAGCCATGAGTTCCCGCGAGGAAAGCGACGATTGTCTGCTGGAAATGGGACTTGTCCTGCCGCTGTACGAACTGGATGACAAAACCGCGGCGGAAATCGGTTCGCTCCTTCAGTGCACCGATCTGGCGCCGCTGCTGCGCTACACCGAACCGGCAGGCTCGCTCCGTCACCGGGCGGTCGGGTCGGACTGGATCGGCCGGGTCGGCCTGGCTGTCACGCCGCAGGATATCCTGGTCACCTCCGGCTCCCAAAACGCTCTTGCCTGCTGCCTGATGTCGCTGCTTAGTTCCGGCGACCGTCTTGCTGTGGATGCTTTTACCTATCCGGGAATCAAAACCCTCGCCTCAATGCTGGGGATCAGGCTGGTTCCCATCGAAACGGACGCGTCCGGTATGAACCCGTCCGCCCTTTCCGCCGCCTGCCGGCGGGACGGCGTCCGGGGCGTTTTCCTGATGCCGGAAGTGCAGAATCCGACCACCGTTTCCTTGTCCGACGAACGCCGGGAAGAAGTGGCGGCCTTGATCAAACGCCATGATCTGGTGTTGATCGAGGATGAATCGTACGGTTTCACCGGGCGCCCCGGTCACTTTGCCTTGAGCTCCCTGGTGCCTGATCACGGCATCTATATCGCCGGCATCTCCAAGCTGCTGGGGGCAGGGCTGCGGATTAGTTTCACGGCGGCACCGCCCCGCTTCCGGGGCCAGCTGGAAAAAGCCATCCTCAATACCGTATGGATGGCGTCTCCGCTGAGCGCCGAACTTGTCAGCCAACTGCTGATCAGCGGCCGGGCCAACGCCATCAGCCAGGCCAAGCGGGAAGAAGCGGGCCGGAGGACGGCGTTGGCCCTGGCGGCGCTTTCGCCTTACACCGTGTTCAGCCGCCCCGCCGGCTTTTTTCTCTGGCTGCGACTTCCTGCCGGTTGGACGGGCCGGGAGTTTGAGCTCGCCGCCCGCGCCCAGGGGGTGAGAGTGTTCTGCGCCGAAAAATTCATGGTCGGCAACAGGCAGCCCTTTCCCGCGGTCCGCATCTCTTTGACCGGGCCGGAAACAATAGCCGATCTGAGCCGGGGCCTCGCTATTCTGACAGGTATTTTGACTGCCGGTCACAATGAATCGGAAATGATTTTCTAACCGGTTGTTCACAAGCGAAACATGAAATGGCCAAAACGGTTTACCTTTACGGTCCGCCCTGGCCATTGACAACTTCAATTCTTGTTGCTGCTCCTCCTTTCTTACCTATTCCCCGCGGGGAAAGACTTTCTGCCAGACATTCGTCGCCCGCAAGCTGATATAAGCGACAGTCATCGTGCTTTTATCCACCGCGAACCGCAGTATTCTGTCCGGCTCGGACCCGCAGCCGTATTCATAAAGCAGCATATCGCCGAATTCGCTGACCAGCGGGCTGCCGTAGGCTTCGATCACCTTCTGGGCGGAATCGCCGGCTTTGATGCCGCGGGCAGTCCCGCTATCAGCTCCGTCGATGATGATCATATTGATCACATAATAGTTGCGGCCACTGCGGACGGCATGCACCTCCGTCCCGTCGTACTGAAAGATAAACTCGCCTGTAGCCTCATTGTAGGCAGGGGTTTTGCCCGGTTCCCGGTACCAGTGCCTGTCATACAGGGTATATCCGCCCAGAGCTTTGCCTTCATCTTTTGTCAGGACGTAGGGGACATTGAGTTCCGGTTCCCGGGGAATCTGGTCGAAATTGTCGCCCAGGATGAACTTGCCGGCCGCCGCGTTCCAGCGGAAAATAAGCGCCGCGCTGAAAGGGTTGCTCGCAAAAGGAATCCGCAGTTCCCGGTCATCTGCAACCAGGCGCAATATATCGCCTGTTTTTTTTGTTTTTATTTCCACCGGAAGGGGAACAATCCGTCCCTGGTCATCCGCCCCCACGACGAATAGGTCGTTGATGAAAAAACCTGTCCCGTCAATCAGCATTCCGACAATCTCCTCGCGCCGGTCATCGCGCAGTTTCGCCTTGCCAACATAATACCAGCCTGACTTCGACTGCCCTTTTGCCGTGTATTTTTCCACCAGGCGGCCTTTGTCGTAGAATTCCAGGGCCGACTCGGCAGCGAAAGACGAGATGTCGACCCTCGTATAGCGGACAGTCAGCGGCTGACCATTGCCAAACACATCGACACCCTGCTCTTCGGCAACCTTAAGCCCGGAGAACTCCTGCGGGCCGGCCTCGCAGGGCGCGCTGAGCAGCAGTAGGGCCGCAGCCAATAGCCAGGCGGCGACAATCCTGTTTATGCAGATAATTTTCACTTTGAAGTATCCTCCCCTGATTTACCTTGCTTTTTTAGCAGGCGGTTTAACAACCCATGTGCGCTCCCAGACAATTCCACGCTCTTACTTATTCTTCCATATCCGGCCAAATTCCTTTATTGAGCGGGACCCGGCCCGCAGGCGCACTTCGCCAACCGGTTCCTGCAGCAAAAAAAGAAACCCGTGACAGCATTCATCACAGGTTTTGCGTTGCCGGTCTTATTCCCGCAGTTCCTACTTGAACAGCGGCGGCAGATTGCTCAGCCAGGCTGTCTTCGGATCATCCCTGGGCATCATCGCCCTGCCGTGCGGTCCGGCCATGACCCACAGATAGTAAAGCTGATGGCCGGGCGCCGCGGCCATGGGATGGTATCCCTTCGGAATGGCCACCGTGTCGCCGTCCTTGATCATATAAGCTTCCCTTGTCGACAAGTCATCGGTGTACACGATCTGGACCCCGAAACCTTCGGTCGGTTTAACCCGGTAATGATAGATTTCTTCCATATCGGTCTCTTCCGGCGGGTTGAAAGTATCATGCTTATGGGACGGGAAGCTTGTCCAGTTGCCCGGATAGGCGATGGTCTCGCCGACAATGATCCGGTCAACCAGTCCCTCGTATTTTTCAATCACCACATCATGAATATCTCTGCGGAAATTCAGGGTGCCGCGCTGCTGGCTGACAATATCCCCGGGACGGACCACAAAAGGCGCGAACTTGCGCTCGGCATAAGCCGCCAGTATCGCGATTTCCGCCGTCTGCCCACCGGCTTCCTCGATCCGGAAGGCACTGTGGATCGGCACATAGACAGCTGTCGCCTTGCCTGAAAATACGTCCTTGCGCTCACCCAGGTCGGTGAAGCGCTGCTGACCGACCGTAATGTTGCACTTTCCCGACAGGATCACCAGTACCAGTTCCTCGTTGGCGGTATCACCGGAGTAATCTTCCCGGGCTCCTAAATTCACCAGGCTCATCGCCGCATATTTGGTTACCGTGCCTAGCTTGACCACTTCCTGGAATCCTTTTTGCTGCTTGGCCGCCACAAAATTAGACAAAGGACCGCCTCCTGTTTCGTTTTCCCCGCTACGGCGTATGGACCTGAAGGGCTGAATCCATGTCAGCCCCTCAGGTCCGTTTTTCTTTCTTTTGTCCTGGCCTACAAGCTGTTGCTGCGGATGAACAGCAGACTCTTGAGAGCTGCCGGATCAGGATCGGTACAATATTGGAAGCCAAGTTCGACAGTCAGGTACCCGTCATAACTCCGCCGTTTCAGGTTGGCGAAAAACATCGAAAAATCGATTTTGCCTGTGCCTGGCACCGAATGATCGTCGGTAATGCCCAGATTGTCGTCAATATGAAAGTGGCACCGCGACAAGTCTGCTTCCAGCACACAGTCCGACACCGATTCCCTGTTGATGAACAGGTGGCCGGTATCCAGCACCAGGCCGATGTCCCTGCCGGCTTCCCGTATCGCCCGCCTTCCGTCTTCAGCTGTAACCACAAGATCGGTCTCGTAATGATTGCCCGGTTCCAGCATCAGCCTAATAGCCTTTGGCGCATAGTCCGCCAACTCACTCAGGGCCTGCAGCATATTCTCCCAGGCCTGCCGGCGGTCTTGGCCGAATCTGCTGTGCCCGGGGCAGATGCTGACCAGCGGGGAGCCAAGCGCCGCCGCCACCTCGATGCTCTTTTTCAGGTAATCCAGGCTGCGGCGGCGAACAAGTTCATCATCGATGGCAATATTGGTCGGATAGCGGAACTGGGCCGGAATAAAGCCCGACACCGCCAGCCCCGTTTCCTGAAGAACACTCCTGACTGCGGCGATTTTGGCCTCATCCATGTCGTAGGCGTAGCCGTGCGGCGTTCCGCCCCATATCTCCACTGCGTCGAAGCCCAGCTGACCGACCCGCCTGATGCAGTCTTCCAGCGAGTAATAGAAATGGCTGAAGGTCGATATACTTGTTTTCATTCCGATCACCCCGTGCAGCTGCCTATAATCCCCCAGATCACTTAACAGCCTGAATTTCGTTTATGATCTCTTTGTACTCAGGATATTTTTCGTACATCGGCGCTACCGCTTTCCGGAAAGCTTCCTTGTCAGGCTTGGAGATGACCACGCCTTTGGCTACCAGCTCCTGCAGGGACTTTTCCGTGTAGGCCGTCCACAGCTTGCGGTATTCCTTGGTGGCCTCCCTGGCCGCTTCCATCATCAGTTTCTGGTCTTCAGGGCTCAGGGTGTCATAAACCTTTTTGCTCATGACCACGATTTCCGGTACCATCGAATGCTCATCCAGAGCATAATACTTGCAGACTTCGTAGTGTTTCATCGCAAACAGGCTGGGCGGATTGTTCTCAGCCCCGTCGATAATCCCGGTCTGCAGGGCGCTGTAAACCTCGCCATACCCCATTGGAGTCGCGGAACCGCCGAGGGCATTTACGGTATCGACAAATACTTTGCTCTGCTGCACCCGAATTTTTTGGCCCTTGGCGTCATCCGGAGTGTTGATCGCCTTGTTCTTGGTATAGAAACTGCGCGCTCCCGAATCATAGTAGGCCAGTGTCACCAGATTGCTCTTTTCCAGTTCCTTGGACAGCTTTTGACCTATCGGTCCCTCCAGGACCTTGTACAGGTGGTCGAGGTCCCGGAAAAGATACGGCATCGAGAAGACGCCCATCTGAGGAGCAAAGCCCATCAGGGGCGCGGTATTGATGCGGCTTATCGAAATCGAGCCCATCTGGGTCATCTCGATGGCCTCTTTCTCCGCTCCCAGCTGGCCGTCAGGATAAACCTGCATCTTGATCCGTCCCTGAGACTTGTCCTCCAGATATTTGGCCATGAATTTCAGGCCGAGCACGGTCGGATAGTCGGCAGGCTGATTATCATAAGCTTTTAGAACAATTTCCTTTTTGGCCGCAGGGGGCGGTGCACTGGAGCCGCATCCGGCCAGCGCCGCACTCAGCGCAAAGATCATCAAAACGCCTAACGCCAACCATTGGTGCTTTTTCATAAGTGATCCTCCCTTTTATTGTTTGGTGTCCGAAATCTCCTGCGGGTTGTCGCTGCCGGCCTCCTTTCTCCGCAGAAAATTATTGCTCCTTTTGCCGGTAATGACTGTGACGCTCGGGCTGCTCCTCCAGCAGCTGGGACTGCGGCGACTCAAGCAGCTCTCTGACCGCCAGAGCGCAGGCTCCCATTACCGCCGCGTTCGCGTCGAATTCCGATACCACGATATCTGTCGCCTCGGCGACTTCGGGGAAAGCATGAGCCGTCGCCGTCCTGCGGACATCGCTCAAGAAAGGCTCAACACCCCGGGCTATTTTCCCGCCCAGCACGATCACCCCCGGATTGTACAGGTTGACGATACTAGCTGCCGCCACCCCGACAAAGCCGCTGACCTCCCGCAGCATCTCCCAGGCGAAGGAGCTGCGGTCCGCAGCACAGGTGAGAATGTCCTGAACCCCGACCTGCCCCTTTTCCGCCAGCACCTTTCGCAGCGGATCCTCTTCCGCCAGCACGGGCCAAGCCGCCAAAGCTTTTTTTATCAGGGCGGGAACACCGCAGAAGGCCTCCAGGCAGCCCTTATTGCCGCAGTTGCAGAGCGGTCCGTTTTTGTCGATCAGAATATGCCCCAGCAGCGCAACATGGCCCTGGGCCCCTTGAAGCAGGCGGTCTTCCAGAATGACCCCCGCACTAATCCCTTCCCCTAAGTTGATATAGACCAGATCCGAACGGCCCACGCCCCGGCCGAACCATTTCTCGGCCAGTGCCGACACTCTGGAGTTGGTCTCCACCACCACCGGAAGGCAAAGCTCCTCCGCCAGCGCCTTCTGAAGCGGGAAATCGTTCCAGCCTGGGCCCAGATTGATCGATCGTTTGACAGCAGCAGCTTTTAAATCAAGCAGTCCGGGGAAGGCAACCCCTATCCCCAGTATATTTTTGTCGGCGTTGCGGTCCTGACCGATCATCTTTTTGACCGCATCCGCCAATAAGGGTATTCCCGTCCGCGGCTCGGTCATGTCCAGACTGAGGGTCCTGATGTCGGTGGGAGCGTTCATCAGATTGGCGATACCCATTGTTGTTTCATAATGAGTTATTTCGATGCCGATGGTATAGGCAGCTTCGGGATTGAAGGCCAGCTTCACCGGTTTGCGGCCTCTGGTCGAGTTTCCCAGGCCGGTTTCCCGGACAAAGCCGAGTTCCACCAATTCCCGCACGATCCCGGTCATCGCCGCCGGCGTCAGGCCGGTTATCCGGGCCAACTGCAGCCGGGACAACGGGCCGTCCTCCTTGATCATATTCAAAACCGTGAGGCGATTAAATTTTTTGACAGATCTGCTGTTCGCCGGTCCGATTGGCATCCAGGCACCTCATAATTTACGGCGGCTTTGTTACCGGTTTTGTTTTATTTAACTTATTTAAATATTTGCTGCCTGATAATAAATTCCTGCAATTTATTTAAATATTGGCAAAATTCTATTTTCTCGATCAAGGCGCACCATTTCACAAAACATGGGGGTTTGGCCTCCATACCTCAGGCCGGTCAGAACCCCCCAGATGCGCGACGGCCCCGCAAACCCAGCAGCGACGCGTACTGGCCGTACGCTAGCAATGGGTTTACGGGGCCAACAAAGCAGATGGGGGGTTATCAACGGCCTGAGCTTATGTCTAGCGGGCCAGCATAAACACCGACAACATCAGCCCGCCGCAGCCGTTGCGGGTCCAGCGGCCATAGCCGAATTCGCCGAAGGTCAGTACCCCGGCAAAGGGCAGCTCGCCCGCCGCTTCTTTGATCCCTGCCGCCACTTCGTTCATCCTGTCGCCGATGGCGATGGACCGGCCGGCGCAATGAATGAGAAACAGGGCGCCAGGCTCGGCCCCCAGTCCGGCTTTGGCCTCCGCCACCGCGCTGCGGACCGCCGCCACCAGTTCGTCGGTAGTCGTCTCCATCAGACAGACCGCCGTATTTTCCGCCAGATCGCTGCCTCCGGTCATACTCAAATCCTCGTTGCCTGTCACGAAATGGCGGATCCAGGTCAGATCGCCTTCTGAATCGCTTACTCCCAGAGGGTAATGAATGGTGGCGGTGAGCAGCTCCAGCCCTTTCAGCTCTTCCGCCTGCACGCCGCGCCAGTCTGCATAAACCGCCAGCGCCGGCCGGCCGTCAATCTCCTTGAGGGTCCGCCGGTTCTCCACCTTGGTGATGACGCCGGTCTTGCCGGTGGACCGGTAGGCCCCGGTGAAAGCGTTGGCGAAAGGCTTGTCGGTACAGAAGAAGGCCGCAACGACGCCGTTTTGAATAACCAGGCCGTTGGCGTACTGCCGCATCAGTCCCTCCATGGTGTTGTCGGCCGACGTGCCGCCGAAGAAGGGCACCCGGCCGACGATGTCCTCAATTCCCTTCAGGTAAGACTCTTCTTCCCCCGGGGGAGCAATCATGAAAAAGAAGGCCGGAGCCGTCGCCGTCCCCAGCCGGGCCATGGCTTCCCTGGCCACAAACTGTCCGGTTTCCCGGGCACTGCCGTTTTTCTCGGTTCCGGCCACCGCGACTTTCAGCGCCTCGTCCGCCAGGGCCATAACCACGCAAAAGCCTTCCTTGCCGCTGACAAATCCGTCCGGTGTCAGCACCCCGTTGAAGGAGCTGCAGCCCACCAGCGGCACATTGCCGGTAACGCTTGTCACCCCCTGCAGCAGGTCGACCTGATCGTAGTTCACACTGCCGTAGACCACAACCAGCGAAATGTCCGTCATTCCCGCCATTGCCTTCTGAGCTGCCTGCCGTCCGGCCTCCAGCCCGCCCGGGACTTCGCTCCAGCCCACTTGTGTCTGTAGCATTTGTCTCAACCTCCTCCGCCTTTACTCCCTGCCACTATATATGCAGCCAGTCCCTCCTTTATGTCTCCTGCCGGGAGCTGCTGCCATGGAGTCGGCTCGGGTCCGGAGGCTGAAAAACGCCTTCTTGTTTAGATGGTCTGCTCTTTCGGGTTGCCCCACAGGATGGCGGTGGCCGCCCAGGTATAGCCGGTGCCGGCTCCCAGCATGACCGCAAGGTCGCCGTCCTTCAGTCGGCCCAGTTTGGCTGCTTCCGCCAGGGCGATGTAGGCGTCAGCCGACTGGCAGTGCCCGTAGTCTTCAAGAATAAAGGAGTTTTCCTCTTTGAGGCCAAAATGATCGAGGATGTGAGCCAGGATGGAACGTTTCATGAAAATCGGCGCAATGAATTTGATGTCGGTGGTCTTGTAGCCGCTCTTTTCGGCGGCCTTGCCAATGACTTCGATGAAATTGTTCAGACTGATCGGATCGAGCCGCTCCTTCATCCCCACCGGGTCGCGGACATCAAGATTCCGCAGCGGATAGTCGAGGACTTCCTTTTCATAATAGTTGCGCGAGCCGACGCCGTAAGAGGCCACATCTTCGGCGAATTGCCCGTCGGTGATCATGTGGGTGCTGAGAATCCGGTTTCCTGGATGCCCTTTGACCAGCAGGGCGGCCGACGCTCCGTCACCGAAATTGAACATGAAGCGGGCCCGGGGATTGTCGAGACCGATCAGATCGGTTTCCTTGGAGGAGGAAACAAGCAGCACGTTCTTCAGTTCGGGGTTGCACAGCATCATGCTTTTCAGGATGTTGAGGGACAACACTCCGGCCGAGCACAGAGAATGGATTTCAAAGGCGTTGGCGTTACGGGCGCCGATAGCATGCTGCACTTTGGCGGCAAGGTTGAAGAGATAGTAGTCCTTGTATTCGCTGCCGCAGTACACCACAAGGTCGATTTCGGCCGGGTCGATACCGGCCAGTATCTTGCGGGCGGCGGCCACGGCCATGTCAGATACGTGTTCCGCCGGCCCGGCCTTGTGACGCTGCTTGATGCCGAATTTCTCCTCAATGGTTTGCAGCGGTATACCGGATTTTTCAGCGATGTACCGACTGTCCTGAATGGTGGGGGGAACATAGAACTGGATGTCTTTTATGCCGACAACTGTTTTGTCCATGGTCATCTCCTTAATCTTCCGGGTTTCCGTAAAGGGCGGCAAGCCGCTTGCCCTCGATTTTGCCGACACTGTTTTTTGGCAGCTCGGCCACGAACTGGATGTAGCGCGGCACCTTATAGCGGGCCAGTTTGGCGCTGAGAAACGCCAGCACCTCCGCTTTGGTCAGGGCTTGCCCCGGCCGCAGGGCAATAACCGCCTTGCCCACCTCACCCCATTTCTCGTCCGGCACCCCGATCACGCTTGCTTCGTAGATTTGCGGCAGATCATAGAGGAGTTTCTCGATTTCCGGCGGAAAGACATTTTCGCCGCCGCTGATAAACATGTTCTTTTTCCGGCCGACGATATAGTAATAGCCGTCTTTGTCCCTTTTGGCCATATCGCCGGTATATATCCAGCCGTCCTGCAGCGTTTTTTCAGTCTCGGCTTTGTTGTTCCAGTAACCGCTGAAAATCTGCGGCCCGCTCCAGATGAGCTCGCCGACTTCGTCGTCGCCCAGTTCGTTGCCGTCGTCGTCGATGATCTTGGCCAACGTGAAATACATCGGTTTGCCGACCGAGGCGAATTTCCCCCGGATCTCGTCCCAACTTGCAAATTCGGCCGGCACCGACAGGTTGTTGGGACCGGCTTCGGTCATGCCGTAGCCCAGAACAAAGCGAACGCCCTTGTCCCAGAACTGTTCCATGATGTTGATGGGAGTGGGAGCGGCGCCGGCCATCACCCATTTCACGGAGGAAAAATCGGTTGAGGCAAAACCGGGCTGGTCGATCATCATCCGGAAAATGGTTGCCGCGCCGAACACAAAGGTCGGTTTTTCCCTGTCAATGATTTCAAGGGCGCCGGCGGGGTCGAACTGCTTGTTGATCAGCAGCTGGCCGCCGGCGTGCAGCAGCGGCAAAGTCAGGAGGTTCCAGCCGCCGGTGTGAAACAGCGGCAGCAGCACATGAGCAGAGTCGCTGTGGGAGATTCCCCAGGTGACGATTTCGTTCATGGCGTTGAACAGCATCGCGCCATGGGATATCATCCCCCCTTTGGGCAGGCCGGTGGTGCCGCCGGTATGAATGATAAGCTGGGTATCGTCGAGGGACAGGCCGCTGCAGCAACACGGAGTCGTGTCGCCACTGGCGATGATTTCTTCGTAACACAGGTCGGAGAGCGGTTCCCGGGTATCAGGCAAAACCACATAATGGCCGACGTCGGTTTTGGTTTTAAGCTGAGCCACCGCCTTGGCGAAGATGTCTTCATAAAACAGCACCGCCGGGGTTTCGCTGTTGACCAGTTGGGCCAGTTCCTCCACCGACAGCCGGGCGTTGTAGGGAACCAGGATGGTTCCCGTCTTGCCTGTGGCGTAATACGCATCAAACAGTTCGATGCGGTTTCGCGTCAAAAAGGCGATCCGGTCGCCTTTGACGACCTTCAGTTTCTTTGTGAGATAATTAGCCAGTACATCGGCCCGCCGGTCAAGCTCGCGGTAACTGTAGCCGGTCTGATTGTCCAGATCGTAGACCGCTTGCTTGTCGGGGGAAGTTCTGGCCCGAAAGTAGGAATAATTGCCGACCCAGGCCGGTTGTTGCATGGTAATGCCTCCTTCTGACAGTGAATTGCAGGCCTTGCCTTTTCGCGATCTAGGCGCAGGGCGGCCTGTGGCTGACGTTGGCTATTGGTGTTATAATAAGTGTACATTTACTGTGAAAGCGGGGTTAAAACATTGAGTGGCGTCAATCTGCCGAAAACGGCAAAGGGCCAGGAAACGCTGGAGAAGATTTGCCGCGCGGCGGAACAGCTTTTTGCCGAAAAAGGCTACTATAATACGGCGGTGGCCGACATCACCAGAGCGGCCTGCGTCGCGCCGGGGACGTTCTACATCTATTTCGAGGACAAAATCAGTGTTTTCCGGTATCTGCTGGAAAACCTCGGCCATACTCTCCGCAAGGAGATCGAGATTTCCGCCTCGGACTGCAAAACCCGTTATGATCAGGAGTATACCGGCTTCAAAACTTTTTTTGACTTCGTCCGCAACCATCGCGGCCTGTATAAAATCATCTGGGAAGCCCAGTTCGTCGACAATGACCTCTTTCGCGATTACTACGAAAAATTCGCCGAACGCTATGTTGCGAAACTCCAAAGTGCCCAGGCCAAGGGCGAAGTCGTCGATATCGACCCGAAAATCCTGGCTTATAGCCTGATCGGCATATCAAATTTCATCGGCCTCAAATGGATTATTTTCGACGATCAGCCGGTACCGGACGAAGTGATCAGGGAAATCATGCGTTTCGTCCGCCACGGAGCTTTCAAGAGCTAGTTTCCTGTACCCTGCTTCCTGGGGCGGATTTGCCGGACATTACGGCGAATCCGCCCTGAATCGTTATTTACCGCCGGCCGGCGGGGTGAAGAACAATTTGTCCCGGTCCACTGCCGCGTTGCCGCCGGACGTCTTCAGGGCCGACATGACTCTTTCCATGTTGGTTGCGGCGTACTTGATGATCTCGATGCCTTCCAGGTCGCGGTCGGCGTCGACGGCTCCCTTGGCGCCGGCTACCCCGACATTCCAGTACATCGAGCCGGGAATGACCATGTCGTTGATGAAGTACCACAGCAGCAGCTCGGCAAAAGCAAAGGTCTGTCCGGCCCGCCGGGCTACTGTTACCGGCGCCCCGACCTTGCCTGACAGCATCCGGCCCGAGGCTCTGGCGGAAAAGGTTACCCGCTCCAGCAGCGCCGACAGCAGCCCCGTCGGCTTGCTGACATATACCGGCGACCCGACGATGATCGCATCCGCGGCCTGCATCTGGGCAAAGATACCTTCAAAATCGTCCTTCTGCACGCAGGCTTTGTGGGTGAGACAGCCGTAGCAGCCCCGGCAGGGCTGGACGGTCTTGTCGCCCAGCCACAAAAACTCGCTTTCGATCCCTTTGGCCGCAAGTTCGGCCAAAAAGAGCCTGAGATAATATTCGGTGTTGCCGCCTTGCCGCGGCGAGCCGCATATTGCCAATGCTTTCATATCGATCCCTCCGCTTTGGAATGAATTGTCTTTCCGGAATAGTTCGGGCCTTGGAAAAAGTTCACCTTCCGGCAGCCTCGGCAACAGGCGTCGCCGGATTTTTCTTTTCGCCGATACCGAAGAAAATGATCAGCGAGGAAATCAGGCAGGAGAAGGCCAGCAGCCGGAACGCCGCGTCGTAGTTGCCGCCGGTCCAGTCGATGACAAGGCCGAGGGCGAACGGAGCCACCAGCCCGCCGAGCTGACCGCCGGTGTTCACGAAACCGCTGCCTGAGCCCATCAGGTTTTCCGGCAGGTAGATGACCGGCAACGCCCAAATCGAGCCCAGGGCCATGAAGAGGAAGCCGGCCGCGAGGCTTTGATACAAGGTGGCGTATTCCACCGACGGCGTCGTGTAGAAAAGGTACAGGCAGAATGCGCCGACAAGTTCAGCGGCTATCACCAGGTAACGCCTGCGGCCGCGGAAAAAACGGTCAGACATCCAGCCGGACAGCAGCATGCCGACAGTCGCCACAAAAAACGGGATCGACGCGGCGATCGACATTCCGGTCAGCGAAAGCCCGCGAACCTTGACCAGGTAAGTGGGCAGCCAGGTCATATAGCCCCAGATGGGAACAGTCAGGAAAAACACACCGAAGAACATGACCCAGATCCGTGGTTCCTTGATCAGATCCCAAAAAGAAGCTTTGGGGGCGATGCTTTGTTCCATATTGGCGGAGGCCGCTTCGTCCGCGGCCCGCTGCTCCTTGATCAGCAGCACCTCCTCGGACGAAATTCCCGGATACTCCTCCGGCCGGTCGACGATAAATCGCCAGCTGACATAGACGCAGAGGATTCCCAGCCCGCCCAGGACGAAAAAGACTGCGCGCCAGCCGAACGCGGCGATCAGCGGCGCCACCACCAGCGGCGTTATGGCCGGCCCGAGAGTCGTTGATGTCAGCACACAGGAGTTGGCTGTGCCGCGATCCTTCTTGGAAAACCAGCTGCCGACAATTTTCCATACCGGCCCGGGGAATACGCCCTCGCCGGCGCCAAACACAAAACGGACGGCGAACATCTGCGTGATATTGGACACCATGCCGGTCAAAGCCGTGAACAGCGACCAAACCGTCAGAGCCCCGGTGATCACCCTGCGGGCCCCGAACTTGTCGGCCAGCCAGCCGCCCGGTATCTGGCAGCCGGCGTACCCGACGAAGAACGCGCTCAGGATGCCGCCCAGAGCGGTTGCCGACAGGTTGAACTCCTTGCCGATATACGGGAGAGCCATGCTGATCGCCATTCGGTCTAGCCAGGCGACAAAATAACAAAAAAGTACCGCGATAATGACCTTCGTACTGGTTTTCATTGTTTATCCCCCTTTCTGATGTTAGCCTGCGTCGGTGGACCTCTCCCTGCTATCCTCCTTTTAGCTTATTCGTAAATATGAAACATGAATCACCATTCATATTTACGACAAAAAAATATAGTACCTGCCAAAAATTAGTGAATACTCAAACAACTTTCACCTAAAATGTATCATGGGACGCCGCCGGGTGTCAACAGGAAACATACCTTTTTCGGGCGGACCGCGACCTTCGCCGCCCGCCCGGCCTTTGTCACACAGGCTTCCCCGGTTCCCGGCGCGGCAGAATCAGATACCCTCCCAGGACCGCCGTGAAGGGAACCACCAGTACCAGGCCGATACTGCCTGTCAGTGTGCGCAGGATCTCGGCCGCCACGTAGCTTACATTCAGAACCCGCAGCAGGGACATGTCTTTGGTCATAAACAGCAGCAGCATCATGATATACCCGCCGGAGTAAGCCAGCAGCAGCGTGGTTGCCATCGCTCCGATCACGGCCCGTCCTACGTTGAAGCCGCTCTGGATCAGCTCATCCCGGCTGATCAGCGGATTCTGACGCACCACCTCGGTCATCGCCGCCGCGATGTCGATGGCCACATCGACGGCGGCCCCGGAAGCCCCCAGGATAATCGCGGCATAAAACAGCAGCTTCAGACTGATACTGTAGCCGCCTGAGTACAGAAAATTTTCGGCAAACGCGGCCGTGGCGCCGTTAAGGTAAAAATGTTCGCCGAAATACAGTGTGAAGATCGCCGTCATCATCAGCCCGGCCATCGTCCCGCCGAAAGCCGTGACTGCCTTGCGGCTGAACCCCAGCACGCTGAAAATAATGATGAAACTAATGAGCGCCACGGTCAGGAGGGTAAAGGCGATGGGGTTATAGCCTGCCATAATGCCCGGCAG
This sequence comes from Negativicutes bacterium, assembly GCA_031292015.1. The sequence continues at coordinate 2,284 of JARLHY010000111.1, read as the reverse complement.
AAAGACCTGCCATATCACCAAAACACTCAGCACGAAGGAGCAGAAAGCTTTAACCCCGATCACGCCGCCGACGAAAATCAGGATAAGGAAAAAAGCTCCGAACAGGGCCAATTCCCAGTGATGGCGGGCGTAATCGATGACATAGGCCTGCGTGATCCGGCCTTCCTGATCGGTTTTAACCGCAAACAGCGCCATGTCGCCAGGCTGCATAATATGATCCAGTTCCAGTTTGCCCTGGACATGGTTATGCCCTTGGATGACCTTGCCCCGGTGCGGCCCTTCGGCGATTTCGGCGGTAACCAGCTGCGTGCCCTGTTTGATCAGCCCGAAAGTCTGAAGATCGTCCTCGGTGTGCGTCACCCTGGCCGCAACCTCAAAGACGCCTTCGTTCCGGCTGAAGGAAAGATACCACCATAATCCCAGCAGTATCCCGGCAATGGATACCGCTGCCACGCCATAGCGCAAAAATGTCCCTCGCATAAAATCTCCCGTATGAGCGGCGGTGAAGTCCCGGCCCGGATCTACTGCAGTTTCACATCCATCAGGTTGGCCAGGATTTTCGCCACATCCGTATTATCAAGCATCCGTCCGAATTCGGCCGAGCCGGCCCCCACGGCAGTAATAGGCACCGCTGTGCCGGTGTGGGCGTAACTGGTGAAACCGACATGGGCCCGGCTGTTCAGGACTTCCGTCAGCGCCGAGCCAACCAGCGTCTCGGCTTCGATGTTGCCGTTTTTGGCCTTCACCCCGGCCGCGGTATCCTGCATTGCTTTTTCGACCCTGGCCACCTCGTCGGCGGTAAGGTCGCCGATGCCTGTGGCCGCATAAAACTCCTGCCACATCCGCTGCGCATCCCGATGCCGGTTATAGTTTTGCCCGACCTTCTCCATGGTCGCTCTCGCACTGTTGATCACCTGGGGATTGAAGAAGTAATCGTTCATTGTGCCGATCCCCAGGCCGCCGGTCTCGTGGTCGGCCGCGACGATGATCAGCGTCTCTTTCGGATGTTTCAGATAAAACTCGTAAGCTACCGCGACAGCGTCGTCAAAAGCCATCGTGTCGTTGATGATGCCGACTGCGTCGTGCTGGTGGGCCGCATGGTCGATCCGTCCGCCTTCCACCATGATAAAGAACCCTTTGTTGTTTTTGTTCAGTATGCTGATGGCCTTACCGGTCATCTCGGCCAGACTCGGCTCCTGAGTCTCGTCGCGGTCGATCTCCCAGGTAAGATGGCTGCTGTTATAAACCCCCACAACCCGGTCGACCCCGCTTGTTGCTGCCGGGTTAAAATCGCGCAGTTCGCCCACCGTATTCAGCACCTTGTAGCCCTTGGCGGCAAATTCCTGGTACAGATTGCGATCATCTTTACGCTTGCTGCCCTTCACCGACTGCGGCTGGAAAAAGGAATCGCCGCCGCCCAGAAGAACGTCCACATCAGCGTCTACGTACTGGGCCGCAATTTCAGCCTCTTTGTCGCGGTGATCCACATGGGCCGCAAAAGAGGCCGGCGTGGCATGAGTGATTCGGGTGGTCGTAACAAGGCCGGTGGACTGTCCCTTGTCCCGGGCTGCCTCCAGCACCGTTCTGACCCGTCTTCCGTCCGGCGTCTGGCCCAGGGACTTGTTGTCCGTTTTCACCCCCGCCGCCAGCGCCGTACCGGCAGCCGAGGAATCGGTGACAAGTTGGTCGTAAGAATAGGTGGTGGTCATCCCCCACACCGGAAAACTATCCATCACCAATGGTTTGAGCACCGCATTCTGCGGCGTGCTTGGCACATTATTCCGGGTGAGAGTGGCCAGGGTGCGATGGCTTTGACCCATGCCGTCACCAATGAAAAACAGGACATACTTGGGCCGTTCCTTGCTTTCCGCCTGCACCCAGCTCTTGCCTCCGGCAAAATCAGGCCTGATGCTGATATTGCACAGCAAAAACAGCGCCACCATCCCGATTGCCGCCAGTTTGTAAACCAAGTTACGCTTCATGCCTCTCCCTCCAAACGATCATGATCAAATCCCGTCTCCCCGGGCGGACCGCCGCCTATGAAAAGTGCAGAAACCATGTGTCGGAAACTCTAAGCCATTCATAGCGGAACCTTCTCTAAAAAGTCTCCACTTCCTGCCAAGCAGACAAACATTTCCCTGGCAGACAATATCAACGCCTTTCGGTTGGCTGCCGTCACCGCCAACAAATAAAGTATGAGCCTGCCGGACCGGCAGGCTCATACTTTAGGCTATTTTTCGGCTTTATTCGCCCGGTTTTTCCGGTTCTTCTTTTATGCTAAGCC
>JARLHY010000019.1 GCA_031292015.1 Negativicutes bacterium | reverse complement strand
TTCAGCATCTGGCGGGGATGTCGTCCTCGGACATCGTCATCGCCGTCAACAAGGATCCGGACGCGCCCATCTTCAAGATGGCCGACTACGGCATCGTCGGCGACCTGACCGAAGTACTGCCAATCCTCACTGAAGAATTCAGGAAGATCAAGGAAGCTTAAGGATATCATAAGGAGGCACCAAATATGAGCGAATATGCCAACCTTTTGTTTGAAAAAGCGGATGGGATCGCCATTGTGACCGTCAATCTGCCCAAAGCCCTAAACGCCCTGAACGCAGACACCATCAAGGAACTGGACAAAATGGCGGATCAACTGGCCGGCGACGACGAAGTCAAGGTAGTCATCATCACCGGAGCCGGCGACAAGGCTTTTGTAGCCGGCGCCGATATCACCGAAATGCGTCCTATGTCGGCGATCCAGGGCCGCAACTGGGGTAAACTGGCCCAGGCTGTCTTCAATAAAATCGAAAACCTGCCCAAACCGGTTATCGCCGCGGTCAACGGCTATGCTTTGGGCGGCGGAAACGAGCTGGCCATGGCCTGCGACATCCGCATCGCTTCCGAAAGCGCCAAATTTGGCCAACCGGAGGTATCTCTGGGGGTCCCACCGGGATTCGCCGGCACCCAGCGGCTGCCGCGGCTGGTGGGCAAGGGCCGGGCCAAGGAGCTTCTGTTTACCGGCGACATGATCGATGCCGCCGAAGCCTATCGCATCGGCCTGGCCAACAAAGTCGTCGCGCCGGAAGCGCTGCTGGACACAGCCAAGGCCCTGGCCAAGAAGATCATGTCCCGGGCGCCGTTGGCTGTCCAGATATGTAAGGCCGCAGTCAACGAAGGCCTGGATATGGATCTCGAGTCCGGCGTGGCCTACGAAGCCGAAGTGTTCGGCCTGTGCTTCGCCACCGCCGATCAAAAGGAAGGCATGGCTGCCTTCGTCGAAAAACGCAAACCGAATTTCAGCGGAAAATAGCAAGAACGGCAAAAATAAGCAGGCAGGGATTTTAAAAATCCCTGCCTGCTTTTCTGCTTGCGTCAAACACTATGTGCGGCCAGAACTAAACTTCATTGTTATTCAAAGAAGTGCAATCAAGTGTCGTAAAGATGTATTGCAGTACACCGCGAAAAGTCTGAATTTCCTCCGCGCTGAATCTTTCCAGCATTTTGGCTTCAATTTCGCACATGGCTTTCAGGGCGTCTTTCTTAAGGCTCTTGGCTTTTTTCGTCAGCACGATCTGATAAGAACGCCGGTCATGCGGTGCCTCGACCCGACGGACGAGATCGGTCCGGGTCAAACGGTCGATAAGGCCGGTGAGAGTCGAGTTGTCGAGGAAAACATCCTTGCTGAGTTCGGAAATCGAAATATTGTCCCGCTTATACAGGGAATAGAGAACTACAAGTTGCCCCGGTGATACTTCAAGGCCCGCTTTTTCAAGGACTCTCTTCGTGTACAAAAAGTGTTTCTGCTCCGCCTTTGCCAAAAGAACACACGTACTGTCAAAAATCTCAAGCACTTTTATTTTCACACCTTTACGTTAATAATGTCGTTCTTTCCGCCGGGCGTAAGCTATACAAAATAATTTTATACTATTCTGAGGTATTGTCAACCACTGAATACAGGCCAAAAGGCAGGAGCTGACGATAACGAAACCGGATGGATAGTTGAAAAATAATGAGAAATTATTCGGCATGGCATTACCGATCGACCAACCGCTATGAAGAAAAAGATGGGGGCGTTCGTCCGGGTTAAAATTACCGCGCTTGAGCGTACCTGGACCATCTGGCAATCGTGGCGCAGATCACCGGAGGATCCGCCGTCAGGAGCGTTTGCCCGGCGACCTGCGCTGAAGGCCCCGGGCGCGGCAGTCAGGATAGACCGGAGAGAAAAGGCGGGAAATAAAACAGGAGGGTGTCACAGTCTGTTTTATTTCTCCTTTTTTATAAATATCACAAAAACAGGCAGGAACTTTTTTGTATTATGAAGAATGTTTTTTTGTACAAACAAATATGTTGGGATAAAAGTCATCATATCACATTATCACATGATAACTTTTCCAAACAATAACGAAGAGGAGGTTTCAGCCATGGCAGGATATGTCTTTAATATCCGGACTAACTGGTGTAAAGCATGCGGCGTGTGTATTGCTTTCTGTCCGAAGAAAGTTCTTGGCTTTGACGACACAGGCAAAGTGAGTGTGAAAAATCCGGAGGCTTGTATCGGTTGCAGATTGTGTGAACTGCGCTGTGCTGATTTTGCTATTGATGTGGAGGGAGATACAGTTGGCTGAATGTAAAGCAAAACTAATGCAGGGGAATGAGGCGTGCGCCCAGGGCGCGCTTGACGCAGGAGTGAGATTTTTCGCCGGCTACCCTATTACCCCGGCGACGGAAATTACAGAGACTTTGGCGGCGCGCCTGCCGAAAGTTGGCGGCATATTTCTCCAGATGGAAGATGAAATTGCAAGTATGGCGGCCGTCATCGGGGCATCCATAGGCGGGGTCAAGAGCCTGACGGCAACCAGCGGCCCCGGGTTCACTCTCAAGCAGGAAAACCTCGGTTATGCCGCAATGGTCGAAATTCCCTGCGTGGTCATCAATGTGCAGCGGGGCGGACCCAGCACCGGTCTGCCGACCCTGCCGGCGCAGGGTGATGTCATGCAGGCAAGATGGGGCACTCACGGTGATCATCCGATTATTGTGTTATGTCCTTCAACAGTACACGAATGTTATGACTTGACGGTGAAAGCAGTTAACTTTTCCGAAATGCTCCGGACGCCGGTCATTGTGCTATCGGATTCGGTGGTTGGCCATCTGCGGGAAAAGGTGGTTCTGCCTGACCCGGCCGGGCTGTCCATCGTCAATCGGAAGAAAACAACGTCAACACCTGAGGAATTTCTGCCGTTCAAGCCGGATGAGGATGGCGTCCCGCCCTTTGTCAACTACGGCGAGGGTTACAGGTATCATATGACCAGCAATAATCATGATGAAGGCGGCTATCCCGCGACAAACAATCATCAGATAGCCGATCAATTGCTGCGGCGTCTGCATGATAAAGTGGAAAATCGCCGCAAGGAAATCGTGCTCACCGAAGAATTTATGACTGATGATGCGGAAGTGATTATTTTCGCATATGGGTGCACGGCCCGTTCCGCCTATAGTGCGGTGGAAGACGCCAGACAAGAGGGGCTGAAAGTCGGCCTTGTCAAAACGATGACGCTATGGCCTTTCCCGGCTGAAGTAGTCCGCAAATACGGGAACAGAGCCAAGGCGATCATTGTGCCGGAAATGAATTTAGGGCAACTGGTTGGTGAAGTGGAAAGAGCTTTAAAAGACTATCCGGCGCAGGTCAAACCGCTGAATCGGGTTGACGGCCGGATGATTACCCCGGAACAAATCATTGCCACGATCAAAGAGGTGATATAAATGGCCGTGCATGCAAGCGAATATCTGCGTCTTAAAAAAATGCCGCATATCTGGTGTCCTGGGTGCGGCACGGGAATAGTCCTGGGTGCCACCATCCGGGCTATCGCCAGCGCCGGCTACCGGCGGGACGATGTTATGGTTGTGACCGGGATAGGTTGTTCGGCCCGGACCAATGCCATCATCGACTTCAACACTTTCCAGACAACCCACGGGCGGGCTTTGAGTTTTGCCACCGGGTTTAAAATGGCGCAGCCGAAAATGAAGGTGATCGTCATCACCGGCGACGGTGACGGCGCCGGCATCGGCGGCAACCATCTCATCCACACTGCAAGGCGTAATATCGATATTACCACAATTCTGGTGAACAACAGCATTTATGGCATGACCGGCGGACAATATTCGCCTCTCACCCCCCGGGGCAGCATGGCGACTACCGCACCTTACGGCACGGTGGAATCCAGTTTCGATTTGTGCGAACTGTTAAAGGCGGCGGGAGCCACCTATGTAGGCCGGTCAACTGCCTACCATGTGACCATGCTGGAACAACTGATCGGCAAGGCGCTCAAGCACCATGGCTTTTCCTTTATCGAGGCAATTTCCCAGTGTCCGGTCGGCTTTGGCCGGCGCAATCAGCAAAAAGGCGCAGTTGAGATGTTGAACAGGCAAAAGGCAGAGGCTGTAAGCCGGGATGCTGCGGCGAAAATGACGCCTGAGCAACTGGCAGGTAAATATCTGATAGGAGAATTTGTTAACAGGCAGGCGCCCGAATTCACCGACATACATCGGGAATTGATCCAAAAAGCCCAACAAACCTCCGAGGGGGCGAAATGATGAAGCGGCAGGAAATAGTAATCAGTGGATCCGGCGGTCAAGGCGTGGTGCTGGGCGGGATCATTCTGGCCGAGGCTGCGGCGATATACGATGATCGCTTCGCGACCCACAATCAGTCTTACGGACCCGAAGCCCGGGGCGGGGCCAGCAAGTCGGAAGTCATCATCAGCGGCAAACCCATCCACTTTCCGGAAGTCGACCGGCCTGACGTATTGGTTGCCCTGACTCAGGAAGCGGTCAATAAATTTGCCCCTGATCTGAAGCCGGGAGGCATCCTGATTGTCGATACCCGGGTGAAGACGCTGCCGAAGAACGATCAGGTTAAAACCTATGTTTTGCCCATCGGAGAAACCGCCGAGAAAGTCCGCGGCGAAATTGTCACCAACATGGTAACCCTGGGAGCATTGACGAAAATCACGAATCTGGTGAGTCAGGAAGCCCTCAAACGGGCAGTTCTGGCGCGCATCCCGCAAGGCACGGAAGCGATCAACCTTGAGGCCTTGGCGATGGGAGCAAAGATCGCAGAATAGTGCCTATCAACCGAGTCAAATATCAGATTGGAAACAGGAGGAATACCTATGGCTGTTAAAACCAAGGAAGAATACATCGAGTCATTGCGGAAGATGAAGCCTGTGGTTTACATGTTCGGCGAGCGGGTTACCAATGTCGTGGATAATCCCCGCCTGCGGGCCGGCATCGAGGCCACCGGCGCCACCTACGAAGACGCGAATCTGGAGGAGTCCCGCGCTTCGATGGTTACGGAAAGTCCGCTGATTGGCGAGCCGGTCAATCGCTTCACACTGCCGCCGGCGTCCATTGAGGACCTGGTGGCCAGAGTCAAGAATAACCGCAGGCTGGGCGGCAAGGTAGGGACTTGCCATCAGCGCTGCACCGGACTCGATTGTCTGAGCGCTCTGTCCATCGTCACCTACGACATCGACCAAAAATACGGGACGCCATACAACGCCCGCTTCCTCGAATTTTTGAAGCATGTCCAGAAAAATGATCTCACTTGCAACGCCGGGGTGACCGACGTTAAGGGCGACCGTGTCTTAGGCCCCAGCGAACAGGAAGACAAGGATATGTATCTGCGGGTGGTGGAGCGCCGGACGGACGGCATTGTGGTGCGCGGTGCCAAAGCTCACCAGACAGGCTCTCTTTCGGCCCACGAGATCATTGTGCTTCCGACCCGGGCTCTGAAAAAGGAAGACAAAGATTACGCCGTGGCTTTCGCCATCCCCACAGACTCCCCGGGACTCATCCATGTGGTGGGGAGATCCACACTGGATATGCGTGAACTGCAGGGCTGCGACATCGGCAACACCATGTATTCCAAATATTGTCCCACCGTAATCTTTGATGATGTCTTCGTGCCCTGGGAACGGGTGTTTATGTGCGGTGAGACCGAGTTCGCCGGCGATCTGGTTGTTCGGTTTTCCGCCTTTCACCGGCAGAGCCATGGTGGCTGCAAGTCCGGCAAAATCGACTGCATGACCGGTGCCGCCCTGACGATGATGGACTACAACGGTACCAGCAAGGTCAGCCACCTTAAGCAAAAGATCATCGATATGATTCACCGGGCTGAGACGCTCTATGGCTGCAGTATTGCGGCCTCCTACGAAGGAAAGAAACAACCCTCCGGAACCTATTTTATCGACTCCGTTCTGGCCAACGCCTCCAAGATGCATGAAGGCAAGGAAATGGCGGAAGTGGCGCGCATGCTGACGGATATCGCGGGCGGTTTTGTCGCCGATCTGCCTTCGGACAAAGATTTGGATAATCCCGAGATCAGTGAACTGCTCAAGAAATATCTCAAAGGGGCAGCCGGAGTGCCGGTTGAAAGCCGGATCAAGATGCTCAGGCTGGTAGAAAAATTGGCCCTGGAAAGCGCCGACAGCGTTTCGGATATCCACGGCGGTGGATCTGCTGAGGCACACCGGGTCTCCATTATGCGGGACAGTGACCTGGAGGGCCGTAAGAAACGCGCCAAACGGCTGGCGGGAATTAAGTCCTAACGCCGCCTCTGGCCCCGGTATAACCATTCCTGAATCAACCTTCGCCTGTTGTCGCCAGCCGCGAAGATGCTTATCTGACGCGGCTGGACGGCAGGGCTGCGGTTTATCATGGCCTGGAGACTTGCTCTTAAAGACAAATTTGGCAACGGAGGATCGACATCATGGGAATTATCACCGATTTACTGGCAGACATTCCGATTCCGAAAATGGTGAGGGTAAAACAGACTTTCTCCGCCACTGAGGTTCCGGATATTGTCGCCGCTCTCCAGGCCGAACTGCGGCGAGCGGACATAGCCAGTCGCGTCAAGCCCGGGATGCGTATCGCCGTAGCCGTGGGCAGCCGTGGCATGGCCGAGATTGCTCTGATCGCAAAAGTCACTGTTGATGAAATCAAAAAATGCGGGGCCGAACCCTTTATTGTGCCGGCGATGGGCAGCCACGGCGGGGCCACACCGGAAGGCCAGCGGCAAGTGTTGGCCAGCCTTGGTGTTACCGAGGTTGCCACCGGCTGTCCCATCCTGTCCTCCATGGAAGTCGTCGAACTCGGCGTACTGGATAATGGCCTGCCGGTGCTTATCGACAAAAACGCCTATGAAGCCGACGGTATTATCGTTATCAACCGTATCAAGGCCCATAACGCTTTCAGCGGTCCCAACGAAAGCGGCCTCGTTAAGATGATCACCATCGGTTTGGGCAAACAAAAGGGAGCCGATTCCTGTCACGCGCTGGGCTATCAACATTTCGCCGAATTCCTTGTAGAAATGGCTCGGATCAAATTGGGGCGATTGCCCTTCCTTTTTGGTATCGGCACAGTGGAAAACGCCTACGACCGGGTAGCGAAAATTGTTGCGATCCCTGCGGAAGCCATCATCGAGACCGAACGGAGTCTGCTGCTGGAGGCCAAGGGCAACATGCCCAGAATCCTGTTGCAGCCGCTGGACATTCTTATCGTCGACCAGCTTGGCAAAGAATTCTCCGGCGGCGGGATGGATCCTTATACCACCGGACGGGCTCCGACTCCTTATCTGGATCCTGGCCCCGGGCCGAGCCGACTCGTGGTGCTGGACGTGACCGAGCGCAGCCATGGCAACACCTGCGGCATGGGAATGGCGGATATCACGACCCGCCGCCTGTTCAACAAAATCGACTTTGATTTCACCTATGCCAACATCCTGACTTCCACTGTGACCCCTTCGGGACGGATACCGCTGCTCATGGATACAGACCGTCTGACTATCCAGGCGGCGATCAAGACCTGTAACGCTGCCTGTCCCGACAAAATTCGCATGGTGCGTATCGCCAACAGCCTGCATATCGGGGAGATGTACATATCCGAAAGCATGGTTAAGGACGCTGAGCAGCATCCGCAAATTGCCGTTTGCGGCAAGCCGGCCGAGCTGGTCTTTGACGCAGCAGGCAATCTTCCCGACCTTGGGGCCTGGTTATAGAGGCATAACTCCGGAGCGGCCCGGCGACTTTGTTTTCGTGCCATAAAACGAATATCACCTTTATTGCTAGTCTGGGAAAAAGCGGCAATAAGCGCAAAGATTTTCAGTTAATTTTCAGAATCTTGCAGGAAGCTATTGCCTTATAGCGAAAATATAAGTGAAAAGTCATCATATCACATTATCACATTATCACAATTAGTGAACTGGGGCGCTTGGGGATGTTGCGAGCCGCCGGTTTGCTTAAGGGAGGGAGTGAAGGCAGTGTCTGCTGGGAAAGCAGACTGTCAGTGAGATTGAGGCGAAGATTAACAGTGAGGTGGTATTTATTTCTATGGATATGACAGCAGGGAAAATTCCAAACGGGCGTTGGCTACGGATCATTCCGCCTACAATCATTATCTATATCATCGCCTACATGGACAGAATGAACATCAGCTTCGCCATGGCCGGCGGCATGAACGAAGCTCTGGGGCTGTCCTTAACGGTATCCGGGTTATCGGCAGGAATCTTTTTTTTGGGTTATATGGTGCTCCAAGCCCCGGCAGGGCATATTGCCGAGCATGGTAGTGCGAAAAAATTCATTCTCTGGTCAATCATTGCTTGGGGGATACTGTCAGGTTTGACAGGCTTCGTGCAAAACGACTGGCAACTCTTGGGTATGCGATTTTTGCTGGGTGTTGCCGAAGGCGGAGTTTATCCGGCGATCCTCATCATTATTTCCAAATGGTTTCCCTCAAAGGAGATCGGCCGCGCCAATGCGCTGTTCCTGATGAGTTTGCCGCTTTCATCCGTTATAACCAATCCTATTTCCGGCTGGATCATATCCTCTTTCGACTGGCGCTGGCTGTTCTATCTTGAAGGGGTAATCTCGCTGTCGTTGATATGCATTTGGCTGCCGCTTATCAGTGACAAGCCGCAAGACGCAAAATGGATATCCAAGGAAGAGAAGGAATATCTGGTTACAACGCTGGCTCAGGAGAAGGCTGACAGGGAAGCTGCCTATAAAGAAAAGACCGGCAGTTCTTCCGTCTCCTATAAGAAGTTGTTGACAGACAAATATCTCTGGATGATGGCAATCATTTATGTGTGTCAGGCTACAGGCCAATACGGCTACACGATCTGGCTGCCCACGCTCCTGAAGGACCTGACAAAAATGAGCTTGACCAGCGTGGGCTGGTTGACTTCGCTGCCTTTCGTCGCAGCCCTTGGTGGATTGTACCTGTTTGGCGCCATGTCGGATAAATCCGGGAATCGTCGTATTTACACCGCCCTTTCCCTGGTTGGTTTCTCCGGCTTTTTTACGGTTGCCACACTGCTTTCCGGACATATTTGGCTTTCTTATGCTTTGTTGGTTGTCACCGGATTTTTCACTAAGTCAATCCAGAGCACATTTTGGTCCATGCCGTCGCTGCTGTTCGCACCTGGGATTTCCGGCGGAGCACGGGGGATCATCAATGGAATCGGCAACTTAGGCGGAATTATCGGTCCGACCTTTGTCGGCTGGGCGACTGCCATGACCGGGAACATGAAACTCGGCATCTATGGTCTGGTCGGTACCATGCTGCTTGGCGCCGTTATTACCATGATGCTGCCGAAGATAACCGCCGGTATCACCGACACGAAGGATGATCAAAAGAAAACGGCTGTGAGTACCGGCAGCGGGCAGTAGTTCCCTTTGCTGAAGACCGCAATATAAAAATTAGAATGGAGCTTTTTCAGGCCAGGGTCTGAAAAAGCTCCATTCGATGCAACCTGTTATTCTGTCCCAAAAGACAAAAAGCTGCAGAAGCAGCAGCTTTTTGTCACGTTGGCACCAGGGCCGGTTCGGTAGATCAGACCGGGGTTTCCCGGTCAGGCACCAACGGTCATTGGAGTTGAAATAAATTGCGCAGCTTCGCTTCGACATTGTCCAGGTGCTGCCACATCGCCTGCCGGGCTTTATCTGCTTTGCGCTCGTCGATCAGATTGAGGATGTTCTCATGCTCTTTAACAATTACGAAACGGGGACCAAAGGTTTTGGCAAAAAACTGCTGGCTCGAGTTTAAAACCTCATAATAGTTTGGCTTGATGATCTCATTGAAAACTTTGATGTAAACCGGATTCTGACAGGCATTGATCAGGATGGTATGAAACCGGTAATCTTCTTCGCTGGCGTAGCCCCGGGTAGAAATCGCGTCAAACATAGCCTCAATAACTCGGCGTAAATTCTCCCGGTCCTGTTGACTGCTGCGTAAAGCAACCATATAAGCGGCTTCGCTTTCCAGTCCTTTGCGAAATTCTAGCATATTAAGAATCTGTCGCTTGCCGCCGGGAATCTCAAGATCTCCCGAATACTCAAGACTATTGCTGTTTTTCAAATAGATCCCGGACCCGTGCCGTACTTCCACGTAATCATTCGACTGCAAAACGGTAAGAGCCTCTCTGATGACGGTTCTGCTGACACCAAACAGTTCACTTAGCTGTTCTACAGATTGGAGTTTATCGCCCGGGTTCATGCCTTCGGTTTTCACTATACCCAATATTCCGGTGATTACATCTTCGTATAGCTTTTTCCGTTTTATCTGTTGCACACAAAAGTCTCCCTTTGACGTAAACGTTATGATGCTGATTGGTATTATGTCGGACGCCGGAAAGCCTGCTAATGATTATCTGAAGTAACTATCATAAAATAATCGTAACATCATTAGAGATAACGTGTCAATCTTTGTCCGCCGAAAAAGAAAAACAGGCCGATTGCCTGGGGCGGCAACTTTATCCGCGAGGGCAGCCGGATCATGGTCCAATTTCAAAGGTCAGCTCCCCTCCGGTGGCAAGATTCGGATCACAATCGACTGGTGTTGGGAAGGCATCTTGGCAATGACATATACAGCGGCCTAATAATTTCATGTTCAGAGGTGACAGGTGTGAAAAGAAAACTGACGCTTTTATTGGCTCTCATTGGTGCAATTCCTCTCCTGGCAGCTTCAATGGTCTCCTTTTGGCTGTTCAATCAAAATATGCGGGAAGATTACGGCAGACTTAATTTCGCCAGGGCCGAAGCCCTGCAGTACGAAGTCACCAGTCTGATTGACAAGCATATGAATGTGCTCAAACTCATGGCCGGAAATCCTGCCGTCAGAAGCTTCGATTTGGCAGCCGCCAGCCCGGTACTGTGGGAGGCGGCGCGGGTGTATCCCGCTATGGTGCCTGTCGCCATCGACAGCGACAAGGGGCAGCAGCTGATGAAGACTGACGCTACGACGCTGATACCTGTACATGACCGGAAGTTCTATCAACAGGCAATGCAGGGTAAAGAAGAAGTAGTATCTGAGGTGGTGATCAGCAAGGCGAGTGGGCACCCGGTTGTCGTTTTGGCCACGCCGGTCCGGGGCGGCGATAACCGCATTGCCGGTGTGCTGCAGGGGGCTATTGACCTGGCAGTGCTGGGGGATTTCGTGGCAAAGCGCTCCCAAGAGGGTGACGTCGCTTACATCATTGATACGGAAGGAAAGGTTCTCGCCCATCCTGACGCCAAAGTCCTTGCGGAACGCAAGGATGTCAGCAAGCAGGACTTTGTCGCCAAAGGCCTCGGTGGCCAAGGCGGCACTGCAGAAATAACCGATGAACAGGGCAACAAAAAAATGGTTAATTATGTTTTTGAACCAAGGACCGGCTGGCTGGTGTGCATCGAAAAATCCTATGCCGAGTATAAGGCGAGAAATACGCGGTTGCTGATGACCAGCGGTTTGATTATTGTCATCACCATCTTTCTTGTGACCTGTATTGGATACTATTATGCCAATCGTACCGTGCGGCCGATTTTGCAATTGGTGGCAGCCACCGACATTGTGAGTAAGGGTGACCTGACGACAACTGTTTCTGTCGACGGAAAAGACGAAGTAGGGGTGCTGGCTGTCAATTTCAATGCCATGGTGGCGAATTTGCGAAATTTGGTGACACAAGTTTCCACCTTGTCCGAACAGGTGGCAGCTTCCTCCGAAGAACTGACCGCCAGTTCCGAGCAATCGGTACAGGCGGCGAATCAAGTAACCGGGTCGATTACCAACGTTGCCCACGGTGCGGAGAAACAACGGGAGTTGGTAAATGACACCTCTGCCGTGGTTGAGCAGATGTCTGTCAATATCGAGCACATTGCCGTAAACACCACCCAGGTGGCCGACAATTCGCTGCGTGCAGCCGGATCGGCCCAGGAAGGCAGCGCATCTGTAAACCGGGCTGTTCGTCAAATGACTCAAATTGAACAGACGGTTACCAATTCCGCGCAAGTAGTTGCCAAGCTGGGTGACCGGTCCAAGGAAATCGGACAGATAGTGGACACGATAGCAGGCATAGCCGGACAGACAAATCTTCTGGCTCTCAACGCAGCCATCGAAGCGGCAAGGGCGGGAGAACAGGGGCGCGGTTTTGCTGTCGTGGCGGAAGAGGTCCGTCAGTTGGCCGAACAATCGCAAAACGCGGCAAGACAAATTGCCGCGCTGATCTCCGAGATTCAGGGCGATACCGATGCGGCCGTTGTCGCAATGAGTGAAGGAACCCGGGAGGTTAAGGTCGGCACGGAAGTAGTCACTTCTGCCGGGCAGACCTTTGGTGAAATCGCTTCGCTGGTGACCCAGGTGTCTGATCAGGTGAAAGAAATTTCTACAGACGTTCAACAGTTGACAAATGGCAGCAAGCAAATCGTAACCTCGGTGAAAGCGTTGGACGGGCTCAGCAATAAGGCGGTGGGAGAAGCGGAAATGGTATCAGCGGCGGCTGAGGAGCAATCGGCCTCCATGGAAGAAATCGCTGCCGCAAGTCAGGCACTTGCTAAAAGGGCTGAAGACCTGAGGCGGACGGTTTCCCAATTCAACGTATGACAAAAAGACGCGGCGAAAAAAAATGAGAAATTTAGCAGCCGCATTACGATTAACAGGGTGGGTCATGTTTAATTGATTTAAGGCTATATAAAAAATCTTGTTTTAGTACGGGAGGGAAATTATCAATGAATACCAACTCCGGCAACGCCAAAATGACCAATGTTCGCTATCTGATTTTGGCGATGCTGTTTATTGTCACCACCGTGAATTACGCCGACCGCTCAACCTTGGCGATGACTGCTCCGGCGATCAGGAAAGATCTGGGGCTCGACCCTGTGTCCATGGGATATATTTTCTCGGCCTTTGGCTGGTCCTACGCCGCCATGCAGATTCCCAGCGGCTGGCTGCTGGACAAATATGGATCGCGCCTGGTTTATGGGGTTGGCCTTTTCTTTTGGTCCCTTTTCACCGCACTGCAGGGTACGGTGGGTTTTTTAACCGGAGCCTCCGTGTTTATCGTGTTTTTTCTATATCGACTGCTGATGGGCGGGTTTGAAGCCCCCTCTTTTCCGGCGGATGCCCGGTTGGCCGCAACTTGGTTCCCCACCAATCAGCGGGGCTTGGCGACATCGGTATTTAATTCCTCTCAATATTTTGCCCTGGCGGCATTTAATCCGCTGATGGGTTGGCTTGCCACCGTTTATGGCTGGCAGACGGTGTTTTATGCTATGGGCTGTGTCGGATTAGTGCTGTCCATTTACTGGTTCAAGGTAATTCGTGACCCCAAAGACCATCCGAAAGTTAATCAGGCTGAAATCGACTATATCCAGGCCGGCGGCGGGCTGGTAGACATCGGGGCAAAGACCGAAATCAAGTGGGATTTTGTGCGGCAGATGCTTACAAGCCGGATGATGATCGGTATCTATATCGGCCAGTTTTGCATCAATTCCATCAGCTGGTTTTTTCTCACCTGGTTTCCCACCTATTTGGTTCAGGCCAAGGGAATGTCCATTTTAAAGGTTGGCATCGTCGCGTCTCTTCCGGCTATTTGCGGGTTTATCGGCAATTTGCTCAGCGGAGCGGTATCCGACTGGATGCTGCGGCGGGGCATAAGCCTGACGGTGGCGCGCAAGACCCCCATTGTGCTTGGTTTGATCATGTCCGGCAGTATCATCATTGCCAATTATACCTCACTGGAATGGGTCGTTATTGCCGTGATGTCGCTGGCCTTTTTCTCCAAAGGCGTCGGCGCGCTGGGCTGGGTTGTTGTTGGTGACACTTCGCCAAAAGAAATGGTCGGTCTCAGCGGCGGTATTTTTAACTTAGCCAGTAATATTGCCAGTATCGCCACCCCGATTGTCATCGGCTATATTCTCCAGGCGACCCACTCGTTTAACGGTGCTTTGATTTATGTCGGAGCCATGGGGATTTGCGGGGCGGCGTCCTACCTGTTCATCGTTCCGAGTATCCAGCGGTTTGAACTGAAAAAATAGCAATGAATCCACCCTGCGGCCTCCAGAAAATAGACCCTCTGGGCCAGTAAACCGATCAGGAGCGTCGCTGCAAAAATGTGTTTTTCGTGCGCCTGAGGGTCCTGCCAATGGGGACGGGAGTTGGGCATAAAGGAGGAAGAAATGACTATCGCCGATTCTGCAAGTAACCAGCACACGCCATCTGAGAGCAACTTTGTGTCTCCAGCCACTATTTCCGAAGTGCAGGACTATTTCAGGGCAGCTACCAAAGAGGCCCGGCCGGTGTATGTGTATCGTCCGGGTCAGCCGGGTGGAGTGAAAATCGATCTGTCCGGCTTGGACCGGATCGATATCGATACCGCAAACCTGGTGGCTGTTGTGGGACCAGGCGTCACCTTGCGACGCCTGTCCGATGCCCTCAAGGCCCACGGCCTGCGCTTTATTCCCGGTGATAATCCCTTTTATCAAGACATCACCATTGGCCGGTTTTATCATCAAGGTTGTTCAAATCTTGCGGCAAAATACGGTTTTGCCAAGCATTTTCTGATGGGTACCCAAATCGTATTACCTACCGGTGATCTTTTCAAGACCGGCGGCAAGACGGTCAAAAATGTGACCGGTTATGATTTGACCCGTTTCATGACCGGCCCCTATTCCAATCTGGGTTTGCCGGTGGAATTTCTCTTGAAGTTATTGCCGCTGCCGGAAGCAAAAAAACGCATGATCATCCGTTTTTCCGGCACCGATGCATTGTCTGATTTCGTCCAGGAGTTAAAAAAGATCGAGGTTATTCCGGCCTACCTGCTATGGATCGATGATAAAGTGCAGCAGCTGATGCAGGGGACGGGCCCGCAGGATCAGCTCGTACTGCTGGAACTGGACGGAGTAGCCGAGGAAGTGCAGGAGCAGTGGCAGGCGGTGACGGCAACACTGCAAAAACTTCCGGTGGCTGGTGTCGAGGAAGCGGCAGACGGATTTGGCTGCTGGACAGATTTGTTTTTACCGCAAAGCGGCTTTGCTTTGACTGACGAATTGAAATTTCATCAGGCGGAGCAGAAAAAATTCCTGGCTGGATTCTATGATATGACTCGCAACAAAAATATCGGCGCCGGGTTGTTCGGTCAAGTCGCGGCAGGTAGTCTGAGCGTTTATTTTAGCGCCGGGGACGCCGATCGGTTGGACGATATTAACAAAATTATGGCCCTGGCAACCGAAATGGGAGGCTGTGTCGCAGGCAAATTTCAGCGCATGGCCGGCACGGTTCCGGCAAGTCCGCTTCTGTTGATTGAGCGGCAAATGAAGAAGATGTTTGATCCGGCAGATATTTTGATAGGGTAAGGAGACTGAGGTATGGACGAATATATGGAGCAATGGCAGCAACACCTCGTTAAATGCATGCGCTGCGGAACTTGCCGTTCGGTCTGTCCGGTATTTCAGGTAGTCAACAGCGAAAATGCCACCGCCCGGGGCAAGGTCAGAATGATCGAGGCTGTAATCGAAGGTAAACTCCAACTGACGCAGGAATTGCAGCAGCGGATGTCCAAATGTCTGCTATGTAAGGCTTGTGTGCAGGGTTGTCCGGCCGGCGTAAAAACCGACGAGCTGTTTCTGAGCGCAAGACGAAAGCTGGCTGAAAAAAACGGAGTTCCACTTGTCAAAAAGCTGGCTTTCACCGGGCTTACTTATCGTCGGCTGTTCGACTTGGGCCTGCGTGCCGGGGCACTGTTTCAGAACCTGGTATTTAAAGATTCTCCCGACGGGAGGGGCAAATTGCCCCGGATACCCGTGCCGGCGGCTGGCCTGAACGCCAGGCGGCTGATTCCCCCCCTGGCGACCACCCCTCTGCACGCCAGACTGGCGACGGTAAACAAAGTGGAGCATCCCAAGGCCCGGGTCGCTTTTTTTGCCGGGTGCATGCTGAAATATGTTTACCCTGACGCCGGTGAGGCCATCGTGGCAATACTGCGGGAGAACAACGTCGAGGTAGTTTTTCCGGCTGACCAATGCTGCTGCGGTACCCCGGCCTTTACATCAGGCGACTTCACTGTAGGACAATACCTGGCTGAATGCAATGTTGCCATTTTGGCTGATCCGTCTTATGATGCGATTATCACCGGCTGCGCTTCCTGCGGCTCGGCCCTGAAGCACGAATACGGCCAGGTGATTGCAGACCCTGCCGTAAAGGAAAAGTGGAAAAGTATAGCCGGAAAAGTCTACGATGTGGCGCAGTACCTTGTCAAATTCGGCTATAGCACTGATTTTGGCGAAGTAAAGGCTAAGGTCACTTATCATGACCCCTGCCATCTTGTTCGCGGGATGGGAGTGGCTGCGGAACCTCGCCAGATTTTGAAGGCTATCCCCGGCCTTGAGTTTGTCGAGATGCCAAACGCGAATAAATGTTGCGGAGCCGGAGGTACATTTTCACTGAGTCATTATGAAATATCCCGGCAGATAAACGACGAAAAACTCGATAAAGCGGAAAAAACCGGGGCAGATACTTTAGCTACAGGTTGCTCGGCCTGCCGAATGCATATCAACGACGGCCTGAGCCTGCGTCAAAGCGGGATGAAGGTCAGACACACGGCTGAAATAATTGCTGAGGCTTATCGGACGAAAAAAGGGGGAGCCGGCGATGCAACCGCAAATAGTTAGCCAATTACGGCAGATCGTGGGAGCGGAGTATGTTCTGGATGGGCTCGAAGACCGTATTTGTTATTCAATAGACGCCACATTCCGTGACGGTATTCCTGATGTTGTCGTGGCTCCCGCGACCGTGGACGAAATTGTAAAAACGGTTCAATTGGCAAGACAATATAACATGCCGGTCACAGCCAGAGGGGCAGCCACCGGCAACTCCGGGGGGGCTGTGCTGCGAAAGGGCGGCATTTGCCTTGAGTTGACCCGGCTGAACAAGATCATTGATATCGACATCCACAACAAAGTGGCAACAGTGGAGCCTGGCGTAATCACCGAAGAATTCGTCAATGCCGTCAGTCAGGCGGGCTTGTTTTATCCTCCCGACCCGGCCAGTGCGAAAACATCCACCATGGGTGGCAATATTGCCGAATGTGCAGGCGGGCCGCGCGGGGTCAAATATGGCGTTACCCGGGACTATGTCCTGGGGCTGGAAGTCATTTTGGCGGATGGTCAGATTGTGGAAGTGGGCAATCAGGTGGACAGCGATATGGGCGGACCGGACTGGACCATGCTGTTTGTTGGCTCAGAAGGTACGCTGGGCATCATAACGAAAATCTTTTTGCGGCTGATTGAAAAACCGAAGACCAAAAAGACCCTGTTGGCTATTTATGAAAAACTGGATGACGCCGCAAAGACTGTCAGCACCTTGATGGCATCAGGCACCATTCCCACGACTCTCGAACTGATGGATAATCTCACCATCCGTGTAGTGGAAGACTATCTGAAGATTGGCCTGCCTATCGAAGCCGAAGCGATCTTGCTTATAGAGGTGGACGGCTCGCAGGTGGCGGTAGATAAACAAGCCGGCAATGTAATGAAGGTCTGCGAACAGTGTGGAGCATCGGAAATCCAAGTTGCGACCACCGCTGCGGAAAGTGATAAATTGTGGCAGGCCCGGCGCGCGGTGTCTCCCGCCTGCGGCAAGCTTAATCCGACCAAACTGGCCGAGGATATTACCGTGCCGATCAACCAGGTTCCGGTTATGGTGCGTCTGATAAAAGAAGTTGCCCAGGAATATGCCCTGAAGATGGTGGTCTTTGGCCATGCCGGCGACGGCAACCTGCATCTTAATGTAATGACCAACAAGCACGATCACGCAGAGATGGAACGGGTGGAAGTCGCGGTGGAAAAGGTGTTCCGCGCCGCGCTGGAGCTTGGCGGTACGTTGTCGGGAGAACATGGCATCGGCTATATGAAAGCTCCGTTCCTGAAGTGGGAGACAGGAGAAGTCGGGTTCGCGGTCGGTCAGAAAGTGAAACAAGCCCTTGATCTTCAAGAGTTATTGAACCCGGGGAAGATGTTCAACCCGTAATTGCTAGAAGGAGGAGCGTGAGTTTGATGAGAAAACAAAAGCCTTTGCGTCCCTATTTTGAAAAAATGCCTGAGATCGGCCAGGCAATGACCGAGACAGAAAGACAGCGCTGGCAAGAAAATGCCGGGCAAGTTCGCAGTGAAGAAAAAATAGTGGAGCAGGCAGCGGAAAAAATAAAGCTTGCCGGAACCTCGGCGGACAAAATCCATGCGAAAGGGCAAATGACCGCCTACGAGCGGATTGAGTACTTGGTTGATCCTGGCACCTGGTGCCCCCTTCATACCTTGTATAATCCGGGGGGAAATGAAGACGGCTGTACCGGCGTAATTGATGGGCTGGCCAAGATTCAGGGCCGCTGGGCGGTCGTTATTGCCTTTGACAATAAAATACTGGCCGGAGCATGGATTGCCGGACAGTCGGAAAATATTCTCCGTGTTACGGATCTGGCGAAAAAACTAAATATTCCTCTTGTTTGGGCTTTGAACTGCAGCGGCGTGAAATTGACGGAGCAGGAAAAGGTATATGCCGGCCCGCGGGGAAGCGGCGCGACCTTCTTCCGGCATGCTGAACTCAATCAATTAGGGATACCGGTACTCAATGCGATTTTTGGAACCAATCCGGCTGGTGGCGGTTATCACGGTATCAGTCCGACGATTCTGATCGCGCACAATGAAGCCAACATCGCTGTGGGCGGCGCGGGCATCGTTGGCGGTATGAGCACGACCGGGCGGTTTGATATGGAAAGCGCCCTGCAGATTATTGAAGCTGCCAAAACCTTGCGGGCAAAAGCGCCGGGCCGTGTAGAGACCCATTTCGATGGGACGGCCTTTTTCCGGGAAGTACATGACACGGAGGCCGGCGTCCTGGATGGCATAAAGGAGTACATGAAAGGCTTGCCGGCATATCATCCCGACTTCTTTCAGGTTGCGGATGCCGCTGAGCCCGCTCTTCCGCAGGAAGATTTATATTATTTGCTGCAGGCTGATCCCAAAAGGACTTATGACGCGATCCAAGTCATGGCCCGCCTGGTCGACAACAGTGAGTTTATGGAGTACCGTCCGGACTATGGACCTGAAGTGTTCACAGGAATCGCGAAAATGGATGGTTTCCCGGTCGGCGTAATCGGCAACAAACAGGGATTTTTCCTTAATTATCCCAATTATGTCGATGAGAATAATGTCGGTCTTGGCGGCAAGCTATACCGCCAAGGGCTAATTAAGATGAATGAATTTGTTACCTTTTGCGGTCGCGATAATCTCCCCATCATCTGGCTGCAGGACACCGTGGGTATTGATGTCGGCGATAATGCGGAAAACGCCGAACTTTTGGGTTTGGGGCAGAGCCTTGTTTATTCCATTGAAAAGGCGGCTATGCCTATGCTGTGTATCGTTACCCGCAAAGGGACGGCAGCGGCTCATTATCTGATGGGCGGACCGCAATCCACAACAACGGCGCTGACAATCGGCACAGCAATTACGGAGATTTATGTCATGCACAGCGAAACCGCTGCAATTGCCAATTATAGCAGGAAATTGGTGAAAGAGCATAAAGAAGGCAAAAGCATGGACAAAACCCTGGAAGCAATGAATGCCATGGTGGACGACTATCACAATAAATCCCGCCCCGTCTTCTGTGCCCAGACCGGGATGATCGACGAAATCGTTCCGATGGATCGGCTGCGTCAGTACTGTGTTGCCTTTGCCGGAGCCTATTACCAGAATCCGCGCTCCATTACACCGGTGCACCAAATGATTATACCAAGAACAATCAAGGGCTAAAGGCTATCCACTGATCTTGGCTGCACACAAACTGTCAGTTAAAGGAGCAATTGCTTATGCTTTCAACAAAAGAACAACCAGAAGCGCCTCTTTACATTACCCTCAATGCAAAAGACAATGTTGCCATCATCGTCAACTCCGGCGGATTGCCGAAAGGGACAGTATTTCCTGGCGGTCTTGAGCTGCGGGAGGATGTTCCCCAGGGCCACAAAGTAGCTTTGCGGGACCTGGCGCAAAACGAAGCAATTATTCGCTACGGCGAAGTCATTGGCTACGCGGTCCGCGCCATCAGGAAAGGCGATTGGATTGAAGAATCCCTGGTAGAGCTGCCGACACCCCCCGATCTGGACGAACTGCAGATCGCCACCCGGGTGCCTGATGCCCTGCCGCCCCTTGAAGGCTATACCTTCGAGGGATACCGCAATGACAATGGCAGTGCGGGGACAAAAAATATTCTTGGCATTACCACAAGTGTTCAATGTGTCGCAGGCGTCCTTGATTATGCCGTGGACCGGATCAAGAAAGAGCTCCTTCCCCGCTACCCGAATGTCGATGACGTGGTGGCCTTAAACCATAATTACGGCTGTGGGGTGGCGATTAAAGCCCCGGAGGCGGTCATTCCGATCCGTACGATCCAAAATATAGCGAAAAACCCCAATTTCGGCGGGGAAGTTATGGTTGTCGGCCTGGGCTGCGAGAAGCTGCTGCCGGAGACCTTGGTACCGGAAGGCGTTGCAGCCAATATTGTCGTCCTGCAAGATCATCAAGGCTTTGAAAAAATGGTGCAGGCGATTATGGAAATGGCTGAACAGTGCTTAATCAGACTCAACCACCGGGTACGCGTCACCTGCCCGGTCTCCGATTTGGTGGTTGGTCTGCAATGCGGCGGGAGTGATGCCATTTCCGGAGTCACTGCCAACCCGGCGGTGGGATACGCGGCCGATTTATTGGTTCGCGCCGGAGCGACGGTTTTATTCTCCGAAGTGACCGAGGTACGCGATGCTGTGCATTTATTAACCCAGCGGGCCGCCAATGAAGAAGTCGGCCGGGCGTTGATCCGGGAAATGAAGTGGTATGACAAATATTTAGATACCGGGGCAGTGGACCGGAACGCGAACCCGTCGCCAGGCAACAAAAAAGGCGGCTTAGCCAACGTGGTGGAAAAATCGCTGGGCTCTATCGCCAAATCAGGCAGCAGCGCTATCGTGGGCGTCTTAGCTCCTGGTGAGAAGGCAACCCAAAAGGGGTTGATCTACGCGGCAACCCCTGCCAGTGATTTCATCTGTGGCACACTGCAGCTGGCCTCGGGAATGCAACTGCAAGTTTTCACCACCGGACGGGGCACGCCCTATGGCCTGGCAATGGCCCCGGTGATCAAAGTGTCGACACGAAACTCCCTTACCGAGCAATGGCATGACCTCATCGATGTCAACGCAGGTCGCATCGTAACAGGGGAAGCAACCATCGAAGAAGTCGGCTGGGAAATCTTCCGGCTGATCCTGGATGTCGCCAGCGGACGAAAAGAAACCTGGGCCGAGCATTGGGGCTTGCATAATGCTTTGTGCCTCTTCAACCCTGCGCCGGTGACCTGACGATAACCCCAGGCGGTTTGTCGCTCTCCGGGAACCGAAAAACCGAAGTCCGATCAATATGCCGTATAAAATACCAGAACAAAAGCCAGGGCGCAGTCCAACATGCGAAACCCTGGCTTTTTATTTTTAGACTCGCTTTATTTATTCTGGATCATCGGCAGTCAGCCGTTAAAATACAATTAGACCTCAATAATGAGGTCTAATTGTGAAGCTGATTATGCGTTAATCACATTAAAAAACAAACCAGAGTACGGCATAAAACGTTTTGTCTATTGGCGCACCGGTGGAAGTTTCCTTAAAGTTTTGATAATCCAGGCTTAGACCTAAACCTTTGGCTAAAACGTATTGATAACCAATATATAAGACTTTGGCGTTATCAACCCCGTCGTAAGCTCCACCATTCAGTCTGTAGCTCGGCGAAACCCACCATAAATGCCTTGCAGCACCCAGACTGGTCGGGATGGCACCGGTTTGGGCATAACGGTATGAAACCGCAAACGCATCGGAACCAGGTTTGTTCATATCCGCATAAATTCGCTGCGCCGGGTAGAAAGTATTCGGCATATTGGTACCGTTGGTAAGCTGGACTTCCCATGCCCGCGGGCTTGCACTGACATTGCCGGTCGGATCCGAAAGTCTGTTTACCGAGTATTCTCCCGTTAACGTCCATTTGCCTGTTTTTGTCGAGGCATAGAGATCACAAAGCTTCGAACTGTTATACCCATAATTGAAAGGGAGAGCCGGGGTCATAAACCGGTTGTTATTGAGAAACGCGGCGCCGACCGTAGTAACGGGAGACAACTTTTGCTGCAGGGAAATATACTGAATGTCCTGAGAATCTCCCGCATTGGTTGTCGGGTCAGGACTGGCAACATAAGCGCCCAGCCTGAGAGTGGCATCGTTACCCAGTTTCTTTGTCAGGCGGATGCCGTCGTTGCCGCCATCTCTGAATAGGACCATGGCACCCTGTTCGAAAGTACTCATACGCCCATAACGCACTTGGTCAAAACCGAGGAAATTTGAGGTTTCCATGTAGCCGACATCAATAAAGGCTGCAGAGCTAGTAGAGTTCGCACCGTAGAAATTCACGCCGGTTGCCGCGCGCACCGTATATGTCATTGTGGGGTTGAGATTGCCGGAAAAATATAGACGATTACGCATATGAAACTCGTCGTTTCCTTTGACTTTCGGCTGGCCCGCCGGCGGACTGTCGGCCGAAATGATGGTCAACGAATCGAATCCTACTCTCATCGTCGTTTTATTGTAATCTTCCAACTTGCCGACCCGTACACCCAGAGTATTAAGTTCGGTGGCATACTCCGCAGCCAATTTTTCGATCAGCGCCTTGTTCTGGGCGTCTGCTTTGTCGGAGCGTTCCATTGCTTTGCCGACAACCATCGCCATTTCATAGCGGGTCATGGTTTTGTCACCGCGGAACGTTCCATCCCCATAACCGTCGACAATGCCGGCTTTTGCCAGCTTACTGATGGCCTCGTACGACCAATGGCCCGACGGCACATCGGTGAACGGGCCGGCAAAAGCAATACCGGTGATGCTCAGAACCATGATGAGTGCTAAAAGGATAACTAAAGTTTTTTTCACGTGGTTTCCCCCTTATATGTTTTTGCGAGGACGGGAATAGCTTGGATGGAGTTTCCCAGTTGCCACCATTCGCTATCCTAATTTAGGCGCATATCTATCACGTGCTTGCGAACACGGACCCAACTCTGTTTTCCACCTCCTTATTTCCGTCGGATAGATTTCAGTATGCGCGGATGAAAGACGCGTTGCTTTATTGGTGAACCTTGATAATTCAGCGGGCTTGGATATCGATCGGTATGTTTACCGATTTACTCCCGTTCAAAGAGTACAGAAACGCCCTGCCCACCGCCAGCGCAGAAAGACACCATTCCCAGTCCGACATCACGGCGCTTCATCTCATACAAGAGTTTCGTTGTTATGATTGCACCTGTGCCTCCAAGCGGGTGGCCCAAGGCGATGGCACCACCGTTCACATTCACCTTGTCCATATTCATATCCAGTTCTTGCACGCAGCCAATGGACTGAGCGGCAAAAGCTTCATTCAATTCAATAAGATCGACATCTTTAAGCTCGCATTTCGCCCGTTTCATCAGTTTATTAGTAGCAGGAACCGGGCCGATTCCCATGATTTTAGGGTCAACACCGGCTGCCGCATAGTCTTTGAACTTGGCTAAAATCTCCAGCCCCATCGCTTTGGCCTGATTTTTTTCCATTAAGACAAGGGCACCTGCTCCGTCGCTCATCGGTGAACTGTTGCCAGCCGTTACAATACCGTCCTTTTTAAATGCAGGCCGCAATTTTGCCAGCGCATCCAAAGAGGAATCGGCGCGGAAGATTTCGTCTTTACTAAACATGAGGGATTTACCTTTACCCAGTGTTACCTCGACAGGTACGATCTGATCATCGAAGTAACCAGCCTCCCATGCTTTGGCTGCTTTACGATGGCTCTCAAGAGCAAACTTATCGCATTCCTGGCGGGAAATACCGTACTTTATTGCTACGTTTTCAGCAGTTATCCCCATAGGCACGTTGTCTTCCTCAACAGGTGTTAAGTGAATGGCAGCCCACTGAGGAGGCATGATTTGGTATGCGTCTTTGGGTTTTTCCATGACATATGCTCTGCGCGAATCGCTTTCCGCGCCTCCGGCAACGACGATATCAGCATAGCCAGCTTGAATAAGTATTGCTGCATAAGCGATGGCATTAAGCGCACTCGGACATTGCCTGTCAAGCGTAATACCCGGGACGGTTATCGGTAAGCCGGCTTCAAGCAGTGCCACTCGCGCTAAATTTGCTGTTTCGTTAGCAAAAAGATTAGCGTAGACAACCTCATCTATTTGGTTCGGATTAATTTGGGCCCGTTTAACAGCTTCTTTGATAGCAAGTGCGCCTAGTTGATAAGCGGGAACGGAGGCTAATGAACCTCGCGCTTTACCTACTGGCGTTCTGACTGCGGATACTATTACTGCTTCTCTCACTTAAAAGGCCTCCCTTAAAGAAATATTGTACGGTTTGCGGGATTTGCGCATTAGGCATTTCCCCGTGTTTAACTTTCTTGTTCATCCCCCTTTTTCGGATTGTTCTGTGAACAATCGATGATAAAAAGCGCTTACTATTTGGCAAAAAAACCAACCTAGGTTGCTTATATATTCAGCAAGTTTCATGCCAATAAAAAAAGCGTTGCAAATGGATTACTGACAGAATCGCGCAGATGAAGCCAGTACGAACGCTCCCCAGCGTGTAAAGCCGCAAGCTGTCAGCATTGTTTTTACAGACGCTTCTGGTCGAATTAGCGAAGCGGGGACCTCGGCTTATCCGGTTCGAGAGTGTTTTGTAGAAATAAATGTGCTTGAGGTAATCCGCGTTAGAATAAATCTTGAATATGGCAGTAGTGCCCGGATAACAAAGCTTCCAGGCACGCTGCTCAGGTTTGTGGTTTTCAATAGATTGCAAGAAATTGATAAATGGGAGTTAGTTTTATTAGGGGTCTGCGCAATAACGCATTGTGTCGATATAGTAGAAAATTTCAATAATGTCAACAAAAGCAGACAGTGTAAACTTGCGCGTACACTGTCTGCTTTTGTTATATCAAATAGCGGCATGACCAGGATTTTCATGAATATCTGTAAACAAATATTGACACTCGGAATCATCGTAATGCTGTCATATTCTGGCTAAAACGGGGGCGGTTAATCACTATGAGCCTGAAGCTATTTTTATTATGCCCCTTGCGTAAAAACACAGAAATGAGAAAACCAGGCTATGCTCACGCTGGTGGTTTTTGCTATGAAACATTCTCATGGTATGTTGCCGTGGCAATATTGGCGAGGACATGCTGAGCTTTGAGCAAGATGTGGCCGGTGATTATTACGTTGGCATGATATTTGCGATTGTTTTAGTTAAATCCGCGGATTAATTCGATTCAGAATAAGCTTGGATCGAGATATGGGATTTTTATGTACCCATCAAATGAAGAAGGAGAGTGGGGTTTTCCGCGCTGACGGCATTACAACACATAAAAAGGGAGATGAAAATTTTACAAAGATAGTTTTGACTGCTGTAAATAGTAGAAATTTATCAAACCATACACATGGGAGGAGCTTGATCAAATGACTTGGCAAGAAATCTATAAAAATCGTCTTATAACTCCTGACGAAGCTGTTAAACATATAAAATCCGGTGACCGTATCGTCCCTGGTCATGCCGCTTCAGAATCCAAATTATTGATTGACGCTTTGATGAAAAGGGCGCCTGAACTTCATGCTGTGGAAATATTGCAGGGGGTCACCTTAGGCGATGCACCTTATTGTAAACCGGAAATGAAGGGCCATTTCATCGTGAATTCCTTATTCGTATCTGGCGGAACGCGTGAAGCGATACTGGATAATCGAGGGAACTTCTCGACTTTAATGTTTCATGAATTCCCGCGAGTCATACGTGAGAAAATTGTTCCGGTCGATGTTTTTATTACGATGGTATCACCGCCGGATTTACACGGATATTGCAGCCTGGGCGTTTCAATTGATCACTCCAGGCAACTGATAGAAAGTGCCAATATTGTAATAGCCGAAGTTAATCCCAATATGCCGAGGACATATGGTGAAACATTTGTTCATGTTTCGCAATTGGACTATATAGTGGAAGGCTCAGGTCCGATTTTTGAGATGACCAATTTTGCTAAAACAGATTCCGTATTGGACAGCATTGGGAAAAATGTCGCCTCGTTGGTCAGAGATGGCGATACGTTGCAGCTAGGCGCAGGCACCCTGCCGGATGCGATTCTAAAATATCTCAAAGAGAAAAATGATCTGGGAATCCATACGGAAGTGCTGTCTGACGGTTTGATCGATCTTGTTGATGCCGGAATTATCAACGGTAAAAAGAAAACCCTTCACCCCAATAAAGTTGTTGCAACCTTCCTTTACGGGACACGAAGCGTGTATGACTATGTGGATCAGAACCCGGGTTTCGAATTTTATCCGGTGGATTATGTCAATAATCCGTTTATCATAAGTCGTAATGACAACATGGTAGCAATAAATTCTGCGTTGGAAGTAGATCTGTTAGGCCAAGTAGCCGCCGAATCCTTAGGACCCAAGCAGTTCAGCGGCATCGGTGGGCAGCTTGATTTCATCAGAGGGGCAGCTGCTTCCAGGAATGGACGCCCTATTATTACGCTGCAGTCTACCGCCAAGAAAGGCCAAGTATCGCGGATTACCTGCAAATTAATGCCGGGAACACCGGTCACGACGACCAGAAATGATATCCATTATGTAGTAACGGAATATGGTGTTGCCGATTTATACTTTAAAACAAATGCGCAAAGAGCGGCAGCATTGATTTCTATTGCTCATCCAAATTTTCGCGAACAACTTCAAGAAGAATATAAGGATACGTACGGAATTTCTTTACCCAAATAACTCACACGAACCCCCAAACATGCTAAAACATCAAAAAATCAGCATTACCGATCAGGTCCAAACAAAATAATACTTCTCAATACTTATGAAGGTGGGTGATGGAATGTACTTCCTATATTTATGACATAGATAGCGGAAGTCAATAATTGATTTAGGAGAATGTGTAAATGAAGAGAATAACGATTATGCTAATCGCCTTGTTTTCATGTGCACTGGTGATCAGTGCAACAGGAACAGCCGCAGCAATGCCGACGGTGTCATATGATACAAATTCTAAATACTCTCGACAACTGACGGGGGAGCAATTTCTCCAGACGGTATACGCAGAGAAATGGTTGCAAGTTTCAGATGAAGCAGATACGTTGGAAGGGCTGTGCTTTGACCGCGAGGGCAACTTATGGATGGTTGGTGTTCAGAGCGGTAAAGTTTTTAAAGTATCAGCAGATAAAAAAATCCAAGTAGTTTTAACTTTGCCGGGCAAATATCCTTCCGGACTTAAAATCAGTAAAGATGGAAGAATCTTTGTAACATGTCTTGCCGGCGGTATATTCAGCTTTCAGCCTGATGGGACAGACTTGCGGGTGATAGTCCCTGAAAATGCGGGATACGTATGCGATGATATGGTTTTTGACAGTAACGGCGGCTTCTACTTTACAAACTTCAAGGGCTCTATCGGGAACCTTATTGGTACGGTAGAATACGTATCGCCTGATTTTAAGACGATTACCACTGTTGTCAAAGGCTTGTGCGGTCCTAATGGAATCGTTATGACTAAAAGCGGGAAAAACGTATTATTCATCACTGAAATATGCGCCAATCGTCTTGATCGTTTTGAATTGGAGCCGGACGGAATAACCGTCGCTCCTTACGGGGGAACGGTCTTATATAACTACCAGGGTGGTTATGCCGGACCGGACTCGATAGAAACCGATGCTGACGGGAATATATATCAAGCCATGTGGGGGCAAGGCCGGTACGTTGTTCTTGACGCAAAAAACTTTGTGCCGTTTGCGCAAATATTCATTCCCGAAAGAGATACCGGGCATATGTTATTTACTCCCCATTCTGCAATTATTCCCGGTACTGACCATGTGTTGCTCAGTGCCAATGACCTTCGCGGGGGTCAAGGAACTGCGCTCTACATTGCAAAAGTTCCGGCAAAAGCTTGGGATGGATACTATCAGTTTCAACAATGAATCAAATTAGTATAAGGAGAATGCGTATGAGTACTCAAACAAATGTGGAATCCGCAAAGCAGGCCGTAGAGCCTCTCGATGAAGAAGCGGTTCTTCTCAAACTGCCGACATGGAAAATTTGGTATGTCATGATTATAATTTATTTGTTGTATTTGTTGGACTATGCCGCCCGCTTGGTAATAAGCCCGTTATTTCCCTACCTGCAAAAAGATTTAGGGTTGACTGACCCGCAATTAGGAATGTTATCCAGCGTCGTACTTGCGGGAATCTGTATTTTTTCGATGCCTCTGGCGGCGGTTATTGACCGCTGGAAGAGATCGAAAGCTTTATCCATTGTGGCTGTCGCATGGAGTATGGCGTCACTTGGCACAGGTCTTAGCGCAACATTTACGCAGATCTTTGCTTCGCGGGCCGCCGTTGGTATCGGGGAAGCCGGTTTTTCATCAGGCGGTGCGGCTTTAATTAGCTCTATGTTTACCAGGACGAAGCGGGCCACGATGATAGGAATATGGAATACCTCGATGCCCCTGGGGATGACCCTGGGGCTTATGGCTGGCGGGACCGTTGCCAGCAAGTATGGTTGGCGGACTGCTTTTTATGTAGTTGCTATTCCGGGAATCATCCTGGGGATTATGGCCTGGTTTATGCCTGATTATAAGAACGCATCAAGAGATAATGCCAAAGATAAAGATGCCTTAAGTTTTATTGGTGCCTTTAAAGGTGTTTTATCGAACAAGACATTGATTTGTCTGTACTTCGCTTGTGGGCTTGGCGGGGTTTTATTACAGACCCAGATCTACTGGACGTCATCATTACTTGTGCGCTACATGGGCATGACTCCGGCACAGGCGGGCACGATTAACGGCTATATGATGCTCTCCGCTTTAGCCGCCTTCCCGCTGGGCGGCTGGCTTGCAGATCATTGGTCCAAGAAAGACATGCGGGGCAGGATGTTCTTGTGCGCTATTTCGTCACTGGTCTATGGCATAACTTGCATTATCGGGGTGATGACGCTCAGTGTACCTATGTTGGGACTGGCCATGTTTTTCTCCTTTCTGCTTCCCTCAGCCCAGGTCGCCGCTACGCAGGAAATCGTGCCGCTATTTAACAGAGCAACGGCTTATGGCGGATATGTACTTACCCTCTATATTCTCGGCGGCCTGTGGGGGCCAATGTTGACAGGCTTCGTCTCCGCAGCATCTAATCTGCAAACAGGATTCGTTGTTGCAGCAATAATCAGTCTGCTCAGCGTGATCTTTTATCTATTGGGAAGCAAATATTATGCCGCTGATTTCAATAAAGCACGCGAAACGGAAAAAGAGATGAGCTTACAGGGATGATTCGGTAAAAGTTGAGGTTGTGCTCGGTCCGGTTCTGCCTGTTTTTCTTGCCGCCGGCATCGCCTAAATAGGTGCTTTTCTTTTGATATACCAGTGACTATACAATTTATTGCAGCAGGTTTTGCTATTGATGTGAGGTGTAGCGGAATCCTTGATCCGAATGGATTGGGATACCATGCACCTTCTTTTTGCAGTTGTAAATACAGTCAAAAGATGACAAAGTTATTGCTTGGTTGCCCGGTTTTAAGACCATACCCCGCTGGTGTTCATATTGGATGAACCACTGCTGCGTCGACTATCGCAACAATCCTCCATTTGCACTAAATATTGAAATGAGTTAGTATTTGAAGTGAAATATTTAGCTGCAAGTGTACGCTTCCAGGCAAATTGCTGTTGAGGGATGGGTGCGCTCTGTAAAAAAATAGCGTTTTTCCTTCATGCACAGGTCGCTTATTGAGCGAAAACAACGCAAAAGGTTTCTTATTACCCTGAATGGAGGTTGTTTCATTGGCGAAGCGTAGTGAGATCATGCAGCAAGTATTTACGCAAATGTTTGGGCTAGTGGTAGTTGACCATTTAGCAAGAATCATTTTTATTGAAGAGACATATGCGAAAATGAGGGGACTTGACCCAAAGGCAGTCATCGGGTGTTACATAAAAGATGTCATTCCGACAAGCAAACTGCCTATGGTTGTTGAGTCCGGCAAGCCTCTTATCGGGGACGTTTTTATCCAGCAGGAAAGACAGGCGATTTGTAACCGGATTCCCTTAATCAAAGAGGGAGTTCTTATTGGCGCCATGTCGTTTCAAATATTTGAGGGGGTCGAAACGCTTCTTCAAACAGTAAATGAACTTCAAAGTCAGAATCGATATTATAAGGAAAAACTGAAGAAGTTCTCAGGCATTCGTTATTCACTGAGTGATATTATCGGTTCCTGCAGTGTCACGGCTGAATTGCGTTCGGCCATACTTATGGCAGCTTCTTCGAACGCCACGGTGTTGATCCAGGGGGAAACTGGTACCGGAAAGGAATTGGTGGCCCATGCCTTACATCAGGAAAGCCGTCGATCCCATTATTCGTTTGTCAAATTGAATTGCGCAGCGATTCCCCAAGAACTGCTGGAGTCTGAGCTTTTTGGTTACGAAGAGGGATCTTTTACCGGGGCAAGAAAGACCGGTAAAAAAGGCAAATTTGAGTTGGCTAACAAAGGAACGCTTTTCCTGGATGAGATAAGTCAATTGTCGATGGCTGCCCAGGCAAAATTGCTGCGGGTATTGCAGGAAAAAGAAATAGAGCGGGTTGGCGGGTTGGAGTCAATTCCCCTGAACGTAAGAATTGTGGCAGCAACTAATGACGATCTGGAAGAGTTGGTAAGAAAAGGCGCTTTCCGGTCAGATTTATATTATCGGTTAGACGTTATTCCGATTAGGGTGGCGCCGCTGCGGGACAGAAAACAGGATATTCCCCTGTTAGTTGAAAAATTCGCGGAAAAATACGGGGAACAGGCGGGGATCGGGGGGCTCACCGTGTCGCCGGAGATAATGGAATTTTTAATGAAATATGATTGGCCGGGAAATATCCGGGAGCTGGAACATGCCGTCGAACGAGCCATTAGTTTATGCAACAGCGCCAATCTTCAAGTAAAACACTTTGATTGGCTATTGCCGAGGATGAGGGGTATAGTCCAAGGCGGAAAGATCCGGGAAGCAAAAGACGAGACGGAAAAGCAGATAATATTGAACACCCTGCGTAGGACCCAAGGCAATAAAAAGAAAGCTGCTGAGATGCTGGGGATTTCTCGCACGCTGCTTTACCAGAAAATCCATCGGCTGGGCGTAGTTTTATAAATTATATAACTGTCAACAAAAACAGACATTGTATGCTAATGTTTACAATGTCTGTTTTTTGTTGCTTTTTTTAGGGTGAGGTATTGACAGGTTTGCGGCTTAGCTTCTTGCAGTATATTAAATTTTTAAGTCCTGGCACAGATCTTGCATTATAGTTATAGCGAATCGCATTAATGGTGCTGGTAACGTGCTGAAAGCGCAGGGCTGGGCATGTTTATCGGAGCAAGGAAAGCAGTAAAAAATAAGGAGGCAAAATGAATGTAAAAAGAATCGATTTACGGATATTTATAGGCAAGTCAGGATTAGCAGTTTTCGTAATGGCGATATTGAGAATATGAGGAGGAACGATTATGAGATTTAAGAATGAGGTAGCAGTTATTACCGGTGCAGGACGGGGAATTGGTGCGGCAATAGCCCGGAAATTATTTAATGAAGGATGTCGAATCGTTGTTCTTGATATCAATGAAGCGGCCGCGCTCCAATGTGCCCAGTCCATTGATCCTTCACATAGCAGAAGCTTGGCGTTCGCGTGCGATATTAGCAACAAAGACGCTGTTAGTCAGGCGATAGCCAAAATAATAGCAGAATTTGAGACAATAGACATTCTGGTAAATAATGCCGGTATCACTAATGACGCCATGTTCCACAAAATGTCGTTAGAGCAGTGGCAAAGAGTTATCGATGTCAATCTGACCGGGGCTTTTTTGATGACCAGTGCTGTAGTACCGTATTTCCGTGAAAAGAAACAGGGGCGAATCATTAATATTTCGTCTGTATCTGCTTATGGCAATATCGGGCAGGCCAATTACGCTACAACTAAAGCCGGGATGATCGGTCTGACCAAGACGCTGGCGAAAGAACTGGGGAGATATAACATTACGGCAAATGTTATTGAACCGGGATTAATAGAAACAGATATGCTCAAAAACGTACCTCAGGAGATAAAAGACGGTTGGCTTAAAATGATGCCGGTTGCAAGACTGGGGCAACCTGAAGATGTTGCCAACGTCGTATGCTTTTTTGCATCCGATGAAGCAAGCTTTATTACCGGAGTGGAAGTGCCGGTGTGCGGCGGCTTTTTGATTATTTAAGCCAGCATTTTGAGGGCGGGATGAGTTTGCAAATGTAATAAACGCCGACTTTACTTGCCTTCAAATGAAAAATCAGGCCCGTACTATACTTGACATCGTCGTAGGCGAAACCCACAGTTCACTGCCGCGGCTGTTTAGCTGGGGCAGTGAAATAACGGCGAGTGAGGAAGATGGGTGAAATAGTTGAGCGAATACCTTGATCCGATATTAAAACAAATTCTCTGTATTTTGCCGATACTCAAAGAAGTTTTTAATAGCGACGTAGCCGTGGGAGTGACCGATAGAGAAAAATATCTGCTATATATCCCAAGTGTCAGTCTTGATATGCCCATAGCTCCTGGAACGGCAGTGAAATCAGGTACTGCCGTTAGAAAAGCAATGGAAGAGAGAACACGGGTTGTTCATCAGGGCGATAAAGCAATATTTGGGAAGCCATATATTGCAACAGCAATACCCATAATCAATGAGTCGGGCGAAATCGTTGGAGCCGCAGTAGCTTCCGAATCAGTCGAGCTTCAGGAGAATATCCTGGAAATGGCAAATAGACTAAATTCGGCTTTAGCTCTTATGGCGAGTACTTCCGAACAGTTATCGGCTCAGTCGCAAGAAATATCAGGAGTAAGTCGTGAACTGTTAAAAATGTATGTGGCTTCCGCGATGAAGATTGGCGATACCAGCCAAGTGCTTACAATGATTAAAAATGTCGCGAATCAAACCAACTTGCTTGGTTTGAATGCAGCGATCGAAGCTGCGCGAGTCGGTGAGCACGGACGGGGGTTTGGTGTGGTAGCAGCAGAAATCCGTAAACTTTCCGATAGCACTTCAGAATCGATAAGACAGGCTTCTCAAATCATCACCACGATACAGGCCGATAGTGCGCAAAACCAGGAGCAGTTGGCGTATATAGAAAAGGTTATTGCCCAAGTAGCTGAAGCAGTCAGTCACCTTGCGGATACAGTTCAGGAAACAAGCACGTTAGCTGTTCAGTTGAACGGTTTAGCTGATAAGCTGAGCCTGAAAAACTAGGGATTGTCGAAAAAAATGTTTTCGAGGGGGAAGACCATGAACCTTAACTTAACAGATGAACAAAAAGATCTCCAAAAACTCGTTCGGGAATTTACTTTAAAAGAAATAACGCCAGTCGCCAAAAAATACGACCGCGACGGTGAGTTTCCCTGGGACCTGTTTAATAAAGTCGCGGATATTGGGCTGCACTGTATGCCTGCCCCGGAAGAATATGGCGGGCCAGGCTTAGATACTTTAACCTGTGCACTACTTGCGGAAGAACTGGCGAAAGGGGACGTGGGTTTCGCCACAACTGTGTCAGCAAACGGACTTGCCGCTTACCCTGTTTTACTTGCAGGCAACGATTCACAGAAAAAAACTTTCTTTGATATTTTGATGCAGGGTAAGCTGGCCGCTTTTTGTCTTACCGAGCCCAATGCCGGCTCCGATGCCGGAGCAATCGCTACTTCCGCCCGCCGCGAAGGTGAAGAATATGTGCTCAACGGAACGAAGTGTTTTATTACCAACGGCGGCGTGGCGAGTGTTTACACAGTATTCGCCACTGTTGACAAGGGTAAGGGGCTAAAAGGGTTGACGGCTTTTCTGGTTGAACGCGACCGGCCAGGGCTGTCGATCGGCCAAGAAGAAGATAAGATGGGTATCCGTAGTTCAAATACTACCGAGGTTGTATTTCAAGATGTAAGAATTCCTGTTGCCAATCTCTTGGGAAAAGAAGGCGACGGATTCAAAATCGCGATGCAGACCCTCGATATTTCCCGGCCAATTGTCGGTGCTCTCGGTGTCGGCCTAGGCCAAGCCGCCCTTGATCATGCGGTAAAGTACGCCAAAGAACGGGTTCAATTTGGCAAACCGATCGCTGCTTTTCAGGCGATTCAATTGATGTTGGCCGATATGGCTATCGCTGTGGAATCGGCAAGGTGGTTAGTATATCGGGCTGCCTTCCTCAAGGATGCGGGACTGCCGTTTACCCTGGAAGCGGCAATGGCCAAGACCCTTGGCGGGGATGTTGCAATGAAAGTAAGTACCGACGCTGTTCAGATTTTTGGCGGGTACGGTTTTAGCCGGGAATATCCTGTTGAAAAGCTGATGCGCGATGCAAAAATATTGCAACTCTTCGAGGGCACCAACCAGATTCAACGGCTGGTTATTGCCGGACAACTGCTTAAATAGCAGTTGTCCGTTCCTTTAAATATCGGTTAGGAGGATCCATATTGTACGAAGAAAAGAGTTTCGATCAATTCCGTATAGGCGATAAGGGCGATTTCGCCAAGACGGTCACCGAAGCAGATATTGTTAACTTTGCCGGAACAAGCGGAGACTTTAATCCCCTTCACATCAATGCTGATTATGCTGAAAAGACAATATTCAAAGGACGGATTGCCCATGGGGCGCTTGTAGGCAGCTTTATTTCAGCCGCCGGGGTTTCCTTTGTCGGGCTTGGTGCCGTCTATATTTCGCAATTTACTAAATTCCTGGCGCCTGTCAGAATTGGGGACACGATTACTGCCACGATGGAGGTTGTGGAAAAGATACCTGAGAAAAAGATGCTCAAGCTGCGTACTTCCTGTATGAATCAACACGGAAAAATTGTGATCGACGGCGAGGCGGTAGTAAAGGTTGCTCAATAAAAAAGCGAGAGCGCGGATTTATTTCGCCTGCGGCCTCTCGGGCGCCATTCAGCATCTGGCGGGGATGTCGTCCTCGGACATCGTCTTCACCCGGACGCGCCCATCTTCAGGATGGCCGACTGCGGCATTATCGTCGATCTGGCCGAGGTACTGCCGCTGCTTAGCGAAGAATTCAGGAAGATAAAAGAAGGCTTAACCCGTAACCTTAGTTATACATACATACCGGTTTTCAAAAATAAATTTCTTCTGTGACCCTTGACAAGAGTACAGATGTCCTGGTATATTGAATAACAATTACACTATTCGTGAGAAAGTGCATCTAGGGTTCCGCTGGTTTACAGGTCCGGACCGAGCGATGCAGAATGCGGTTAGCCGCATTACACCGTGGGTATAAAAGACCCTGCGGAAAGTTTCTTGCTTCAGGTAGGAAAATTTCCGGCAGGGTCTTTTGTATTTGTCGGCCGGGATTTCGGATCTGCGAAGGTGTATAATAACCAATCAAATCAAAAGTAATGACTGGGAGAAAGCAATGGTGCTTGGCTGCTGCAGAGAGCCGGTGGATGGTGTGAACCGGTGCGGAGGCTGTTGTGAAACTCACCCAGGAACTTTTCTGCTGAACGCATGCGCGCGCAT
Source organism: Negativicutes bacterium (assembly GCA_031292015.1). The sequence continues at coordinate 17,296 of JARLHY010000019.1, read as the reverse complement.
GCCTCAGGCAGGAACGCCGCCGGGCGTTAGCCGGAAGCCGCAAGTTAGCAGACCCACAGCGCTTTAGCGCTGATATGGTCGCTATATCCCGCAAGGGAGCGGCGCAACGAGTAAAATGTAGGGTGGTACCGCGACCATCGCCCCTATTGACGCTTAGCGTCAATAGGGGCGTTTTGTTTTTTGGTGCTGGCCCGCCCGGACGATTGCCAGGAAGTGAATCACAGTCGGAAAAAGATTTGAAGGAGGGCATAACATGGAAAAGCGGACCGTGAAAATATTCGATACAACCTTGCGGGACGGCGAACAGACCCCCGGGGTCTGTCTGGACCCTGCCGAAAAGCTGGAGATCGCCCAGGCCCTGGCCAAAATGAAAGTGGACATCATCGAAGCCGGCTTTCCCATCGCCTCGCCCGGTGATTTCGCCGCCGTGAGCGGGATTGCCGCCAAAGTCAGAGGACCGGTCATCGCCGGTCTGGCCAGAGCCGACAAACCTGATATCGATGCCGTCTATAACGCCGTGAAAGTGGCGGAGCGAGCCCGGATTCACACCTTCATCGCCACCAGCGACATCCATATGAAGCACAAACTCAAAATGACCAGGCCCCAGCTGCTGGAAGCCGCCGAAGAAGCTGTGCGCTATGCCCGCAAATACGTTGACGATGTTGAGTTCTCGGCCGAGGACGCTTCCCGCTCCGACTGGGATTTCCTGTGTCAGGTCTTTACCCGGGCCATCGCCGCCGGGGCCTCGACCATCAATGTTCCCGACACGGTGGGTTACACCACTCCGGCCGAGTTTGCAAGCCTGATCGGCTACATCCGGGACCATGTCCCCAACATCGACCAGGCAGCCATCAGCGTCCACTGCCATGACGACCTCGGTCTGGCGGTCGCCAACTCCCTGGCCGCGGTCCAGTGCGGCGCCACCCAGGTGGAATGCGCCGTCAACGGACTGGGCGAACGGGCCGGCAATGCCTCGCTGGAGGAAATCGTCATGGCCCTGCATACCCGCAGCGATTATTACAAGGCTACCGCCGCCATCGACACCCAGCAGATTTATCGCACCTCCCGCCTGGTCAGCGTCCTTTCCGGCATCGTGGTGCAGCCCAACAAGGCCGTTGTCGGCGACAACGCCTTTGCCCACGAGTCGGGGATTCACCAGCACGGCGTGCTCAACAACCCGCTGACCTATGAGATCATGCGTCCGGAAATCATCGGTCTCAGCCGCAACGCCCTGATCCTTGGCAAACTGTCCGGCCGCCACGCGTTTGAAGAACGGCTGAAAAGCCTTGGCTACGACATTGACAAAGAAAAGATCGGCGGGTTGTTCGCCAAGTTCAAGGAACTGGCCGACCGCAAGAAAGTGGTTTTCGACAAGGACATCGAAGCCCTGCTGTCCGAGAAGATCACCGACCAGGTCGAACACTACCGGCTGATCAGCTATCATGTGGTGAGCGGCAACCAGATGACCGCAACCGCCTCGGTGAAAGTCGAATCCGCCGGCGGCACCGCCGAGCAGGCGGCCTGCGGCGACGGGCCGGTGGACGCGGCCTTCAAGGCCATCGAAAAGACGGTGGGCTTCGAAGTTTGCCTCAAAGACTATCAGATCAAGGCGGTTACCTCCGGCCAGGACGCCCTGGGCGAGGCCACGGTCTGGGTGGAGCAGGACGGACGGGTTTTCAGCGGACGCGGTTTGAGCACCGACGTCATCGAAGCCAGCGCCCGGGCTTATGTGAGTGCAATCAACAAAATGCTGGCATCCTGCGGCCGGCCGGTATCAGAACAGGTGGTAGGAGGGGTCTAAACTATGGGAATGACCATGACCGAAAAAATTCTGGCGTCGCACGCCGGCCTGGCGCAGGTGGTGCCAGGGCAACTGATCAAGGCAAAGCTGGACCTGATTCTTGTCAACGACATCACTGGTGCGCCGGCCATCAAGGAATTCGAAAAAATCGGCAAACCGGTGTTTGACAAGGATAAAATCGTAATGGTACCCGATCATTTTACTCCCAACAAAGACATAAAATCGGCCGAGCAGGCCAAAATCATGAAGGATTTTGCCCGCAAACACAAAATCAGCCATTATTTTGAGGTAGGCCGGATGGGCATCGAGCATGTCCTGCTGCCTGAAAATGGCCTGGTAGCCGCGGGGGAGGCCATCATCGGCGCCGACTCCCATACCTGTACTTATGGCGCGGTGGGCGCTTTCGCCACCGGCGTGGGCCACACCGACGCAGGCGCCGCCATGGCTGCCGGCGAGACCTGGTTCAAGGTGCCGAGCAGTATCAAAGTTGAGCTCACCGGTAAGCCGGCCCGCTGGATCGGCGGCAAGGACGTGATTCTCACCCTCATCGGCATGATCGGTGTCGACGGGGCCCGCTATCAGTCGCTGGAATTTTGCGGCGAAGGCGTAGCCGAACTGACCATGGCTGATCGGCTGACTATCGCCAACATGGCTGTGGAAGCCGGCGCCAAGAATGGCATCTTTCCGGCCGACGCCGTCGCCCAGGCCTATCTGGCGTCCCGGGTCAAGCGCTCCTTCACGCCGGTCAGCGCCGATCCTGACGCCCGGTACGAACGCACCGTCACCATCGACCTCAGCAGGCTGACCCCGGTGGTCGCTCTGCCCTTCCTGCCAGAAAACGTCAAGCCGGTGGCGGATGTAAAGGCGACGCCCATCGATCAGGTCATCATCGGCTCCTGCACCAACGGCCGGATCGAGGATCTGGCCCAGGCAGCCGCGCTTCTTGCCGGCCGCGAGATCCACCCCGCCGTCCGGGCGATCGTCATTCCCGGCAGTCAGGCGGTCTACCTGGAAGCAATCCAAAGGCTATATCGAAACCTTCATCAGAGCCGGGGCGGTGGTCAGCACCCCGACCTGCGGACCGTGCTGCGGCGGCCATATGGGGATTCTGGCGGCCGGCGAGCGGGCGGTGTCGACAACCAACCGCAACTTCCGCGGCCGGATGGGCCACGTCGACAGCGAAGTTTATCTGGCAGGCCCGGCGGTAGCCGCGGCCAGCGCGATCAAGGGACGGATAGCCGCCCCCTGGGAGGTGACAGCATGAACCTGCAAGGAAAAGTCTGGCGCTACGGCGACAACGTCGACACCGACGTCATCATTCCGGCCCGCTACCTGAATACCGCCGATCCCAAAGAACTGGCCGCCCACTGCATGGAAGACATCGACACGACATTTGTCGGCGGCGTCAAACCCGGCGATATCATGGTCGGAGGCCGCAACTTCGGCTGCGGCTCATCAAGGGAGCACGCCCCTGTAGCCATCAAGGCCTGCGGCGTCACCTGCATTATCGCCGACAGTTTTGCCCGGATCTTCTACCGTAACGCCATCAATATCGGCCTGCCCCTCATCGAACTCGGGCCGGCGGTGGCCGAGATCGAAGGCGGCGACACAGTCAAAGTCGACCTGGCCAAAGGTATCGTCGAGAATGTCACCCGGGGCAAAACCTACACCGTACAGCCGCTGCCCGGGTTTATCCAGGAAATCGCCTCAGCCGGCGGACTAATCAACTACGTCAAGGGGGAGAAGGCGTGAGTGCCAGACAGATTGTCATCATCCCCGGCGACGGTATCGGCCCGGAAATCACCTCAGCCGCCCGGCTGGTGCTGGAAGCCACCGTCCGCCGGACCGGCCTCAACATGGAATATACCGAATGCCTCGCCGGCGGTGCGGCCATCGACGATTGCGGCCAGCCGCTGCCGGAGGTTACCCTTGCCGCCGCCAAAGCCGCTGACGCCGTCCTGCTTGGGGCGGTAGGCGGTCCAAAGTGGGATAACGTATCACCCGATATCCGCCCGGAGAAAGCCATCCTCGGCCTGCGCAAGGCGCTGGGCCTATATGCCAACCTCAGACCGGTCCGGGTGCCGGAGAGCCTGGCGGCCTATTCACCCCTGAAACCGGAGCTTGTTGCCGGCGCCGATATCCTGATTGTCCGGGAGCTTACCGGCGGAATCTATTTCGGCCCCAAGTGCGAGTCGGAGCTGGCTGACGGCGTGGAGCGGGCCTGGGACACCGAGGTCTACAGCCGGCCGGAAATAGCAAGGATCGTCAAAACGGCCTGCCAGGCGGCAACCCGGCGCCGCGGCCGGGTGACGTCGGTGGATAAAGCCAATGTGATGGCCTCCTCGCGTTTTTGGCGCCGGGTGGCCGAAGAAACCGTCCGCGATTTTCCGGATGTCCAGCTCAGCCATCTTTATGTCGACAACTGCGCCATGCAACTGGTGTTGGCCCCGAAGACTTTCGACGTCATCGTCACAAGTAACCTCTTTGGCGACATCCTCAGCGACGAAGCCGCCGTCGTGGCCGGGTCCATCGGCCTGCTGCCGTCAGCCAGCATCGGCGACGGCCCGGGCATCTATGAACCCATCCACGGCTCGGCGCCGGATATCGCCGGCCAGGATATGGCCAATCCTATCGGCACTATTCTTTCGGCGGCGATGCTGCTCAGATTTTCCCTGGGCGAGACCGGAGCGGCGGAAAAGATTGAACAGGCGGTGGACGCCGTGCTTGCGGAAGGTTACCGGACCGCTGACCTGTACCGGCCCGGTCTGACCAAGGTGGGTACCGCCGCGATGGCCCGGCTCATAGCCGACCGGATCTGATCCAACCGAAATCAACCGCATAGTAAAGGAGGTGGGGCGGCATGAAAATGTCTGGCGCCAGGGCTATCGTCGAGTGTCTCAGGGAGCAGGGCGTCGACACTGTTTTCGGCTATCCGGGCGGAACCATTTTGCCGTTGTACGACGCTTTATGTGATTCGCCGGTGCGCCATATCCTAACCGTGCATGAACAGGGAGCCGCCCACGCCGCCGACGGATACGCCAGGGCCAGCGGCCGGGTGGGGGTTTGCATCGCCACTTCCGGCCCCGGAGCCACCAATCTGGTTACCGGCCTGGCAGCGGCCTTTATGGACTCCATCCCGATGGTGGCCATTACCGGTCAGGTCCCGACCACGCTGATCGGCCGCGATGCCTTTCAGGAAATCGACATAACCGGCATAACCATGGCTGTCACCAAACATAATTTTCTGGTCAAGGATCCGGCCAAACTGGCGGACACCATTCGCTACGCCTTCCGTATCGCCCGCAGCGGCCGGCCGGGACCGGTACTTATCGACGTGCCGCGGGATGTCCAGACCAGCGACGTATTCTTCGAGCCGGCCCCGCCGCCGGAAAAGGTTCCCTGGGCGATCCCGGGGCAAGTGCTCAGCCGGATCGAAGCCGCCGCCGGCGCCATCAGCGCCGCCAAACGGCCGGTCATCATCACCGGTGGCGGAGCGATATCCGCCGAAGCGCAGAATCAGGTACGGCAACTGGCCGAGAAGCTGAACATCCCGGTAGTCAGCACGCTGATGGGGCTGGGGTCGTTCCCGGCGTCACACCCCCAGTTCCTGGGCCTGACCGGACTGCACGGCTTGAAACCGGCGAACAACGCCGTCTACGAAGCTGACGTCATCATCGCCGTCGGCAGCCGGTTCAGTGACAGGGTTACCGGCGACCGGGCCGGTTACGCCGCAGGCAAGACCGTCATTCACATCGATGTCGATCCCGCCGAAATCGATAAAAATGTCGCCGCCCATATCGGCCTCACCGGGGATATGAAGACCATTTTAGGCTTTCTGCTGGAGCGTCTGACCCCAGGCGGGGACGCGGCCTGGGGCGCAAAAGTCAGACAGTGGCAGCTTGAGCATGACGTCGAGTACGCCACCGATCGCCTGACCGCCCCCTGGATTTTCAGTCAGATCGCCGAACAGACCGCCGGGATGCCCTGTATTTTCGTCACCGATGTCGGGCAGCACCAGATGTGGGCCGCTCAGCACCTCAAGATCGAAAAACCGCGAACCTGGATTACCTCCGGCGGACTTGGCGCTATGGGCTTCGGTTTGCCGGCGGCGCTGGGGGCGCAGCTGGCCGAGCCGCAAAAACGGGTGATCGCCATTGCCGGCGACGGCGGCTTCAAGATGACCGGGGCGGAGCTTTTTACCATCGCCAGCCACCAACTGCCGGTCATCCTGGTCATCATCAACAACCAGGGCCTTGGCATGATCCGCCAGCTCCAGAAGGTATTTTTCGCTAACCGCTATACTGCCTGTGAACTGCCGCAGCAGACCGATTTTACCCTCTTTGCTGCCGCCTTCGGCGTGCACGCCACCGCCGCCGGCAGCTGGCAGGAGTTTGCTCAGGCTTTCGCCACCGCGCTGGCTTCGCCCCAGCCCGAGGTCATTGTCGCCAACGTCGCGGCGGAGGATATGGTCTCGCCCATGACGCCGCCTGGCGGGGCTATCAACGCCTATATCGACATCTAGCATTCATAAAAAATATTTCTGGCGAAAGCGACTTTTGCCTCTTGACAAACGGCAAAAGTCCGTGGATAATGTATACAACATTACAATGTTGTGATGTAAGAAAGTGCATCTAGGGTTCCGCCGTTACAACGGGGCTGGTCCAAGCGATGCAGATGCGGTAGACCGCATTACACCGTGGGTATAAAAGACTCTGCGGAAAGTTTCTTACGGAAGCGTAGGAGATTTTCGCAGAGTCTTTTTATATGCGCGGTTTTTGTATTTTGTATTATGTATCCAAAATTTTGAGCGAGAGGGGGATCACTGTGAAACACGTGTTGTCGATTCTGGTTTATAACCAGCCCGGAGTTTTGGTGCGAGTTGCCGGGATGTTTTCCCGGAGAGGGTTCAATATTCACAGTCTGGCGGTCGGTACGACCCAGAATCCCGATTACTCGCGGATTACCGTCGTGGTCTGCGGCGACAACGGCATTCTCGACCAGGTGATCAAGCAGCTCGACAAACTGGTGGAAGTTGTGGCTATTCAGCCGCTGCCGCCGGATAACGCGGTGCGGCGGGGCATGGCGATATTCAAAATCGGTGCCCGGGAAAAGCGGGGCGAGGTGCTGAAACTGGCGGAAGTCTTTCGGGCCAACGTCGTTGATGTTTCCGAGCACACCGTGACCATGGAAGTTACCGGTGATGAGGAGAAAATCAACGCTTTCGCTGAGGTTCTGGCGCCTTACGGCATGCTGGAAATGGTTCGTACCGGACTGGTCGGACTGGCCAGAGGCGAAGCTACTATCCACCATTACGAGAGGGGACATATGTATGAGCAAATTGTATTATGATCTTGACGCCAACTGGGATATCATCAGAGACAAAAAAGTAGCGATTATCGGCTACGGCAGCCAGGGCCACGCCCACGCCCTCAATCTGAAGGACAGCGGGGTCGACGTTACCGTCGGTCTTTATAAAGGCAGTAAATCCTGGTCCAAGGTCGAGGCTGACGGCCTAAAGGTCGCCACGGTGGCCGACGCGACAGCCGGCGCTGATATTGTGATGATCCTTATCCCTGACGAAAAGCAAGGCCAGGTATACCGGGATCATGTCGCCCCGAATCTCAAATCAGGCGCGGCACTGGCTTTTGCTCACGGCTTCAACATTCATTTCAATCAAGTCGTTCCGCCGGAAAATATCGACGTTTTCATGGTGGCGCCCAAAGGTCCTGGCCATTTGGTACGGCGGGTATATACCGAAGGAAAAGGCGTGCCCTGTCTGCTGGCGGTTCATCAGAACTTTACCGGCAACGCCCAGGAGATCGGGCTGGCGTACGCCCGCGGCATCGGCGGCACCCGCGCCGGCGTGCTGACCACCACCTTCAAGGAAGAAACCGAGACCGACCTTTTTGGCGAACAGGCGGTACTTTGCGGCGGGGTGACCGAACTGATCAAGGCCGGCTTTGAAACCCTGGTAGAGGCCGGCTACCAGCCCGAATCGGCTTACTTCGAATGCATGCATGAGATGAAACTCATTGTTGACCTGATGTACGAGGGCGGAATGGCGATGATGCGCTACTCCATCAGCGACACCGCCGAATTCGGCGACTACATGACCGGCCCCCGGATCATCACCGCTGAGACCCGTGCCGAAATGAAAAAAATCCTGGCCGAGATCCAAAGCGGCGAATTCGCTAAAAAGTGGATGCTGGAAAACCAGGTCAACCGGCCGGTGTTCAGCGCTCTGCGCCGAAAGGAAGCGGAACATCCCATCGAAACAGTCGGCAAAAAACTGCGGGCCATGATGCCCTGGCTCAAGAGCAAATAATACGAGCGAAACTTGAAAAGGAGGTATCGGCATGGAACGGATAGCTCATGTTGGCGGAATAAGCGAAGAGCTGGGCGGAGTTGATCCCCAGGCGGACCAGAACCTGATTCGCTTGGCCGGTGTCGCTTAACGACGAAGACTGACGACAACTGATACCAAAAGGTGATGACTGGGACGAATACGCGGCAGAACCGCTTCAGAGAGTCGGTGGATGGTGCGAACCGGCGCGGCGCTGTAGTATTAAATCACCCAGGAACTGCTTTACCGAGGCGCGTCAGGCGCCCAGGCAAAGACGCGTCCGCGCGTTACCGCGGAGCTGGCTGATGGGCCGGTGAGTAAGAGTAGAGTATAGGGTGGTACCGCGGATATCCGCCCCTATTGACGCCTCGCGTCGATAGGGGCGGCTTTTATTTTCCCGGTGGTGGAACAATGGATAGAATACAGTTGAAGGAAATCGGCGAATTCCGATTTTCGGCTTGAGGAGGCGGCAAGAATGATCATGACAGGAGCAGAGGCCGTAGTAGCCTGTTTGCTGGAACAGGAGGTTGACACCGTTTTCGGCTATCCCGGCGGGCAGATTATGCCGCTGTACGACGCGTTGTATGACGCTCCGCTGCAGCATATTCTGACTGTTCATGAACAAGGGGCGGTTCACGCCGCTGATGGGTACGCCCGGGCTAGCGGCCGGGTAGGGGTCTGTATCGCCACTTCCGGGCCTGGTGCCACCAACCTGGTCACCGGTCTGGCGGCGGCTTATCTCGATTCGGTACCGCTGGTGGCGATCACCGGGCAGGTTTCTACCGCCCTCCTGGGCCGGGACGCTTTTCAGGAAGTAGACATTACCGGCATCACCATGTCGGTGACAAAACATAATTTTCTGGTCAAGGACCCGGCCCGGATACCTGAGGTCATGCGGCTGGCGTTCCGCATCGCCGGCAGTGGCCGGCCGGGGCCGGTGCTGATCGATCTGCCGAGAGATGTCATGATTGGCGCTCTTGATTACATTCCCGCCGTTTTGCAGGAAGCCAAACCGGCTCAGCCGCCGCCCCAGGTTCTCGACGCTGTCCGGCAGGCGGCTGCGGCCCTGTCGGCTGCCCGCCGTCCGGTTATGGTGATCGGCGGCGGCGTTACCCGGGGCGGGGCCAGCGGTGAAGCCCGCCAACTGGCTGAAAAGTACCGTCTGCCGGTGGTCAGCACGCTGATGGGGCTTGGCGGGCTGCCGGCCAATCATCCCCAGTTTCTCGGCCTTACCGGTATGCATGGTCACAAAGCCGCCAACAACGCCGTCGTCAACGCCGACCTGATCATAGCGATCGGCAGCAGGTTCAGCGATCGGGTAACCGGGGACCGCCACCGCTATCTGGAAGGCAAAACCTTGATCCACATCGATATCGACCGGTCGGAAGTGGGGAAAAACGTCGCCGCCCTGATCGGGCTGGTCGGTGAGCTCCCGGTCCTCCTGGCCCTGCTGCGGGATGCCGGCGAGCCCGGCTGCCTGGACCAGTGGTGGCAGACCATCGAGTCCTGGCGGCGCCAGCTCGCTTCCCCCGATAGGGGTGAGCGCCTGACCGCCCCCTGGATCATGGGCGAGATCTCCCGGCAGGTGGCCGGCCAACCGGTGATTTTTGCCAGTGATGTCGGTCAGCATCAGATGTGGGCCGCCCAGCATCTGGCCATCGACGCTCCCGGTACCTGGCTGACCTCAGGCGGGCTGGGGGCCATGGGGTTTGGCCTGCCGGCGGCAATGGGAGCCCAGATCGCCGCTCCCGGGTCCCGGGTCGTTGCAATCGCCGGCGACGGCGGTTTCAAGATGACCGCTATGGAGCTTTATACCATCGCTACCTACAACCTGCCGGTTATCGCCGTTGTCATCGATAACCGCTGTCTGGGTATGGTTCGCCAATGGCAGCAGCTTTTCTACAAGGGGCGCTACTCGGCCAGCCTCGTCCCGCGGCCAATGGATTTCGTCGGCCAGGCCCGCTCCTGCGGCGTGGATGGCTGTCAGACCGGCACCCCGGACGGGTTCAGGCAAGCCTTTGCCGCAGCCTGGAGCGATAAGAAACCGATGGTGATTGTCGCTGATATCGCCCAAGGCGACCTGGTGGACCCGATGATCGCCCCCGGCGCGTCGCTGGACGAATACGTGGAAATGGGCTGAAGGCCCTCTGGCCAGGATTAATTTCGAAAGGGCAGGGATTTTAGCACTTTCGGTAAAACATAATAGTAACAGAGTTCCTCGCTTGACCGGCGTCCGTTTACGGACTGCAGAGCGGCGGGTTTTGCGGCGGACAGTGAACAGGCCGGGAGGTGGCAGGCGTGACGGCAACCAACAAGCATAAAGCGACCATAACCTTGGGCCTGGTTTCCCTGGGCTTCGCCGTAAGCTACCCCTTCAGCCATACTTTCCTCGGCGGCGTCATCACCAGCGGCTGCAGCGCGGCGATGGTAGGCGGGCTGGCCGACTGGTTCGCCGTGGCCGCGTTGTTTCGCAGGCCTCTCGGCATTCCCTTCCGGACTGCGATCATTCCCCGCAACCGGGAGCGAATCTCGCAAGCCATCATTGATATGGTGGAACAGGAACTGCTCACCAAGGAAAATATCAAGGATACCTTGAGCCGCTATGATATGGCGGCGCTGCTGATCGAATATCTCGCCAACTACGGTGGCAAGACTCATCTCAAAGAATTCGCCGGCAGGATTGGCGAGGACGTCCTGGAAAAAATAAACCCAGCCAAAGTCGGCCATTTCCTGGCCGACCTGATCAGAAATCATGCCGGAAAACTTGCGCTTACGCCGCTTTTGGCCCAGGCGCTGGGCTGGTCGGTAAGAAACGGTTATTTCGACAAACTGGTTGATTTCGTTGTAAGCGAGCTCGGCCTGTTTATTGAGCAACCCCAGGTCCGGACTCTACTGGCCGAACTGCTCAGCGAAGCCAGGCAGGTCTATGAAAAGGATATGCAGCGGCGGCGTCTGGCCGGCCGGATCATTGAACAGATGGGCCTTACATCGGCAAATCTGGCTAAGCTGCTGCAGCGGAAAATCGGCACCTTCCTGGAAGAATTGCGGGACCTGGAGCATCCCCTGCGGGCCATGCTCCGCCAGCGCGCCGAAGAATTTGCCGAGCGGCTGGCCGGCGATCCCGACACCCAGGCCCGGTTCGAAGCCCGGAAAAATGAATTCATCGCCGGCTGGGCCGGCCTGCCGGATCAGCTTGACGCCCTGACTCAGGCGCTTTTGGCAGCCGCTGCCACCGACAGCGGCAAAGCTCTGTTTCACAAATGGGTCGACGCTCAGGTGGAAGGTCTGGTGAAGAGGCTTGGGCAGAATGTCGCTCAGCAGCAGACGCTTGGTGAATTGGTCAGACAGGGGCTCAGCAGGCTGGTGGACACGCATCACGCCCAGATCGGCACCATTGTCCGGGAACGGCTCAGTCAGCTTTCCACTCCGGCACTGGTCGAGTTTATCGAAGCCCGGGTGGGCAACGATCTGCAGATGATCCGGATCAACGGCTCGGTGGTCGGCGGACTGGCCGGAATCCTGATTTTTCTTCTGACCTACTGGTGGCAGATATGAACTACCGCAAAAAAGCCAACAGGGTCCTCACCCTGGTATTCGCCGTGTTTGCCGCCGCCGCGGCCGCCCATCACTACTATCCGCAGCCGCTGCTGATCAAGCTGTTCTACCTTGTGTCCGAAGCCGCCCTGGTCGGGGGACTGGCCGACTGGTTTGCCGTCACGGCGCTGTTTCGCCGGCCGTTGGGCTTTCCCTGGCATACAGCCCTTATCCCCAGCAACCGGGACAAGATGATCCAGGCTATCGCCGCCGCGGTGCAGAACGAGCTGCTGAGCAAAGAATCCATCAAGCGGCGGCTGGCAGGCACCCGGATCGTCGATCTGGCCATCGGCTGGATGGAAAACCGGGACCGCAGAACCTTGTTTCACAGCCTTGTGGCCCGCTATGCTGAAGATATTCTCGAGGGGGTAGCCCCGTCGGCCCTGGCAAAGTACGGCCAAAAGCTCCTGAAGAAGTACCTGGCGGAAGGCCAGCTGGCCGGGAAACTGCGGCAGCTGCTGGGCTGGGGGCTTGCCAGCGGCGAAATGGACCGGCTGCTGGACTATATTCTGGCTGAACTGCAAGTGATTGTCGACAAGGACAGCACCCGGCAGGCCATCCAGGACTACCTGGAAAAAGTCAGGGACGACGTCAGCCAGAGCTGGTGGCAGCGGCTCATTTTGGATATAGCCGAACTGACTGATACCCTGAATCTGGCCGAGGCGGCGGTGGTGCTGCACGGCGAGGCCCGGCAGTTTCTGCTTGACGTCACCGACCGCGAGCACTCGATACGGTGCTGGATCCGGGCCAGGCTGTCCGCCGCCGGGGAAAAACTCGGCACCGACCCTGCCTGGCAAAGCGGTATTCTCGCCTGGCAGCAAGGGCTGGCCGGCCGGCTCGAACTGGAGGAAGCTCTGACCACCCTGATCGGGCTGGCGCTGGAGAGCGCCACGCCTGCCGGCGCCGCAGCCTGGATCAGCCAGCAGATCGAAAAGCTCTGGGATACCTTCCGCGCCGACACCGACCTGCAGGACTGGGTGGAAGACCGACTGAAGATGGCTATGGGGGAATTTATCGACATCGAGCACAACCTGGTGGCGACAGTGGTCAAGGAAGCCCTGCAGCGCCTCAGCGACGAGGATCTCAACCGGTTTGTCGAAGACAAGGCCGGCGAAGATCTGGCCTGGATCAGGATCAACGGCTCGGTGGTCGGCGGTATTGTAGGGCTGCTGCTGTTTTTGCTGCTCCACTACGGGTATGACCCGTACGTGTTGCCGCTGCTGCAAAGGTGGCTGTAGTAAGGCCGCTCTAAAAGGCCTTGGATTGATTGCCAAAATAAAAAGCCGGGGAATCTCAACCAAGATTCCCCGGCTTTTCTGGGCGTTATTACAGTCTGAGGGCGGCTTCGGCTGCCAGCGGCGAGCGCTCGCATTCGTCGTGCTGAAGCGTCACCTGGAAGCACAGCTTGGAGCCACGCATTTTTTCGCTGGCATAGGATAGTCCGTTGGAGCGGCTGTCCAGGAAGGGGTTGTCGATTTGCTCAGGGTCGCCGAGAAGGATGATCTTCGTGCCCAGGCCGGGCCGGGTGATCACGCCTTTGGCCTGGCGGGGAGTGGCGTTTTGCATTTCGTCGAGAATCATCCAGTATTTATAAAGAGACCGGCCGCGCTGGTAGGCCAGGGCTTCCGTCTGGATGATCCGCTTCTCGAACAGCATCTGCACCGTGTCTTCCACCTGGGCGATTTCCTTGGATTCGGTGGCCATATGACCGGACATCAGGGTGAAAAGATTGTCGCGGACGCCCCGCATGAAGGGGCTGATTTTTTCGTTTTCCGAGCCGGGCAAAAAGCCGATATCCTCGTCCATCGGGATGTTGGGCCGGCAGATCAGCAGATGGTTGTATTCCCGCGGCCGGCAGTCCAGATGCTGGTAGAGGCCCACCGCCAGCGAGTAGAAAGTCTTGGCGGTGCCGGCCGGACCCTTGATAATAACAAGCGGCGCTTCATCCGCACCCATCATCAGGCATTCCTGCATAAAGACCTGTCCGATATTGCGCGGTGAAACGCCGAAAGGGTTTCGGTTGCGAAACTTGAGGTGGACGATCTTCTCGCCGTCAAACCGCCCCAGCCCCGTGTGCCGGTCGTTGTCAGTCGAGCGGATCAGCATGAACTGGTTGGTGACGAAACTGGGAGTGTGAAGGGTCTGGCTGTCTTCGTCGTATTGCCCCACGGCGGCGGGGTCGAGGAAGTTGGTGTCATCCTGGTGGAAACTGTTGATCGTCTCTGAGGAGGCATAGACAATGGTCCGTCCGGTGTATTGTTCCTCGATGGCCGCGACCTTGTCGTTGCGGAAATCTTCAGCCAGGACATTCAAAATAACCGACTTGACCCGCATGTTGGTGTCGCGGCTCACCAGGACGGTGGGCCGGCCTTCATCGGCCAGGCCTTTGCAGACCTGAAGAATGCGGTTGTCGGCTTTGGCGCGGTCCCAGTGGGCCGGCATGGCCGCTTCCTGGCAGTTGGTTTCAATCCGCAGAATGCCGCCCTGATTGTTGATGGGAATGCCGGAAAGAAGGTCTCCCTGGGTGCGCAGGTCATCAATGATTCTGCTGACCTGCCGGCTATGGGCGCCGCGCTCGGAGGACTCGGATTTGAACCGGTCCAGTTCTTCCAGCACCACTTCCGGAATGACTACCACATGCTCGTTGAAGGCAAAGATAGCTTGGGGAGAATACAGTAAAACATTAGTATCAAGCACGTAATACTTGTTCAAGTAGATCCCCCTTCTTTTGACAGGAAGTGCCATATCTATTTTCATTATAGCGTAAACCACTATCGACCGCATTATTTTTGTTGGTTTGTTAAGGAAATATTAACAGCATATAGCTATTTGTCGCTAAAAAACGCGGGCATGGCCACTATATCTGGGACTGGCCGGTCCGGTGCTCCGGCCCCCCGGGCGCTTCCTGGCGAGGGCTGTGCTATAATGATACCAAGACAAAAAGCGGGGGGATGGCGATGGCCGAACGCATTGTAACAGCCATGGCGATTTGCCTGTCCGTGCTGTGTGAAGTGCTGGATGTGGCGCTGAAGACGATTGCCGATAAAATAAGACCTCGGCGATAATTCGCGCCCGCGGTGGCTTCAGCCGGCGGCGGCACATACTATAACTATATGGTAGGTTAATAAGCTTTATCGACAGGGGTGAAGTTGTTGCAAGCAGGACTGATTGGTGTCGGGAGAATGGGGAGAGAACTGGCCCGCCGCCTCAAGGGCCATGTCGAGTTGACGGTGTACGACCGCGACCCTGTTTTACTGGAGACTGTCGCCAATGAGCTGGGTCTGACGACAGCCGCGAGCATCGAGGCCTTGGTGGGGCTCCGAACAGTTATCCTGGCGGTGCCTGATCCGGAAGTAATCAACTGTATCAAGGATTTCAACCAACAGAAGCTGCCGCTGACCGTCATCAATATCGCCACCAATGTTGCCCAGCATGTTTTGGAAGAGACCGCAGCCAGGCACATCAAGTGTATCGGCGTTAAATTCGTGGGCCAGGCCGGTGAGATGGCTGCAGGCGTTGATCCGGTGATCATCATCAATGATCGCCCGGTGGAACTGACCGCCATGGTCGCCGATATCTTTTCCGCCGCCGGCCACGTACTGGTCGGTAAAGCCGACATAGTCGGGATCATCAACACCATCGCCGCCGAGAAAGCGCTGGAGGCGGCTGTCTATATCGAAGACGGCCTGCAGCAGCAGGGGGTGACCAATCCGGCGATCATCAAAAGCGCCATCCGGCAGGTGGCCGCCGGCATTATGAAGGCCTACGCCGACCAGAATCTTGGCCCTTTCGCCCGGCAGATTGTCCGGGCTGTGCGGGCCAGACAAAAAAAATAGGCAGGCACCTGAACCCTCAGGTGCCTTTTCGGTTTCCCGGCGAATTTTGTCGCTCAGGCAGGGAAAACTGAAGTATCATCATCAAAATATTGAATATGATTTCAGGTTGGGGTAGAATAAGGAACACTTCCCGATGCTATTAAACGCTGGTGATATGTAGGAGGTAATTACGATGGAACAGGGTACTTTTCGAGTAAAGGCTGGCCTGGCGGAAATGCTCAAGGGCGGCGTTATCATGGATGTGACCACACCTGAGCAGGCTAAGATCGCCGAAGTCGCCGGCGCCTGCGCAGTCATGGCGCTGGAACGGGTTCCGTCCGACATCAGGGCCGCCGGCGGAGTGGCAAGGATGGCCGACCCGACGATTATTCAACGGATCATGGATGCCGTGACCATTCCGGTCATGGCCAAAGCCCGGATCGGGCATTTTGTCGAGGCTCAGATTTTGGAAGCGCTTGGAGCGGACTATATTGATGAAAGCGAAGTGCTTACCCCTGCCGACGACAAGTTTCATATCAATAAACACCAGTTCAAGGTGCCCTTTGTCTGTGGCGCGAAGAATCTGGGCGAAGCTCTGCGCCGTATCGGCGAAGGCGCGGCCATGATCCGCACCAAGGGCGAACCCGGTACCGGCAATGTCGTGGAAGCTGTGAAACATATCCGGATGGTCATGGGCGAAATCCGTCAGCTGCAAAATCTGCCGGAAGAAGAAGTGGCGGCGTTTGCCAAAAATATCGGTGCGTCTTACGATCTCGTAATAGAAACCAAGAAACTGGGCCGTCTGCCGGTGGTCAATTTCGCCGCCGGCGGTATCGCGACTCCCGCCGATGCTGCTCTGATGATGCAGCTGGGCTGCGATGGCATCTTTGTCGGGTCGGGGATCTTCAAATCCGCTGATCCGGCCAAAAGGGCCAAGGCCGTCGTCGCGGCGACCACCTACTATAATGATCCCAAAGTGCTGGCCGAAGTGTCCCAGGACCTCGGCGAAGCCATGCCGGGCCTGGAGATTTCGACCCTCGCACCCAACGAGCGGATGCAGGAACGGGGCTGGTAGACGTGAAAGTCGGCGTACTCGCCCTGCAGGGCGCCTTTCGCGAACACCGGATCATGCTGGAGCACTGCGGCGTCGAAGCGGTCGAAATCAGAAAACCGGATGAGCTGGACGATGTTGCGGGACTTATCATCCCTGGCGGCGAGAGTACGACTATCGGAAAAATGCTGATCGACTGGGGCCTGATGGAAAAGATAAAAAGCCGGGCCGCCGATGGCATGGCCATTTACGGCACCTGTGCCGGCATGATCGTCCTGGCCAGGGATATCATTGCCAGCGATCAGCCGCGGCTGGGGCTGATGAATATCAAGGTGCGGCGCAACGCCAGCGGCCGCCAGCGGGAGAGCTTCGAAGCCGATCTCAACGTGCCGGAGTTTGGTCCGGAACCGGTGCGGGCGGTGTTTATCCGCGCTCCCTATATCGAAGAAGTCGGGCCGGAGGTTAACGTGCTGGCTTCGGTGGATAAATATGCCGTTGTGGCCAGACAGGAAAAACTGCTCGCCACTTCGTTTCATCCCGAACTGACCCGGGACGATCGAATTCACAAATATTTCATCGCCATGATAAGTGGCGAAGTGTAATAAAAATTTTGATCCCGCCGCCCTTTTTTCGAGGAGCGGCGGGATTTCTTGTTTTGGGCGGTTGAAGCTGTTCTAACCGTCCGGATAGGC
>JARLHY010000110.1 GCA_031292015.1 Negativicutes bacterium | reverse complement strand
TTCTAGAATTATTATCTACGATATTGAAGGGATTGTCAAGTCGTTAGTCTGAGAAAAAAATAACAGGGATAAAAGGGATGAAAGGGATAAAAAATAAAAACCAAGGGCGCTTTCTAAATATATTTGCTCTTTATGCCCTTTATGCCCTTTACCTTTCCTAGCCCTGTAAGCCTCAGGCTGGCGCTAAGAGGCGAGCCGGCGTTTGATAAACCACTCCTGGCAATCGATGAGCGGTTCGCCGGGGGCGGGCGAGATGCGCCGGTAGGTTCCATCCGGCAGCATGCGGCGCGCCCGGACGTTATCCGACAGCAGGATTTTCAAAATATCGTCGCGGATGTGCTGCACCAGAGCGGGTTTTTCGACCGGGAATAAGACCTCGACGCGCTGGTTGAGGTTGCGAGGCATCAGGTCAGCGCTGCCCAGGTAGATGCGCTCCAGGCCGGCGTTGCGGAAATAGAAAATACGGCTGTGTTCCAGGAAGCGCCCCAAAATGCTGGTGACGCGGATATTTTCTGAAAGACCGGCAACGCCAGGACGCAGCGAGCAGGCCCCACGCACGATCAGATCGATCTGCACCCCGGCCTGTGAAGCCTGGTAAAGCAAGCGGACCATGGGTTTATCGACCAGGGCGTTGACCTTGATGATAATGTGCCCTGGTTGCCCGGCGGCCTGGTGCGCCATTTCCTGGCGGATCAAGGCTTCCAGGCGAGCGCGCAGCTCGAGCGGGGCTACCAGCAGCTTGTGATAATCCGCTTTGAGGGAATAACCGGTCAGATAATTGAAAAGGTCGGTCGCATCGGCGCCGATATCATCGTCGCAGGTGAAAAGCCCCAGGTCTTCATACAATTGGGCGGTGACGTGGTTGTAGTTGCCGGTGGCCAGGTGCATGTAACGGCGGATGCGGCCTTCCTCCATGCGCACGACCAGGGCCACCTTGCAATGGGTTTTGAGCCCGCTCAAGCCGTAGGTGACGTGCACGCCTTCCTGTTCCAACATCCTGGCCCAGCCAATGTTGCTCTCTTCGTCAAAGCGGGCCTTCAGCTCCACCAGGACGGCCACCTGCTTGCCGTTGTCGCGGCTGGCCTCGAGCAGGGTCTTGACGACCGGCGAGTTGCTGCCGACGCGATAGAGCGTTTGTTTGATGGCCAGCACGTTCGGATCGCAGGCGGCCACCTGCAGGAAGTGAATGACCGGGGCAAACGAGTCATAGGGGTGGTGCAGCAAAATATCACCCTGGCGAATGGCGGCGAAGAAATCTTCGCCTTCCAGCTCGAGCAGGGAGGATCTGGCAGGAGAGAAGGGCTTATACTTCAAATCCGGCCGGTCGAGGCGGTAAAGCTGCATCAGGCTGCGTAAGACCAGCGGCCCGTGCACGGTATAAATATCTTCGCTATCGATTTTCAGGTTATCGACCAGAATATCGAGGACATGGCCCGGCATGTACTGGTCGACCAGCAGCCGCACGACCGGGCTGAAGCGCCGCTTGCGGACGCTCTCTTCCATGGTCTCCATCAGATCCAGGTTTTCGAGGGCCTGGATTTCCATTTCGGCGTTGCGAATGACATAGAATGGATGGGCTTCAAGGATGGCCATGCCCGGAAAGAGCGCGGCCAGGTTGGCGCGAATCAGCTGGCTGACCCACACGAAAACCTGCTGTGGCGGGGCGCCGCCCGTTTGAACAGCACCCCCTTCGCTATCGCCTGCACTATCGCCCTCGCTATCGTTCGGCAGTTCAGCCGGGACCGGCACCAGGTAAGGCAAGGTATCGGGGACTTTCAGGCGGGCAAAATGAACCTGCTCGCCAGCGCCCTTGACCAGGATGGCCAGGTTGAGGCTGAGGTTGGAGATGTGCGGGAAGGGATGCCCGGGGTCAAAGGCCAGCGGGGTTAAAACCGGGAAAATAAAATTGGTGAAGTAAAGGTCGGCGGCCTGCTGCTGATCCTGGCTGAGCTGGTCGTAATCACATAGGTGGATGCCGGCCCGGCTCAGCTCGGGCTGCAGCGTGCCGCGCAGGAAATCGTTGACGTCGCCCATGAGCTGCTGGGCGGCCTGGCGGATGGCGACCAACTGCTCGGAAGGAGGCACATCCTCAACCGAGATGTCCAGGTCCGGCGTTCTGGCATCCGGGACGCTGAGCCCGCCGACCCGTACCATGAAAAATTCGTCCAGGTTCGAGCCGATGATGGCGATAAACTTGAGGCGTTCCAGCAAGGGGTTGCGCGGATCCTGGGCCTCCTCGAAAACCCGGCGCTGGAAGGCCAGCGCCCCCAGCTCGCGGTCCAAATAGTTGCGTGGATCGTCCAGACCGTCTAAGGGCTGAGCGGGTGAGAGCTGATGTGCCATATTTCGATCATTTTAGCATATATCGACAAAGAAAAACTAACAGGGATAAGAGAAGAAATTCAAACAGGGATAAGAGGGATAAAAAGGATAAAACCATAAAAAACGAATGGCTTTTTTAAATTATTTCTGCTCTCTATACCCTTTATCCCCGCAAGGTCCCTGTAAAATTCTGAGGCAGGAGCTACCGGCCCATGCTGCTGACGTGCTCGGGGGCAATGGTGAGGATGACGCGCTGCTGCTGGCGCCCGCCGTACCAGGAATAGGGCGTGCCGGTATATTTCTGGGAAAGCTTTTCGACGTGCTCGGCGGCGCCGTCGGCAGTGCAATTGACCACCCGGCCGCGGATCTGAAAGTAG
Source organism: Negativicutes bacterium (assembly GCA_031292015.1). Next base: position 43 of record JARLHY010000110.1, on the reverse strand, counting down.
CGCCGGGTATTGTGCGGATCGAAGATGACCACCGCCACGCGCG
>JARLHY010000109.1 GCA_031292015.1 Negativicutes bacterium | reverse complement strand
GTCAGCCCGCTTGGCTGCGCCAGCGTATAATCGGTGGCCTGCGCACCGCTCAGGCTGAACCCGCCCGCCGATACCGCCAGGTTGTTACCGACATTCACCGAACCGAACGAAGCGGTGGCCCCGGTGGTGACCAGGTTCACCGTATCACCTGAGAGCACACCGCTGCTCAGCGTTGCCCCGGAACTCAGCGTCTCGCTGGTGGTGCCGTCATAATATTTATTGTTCGCCGTTACGTTCTGAACCGTCAGCACGATCGGGTTGATATTGGCGGTCAGCCCCGCGGGCTGCGTAAGCTGATAATCGAGCGCGTTGGCGCCGGTGATGTTGAATCCGCTGGCGGTAACCGCCACGTTGTTCGCCGCACCCGAGGTCGCGAACGCGCCGACAGCGGTATTGGTATTCAGGGCCACAGCATCGCCCGAAACCAGCCCGTATAAAGCGGCGTTGCTGACATTCAGCGGATCAACCGTGCCCTGATTATAAGTGATATTGGTCGCCGACACCCCGGTAATCACCAAAGGCGCTTTGGTAATGGTGCCCGGCCCACTCGCGGTGACGGGCAGAGTATAGTTGGAAAGCAGCGTCCCGGCGTTCGGCGTATAAACCAGCAGCGGCAGGCTGGCCGTCACAGTCTCGGCACCGGCGGTCGAGCTGGCATAGGTGCCGGGCACTTCCAGCACCGTAATCCCCTGGGTACCGACAAAGCCGGTCAGCGAGAAATCGGTCGGGGTCAGATAAGCGGTGGTGCTGCCGTCATAAACCTTGGTCGGGTTGTTGATGATCGAGGCTGTCAGCATCGCCGGGGTAATAATGCCGGTGCCATATGCCATGGTCGGCAGCGTGTAGTTGGGCAGGTAGGTTCCATTATTGGCGGTGAAATCAGTTGGAGACAACTGTGCCGAAATATCCTGCACACCAGCGTTGGCTGACGCGAAGGTGCCCGCGATGTTTGTATTGATGGTTGCGCCATCCGAGCCAATGAAGCCGGTAAGCGTGAAATTGCTATTATTGAGCGTAATCGCGTCCGTGCCGTCATACATCTTGGTGGCACCCACGATCGTCGCGGTGATCGGGTTGGTCCCCAGCACTTTCGGCGTAATGGTGCCGCTGCCGGTGGCGACCGTTGGCAGCACATAGTTGGAGAGATTGGTCCTGCCGCCCGCCACATAATTGCCAGCCGTCAGGGTTGCCGTCACACCCTCAGCGCCCGCGTTGGCACTGGCATATGTGCCAACCGTCTGGTTGATGGTGGCGCTGTCGCTGCCG
>JARLHY010000018.1 GCA_031292015.1 Negativicutes bacterium | reverse complement strand
TCCCCCGACACGACCACTTCAGCGCCAAGTCCGCGCAGAACATTCTGCCACAGATCTTTATAGTAGTAAAACAGCAGGCCTCTTGGTATTCCCACAGTTGGCGCCACGGGCACCCTCCTCCGCTTGTCGTATCTGAGGTCCATTATAGCAATCCTGATTATTGTTTCTCCCCTGCGGCCCTATTATGCGGCCTTTTTCGGCAAAACCGTCAGGCCTGATGGCCGCGGCCCCTTTGTTTTTCCTGTCAGCGGCAGGATTTTTCCGTTTCTGCGGAGTATGGGTAAAGCGGGGTGATAGCAGGATGATGCTTGAACTGGTAACCACAGAACCGCTGCTGAGCACGGCCCGGGCGATTTTCCGCGAATACCAGGAAGGGCTGGGCATCGACCTGGGTTATCAGGGTTTTGCGACAGAGCTGTCGACCCTGCCCGGCAAGTATGCACCGCCAAAGGGCCGTCTCTACCTGGCTTTTGCCGGCCAAATCCCGGCGGGATGCGTGGCCTTGCGACCCTTGACGAAAGGCCGGTGCGAAATGAAGCGCCTGTACGTGCGGCCTGCGTTTCGCGGCCAAAAAACCGGCAGACTGCTGGCGGACAGAGTAATCGCCGACGCCCGCCAGATCGGCTACCGGCAGATGTTTCTCGATTCACTTGTTACAATGACTGCGGCCCAGCAGCTTTACCGTTCGCTGGGTTTCCGGGAAATACCGCCGTACGGCGGCCACGCGGCGTCAGGAACGGTGTTTATGGGTCTGGATTTATAACTCCGGATGGTGTATAATCAGTACATAGTTTCTGACAAAGCATGCCAGCCGTGGCTGCCGTGCCTTGGAGGAAAAGCTTTCAGCGCAATCTGCAAGCAAGGGCGATGCCTGCGCAAAGGATGGCGAATTTACCGGACGGTAATTACTGCCTTCTTATGCCTTGCGCGCAAAAGAAGGCTTTTATTATTTTCGAGGGAGGGGTGCCTGGTGCCAAAACGTGTCGGCGTCATCGGCATCGTCATTGACGATCCCAGATGTGTCGGGGAAAAGGTCAATGCCGTCATCTCAAGTTACGGTCATATCGTCATCGGGCGGATGGGTATTCCCAGACCCCAGGCCAATGTCGGGGTCATCGCCCTGATTATTGAGGGAACCACCGACGAGGTGGGCGCCATGACCGGCAAGCTGGGCAACATCCCCGGCGTAACCGTAAAGTCCGCTCTCACCGCTAAAACGATTCAGGAGGGTGATAACCATGATTGACGAAAAACAACGATCCAGTGACGGATTTATCGACAATAACCTGATCGTGAACCTTTTGGCTGAGGCCAAAACCAAGGCCGGCGATGCGGCCGCCGTGCGGCAGATCATCGCCAAGGCCGCCCGCTATCACGGCCTGTCGGCGGAGGAAGTCGCGGTACTGATCGAAGTAAAGGCCCCGGCCCTGCTGCAGGAAATGTTCCAGACCGCAGCCAGAGTCAAGGAAGCGATTTACGGCAAGCGGATCGTGCTCTTCGCCCCGCTCTACATTTCCAGCTTCTGTATCAACAACTGCGTTTACTGCGGCTATCAGTCCGCCAATAAAGAGCAGCTCCGCCGCCGCCTAGAGCTGGCGGATGTAAGAAAAGAAGTGGAGATCATGGAAGCCCTCGGCCACAAGCGCCTGGCGCTGGAGGCCGGCGAAGACCCGGTCAACTGCCCTATCGACTATGTGACTGACGTCATCAAGGAGATTTATAGCATCAAGGACGGCAACGGCGCCATCCGCCGGGTAAACGTCAATATCGCCGCCACCACGGTCGAAGACTACCGCAGACTGAAGGAAGCCGAAATCGGCACCTACATCCTGTTCCAGGAAACCTACCACCGTCCGACCTACGCCACGCTTCACCCCACCGGCCCGAAACACGACTACAACTGGCACACCACCGCCATGGACCGGGCGATGCAGGCCGGCATCGACGACGTGGGCATCGGCGTACTATACGGTCTTTATGACTGGAAGTACGAGACAGTGGCAATGTTCCTCCACGCCGAACATCTTGACAGCACGTTCGGGGTCGGGCCCCACACCATCTCGGTGCCCCGCCTTCGGCCAGCCGGCAGCGTCAATCTGGCGAACTTCCCCTACCTGGTGGATGACGAAGATTTCAAGAAGATCATTGCCATCATCCGCCTGGCGGTGCCGTATACCGGCATGATTCTGTCGACCCGCGAAAATCCCGAGCTGCGGGACGAACTGATCACCTACGGCATCTCCCAGATCAGCGCCGGGTCCTGTACCGGTGTCGGCGGCTACCAGCAGGTTTACGAGGAGCATGCCTCCACGGCCTACAACGCCAACAACGGCCAGCAGTTCGAACCGAGCGACCAGCGTTCCCCCAACGAAATCATCCGGATGTTGTGCGCAAAAGGGTTTGTTCCCAGCTTCTGCACCGCTTGCTACCGTCAGGGCCGCACCGGCGACCGGTTCATGAGCCTGGCCAAAAGCGGCGAGATTCAGAACGTCTGTCTGCCCAACGCCCTGCTGACTTTTAAGGAATATCTCCTGGATTACGCCGACGAACCGACCAAGACGGCAGGCGAGTCCCTGATCAAAGACGCCCTGGCGTCCATCCCCCAGGAAAACACCCGAACTCTCACCGCCCAGCGGCTCAGGGAGATTGAAGAAGGTCAGCGGGACCTGTATTTTTAGTCAAACAGCGTTTTCGATGATAAAGGCACCCGGCGTCTCGCCGGGTGCCTTTATTTGTCTTCCTTATATTATTTGGGATTCTTTTTTGAGCATCAACCGTGACCATGGATTGGCCAGGATTTTGTCACTCTGCGCCGGCACCGATGAAAATAGATGACACAACACCGTTTTCCAGAGCGAAGATGACCCCGCCATAAATGGTGCCGGCCACCAGCCTTCCCGCCCCCGGGCCTGGAGGTCTATTTCATCGCGGTAAGCCGCCCTGACTTCCTCTTCGGTGCTGCCGATCCCTATACCCCGTCCGGTTTTCAGCTCACAGGGACTTTTCAGGCAAATCCGTTCGACCTTCTGCCCATCTCCGGCTCTGACCATGCCGAGTTCCAGACCCCTGGCCGGATAATACCAGGACTGGTGCTCCCGGCCGTCCGCGCCCCAGATTCTCGCCGGAGACCTATCTTCCGGCTCTCCGATAAGTCCCAGTACGGTATCGTCTGTACTGTTGAGCCTAAGATCGCCGACCGTTTCCTTCTTCATAAGGTCGAACCCTAATCGGACGTAGTCTTTTTTCGTCGCGTCGCCCGCCCCCGGCCCATCCTGGCCTGAAGCGGCCCGTGCCGCTGGCTTCTCAGACGCAAGCCCGGCGGGAGTAAGGCAGAAAGCAAAAACCGCCGCGAAAAGCAAAATAGACAGACTTCCGATTCGCAACCAACGATTCGCTTCGTTCATTTTTTTCCTCCATGTGCCCTGGATCTTTTGGCTTTCCTTACCGCTATATTCTCCCCCGCCGGACAAGCCCCTTCATCCCCAAGAAAAAGCGGAGGCATTATTCCTGTTCCCGGCGCGACCATTCCCGGATTTCATTCGCCTGGCCGGGCGTCAGTCCCAGCAGTTCCACAAACTCCTGATGCCGTTCGGGAAACTGCTGTTCGAACAGATGATGAAACCGCCACTGGGCCTGTTCATCGACTCCGGCGGCCTGAAGCAGCCCGACCAGGGCATCCTTCGGGATGACGCTCAGGCGCTCAAGCAGTTGGCTGCTTTTCAGTACCTGGATGATAAAGTGCTGCTGCTGACGCAGTGCCCTGATTTGCCTGTTGATTTCCTCCAGCTTGGCTTCCAGGGCGGCGGCAGCGGCGCCCTTCGGGGCGTCCAGCAGTTCTTTGATCCGGCAAAGGGACAGGCCTGCCTGGCGATAGACGGCGATCTGCTCCAGCCGCTGGCAGCTGGTTTCGGAATAGAGGCGGTAGTTGCTTTTGCCTCTTGCCTCAGGTGACAACAGGCCGATGGAATCATAGTAGAGGAGCGTGCTGCGGGACAGGTTAAATCTTCGGGCCAGTTTTCCGATGGTAAAGGTCATATTGTCACATCCGTTCTGCGGCGGCCGTTCTTACTGCTGCAGGTTTTCAAACATTGTCCTGCTGCTTATGAGCAATACTATTCCGATAAGGACCAGGCAAATTCCTGCAAAAGAAAGCAGGAACGCCGGAGCGGCATAATGGAGGATCACTCCGAACAGCCCGATGGAAACAGGCAGAGTGATATTGCCGGTGGTGGACAGCACACTGAAAACCCGCCCGGTCATTTCCGCAGCGACGCAAGTTTGAGCTATGGTGCGCCAGAAGACGCTGACAACCGCGACACACATGCCGATGATGAGACAGCACCCGGCATAGACCTCCACCGCGTCGCTGCGGAGAAACTGCAGCACCCCAAGGGCTGCGATTCCTGCCCCCATAACCATGATGGCGCAGAAAAGGGACGATCCGGCCAAGCGCTCACCGGAAAACCGGGATACATACACCGCCCCGGCGATCATCCCGCCGCCGAGGGCGGCCTGCAATACGCCCAGACTGTTGATGCCGCCGGTCAGGGAGCCGGCCAAAAAAGGCATGACTACCACCATGGCGCCGACAAAGACATGAATGACAGCCACGATGATCACCACCACCACTATCCGCGGGTCGCGGCGAATGTAGCGCAACCCCTGCAGGAGAGCGGAACATACCGGCTCCTTCGCCGCAGCCCCGGTCTTCCGCATCCGGAGAAAGGCGGCAGCGAGCCCTGATATCATATAGGAACAGCCGTTGAATACCAGCACCCCGGCATACCCCAGTAAGGCCACACTGGAAGCTCCCACCAGCGGACCGATCACCGCCACCGCTCCTGCCACCAGCTGACTCAGAGCGTTGGCTTGGCGAAGTTCCGCCTTTTCCACCACCGCCGGGATCACCGCCATGGTCGCCGGGTTGAACAGCGCCGAACAAAGCGATATGCAAAGAGCGGCGCTGTAGATGTGCCATATGGCCAGGACATCCGCCAGGTAGAGAACGGCGAGAAGCAGGACGGCGATCCCGCGGACGAAATCCGCGGCCACCAGTATTTTTTTCTTGTCCCAGCGGTCGATATACACGCCGGCTACCGGCCCGAAGATCAGCTCCGGCAGCATCGAGGCGATCAAAAACGAGCTGATGTAGAGCGGTGAGGCGGTTTTCTCGAACAGCCACCACATCAGGGCGATGTTATAGGCTTTGTCGCCCAATTGCGAGATCGACTGGCCAAACCAGAGCAGCCGGAAATTGCGGTTGATCAAAAACATGGCGCCCTCCCACCAAGATGCCTTTTTGCAGCTTCTCTACAGCATGATAAACTATGAAGCTATAGTCGGGTCAAGCGGGGAAAAAGAAAACCCGGACCTGGAAGTCCGGGTAAAAGCGCCGGTCGGATGAAGGATATCATTCAGTCTGACAGCTGAGCAGGCGACCCATCAGCCACCAGTAGTAGGCGGCGGCGTAGGCCAGGGTGTAGGCGCCGGCGGCAAGAAAGACGGCCTGATAACCCCAGACCGAGGCCACTGCTCCCAGGACGATGGCGCCGCCGGCAACGCCGATGTCGAAGGCCATGGTGAAGAAGCCGAAAGCGGTTCCCCTGTTGACCGGCTGGGTATTGGCGGTCACGACGGACGCCAGGGCCGGGTAAACCAGTCCGCTGCTGATCCCGATGCTGACGCCGGACAGCACCAGCACCCACTCGGCGACGATCTGTCCCGCCAGAAGCATAGTAGCGCCCAACATGAGCAGAATATACAGGGACAACCGCTCCGCCGTCAGCCAGTTGCACAGCCTGCTGACCCAGAAGCGGGACAGGATGACGGTGACCGAGTAGGCGATATAGAACATGCCGAGGCCTTTGATGCCCTGACTGATCATCATCAGCGGCAGGAAGGTCATCATGCTGCCAAAACAGATACTGGTCGCCAGCAGGCTGACGGCGGGAATGATAACCCCCGGATGGCAGGCCACGGTCCGCAGGGGCAGCGTTTCGGCGACCGATATCTTTACTTTTAGTTTCGGTTTGCGGGGAAACAATAATAACGACAGCAAGGTGGTCACGACACCGCAAATCACGATCAGGGAAAAATCGCCGAGACCGAAAATCCAGATAGCGCTGCTGGAGGCAACACCCACGCCGAACATCGTAAACAGGGTATAGGCGGCCACGGCTTCAGTGGTGTGGTGTTCCTCATGCATCAGGGTCACCATGGTAAGAGCTGCGGATGCATAGCCGGAGATGCCGGCGCCGTGGAGAAACCGGGTCAGCATCGCCGGCAGCAGCGTCTGGCTGTAATAGTAGCCGATGATCGAGATCACGGAAAGGACCATCCCGATGGTCAGCACAGGTTTGCCGCCATAATGGTCCACCGCTCGACCGGCAAAGACACGAAACAGCACCGAACCGACAAAAAAGGCGCCGATTGCCAAGCCTATCTGATGGTCATCCATACCTAAGCTGTGGTAATATATTGGTAACACCGGCAGAAAAAAATTGACACTCATCCAGAAAAACATGTTCGCTGAAATCAGAGTGACAAACTGCCGGCTGTAGATTGCGCTGTTGAACAACCGATCATCTCCCGGGCGAGTTTGGTGATAGTTACTATTTCGTTTCCTGCCAGCCAAACCCTTGTACCACAAAATAAAAATCCGAGGTTTTATATGAAGCGTATTCTTGCGCTGTTGGTTGCCATATTAGCGCTGATCGGCCTGGCGGAGACCCTGGACATTATGGGGTTGAGCAGCTATAAGCCAAAACTGGAGGCGTCTTTTGTCGCCAACGAATATGTGCTGACCTGGCCCAAGCTGGATTATTTCAGCTACTATGAGGTCGAGGTGCTGAAAGCGCCGCCGGAAAACCAGGACCTGGCGGTGCCGGTGTCCCAGAGGATCATTACTTACCGAACCTGGCGAAATCAGCTTACGGTCAATGAAAGCTTTCCCTTCCGGACCTACTGGCGGGTGTCGGCCCACGGGCTGTTCCGCCATCCCCTGGGTTCGTATTCCAACTCACTGAATCTGGCGGCGGTAATGGGCTATTCCAGCGAAGACTTCCAGCGTTTCAAGCCGGTTGCCACCGTTTCCTACCCACAGGCGGCCCCGGGCCCGGACAAACCTTTTTTGACCTGGAAAGTCATTCCCGGGACGGTTTATTATGAAATCGAGTTTTTGACCGCCCCGCCGGAAAACCCCAGCGACATCATGCCTTCCAAACACCGGCTGTTTGCTTCCCGCGAGGTCTTCACCAACGGCTACAACCCCGATCTTTCCGCCTATCCCGGCAGTTTTGTCTACTGGCGGGTGCGGGCTCTTGACTATGACGGCAAACCGCTGGGGGTTTTCTCCGAAGCCCAGCAGATCTTTATCGACCATAACAAGCAGGTGCCGTTAAAACCGCTGATCACGACGGTGTTCAACGAAAACGGCGCGGCGACGCCGCTGTTTCCGGCCTATTCCTGGATCCCCATCACCGGGGCGACCAGCTACGAAGTGGAAATACTGAGCCAGCCGCCGGAAAACCCGGACGGAACGGCGGCTTCGGTTTACCGCATCTGGAGTAAGGAAACCACCGGCTTCGACTGCTATGACGATGAACCGAGAAATATTCCCGGGGTTTACTACTGGCGGGTGCGCGGCCTGGATGCGTCCGGCAACCCGGTGGGAGTGTATTCCGATATCGGCCAGTTCACGGTCGACCTGAAAAAAGGTAATTACGCCGCCACCTTCGGCGACAGTATCACCCATGGCGGCGGGGCCGTCTCCTATTCCCCGGCCAACTGGGAATACAGCTTTCAGACCTATCTGAATTTCCCGGTGGTAAATCTGGGCAAAAGCGGCGACACTTCGGAAACTCTTGCCGACAGGTTTGACCGGGATGTGCTGCCTTTCCGCCCCAAATACCTGATTATCCTCGGTGGCACCAACAGTCTGCGCGGCGGTACCCCCTCCGGCAAGGTCATCGAAGATCTCACCGCAATCCGCGACAGGTGCCTGATCCACGGAATCCGGCCGATTTTCCTTACCCTGCCGCCGATCAACCCCGAGGCGATCATGCGGGTTTTCGAAGAGGAAACCATCGACGGCTGGCAGCGGGAATTCGACACGGTCAATGCCTTCATCAGGCAGCAGCGCTACTACATCGATCTTGCTCCGCAGATGTCGGACGCCGAGCGACAGCTGCCGGACTATTACGCCATCGACGGCCTCCACCCCGATATTGAGGGGAAAAAGCTAATGGCTCAGATCATCAACGCCAACTGGGCTAGAGTGACGCGATGACACTGTCCCGGCGGGCCTTCGCCGCCTTGAAGAAGGCGTGCACCCTGTCGCGGTCCCCCTGCCGGATGAAGCGGGCGAGGTCGTCCAGGATCGCCTGCATCTGATCCAGGCTTTGACCGATGGCGGCAGAGTTGGTCAGGCAGATGTCGGCCCACATGTCGGCGTCCGAGGACGCGATCCGGGTGGTATCGCAAAAGCCTCCTCCCGCCAGGTTGAGCAGATTCTGCTCTTCGCCGGGATAACGGGCCAGCAGGTTGACCAGCGCCGCGGCGGCGATATGCGGAATGTGGCTGATGACGGCCGCACAGCGGTCGTGGTGGTCAACATCCATCACCGTCACCCGGGCCCCGGTCAGACCGACGAGTTCTTGCAGGAGCTCAACCGCCGCCGGCGGGGCGTCTTCTAAAGGCGTGAGGATAAACATTTTATCAGCGAACAGCGTCCCGTCAGCGGCAGCGATGCCGCTTTTTTCACGCCCGGCCATCGGATGGCCGCCGATATAAAAGACGCCGGCCGGCAGCAGGGCGGTGATTTCCCGACGAAGGAAACCCTTGGTGCTGCCGACGTCGGTGACAATCGCCCCGTCCTTAAGATGGGGGGCTATTTCGGCGATAAGGCCGGGAATCTGCAGCACCGGAGTACACAAAAAGACGATATCGGCGGCGCTTACGCCGGCAACAGGGTCAGCCGCCGTTTCATCCACCGCGCCGCGGTCGAGGGCGACAGCCAGGCTTTCACGGCGGCTGTCGATCCCGGTGATTTTAAAGGTCCCGGGCCGGGCCTGGCGAAGAGCCAGCCCTAAAGAACCCCCGATCAGGCCGACGCCGATGATGGCAATCCGCAGCCCCTTCATGCGATTGTCCGCCCCATCAGGGTAGCGAGGGCCGTTACTTCGTTCATGAGAACAGCGAAATTCTCCGGAGTGAGGGATTGACTGCCGTCGGACAAGGCTTCAGACGGATTGGGGTGCACTTCGATCATCAGTCCGTCGGCGCCGGCGGCCACGGCTGCCCTGGCCATCGGGCAAACCAGTTTCCACCGCCCGGTGCCGTGACTGGGATCAACAATGACCGGCAGGTGGCTGATCTCCTTCAGAGCCGCCACGGCGCTCAGGTCAAGGGTGTTGCGGGTGTAATTCTCGAAGGTGCGGATGCCGCGTTCGCAGAAAATGACGTTGTAATTGCCTTCGTTCATGATATATTCGGCGGCGTTCAGCCATTCGTTGATAGTAGCCGCCAGGCCGCGTTTGAGCAGCACCGGCTTGCCGGACTTGCCGGCCATTTTCAGCAGCTGGAAGTTCTGCATATTCCGCGCCCCGATCTGAAGCACATCGGCGTAGGCGCTCACCATCTCCACCGACTGGACGTCGACCACTTCGGTGACGATTTTCAGCCCGGTGGCTTCCCTGGTCTCGGCCAGCATGACCAGGCCCTTTTCCTCCAGCCCCTGAAAGGCGTACGGCGAGGTTCGCGGTTTGAAGGCCCCGCCCCGCAGGAACTGGGCGCCGCAGCTTTTCACCGCCAGCGCCGCTTCCATAAGCTGTTCGCGGCTTTCCACGGCGCACGGCCCGGCCATGACTACAAGCCCAGGCCCCCCTACCAGCACCCCACCCACGTCGACAACGGTGTTTTCGGGTTTGAAGCCACGGCTGACAAGTTTGAAGTTTTCAGTGACTGACACGACTTTTTCCACGCCAGGCATTACTTCCACCGGCAGTTCGGCGATCAGCTTCTTGTCGCCGATGACCCCGATGATGGTGCGGAATTTCCCTTCCGACAGATGGACTTTCAGGCCCAGATCGGTCACCTTGGCGATGACGCGGTTCAGTTCTTCCTGGCTGGCCTGGGGCTTCATGACAATAATCATACTGCTTTCCTCCTAGCGTTTTTCTCGCGATCCAATCGGTCAGGCGAGAGCGACGGTGAAACAAAAAATCCCGTCCCTGAAAATCAGGGACGGGATTATTATACCCCGCGGTACCACCCTGCTTGCTATGCAAGCCGCTCTGTCAGGTACGGGACACTGGTCCGATACCCTAGCCTGTGTTAACGGTGGCGCTCCGGCACGGTCTACTTAAAAAAGCTGTTCGACCTGCTGCTCACGGGTGTATTTCAGTCAGTGCATCTGCCGGGTCGCACCAACCCCCGGCTCTCTGGAAAATGCGTCTGGCTTACTCCTCCACGGTCATCGCATTTACGTATGTTGTTGATAGCTACTATAGCAAAACTGGAAGCCGCTGTCAAGGGCAAATTACTCGGCCGTTGATAAAGGCCCATCTGCGTCGCACCCGTAAAGGGCAGGCCGCATTTCTAAGCGCTTCGCCTGGCTAACGTCTCACTCGAAAGCAGAGCTTTCGGTTCGCTTGTTGCCATGCATAAGCGACCACATCATCGCTGAAGCGCTGTGTGTCTGCTTAAAGCGCAAGAACTGCGCACTTGGCCCGGCGAACCCATTGCTAGCGTACTTCCAGTACGCGTCGCGGCGGGGTCCGCCCGGTCGTCTAGCATATGGACCTTTCTGAACGGCCTTTAGTTTTTCTATAAAAACAAATAATTCAATGCCTTGATAGATGGGCGAAGTTGTTCAACAGCCCAGACTCAGGCCGGGCCGCCGCATTCGCCGGTCTCGCCTTTCATGATCGCCAGGCCGTGCTCCAGGGCCGGCAGAACCACCTGGAGGCATTCGGTCACGCCCTTGGGGCTGCCGGGCAGGTTGATGATCAGGGTGCGGCCGCGGATGCCGGCCACGGCTCTGGACAGCATGGCCCTTGATGTTATCTCCAGCGATCTGGCCCGCATGGCTTCGGGAATCCCCGGCACCTGCCGCTCGATGACCGCCAGGGTGGCCTCGGGGGTAACGTCCCGCGGACCAAGCCCGGTGCCGCCGGTGGTCAGGATGAGATCGAGATTGAGCCTGTCGACCATGTTGATCAGTTCCCGGCTCAGGGCTTCCCGATCGTCAGGCACAATGATGTAATGTTTAACTTCCCCCAGGCCGGCCAGCATGGTGGCGATGGTTTTGCCGCTGACATCGCTGCGTTCGCCGCGGGATCCCTTGTCGCTGGCGGTAATGATTCCGATATTAAACATCAGCAATCACCTCTACCCTGTCGCCGACTTTGACGGTACCGCCGGACAGCACCACCGCAAAAATACCCTCTTTGGGCATCACGCAGTCACCGGCCTGATAGTATATCGCACAGCGCTGATGGCACTCCTTGCCGATCTGGCTCACTTCAAGAAGGTTGTCGCCGATTTTCAGACGGGTTCCCACCGGCAGCTCAGTCAAAACGAGATTCACGGTGGTGATATTTTCGGCGAAGTCCCCCGGATTGACGTCAAGCCCCATTGCGCGCATCTTGTCGATGCTTTCCTGGGCCAGCAGACTGACCTGACGGTGGCCGAAGCCGGCGTGGGCGTCGCCTTCCAGGCCCTGGCCGACAATGAGCCGGGCGCTCTTGACATTGTGCTTGCGTTCCCCTTTATTGGCGCTGACCGACACTGCCACAATACTGCCTTGCATGTAAGTTCGTTCCTCCCCTGGCGGTCACTGCGACCGCCGATAGTCACCGCTCTTGCCGCCGCTCTTGGCGCAGAGGCGGATATATTCCACCTGCATTCCTTTGTCCACAGCCTTGCACATGTCATAGACGGTAAGCGCCGCCACCGAGACCGCGGTCAAGGCCTCCATTTCCACGCCGGTCTTGCCGGTGGTCTTCACGGTAGCGGAAATATGGATGCAGCAAGCCGCTTCATCAAGGGTAAATTCGATGTCGATACCGGTCAGCAGGAGCGGATGGCACATGGGAATTAGCTGCCAGGTATTTTTCGCCCCCATAATGCCTGCTACCTGGGCGACGCCCAGAACATCACCTTTGCCGATAAGCCCCTGTTGCACAAGGGACAACGTCGCCGGCAGCATGCTGATCCTGCCTTCCGCCAGAGCCTGTCGCTGGCTGTCTTCCTTGGCGGTCACGTCGACCATCCGGGCCCGCCCGGCCTTGTTAAAATGGGTTAAAGCCATCCCCCGGCCCCTTTCGTCCCTCGTTGGTTCATAAATGCCGCGCATGATCGGCTGCAGGGTACAAGGCTACCCGATCACCGTCGAACAAAACCCGCTCCAGATCGCTGTCCACCCCATTAACGGTGGCCTGTTTGACCTGGGCGGTGGCCATTTCCAGCTCATCCAAAAGCTCGCCCAGGGAAATACCATCCGGAACATCGACGGTTACAAGTCCCTGGTCGGCTACTGAGGGTCTACTCTGCCTGAGTGAGGCGTACAGCCGCACTTCAATCACCAAATTAGTCCACACCTTCCCCTATTATATTGAGAGTCAGTTTGTCCTACATCATTACCTATTCGGCCAGCAGCCGATAATTCCTGCAAGTTTTTCCATATTTTGTAAATTTGTTCAATGTCTCAATTACCCGCCGATCTGGGACATGGTGCGCTGAAACCCGGGGTGCCCGCTAGCCGGGCACAAGGAATGTCCCTGCGGTTTTTCCCGGACTGCCTGATGGAACAGGGCCGCCAGTTCGGCGTCGTCGGCACCGGTCCGCAAAGGGGTTTTGACGTCAATTTCCTGATTTGAAAGCAGACAGGGTTTCAGCCGGCCGTCGGCGGTCAGCCGCAGACGGTTGCAGGCACCGCAGAAGTGCTCGGAGATCGGGGTGATAAAGCCGAAGATGCCTTGGGACTCCGGCAATTGATAATATTGGGCCGGGCCACCGCCCCGGCCGACGGAAGCCGGCGCCAGCGGGCCGAAGCCGGCACCGGTCAGCAGCCTCTTCACGGCGGCAACATCCAGGCCGGGCTTCGCGCCGCAGCCGCCTATCGGCATCTGTTCGATAAATCGCACGGCTATGGGAAACCGATAAACCTGATCGATAAAGTAGGTCAGATCGCTTTCGCTGAGGGCGTCGGTAAGCACGACATTCAGCTTCACCGGCGACAGACCGGCCTCCAGCGCGCTGGCCACGCCCTCCAGCGTGTCCTCCAGCCGGCCGTGAAGGGTGATTTCGGCGAAGCGGTCCGGGTTGACGGTGTCCAGGCTGATATTGACCCGATCGAGGCCTGCCGCTTTCAGCGGCTTGGCCAGCGGCGGCAGCAGGCTGCCGTTGGTGGTGAGAGACAAATCGTCGATAACCCCCAGGGCTTTGATCGCCGCCACGAAGTTGACGATGCCCTTGCGAACCAGCGGCTCACCGCCGGTAAGTCGCACCCGTGATATCCCCTCAGCGCTGAACACCGCGATCAGCCGCAGCAATTCCTCATAGGTAAGGATGTCCCGGTGGCTCAGATAACGGACACCCTTGCGCGGCAGGCAGTAGGAACAGCGGAAATTGCAGCGATCGGTCACCGACACCCGGAGATAGTTGATGGGACGGTCGTAAGCATCGTGCATGAAGCTTCCCCCTTGCGGCAGACGGCTCGGCGATGAACCGATTATACATATTGAATTCTCCGTTGTTCCGGTTTGCCCTGCCTGACTACGAAAAAGGTGGGGACGAGCCGCAGAAAATAGCTTGATTACTGCCATTGGGCCGCAAGGTACCGGGCGTCTGCCGGCGGTGCTGTCCTTTTATTATGCACATTGTGTTTTCTTATTGCAGACTAATCTGTCATTTTAATTATGAATCATGTATACATTTTGAGATATTATTGCTTTTTGTTAAGTATTTTGCTAATGTAACGATATGCTTGGGGCCTAATGTCCGCAAGCAGTTTGCTGACAAGAAGGAGAAATGAGCATGAATAAAATCCGCACCGTACTGGTTGCCAACCGCGGCGAAATCGCCATCCGGGTCTTCCGGGCCTGTCACGAGCTGGGCATTCGGACTGTGGCAATCTACTCCAATGAAGATATTTTGTCCCTGCACCGCTACAAAGCCGACGAAGCCTATCTGGTAGGGGAGGGCAAAAAACCGACCGAGGCTTATCTGGATATCGAGGGAATCATCACCATCGCCAAGGAGCACGATGTCGACGCTATTCATCCCGGCTACGGTTTTCTGGCGGAAAATGCGGACCTGGCCAAACGCTGCGGCGAAGAAGGACTGCTGTTTATTGGCCCGCGGCTGGAGCATCTTATCATGTTCGGCGACAAGATCAATGCCCGCAAACAGGCCGCAATCGCGGGCATCCCGATGATTCCCGGCACAGACGGACCGGCGAGGGATCTGGAGGAAGTCAAAGCCTTCACCGCCCGGAACGGCTATCCGATCATGATCAAGGCGAATCTGGGCGGCGGCGGCCGCGGCATGCGGATTGTCCGCGGACCGGAATCGCTGCAGGAGGCTTATCACCGCGCCAGGTCGGAGGCAAAGAATTCCTTCGGCAGCGACGAAGTGTATGTGGAAAAACTGCTGGAACACACCAAACATATTGAGGTGCAGATTCTGGCTGACGAGCTGGGCAACCTTGTTCATCTGTACGAACGGGATTGCTCGGTCCAGCGGCGCCATCAGAAAGTGGTGGAAATCGCTCCCAGCCTGGGGCTGTCCGAAGCTCTGCGGCATTCGATCTGCGCGGCGGCGGTAGATCTGATGAAAAGTGTCAATTACCTGAGTGCCGGGACGGTGGAATTCCTGGTCACACCTGACGATAAGTTTTATTTTATCGAAGTCAATCCGCGGATCCAGGTGGAACACTCCATCACCGAAATGGTGACCGGGATTGACATCGTCCAGGCCCAGTTGTTCATCGCCGACGGCCAGAACATGCATGGTGAGGAGGCCGGTGTTCCCCGCCAGGAGGATATCATCTGCCATGGTCACGCCATTCAGTGCAGGGTCACCACCGAGGACCCGGCCAACAACTTCCTGCCTGACACCGGAAAGATCACCGTTTACCGCAGCGGCGGCGGTTTCGGTTTCCGGCTGGATGCCGGCAATGCTTACGCCGGATCGGTTATTACCCCATACTATGACTCATTGTTGGTCAAATTATCCACCTGGGGGCTGACCCATAAAAGCGCCATCGCCAGAATGCGGCGGGGCCTCGGGGAATTCAGGATCCGGGGCCTGAAAACCAACATCGCTTTCCTTGATAATGTGGTAAGTCATGAAAAATTCCTGACAGGCAGCTACGATACGTCGTTCATCGACACTTCGCCCGAGCTGTTCGTCTTCCCGGAGAAACTGGACCGGGGCACCAAGCTGCTGAACTATCTCGGCAACGTCACCGTCAACGGCTATGAGGGCATCGCCAAGCGAACAAAGCCGATTTTCAAAACAGCGCGGGTTCCGCATCTCCCGGTAGGCGCCCCTCCGTCCGGCACCAAACAGATACTGGATGAAAAGGGCCCGGAAGGCCTGGTCCGCTGGATCAAGGAGCAGCCGCAGGTGCTGCTGACAGACACCACGATGCGGGATGCCCATCAGTCGCTGCTGGCCACCCGGATCCGGACCCACGATCTGGAGAAAATCGCCGAACCTACGGCGCATATGCTGCCAGGACTTTTCTCGCTGGAGATGTGGGGCGGAGCGACCTTCGACGTGGCGCTGCGTTTTCTCAAGGAGGACCCCTGGGAACGTTTGGCGCTGCTGCGCCGCCAAGTGCCGAATGTTCTGTTCCAGATGCTGCTCAGAGGCTCGAACGCCGTCGGCTACACCAACTATCCCGATAACGTGATCAGGGAGTTCGTGGCCCGGTCGGCCGAGGCCGGCATGGATGTATTCCGGATCTTCGACAGCCTCAACTGGCTGGAGGGAATGAAAGTCGCCATTGCGGCCGTAAGGGAACACAACAAGGTGGTCGAGGCGTCGGTGTGTTATACCGGCGACATTCTTGACAAAACCCGGACCAAATACGATCTGGCTTACTATGTGACCATGGCCAAGGAGCTGGAGGCGGCTGGCGCCCATATCCTGTGCATCAAGGACATGGCCGGGGTTCTGAAACCCGAGGCGGCTTACCGCCTGATCTCGACCCTGAAGGATACGGTGGACATCCCGATCCATCTGCACAGCCACGACACCAGCGGCAACGGCATCTACACTTACGCCCGGGCCGTCGACGCCGGGGTGGACATTGTCGACGTGGCGCTCTCCGCCCTGGCCGGAGGCACGTCGGAGCCCAGCGCCAACAGCCTCTACCACGCCCTGAGCGGCCATGCCCGCCAGCCGGCAGTCAACAGCCGGGCCCTGACCGAGCTGTCCCATTACTGGGAAGGCGTCCGGTCCTACTATCAGGACTTCGAAGCCGGGGTCAGCTTCCCTGATCCGGAAAACTACCTGCACGAAATGCCTGGCGGTCAGTCCAGCAATCTGAAGCAGCAGGCCAAAGCCCTGGGGCTTGACGACAGGTGGGATGAAGTGACCGAGACCTACCGCAAGGTCAACCAGATGTTCGGCGATATCGTGAAAGTCACCCCCTCCTCCAAGGTGGTCGGCGACATGGCGCTGTACATGGTGCAGAACAAGCTGACCGAGGACGACATTTACGAACAGGGCGAATACCTGGACTTTCCCAATTCGGTGGTAGAGTTTTTTGAAGGCCAGTTGGGTCAGCCTTATCAGGGTTTTCCCCGGGAGCTGCAGCGGATTATCCTGAAAGGCAAAAAACCGATCAGCCGGCGGCCTGGCGAACTATTGGAACCAGCCAACTTCGATCATATCTTCCGGGTGCTGAAAGAAACCCTACCCCGCCCGGTAACCGAGCAGGATGTGATTTCCTACGCCCTATACCCCAAGGTCTTCACCGACTGGATCACCTTCAGCAAAAGCTACGGCAATGTCGGCGTTCTCGACACCCCCACCTTCTTCTACGGCATGCGCTGCGGGGAAGAAATCAAGGTGGATATCGAGGAAGGCAAAACCCTGGTGGTCAAACTGGTCGCCGTCGGCGCTCCCAACCCGGACGGCACCAGGATCGTCAGTTTTGAGCTGAACGGGCTGGCCCGGGATGTGGTGATCAGGGATAAAAACCTCCAGACCATCGTTGTTTCCAAGGCTAAAGCCGATCCGGACGATCCGGCTCAGATCGGGGCGGCGATGTCGGGTACGGTACTGAAGATCCTGGTGGAAAAAGGCGCCCCGGTAAAGAAAGGCGATCATCTGATGGTCACCGAGGCAATGAAGATGGAAACAACGGTCCAGGCTCCTTTTGACGGCTTTGTCAAGGAGCTGTACGTCAAAGCCAAGGAGCCTGTCCAAACCGGCGACCTGCTGATGGAGCTGTCAAAGCAACTACCCAAATAACACCCCCAGACCGCGCTCCAGCCCCGCCTGCTTTTACCCGCAAGAGGCTGGCTGCAGGTCTAATCGCCGCAGCGCAAGAACTGCGCACTTGGCCCCGCACACCCGATTGCCAGCGTATATGATGCGCGCGATGCCGGGTTTGCGGGGCCGCCGTGCATCCGGGGGGTTCTGACGTTCTGAACTGTGTCTCGCAATGGGTTTTTCCATTCTATAATCGACGATTGATTCAGCTGCAGCGACGTAGAACCAGCAAGATCAACCTAGTTTTAAAATTAGGTTAATTTTTGCTGTATTACGCTTGATTTTTCCTTATAACAGTGCTAAACTTCTACTTGGAAAACAAACTGAATACATTTTCTCTGTTAGGTGAGGCTCCTGCATAAACACAGGCCACTGCCCGGAAACGTCGAGAGACGCCAATGGGTAGAACAGGTATTACCGGAGTAAGGTTTTACTTAAGGTGGCTGAGGTGAGTGTGACTCTACGTTATGCAGTGCCAAAACTCAACGAGTGGGGAAGGTAATGCCGCGTGTCTGCAAGATAGACCTTCCTGTTGAAGGTCTATCTTTTTTTACCCCCCGCCGACAGTTTTTCTAAAGATCGGCGGCGGTCATGCGGCAACGAACTTTTTGCAGCTTCCGGCTGCCGGCAGTGTCAAGACCACGGTCCGGCAGAATACTATATTACGCTAAGGTGGTGGTTATATGGACGAGGGGCCTCTTATAATGTCGATACCTGTCATCGGTCGCCGGTTGTTCTGTAACCTCCCCGGATTCCATGAGCAATTCGGCGCACAATAATAACCAGAGGAGGAATTGCTCATGGCCCAAATGACTCTGACCCGCGAGTTCTACTTCAGCCGGCTGCTTGGCAGGCCCATTTACGATGCGGGCGGCCGCATGGTCGGCCGTATCAAGGATATGGCGGTCCGCTGGGAAAGCTCTTTCCCCCAGGTGGTGGGGATAAAATATGCCAAAAAAGTCCACAGCCTCATTCCTATCGACCGGATCCAGTCCTTTGACGAAAACAGCGTGACCCTGGCGCAGCAGTTTTCCTGGGATCAGACTGTTGCGCTGGAAGAAAGCGCTATCTATATCAGCAAGTGGCTGCTTGATAAACAGATCATCGACCTGAAAGGCACCAGGATGGTGCGGGTCAACGATATCACCCTGTCCCTCATTCATCAGGAAGGCGGTCCGCTGATGGTACTGGCGGCCGTGGACATCGGCCTGCGCGGCCTGTTTCGCCGTCTCGGCCTGGAGTTTTTGGTCAAAAACCTCAAGGAAAATCTCTTAAGCTGGCAGTACATCAAGCCGCTGGAAAGCTGGAATTCGGCCCTGCAGCTAAGCCGCAGCAAACAGCAGCTTAGCGAGCTCCACCCGGCGGACATCGCCGAACTGTTGGAAGAAATGGGCTACAAAGAGCGGGTCGATTTCATGCGCAACCTGGACAGCGAGCTGGCCGGGGACGCACTGAGCGAGGTGGACCTGGAGACTCAGGTCGAAATCATCGAGCAAATCGACGAACATCATGCATCCGATATTCTGGAAGATATGCCGCCGGACGAAGTCGCCGACATCCTGGGCGAACTGTCCACCGAGAAATCCGAAGGCCTCTTGAAGCTGATGGAAGCGGATGACGCCGACGAAGTCCGCGAACTCATGCAATATGAGGAAGGCACCGCCGGAGCGCTCATGACGACCGAATTCCTGACTTTCTCGGCCAGCATTACCGTCGAGCAGGCCATCAACCAACTGCGGGAAGAAGCCGCCGAAGCAGAGACCATCTACTACCTGTACGTCGTTGACGACGAGGAGCGCCTGACAGGCGTGCTCTCGCTGCGCGAGCTGATTATCGCCGCGCCGCAGACGCTGCTGCGGGAGATCATGCATACCAAAGTGGCGATGGCGGGCGAGTTCGACAATTACGACGAAGTTACCGAGATCATCAAGAAGTACAGCCTGCTGGCCGTGCCGGTGGTTGACGAGAATAATGTCATGCTGGGGATCGTGACTGTCGACGATATTCTCTATGTCATGGTGCCGGAACGGAAAATGGACATCTACTCCCTGTTCATCGGCAACAAGAAAGCCGGAAGGGGGCGCTAAAAAATGCTGAAAAACGCTCGGACCCGTTTAGGACTGTTTTTTGCCATCATGGGCCCCGGAATCGTCACCGCGTTCGCCGACAACGACGCCGGCGGAATCGCCACTTACGCTGCGGCCGGCGCCAAATACGGGTACGGGCTGCTCTTCACCCTGCTGGTGGCCAGCATTTCCCTGGCTGTGGCCCAGGAAATCTCGGCCCGGACCGGCGCGGTCACCGGCCGCGGTTTATCGGATCTGATCCGGGAACTGTTCGGCGTAAAATGGACGTTCTTTGCCATGATTGTTTTACTAATCGCCAATGTCGGCACCACCGCCTCGGAGTTCTCCGGCATCGCCACCAGCTTCGAGATCTTCGGGGTCAGCAAATACCTGTCGGTGCCGCTTGTGGCGGTAGTGATCTGGTGGCTGGTGCTCAAGGCCAGCTACGACCGGATCGAAAAGGTATTTCTGGCACTGTGCGTCACTTTTGTGAGCTATATCATCTCCGGTGTCATCATCAATCCGCCCTGGGAACAGGTGCTGGTGGCGTCGGTGGTCCCGAGCTTCGCCCGTGACGCCGAGTTTCTGACGATGGCCATCGGGGTCATCGGTACCACCATCACTCCCTGGGGCCAGTTTTATGTGCAGGCGTCGGTGGTCGACAAGGGCATCACCGCCAAAGACTACCGCTACACCTTCTGGGACGTCATGATCGGCGCGTTTTTCACCTGGCTGATCGCCTTCTTTATCATCGTGACCACCGCGGCTACCCTTTATGCCAACAATATTTCCATCGACACCGCCGGGGATGCGGCTGTCGCGCTGGCGCCGCTGGCCGGGAAATATGCCAGCATGCTGTTTTCCTTCGGCCTGTTGGGAGCCTCGATGCTGGCGGCGTTTATCCTGCCGCTGAGCACCGCCTACGCCGTCTGCGAAGCCTTCGGGTTTGAACACGGAGTCAGCAAAACCCGGGAGGAAGCGCCGGTTTTCTTCGGACTGTACACCCTGCTGATCGTGCTGGGAGCGGGCCTGGTATTGCTGCCGGGAGCCTCGCTGTACCATATCATGCTGACTTCCCAGGTGGTCAACGGCGTCCTGCTGCCGCCGATTCTGGTGTTCATGGTGCTTATCGCCAACAACAGGACGATCATGGGCAACTTCGTCAACCCGCGCTGGTACAGCATCGTCACCTGGGTTTTCACCATCACCCTGATTATCCTGACCGCGCTCCTGCTCATCTCCACCCTGGCGCCCGATTTCATCGGCTCGCTGATGGATTTCCTGGGCATCTGATACGCTGGGCAATAAACCGAAACTAAACAATCGACACGGGGCCGGCCAGATGAAACCATCAAGCCGGTCCGTGTTTTTTTTAGCTGCCTTTTCTGCGCACACCAAACCCCGGCTGATGGGTTGCCGGGGTTTGGTCAATACTAGGGCTGAAAGGCAGGTGAAAGGATATGTTCGAACTCAGCGACGACGCGGCGACCTATCTGTGGCTGCGGGACGCCTGCGCGGTTATCGATCTGAAAATGGAGTATTCCTTCAGCGGCGCGATCGGATCAGGCAAGCGGCTCATCGGCTGTTATGTGCCGAAAATCGAGGTCAGGCCTGCGACGAACGAACCTGATACCCTCTTTCTGGCCAATCAGGCGAACGGAGTGACCATTTATTATCACCCGCAGCTGCGGATGAAAACCGGCTATCGGAAAATCTTCCTTGGCCTGAAACGACTGCTGTGCTGGGAATGGCTGGAGCTGGAAGGCGCGAAAGCGACCCCGGTTTTTGATGAATGAACGGCATCGGCCTTTCAGGATGTTGAAAAAACTCCTTTTTAAGCTGTGAGGCAGGCCGAGAACGGATTTTCCGCAGCAGGACTCGCCCACATACTTGGATAAGTTCAACTAAGCCTTGGGGAATTTCCCGAGGCCAGTTTCACTAATGACCACAGCCGTTATCAACGATGCCTTTCTCTCTCATCTGTGCTTTTCCCGCCTTCCACCGCAAAAGTGCCGGTCGACGGAGTTCCGGATTAAAGCGCTGTATGGCTTGCGGCTGCGCCCCGCGAGCACCGGAGCCCATGCGCATCCATGCGCAGGGGCTCCTCGCGCGGTCATCCTTGACCGCGCGTGCGGCGAGCTTGCCGACTACGCCAACAGCGCCTAGAATCCTCCTCTACGCCGTCGGACACCTTTGCTGGCTTGAGTTCAACATTCCCCTCCCATTTCCCTTACTTTGTCGACAAGCTGAAAAGACGGCAAGCCGTCTTTTTTTTTTTTTGCTCTGTTTGACTGTCACTTCAACGGTTTAATTAGTATGTGCGGCCAGCAGGCTATTACATTTTTTCCCTTTATATAATTTTCAAGAATGGAATTCATAGCTATTATGTATTTTATTGCGGCGATAAACTGCCTTATACTTATTCCCAAGTATTACTATTCAAATTTCGATAAGGAGTAACTGTATGCGACACGTAATTTGCCCTTCCGTCCAGTTAGTTGAACAGTAATCGATGGCGTTGTCATTTGCCCTGCTTCCCATTGTTTGGCTGTTTATCAGTTTGGGTTATTTTAGACTGGCAGCCCATCAGGCCTGTACCCTCGGCCTGTTTCTCAGTATCGCCATTTGCGTATCTTTTTTGCAAATGCCCTACAATCTTGCCTTTGAGGCCGCGCTGGAAGGAGCCATACTGGCGTTTGTGCCTATTTTGTGGGTAATTTTCGCAGCCTTCTACACCTATAATATCTGCGTAAAATCAGGGGCCATGACCCGGATAAAGAATATTATGGCCAATTTATCCGGTGACCGGCGGATTCAGGTTCTTGCCATCGCCTGGGGCTTCGGTGGCTTCTTCGAGTCAGTAGCCGGTTTCGGGACGGCAGTCGCCATCCCGGCATCCATTCTCGTCGCCCTGGGGTTTGAGCCTTTCTTCGCAGCCATTGTCTGCCTGCTGGCCAATACCGTCGCAGTAGCCTTCGGCGTGGTGGGGATTCCGATAACGATGTTGGCCAAAATTACCGGGCTTCCCGTTCTCCCGCTTTCTCTCGCCGCCGCCGCCCAACTTACGCCGTTTGTAATATTGGTACCATTTCTATTGGTATTTACGGTTACCAAAAGCCTGGCCGGCTTCAGAGGGGTTTGGCTGACTACGCTGCTGGCCGGACTCAGTTTTGCCGGCGCCCAGTACATAACCGCCAAGTATGTCGGCCCTGAACTGCCGGCCATCATCGGTTCCGTCTTCTCACTGGCCACCATCATTGCTTGCGTGAAACTTATGCCGGGTTCCCAAACCTGGCGCTTTCCGGGCGAGGACGGCAGGCAATACGAAGCCGCTGCGGCGGGCGGACGCGAACCGCTGTCAAGTCAATGCAAGATATGGGCGCCTTATCTGCTCCTGTTATTTTTTGCCTTAGTCACAAGCAGACTGTCCCCCCCTCTGAACGGGCTGCTCAGCCAGGCAAAGACCACTTTCGTCGTTTACAGCGGAACCGGCGGCGCCCCCCTGTCGATTGATTGGCTGTTGACCCCCGGCACACTGATTATGCTTGCCGCCATACTCGGCGGTTTGATTCAGGGATGTTCCTGCCGTACACTGGCGACAACCCTTGGCGAGACACTCTCCCAGCTGCAAACAACCGCCCTGACGGTCATAAGCATCGTAAGTATGTCGAAGGTATTGGCTTACAGCGGGACGATCGGCTTCATTGCGATGGCTCTGTCCGATACTTCCGGCTTGTTCTATCCTGCCATTGCACCCCTGATTGGCATGCTGGGCACATTTATTACCGGCAGCGACACCAGCGCCAACATCTTATTCGGCCTGCTGCAGAAAAATGTGGCGCTCCAAATTGGTACTGACCCGATCTGGATCGCCGCCGCCAACACCAGTGGCGCCTGTATCGGAAAGCTGATATCGCCGCAGAATATCGCCATAGCGGCAGTGGCTACGGGGCTCACAGGCAAGGAAGGCGATATATTGAATATCATGATAAAATACGCCGGTATCTTCACTGTCGGTTTAGGAGTCATCACTTATGTTTTTGCGACATGAAGCATGTGAACAATTTATCATTGTTTTATAGATAAGAAAGTTCATAACGTAACATTTCGTTTTTTATTAAGTTCTTTTTGCAACAATATATATGTTATTTATTTAACTTGTCTAATTTACTTGATTTGTTAAATCTCCTTTGTTATACTTGAATCAAGAAGTAAGCAAAGGAGGGTGTAACATGTACGGATGCGCAACCCACTGTCTTGGCCCAGGCTGTGAATTCTGGGTAGCCTGCGAAAACGAATGCCATGATAAAAGCGCCTGCAGCCCTCGTTGCAACGATGAGAAATAAGCAATCGTCATAAGAATCACAACCGCACCTTCAAGGTGCGGTTTGGGCAAGCCCTATAAGGGCATCTTCCCGGCCGCACCTCAAGATGCGTGATACTGTCTTCTGCATTGATTACCGGGCTATCCCTTAAAGG
>JARLHY010000017.1 GCA_031292015.1 Negativicutes bacterium | reverse complement strand
GGCGCCAACGAAATGAAAGCCATGCTCAAGCATCCCGGACCCACCCTGGAATTCGCCAAATGGTGCAAACAGATGGAATTCAAATACCTGGCGGTCGACTGCGGTTCAGCCGATCATCCCATGAACACCAAGATTCGCGACTGGTGCCCGGTCCAGGCGGCAGAGTGTGAAAAATACCTCCAGAAAAAATACGGCAAAGGCATCAACGACTTCTTCCCGCCCGAGGACTATCAGCTGATGCATATCGAACTCTTCCCCCACGACATCATCCATATCGAGAACATCGGCGGCGACGTCGACAAGGTTCTCGGCAAGCGGCTGATCATCGGCTGCTACCCCTGGCGGTTTGAAGGCGGCGAATCGTCCATCTGCCGCGTCGTTGCCTACGACGAGGAAGACTAGACCATGATGGAAGAAGAGGGGCGCGCCGCAGTTGTGCGCCCCTCTTTTTTTCCGCCCCCGCCGTTTTCCGGAAAAACTGACCCGATAAATAGAGTGTTTTTGATGTTGGGAGGGGTGGCGCTTGGCTAAGACTATCGTACTGGCTTTCGGCGGCAACGCTATCACCAAGTCCTCGGAAAAGGGAACCAGGGATGAACAATGGGCCAATATCCGCCGCACCTGCGGCAACGTGGCCGAACTGATCAAACAGGGCCACCGGGTGGTGATCACCCATGGCAACGGGCCTCAGGTGGGAAATCTGCTATTAAAAAACGAACTGACCAAAGATGTCGTACCGCCCATGCCCCTCGACGTCTGTGTCTCCAATACTCAGGGCTCCCTGGGCTACGCCATCAGCCAGACCCTTGGCAACCATCTGGCCAAGCTGAATATTGATATCCCGATAGCGACAGTGGTCACCCAGGTAGTTGTAAGTCCCGCTGACCCTGCTTTCCAAAATCCGACCAAGTTTATCGGTCCGTTCTACAAGGAACAAGAAGCCAGAAACATCATGAATGCCAAGGGACATGTTTACCGGGAAGACAGCGGGCGGGGCTGGCGCCGGGTGGTCTCTTCCCCCGAGCCCCTTGAAATCGTCGAGCGCCAAACCGTGAAGAAATTGCTTGACGCCGGAGTCATCGTCGTCGCGTCAGGCGGCGGCGGAATCCCGGTTGTTCGCACCCCCGACGGCCTGACCGGCATCGAAGCGGTCATTGACAAAGACATGGCCGGCCAGCTTTTGGCGGTGGAAATAGGTGCCGACGCCTTCTTTCTTATGACCGAGGTAGACCGGGTATGCATCAACTACGGCAAGTCCAACCAGCAGGAATTTGCCCGCATGACCGTCGCCGAGGCCCGGAAATACCAGGCGGAAGGGCATTTCCCCCCAGGCAGCATGGGCCCCAAGGTGGAGGCCGCCGTTCGTTTTGCCTTATCCGCACCAGGCCGACAATCCTTCATCGTATCCCTGGAAGAAGCCCATCAGGCTTTTTCCGGCAAGAGCGGCACCATTATTACCGCTGAATAATCGCGCTGACAAAAAAGGCCGGCATTTTCAAATGAAAATGCCGGCCTTCAGCTTTTTTCTTCTCAGTACCAGTGCTGCGGATAAGGCTCCCTGGTCACCCAGCGGTGAAAGACAACAAAAAACAATACCAGCACGATGCTGCCTGCCAATACCGGCATCAGAACCAGCTGCCAGGAAACCGCGTCCCGCATGATAAAGAAAATCGGATCCGCCGCCGCCGGCGGATGAATCGTCCGGGTCAGCTGCATCAGCGCGGTCGCGAGGCCCACCGCGATCGGGAAAGCCCACCAGGCGGAACCGAACCAGACGGCGCAGCCGAATCCGATCAAGCCGGAAATCAGGTGCCCGCCAACGATGTTCCGCGGCTGGGCGAAGGCGCTGGTCGGCGTCACGGTGGCAAGTACGCAGGTGGCGCCAAAAGGCGGAATCAGGAGCGCGCATTGCCCGGCCGCCGCCAGATACGCCACCAGGGCAATACCGCCCGCGCAGCCCAAAGACGAGACCAGAATCTTGGCATAATGCAATTTTCGCGGCGCCGCCGCCTGCACACGAAGCTCACTGTGTCCCTTCATCGCATCTCCAGCCTCACCCAATCGTTTTTTATCTTTTTCGCGCTTTATCGGCAGAACCCTCCTTCGCGGCAAAAGCCCGCGACCAGTCTCCCTGGTCGGATTTGTCGTCCCCTGTCAAAACATTCATTGTATTTATTTCACAGTTCTGGAATACGATAGGATGTAACGAATTTTTTAAAAGGGGGCTTTTTTTTGAAAAAGGTAGTGGTCGCGATAATCTGTAT
The DNA here is from genome assembly GCA_031292015.1 of Negativicutes bacterium. Next base: position 2,070 of record JARLHY010000017.1, on the reverse strand, counting down.
GTTGATGCTCAGCAGCGTCGCCTGGGCATCGCCGCTCATGGATTTCTCCGCCGGCAAGGGCTCCATTGACCTCACCTACCGCAACTCGGAAAACAGCGGCAACATCGATGGCTCCAGCATGACCTTCGACAAAAAGTACAATCTCGACGGGGCGATCACCATCGGCCTTGGCAACAAATTTGCTTTCCAGTACCGCAACTTTGAACCCAAGTCCGACGACACCCTCCTGGGCTATGGCTATGTCAGGGATACCCGGCTTCCGCTAAAGGTTAACAGCAAAATAGCCTTCAATGAATTTAATGTTCTCTATAAGGTCGATAAAAACGTCGCCGCTTTTGCCGGTCTGCTTACCGCCAAAGGTACCCTCAACTTCCTGTCTGGCCCCAGTCTGTCCACAAACACCAAAAATCTGTGGCAGGTCGGTCTGGTCGGCAGCACCAGCATCGCCGATAAGACCACGCTTTGGGGCAGCGTGGGCGTCGGCAGCAACCTGACCAACTGGGAGGTGGGCGTCTCCTATGCCTTTGCCCCCAGCTGGGAGTTCAACGTCAACTATCGCGAAATCGAAGCAAAAAAACTGTCCTACAGCGGCTATGATGTTGACGCAAAATCCAAAGGCCTTGGTCTGGGTCTCACCTATAAATTCTGACCCGACGGACGGGCCGGCGGAATATCATTGAAAGACGGGGCCGGGAACAGATAAAACAACCTGGCCCCGGCCTTTTTTGTCTCGTTTTCCAACATTTTGCAGGAATTTGTCGTAATAGCACGAAATAGTTTCCTTATTCCGGTAATAGCAGAATATTCTTAACGCGAAAGCAGCATGGCAAGAACCAGCCTTCACCTCCGTGTTACGAACAGCTCTTTACCTGAATTGGCCATACATAAACAGAAAACGAAAGGGAGACTGGTCATGAATAACTTGGAACAAAAGCTGGCTGATCTTTTTGTCGGCAAGATGCCCGGGATGTCCGCCGGAGCCAAAGAGACCGCGGTAAAAGTGGTGCCATGGATCATGATCGTTTTCGGCGTTCTTGGTTTCCTGGCCTGGCTTTCCGCGCTGCGGTTCTTCTTCTTCGGCTACGCCGCTTTCATGGGTCGGGCTTACGGTCATGCCTTTCCCGACATCTTCACCCTTGTCTACTTCCTTCTTGCCCCTATCGTCCAGGTCATGGTGGTCTACGGTGGTTATCAGATGCTGAGCAAAAAACAAAGCGGCTGGCGCATCGCCCTGTACGCCCTGCTCATCGGCCTTATCCCCCACCTGGCTCATATCAGCATTCTGGGACTGCTGCTTGACGTGCTTTTCGCCTACATCCTCTTCCAGATCAAAGACTACTTTACAGCCTAGACACGTAACAAAGGAGCTGACACCATGAAAAAGCTGCTTCCCATAGTCGTCGTCACTTTGCTCATCCTGGCCTTTTGCTCTCCCGCGCTGGCCCGCGTGACAGACGTCACCGCCTGGGTCAGCGACCCGGTGGCGGTCGGCAGTGCTTACAAATTCACTTTCGGCGGACAAGTCTACGCCGACCGGCCTGGCGATATCCAATATCGCTGGGCCCGCAGCGACAACGCCAATCCCCCCATCAAAACCCTGCACGCCTCGCAGGCCGGCTGGTACACTGTCGAGCAGGGCAGCTGGCAGCTGGGAAATCGCTGGTCCGGCTCAACCTTCTCAGTCACCCTTGAAGTACTCCACCCGAACACCATAAGCTCGGATCAGGTATCTTTCACGGTGCCCTGACACCGGGACGGCCTGGCTTTGCCCCCTTTTACCACGTATGGACACAGAACCGGGAGGGGATTTCCGCAGCGGGACTCTTATTCCCAGCCGTCGGCAGCTTTGCTGCCGGTAACGGCGTAGGATATCGTCCGTAGCGGAGGAATTCCCCTCCCGGTTCCTTCTAATAGCGCAAAAATAGGATTGTCCTCACCCCGAAAAGCCCGGCTGAAAGCTTAACACTTTCAGCCGGACCTTTCGCTTTTGTTTAGAACTTGTAGTTCATGCCGAAACCGATGCCGCTGAGCGAGAGGTCCACGGCGCTGCCAAAGCTATAATCATGATGC
>JARLHY010000108.1 GCA_031292015.1 Negativicutes bacterium | reverse complement strand
TCTGGTGTCGATAGCTAGAGGGCTCCACCTGTTCCCATACCGAACACAGTAGTTAAGCCTCTATACGCCGAAAGTACTTGGCTGGAAACGGCCTGGGAGGATAGGTAGACGCCGGTTACGAAGATCCCGCTCACAACTGTGAGCGGGATCTTTGTCGTTTGTACCGTGTATGGAGGCGGGGGCAAGGATGCCGGACGGCCGGTGCTCACAGATTGGCGGCAATATCGCTCTTTGCCGTGGACCAGGCCGGGATGACGGCGGCCAGTAGCCCGATCAGCAGGGCGGCGGCGATAGTATAACCTTCCGCTGCGGTGAACGGACCGGCAAAGGAAATGGCGGTTTTTTGCTGCAGCAGAGAGGTGATGAGCGAAAATATTCCGTGGCCGGCTAAGACTCCGATCAACACACCGGACCAGACCATGAGCAGGCCTTCCACCGCGATGATCAAAAATATGTCGGTCCGGCTCGCCCCGATGGCCCGCAGGATCGCCCGGTCCCGCGCCCGGCTGAGGGATGACCAGTAAACAGAGAAAGAAACAAGCAGCAGGGCCATGGCGAACACGGAATAACCAATCATGTTCAGCACCTTTTCCCCCTGACCCAATACCGCGAACAGATTGACCACAACCTGGGCGGGAAAGACCATCTGAGTACGGGAATCTTTTTGAAATTGTTGATAAAGCCGCATGGCTTCCGCGTAACCTTTCGGTTTGACCAGTATGACGGTGGTGCCGTGGCCGTGGTTATGGTCGTCGTCATCATCGTCCGCAGCCTGATGGGCGACAGATGCGGCAGTTGCCGGCTGCGGGTCGGAGTGGTGCTCATGAGCCTGCCAAATACTCTGGAGAGAGGTCAGGATCGCCTGGTCGTAGGGACCGTCCACCTGCCGCAGGATACCTACAACGGTGTATTTTTGGTCAGCGTGGCTTTCCCCGCCGGCGACCACACCGTGGGATGATACGAACTGGTCCCCAAGTTTCAGTCCGGTTTCCCGGGCTGTCTTGGCCCCCAGGACGGCTTCGAAGGAAGCCTGGAAGGGGCGGCCCTCGGCTATTTGCAGCCAGGGTGGTCGGTCGGCTTTGGCCCGGTGCTCAAATAGCGCTGGTTCAGTGCCGACAACGCGGTAGCCCCGGTAATTGTCGCCAAAGCCCATGGGAACAGCCGATTCCACCAGGGGGTTCGCCGCCAGTTCTGCCGCGATGGCGTAATCAATGTTGCCGACCGGTACATCCTGTAAAAATACGGTGTTCAGCACCAACTGGTTCTGACTGCCTTTGGCGCCTACAATCAAATCGAACGGTTCGGTGGCGCGCACCAAGCCGTAGTGAATGCTGGACGCCAGCAGCAGCACGGTGACAGTCATGGACAAAGCGGTGGCTACCACCGCGACGGTAAGCAGGTTCTGCAGCGGCTTGGCCCACAGGTTTCGCCAGCCAATCAAAAGATGAATCATGCCGGATTCCTCCCCGGACGCCGCAATTCCTGCACCCGTCCGAAGCGGGCCATGACATCGCGGTCATGCGTCGCCAGAATCAGCAAGCTGCCATTTTCCCGGCAGAGATTCTGCAGCAATTCCAGGACAATCTCCGAGTTGTCCCGGTCAAGGCTGGCGGTGGGTTCGTCGGCCAAAATCAGCCGGGGGTTGTTGATCAGTGCCCGGACCACCGCCACCCGCTGCTGTTCACCCATGCTGAGCTGGGAGGGCTTGTGACCGCCCCGGTCAGCCAGCCCCACCCGGGTCAGCAGGTCGGTGATGCGCCGGTGGGCCTCACTGCCGAACTTCCGCCCCCCCAGCGAGGCGGCCACCCTGATGTTTTCGATAACGTCCAGGCCTGGCAGCAGATTGAAGTTTTGAAAAATATAGCCGACATTGCCGGCCCGCCAGGCGTCCCGCTTTCGTTCCGGCCAGGCGTCGATGCGTTCGCCTTCCCAGCCTATTTCTCCGGAAGTCGGCGGGATGAGCCCGGCGATCAGGTGCAGCAGCGTCGTTTTACCTGATCCGCTGGGCCCGGCCAGGACAAGCTGCTCTCCCTGACCGGCGATCAGCTGCCCTACCTCTGCCACGACAATGGTCTCGCCGTTGGGCTGGCGGTATTCTTTGACAAGATTGCTTATTGTCAGCATTGTATCGCTCCAGTCTTTCCCGCGGGTTAGTCCGCCTTTTCCACAGTGTCGGCCTGTATCCGCACCAGGCTCACAAACCCTGTTTCTTCGTCGACCTGCGTTCCCAGTTCCAGTCTGCCTGTCGCTTTGACAGGCTGGTCAAACGGGAGGGAAGTGATCGGCTCGTTCAGTTTGATCAGCACGATGTTGCTCGGCCAGTCCGCGTCGGTGGAACAGAACGGGCAGACTGCCAGCGGGACCTGGGTCAGAACGAAAAAAGAAAGGGTTGGCTTCAGCGGCGGAGCCATAAAGCCGATGATCGACACCCGCTTTCCTTCCAGGCTTTTCAGCTTCGGCGACAACTGCAGTCCAAGGGACGACGCACCGCTGTACATTTCTTCAAAAGCCAGGGGGGTAGCCGGGGAACGCAGCCAGGTATCCCAGAACGGGGCCGCATGGGCCGTCCGGAAGAAAACCGGCGGTTCCCAGCCGGGAACCGCCTTTTCCGGTTGCAGACCCCAAACCATGCCGTTTCCGGTCAGTAACAGCCCCAGGAGAAATCCTGCCAGCCGCGGGATCGGTTTTTTCATTTGAGATGCCTCCGGTAGATTACTTCTGGCTGCGTTTGCCGTCAAGCCCCAAGGCTTTGACCATCGCGAAAAAGACTTCGGTGTTGTCCATGACGCCGTTGAAGTATTCGGCACCGGGACCATGGGCGTTCAGGATGATGTCGTCGGCGGAGTGGACCTCGGAAGGATCGGAAGCCGGTATGTTGCCAGGCTGGAATTCGCCCTGGGTCCTGGGGTTGACGACAGCTTTTCCGTTTGCCATGATGGCGGGTACGGTGGGTTCCGGTTTGAGGCGATAGTTGTCGTTAAAGTCGGGATGATTGGCGAACTGTACCGCCAGTGTCACACTGGGATCGGGATTGTCGGGGAAGCCGTCGCCGTCTTTGTCCTCAAAGGTCGGAAAGCCGGCTTCGGCGTATATGCGGACCGCTTCGCGGCCGGTTTTGCCGTCAAGTTCGTGATAGGTGCCGGTGATGCTCGCGCCATGCGCATGGTCAGCGACGACGATGATCATGGTGTCGCCGTTTTTCCGGGCGAATTCCTTGGCGATGCCGACGGCTTTATCCATTTCGATGGTATCATAGGTGGCCCGCTGCCAGTCCAGCACATGGAGCTGTTTATCGATGCAGGCCCCCTCGACCATGAGGAAGAAACCGTTGGGGTTCTTGCTCAGCGCATCGATGGCTTTGCTGGTCATATCCATCAGAGTGGGCTGATCGACGAAGCCACCCAGCGCGTTCGGGCTTTTCAACACTTCGCGGTCAAGGTAAACATTCATGTTGTCAAGGTTGTACAGGCCGAGCAGTTTCGTAGTTCCGGCCGGTGTGTTCAGCAGCTCGGTCCTGGTGCCGGAAAAGCTATAGCCGGCTGTTTTGAATTCTTCGATGAGATTTCGGTCGTCTTTCCGTTTCGAACCAGGTGTGGACATCGGCAGGAACTGCTGCGATCCCCCACCCAGGATTACGTCGGGACGGTGTACGGGATCCAGCATGGTGGCGGCGATAAAGTTCAGCTCGGCGCGGCGGCGGGTATGGGCCACCATGGCCGCGGGGGTTGCGTCGGTGATGTTGGCGGTGGACACAATGCCTGTCGCCATGCCCCGGGTGCGTTTGGCCAGTTCAACGATATTCTCGACCTTCGGATCGTCAAACGGGTCTTTGGTACTGTCGGCGTATACGCCCATGGCATTGACCACGGATTTATGCCCGGTGGCGTAGGCCGAGGCGCTGTTGGCGGAGTCGGTTACCAGCGAATCATAACCGGAAGTGGTGATAATGGCCATATTGGACATTTTCTCCATTTCCAGTAAGTCGTTGTATTTTCCCTCGCTGATGCCTTTGGAAAGGATGCGGGCCATTTCCCGCGCCTGCAGGCTCATGCCGTCACCGATGAACAAAATGACGTTCTTGGCGTGTTTGGGGGCAGCGCTGCTTACCACTTCATAGCGAACGGTGCGGGTCGCCGGGCCGCTTGCCGTGGATGCCTTGACGGCGATCTCCAGCATACCGGCGCTTGCGAAGGCGACGTCGTCGATGCGGTAGGTCGCCAGAGAGTCATCGATTTTGGCAACAGCCGCTTTATCAAAATATTTGTCGGCGGGAGTGCCGTTCACGGTGACGCTGATGTCACTGGCGGAAGCGTTATGTACTTCGACAAGGAAATCAAATTTTTGACCGGCGAGGAATTTGGCGTGGTCGATGGGCAGTACCGTAATCGGGGAGGCGACGGGAAGGGAATACGCGAAACACAGGTTGCCAAACATCAGGGTGAGGACCATCAAGGTAGCGACCGTTTTAAGGCCGCGAATCCTTAGTAAAGTAAAAAAGCTCTCTGTCAAAAGTAACCCTCCTTGTATGATGTGAATGTATCTTCATTTTAGCTCTCGTCCGCCTGGGACATATTAAGTTCTTGTAAAAAGATTGTTAAATTTGCGCTGCCGCTACCCGGCTGAAGAAAATGGGAGTGTCATCTGCGGCCTGTCTCCATGGCCCCGGGCAGGATGACAAGAGGAGATATATTTGGTATAATAACTCAGTTTAGAGGATTCTTGGGATGTCGCCCAATCGGCACGGTGATAAGTCATGGCCTTTGATAAGGAGTGTTGCTGGTGGATCTGCAAACCAAGGTGCTGTACCTGTGCTTTGATTTGGTTGTGCCGCTGGTTGTCGGGATTTTATGCCGCCGCCAGTCCAAGCTTGACAAGGACTTTTTCCGCAGGCTGATTTTGATCAACATCTGCGTTCTTTATCCGATTTTATCGGTGCTTACCTTATGGACGATGCCGCTGAATTACTCGCTGCTCTGGCTGCCGGTCATCGGCATCCTGCTGTTTCTGATTCCGGGTGCCGCGGCCTATTTACGGATGAAGGGCAAATTCGTCAGCCAACTCGACAAAGGCAGCTACATTCTCAGCGCCATGCTGTCCAACACTACCTCGCTGGGCGGGCTGTGCGCCTATATCCTGTTCGGTGAAATCGGGTTTGCCGCTTCCCAGATGATTGTACTGCTGCAAAACGCCTTCATGTTCATGTTCTGCTTTCCCCTGGCCCAGTACTACTATCAGAAAAGCATCGGCGAAGACTTCAGCCAGCAGTCGTTGTTCAACCTGCTGTTTACCCGCACCCAACTGCCGGTTGTCGGCATGGCCATCGGCATCGCGCTGAACCTTGCCGGTGTCGCCCGCCCGGTGCTTGCCGGGCAGATGGTCGACCCGCTGGTGCACCTGGGGGCCTGGACGGCTCTCATCCCCATCGGCTACGCCATTGACACCGCCGGCATGCGCAAATATTATTCGGTGATTCTGGATCTGGTTCCCATCAAGCTCATCCTGACCCCTGTCGTCGGTTACCTGATCGCCAGCGCGCTGATCACCAATCAGACCATTGTGAACACCATCGTCGTGCTGGCGGCGATGCCTACCGCGGTAAACACGGTGATAGCCGTGCAGCTTCACAAGCTGAATGTCGATATCGCCACCGCCGCTTTTGTTCTGACCACCGCGGTGTTCATCATCGCCGAGCTTCCGCTGCTGCTGCTATGGATGAGTATGCGGTAGAACGATTTTTAGGTTGGGGGCTGCTGCCGATACCATGGCTCTTAAATATTCGCTGAACGAATGGCCGCCGCCGAGAGAAACGCTGGCTTACGGACTCCAGTGGTTCATGGTGGCGGTGCCGCTGATCATTATTCTCGGCCGGGTTGCCGCCGCGCTTCATTACCCGCAGGAGCCGGCCCTGCAGCTCGCCTATCTCCAGAGGCTGTTTCTGGTCTCCGGGGTTGTCTTCCTGGGCCAGCTGACCCTGGGGCACAAGCTGCCGATCACCGTGGGGCCGGCCTCGGTGCTTCTGGCCGGGATCATAGTCAACGCGGCCACGGCCCGAACCGAAGCGGTTTACCTTTCCATCGCCATCGGCGGGGCGGCGTACGCCTTGCTCGCGGCGGTGGGACTGCTGTCGAGGATTGGCGCCTTTTTCACGAAAAAGATCATCGGCGTCGTTTTGCTGCTGATCGCCTTCACCATGCTGCCGACCATCCTGAACTTGCTGACAGGCGGGCAGGAGCCGTCCTTTGCCAGGCTGTTTTTTTCCGCCGGGCTGTTTGCGGCGATGCTGCTGGGGCAGCGCTGGCTGCCGGATCTGCTCAGGTCGACAATCCTGGTGTGGGCGCTGGTCGTTGGCAGCGCCGCGTATCATCTGCTGTATGCCCCGGCCCTGCCGGCGGTGACGACAGATGCCTTTTTCAGTTGGGAAGGTCTTGCCGGCCCGTCCCTTTCCGGCGGGATCGACATCGGGGTGACGATTTCCTTCCTGTTCTGTTTCCTGGCCCTGGTGGCCAACGATGTGGGCTCCATCCAGACCACCGCCCAGGTAGTGGCCGCCGACGACAACGGCGCCAGGACGAAAGCCGGGCTGACGGTCACCGGGATCGGCAATCTGCTGGCCGGGCTGTTTGGCGTCATCGGCCCGGTGAACTATTCCATCAGCACCGGGGTCATCCTGTCCTCCGGCTGCGCGTCCCGCCAGACCCTGATCCCCGGGGCGGTGGGAGTGACCGCGCTGGCCTTCACACCCCAGATCATTCAGGCCTTTTCCGTTGTCCCCACGCCGGTGGTGGGCACGCTGCTGCTCTACCTCATGTCTTCCCAGGCCTCGGCGGGCCTGAGCCTGTTGGCCGAGTCCCTTGCCGGTTACACCTACGAGGAAGGGCTTGTTATCGCGGTGCCGATCCTGCTGGGGACCATGATCGCCTTTCTCCCCGCGGCCGCCGCCGCCTCGATTCCCCCGCTCCTCCGCCCCCTGCTGGCCAACGGCTTTGTGGTTGGCACCACCGCAGCGCTGATCCTGGAACGGATATTTGCCCGGCCGAAGTAAAAATTGTTTACGCGAACGGCCTTCACATTTTGTGAGGGCCTGTTTTTATTTCCTTCCCCCGAATGGATAGTCGCGCTTTCGCGAACGTTGCGTATCTGTGATTCCATTGAAGCTTACCGGCTTGCGCCTGTGGCCGGAAGAAAGAGTCGCTTTCTTGCGACGCTCCCAAAAACTGGTCGCCAGGTATTTAGCAGTAGCGACGGTTTCAAATTCTGACATGGTATTTAAAGTAAATAATGTAAAATAATAGTAATCAATAAAAGGCGATCATCATAGTGCTAAAGATGCGGAATGAATACGCCAACCGAAGGGACAAAAGGAGGCGGGAATGACTTTTTAAAGGCTGCAACTGTTGTGTAATGCCGATTATTTCATCACGTCGGATCTCTTGGAAGCCCAGAACCATTAAAAGGAGGCAGTATGTCAATGAGAAACTGGAAGAGCTGTTTTGTTGCCTGTCTATTGGTGGTCGTCTGTTTGTTGATGGTAACGCCGGCCGCGCAGGCCGCCGGCATCCCGGGCATGAAGGTGTACCTGCTCGACAACGGCTGGCTCGAATGCGACGCAAACTGGATGGTTGCCAACACGACCCTGGGGACGGCGGAAAATCCGAACGCTCCTTCAAAGTGGATCAAGATCCCCTGTTATGCCGTCCTGATTCAGCACCCCACCCAAGGCTGGATCCTTTTTGACACAGGCAATAATCCCGCGGCCATGAACGGTTACTGGCCCGGCGGGCTGACTGCGGTTTTCCCGTATTACCACAGCGATAGTCAGCTGCTTGTCAACCAGCTGGCGCTGGTCGGGCTCAAGCCCGATGACGTGAAAACAGTGGTGCTGTCGCATGGACACCTTGACCATGCCGGCGGCTTGTACCTGTTCAAGCAGGCGGATGTTTACTGGGCCCGGGCCGATTTCGACTACGCCCAAAAGCTTGTTCACGCTGAGCCTGGCGCTATCTCCGGCGGCGCTTATATCACTGCCGACGTTGACCAGCAGTTCAAGGCAATCCACTACGTGACCAAAGATTTCGAGCTTGCGCCGGGAGTCGAAGTGATTAATCTGCCGGGCCATACCCCCGACGTTCTCGGTATTGTCGTCCACTTGCAGGGCGGCACCTATATCTTCCCGTCCGATGGGGTTTACACCGCGGCGAACTACGGCCCACCGGCCAAAGCCTCCGGAATTGTCTATGACAGCCTGGGCTTTTTCGATTCGATCGAGAAAATCCGGGTGCTGGAAAAGAAATATGACGGCAAAGTTATGTTCTCCCATGAGATGGACCAGTTCAAGACCTTTAAACTTGCGCCCGACTTCTACGAATAAACAGGGAACATCTGCAGGCAGGAAGACTAAAGGCCTCAGCTTGTTGAGAAACCTATTTTCAGGCCGTTCAGAAACCCCCAGATGCGCGACGGCCCCACGAATCCAGCAGCGACGCGTACTGGGGAAGTACGCTAGCAATGGGTTCGTGGGGCCAACAAAGCAGATGGTGGTTTATCAACGGCCTGAGGCCTTTGGCTGCTTCACATTCCGGCAAACGAAGGAGTTCTGACGATGTTGCGAGGGAAAACTTACGGTATCATTATATTGCTGGCGGCCGTCCTGATTTGCGGCTTGTTTTACGGAACACGGGGCGATTCTTCCGGCTCGGCGAGAACTGAGTCGGTGAATTACGTCAAGGCCGTCGTCCTGTCGGCACAGATCGAAGAAAGCAACACCTACGGCCCGCAACGGGGCCAGAACGTCCAGGCGCGCCTGACATCGGGCCCCAACAGTGGGAAAACTGTGGAGATATACAACAACCGCCTGTCGACCAAACCGCGGGATACCGATATCATTCTTGCTCCGGACGACCGGATTGTGCTGAGGACGGCCGCTGAAAATGGAGTTTTGAAATATTTCTACGCCGACTTTGACCGCGTGCCCTATGTTTATGTTATGGCGGTGGTATTTGTAGTAAGTCTCCTCTATTTTGGACGAATGATCGGATTCAAATCGCTGATCGGGCTGGGGCTTTCGCTGTTGATCTTTTGGAAAGGGTTCCTTGCTTTGGCGATCAAATCCGATTTCAATATTTACCTCCTGGCGATGGTTTTCTGCGCCGCCATCAGCCTGTTCGTGCTGCTGGTGGTCTACGGTTTCTCGGCCAAGACCCGGGCGGCAATTCTCGGCACCTGGGGCGGCTTGATCTTCGCCGGTATCCTGTCCTATCTGGCTATCTATTTTCTGCATCTGACAGGCTACGAGACTGAAGAAGCCTTTTTACTGAAAGCAAATGTATTGCCGTTCATGAATTTTCGCGGTATTCTCTTTGCCGGAGTCATCCTGGGGGCCTTGGGGGCGATCATCGATGTGACGGTCTCCATCGCTTCGGCCCAGTTCGAGATCTATCATTCTTCCCCGGAGATCTCCTGGCGCGAGTTATATACGCGGGGCATGAATGTCGGCAAAGACGTCATGGGCGCGATGACCATGACGCTGGTGCTCGCCTACGTCGGCAGCTCGCTGCCCCTGCTCTTGATGATCGCGGTACTAAGACAGGTTGAGTTCGAAATGATTCTCAACTTGCCGGTGGTTGTTTCCGAACTGGTCCGGGCCCTGATGGGCAGTGTCGGCCTGATCTACGCCATCCCTCTGACCGCAGCGATCATGGCCACCATGCTCTGCCAAAAACACCCCGCAACCAAGCCACTCCCAGCCCCAAACCCCACCGCCCCGCCCCCCAGAACCAACTCTGCGATCTAAACCAGAGACACAACAAAAGCCGCGAACTTCGCGGCTTTTTTTGTGCTTTGGGCGTGGGGAATGTCATTCATTAATGGCTTTATCGCGCCCCATGCCTCTGAGCACTAATCCGGCCGCCGCGGATGCCGGAAAAAGACTCGCAGGAACCGTCCCCGCGAGTCTCCCATTTTTTTGCTCAACGCTGATACACGATACTTTCAATTAACCATTTTCCGATGACAGCCATCATCAGGTAAATTGGGAATGACCAATGGTGATACCAGTGCAATGCGCAATAGATTCCCATCCATTCTGCAATTGGTTCACCTATAAACGCCATGAATGCAGCCACACTAAACTCAGCGATCAGAAATTCCTTCCAACACGTAAAGTATTGGAATATTAGCATCTGCATAACTACTAAAATACCCCAATCAAGTCCGATTGTGAATGGAAATACAGGCAGTAGTGTGATGGGATAAAGCCAATTTTGTAGAACTGAGCCAGTTGCATCCATTAAAGTTACTACGAAAATGATATAGAAACCGTAAACAAGGATTATTCCGGTTCTTGCCCGGTCTACAAGCTTCCACCAAACCAGCCAGGGGATAATCAACAACCCAAGCAAAAACCACCATTGCCAAGTAAAAAGTTCGTATTGTTGCCAATGAATGTATTGCAGGGTATAGGCATGTCTTAGGGCAGCAAGTATTTCGGTGTATTGCAGGGAGTCACTAGCCATTATTTTCTCCATCATTTCCTGATAGTTAACCGTTTAAAACAAAATACCTGATGGAATTGGTAGAATACCCAGAACACTATCCAGTCCGTGATATAGGATTGTCCAATTGTCCACTACTTATGATACTGGGTTGCCCCTGGATGAAAAAGACTCACGCGAACCGTCACGGTGAGTCTGACCACACCACTGAGGCCGCGGACATCGCGGCTTTTATCGCATTTCTCGGCCCGAATCCGGCCGCGAGTACGCCGGACAGCAAAGCTCCAGATGCAGGCACGGTAATGCCGCCGGACACCCTCGCAGCCTGCACTGGTGAACGTCAAGTGAACTGTCCTTGCGACATTCAAATGTGACGCTGGGAGGATAATTTTACAACCATATTGATATCACCTGTGATATTACTTATAATAGACATGTAGCCCAACCGCTACCCAAAAGGATGTGCAATCATCTTGACGCAAAAGGACAAACTAATTCAGTCCATCAAGAACAACCCAGACGATGTAAGTTTTGACGAACTGCACAAGTACCTGGAGATGCACGGCGCAACGTGGCGCGAAGGAAAAGGTAGCCACCGAGTCTATAAAATCAAAGGGAGGACACTGGTAATTCCCAGGAAGAAGCCTCTTAAAGGTATCTACGCCAAAAAGGCAATTGAGTTGGTAGATGGAATCGAGTAAGAGATCCTTGTTAAGTTACCCCTCTAGCCAATTCTCACACATACAACACTTATGTATCAGTTATGCATCTGAGTTAAGAAGGAGAAGGTGAATTCACCTTGAAGAAAACCATTGAGCAATACATGAAACTAGAATATCCGATTACGGTACGCCCATTGATCGACGATGAAGGCAGCGGTTGGGTTGCCGAGTTTGACGACCTTGACGGCTGTATCGGAACCGGAGCCACGGCGGAGGAAGCGATTAGAGACGCTATGGAAGCGAAAGAAGCCCTAATTGAAGCCCTTTTCTCTGACAACGAAGACGTCCCGGAACCCTACTCATCCTATAGCGGTAAGTTCCCGCTCAGAATGCCCAAAAGCATCCACCGCTGGGTGGATATATCCGCTAAAAAAGAAGGGGTCAGTACGAACCACTATATCAACTACATTTTGAGCATGGTTAAGGGAAAAAACACATTGTAAGCTACCCGGCCTAACGGCTGGGTTCTTTTTTATTCGGAATGTCATAGATACCGGTAGAGCAATTAAATGCAACACCATCTTATGGAGGTAAAAAAAGGAATGTGTCGAAGGTTGAACATGATATAATTTCTGATTCAGTTTGCAACGGAGATTTTCATGCAAAATACTTATTTCCGCAACTATAGTAGAATCCAGCAATTTTATGTCGTGGTTATCGCCATTTTCTTAGTTATCGTAACGATGTTGTGGTGGAATTATGGTCGGAGCGCGTCTGCAGCTCCGCCGACCACGACTAAGAAGGTTCTGATTATATACCCGAAGAGTATGGCCTATCCGTTTTATCTTGATTTCACAAGCGGCTTTAAACAGCGCCTACAGGAAGATTCTACGTTAAAGGTTGAGTATTCCTATGAGTCCATCGACATGTTTTTGAATGATACGGTGGATGACGGCATGATAAGGGCAACGGCGGAAGTCTTACGAAAAAAATACAAGGATGCCCCCCCGATATAATAGTGACCCAGGCCAATTACGGGAATAGATTCCTGAAAAAATACTGCAGCGACATCTTTAGCGATACTCCGGTTGTTGCCTATGCTCCCAATCCTATATACATGGATACTTCTGAAACGTTCACCAATTATATCTATTGCCGCCCTTCAATGGATGCTGCGAAGAGCTTAGAGCTTATACTGACTCTCAGGCCATCCATCCAGCAGTTGTATGTGATAATCGGGGCATCTGAAAACGAACAGAAGGCTCGTGATGAATTACCACGGCAACTCGCGCCTTTCTCCGGGCGGCTGGCCATAACCTACCTCAGCAATTTGTCTTTGCCGGAGCTATTGGAACGTACCTACGCTATTGAAGAAGGGCAGGCAGCCATTCTTTTTGTCGACTTTGTGGAGGACGCAAAGGGAGCCAAACCCATCCCCGCCAGCGTCATTCGCGCAATTGCTAAGGAAGCGCGGGTGCCGGTCTTTGGCAGCTTCTCTACCCATTTGGGCGGAGGCGGCGGGGTGGGCGGCTATGTCCTAAACATGACTGCCTTGGGAGGAAAAGTTGGCGAAAAGGCGCTGGCCATTCTTAAGGGAACGGCTACGCTAGGTAAAATAGAGACGCTGGACATATCGGAATACCAGTTCGACTGGCCTGAACTGCAACGGTGGGGATTTGATGAGTCGAAGCTCCCTCTGGGAAGCAAGATTATGAATAAGCCCCCTTCTTTTTGGGTGACATACAAGTGGTATATAGTCAGCTCAATATCGGCAGGGTTTCTGGTCATGGTTTTGCAATTCGCCGTGATTGCCCTATATCGTCGAAAACAGCAAAAACAAGAAGCCGATTTATTGCGACTGGACCGCCTGAATCTCGTCGGTGAGATGGCCGCAAGTATCGGGCATGAAGTAAGAAACCCTTTGACGACGGTGCGTGGCTATTTACAAATGTTCTTACGTAGGCAGGACTACGTTCAGCACCGGCAGCAGTTCACAACAATGGTAGAGGAACTAGACCGGGCGAACGCCATCATCAGTGAATTTTTGTCTTTAGCCAAAAATAAGGCTGTCGAGATGAAGCCCGATAACCTAAATGACATAATTAGCGCACTTCTTCCCATGTTGCAGTCGGAAGCTTACCGTACCGACCACGACATTGAAATCGACATGGCTGACATACCAGACATTCTAATGGATATAAAGGAAATTCGGCAGCTACTCTTAAATCTAGCACGTAACGCCTTTGAAGCCATGGAAGCGGGTGGAAAGTTGACAATCGCCACTTGTGCCGACGCCGGATACGTACTGCTGACTGTCAGAGATACCGGCAAGGGAATACCAAAGGACGTGATTAACAAGTTAGGAACACCGTTTTTGAGCACAAAAGAAAACGGAACGGGCTTAGGGCTGCCGGTTTGCTACCGCATCGCCGAACGGCACGGCGCGAAGATTAATGTCAAGACCTCACCAGAAGGGACGACATTCAGCGTTTATTTCAAAATATCCCAGGGTTAATATTTCGCTAAAAACAACTCCGGACAGCATATGCCCGGAGTTGTTTTTGTGGTTATGCAACTGATGCCGGTATAGTGGAGTATCTACTACCTTTATGTATGACATTCCGTTTTTATTTGCAGAGATATTGGGATAAGAACCTGCTCCATTGTCCCTCGGCATAAATCCGGCCGCGAGGATGCCGGCCGGCGAAGTTCCAGTTGAAGGTGCCGTACGGTTAACGCCGACGGTACGATGCCGCACCCGCAAGGGGCAGGCCACATTTCTAACCGCTTCGCCTTACAGGCATAAACGATCACATCGCCGCTGAAGCGTCGTGTGCCTGCTTAAAGCGCCAAGAACTGCGCACTTACCGCCCAAGTTAACCAACGCCGCCTACTCATCCTCCACTACGCAGCCGGCCCCCCTCGCAGCCTGATCCCTAGGTTCATGAGATAGGTCCCGAAGTTCCTTTGCAAGAAAATAAGACAGGAGAACCGTCCCCTTGTCTTATGACGCAATGGTTCCCCCGGCCCAAAATTTCCGGAAAAAGACTCACGAGAAAACCGTCCCCGTGAGTCTTTTGTTGCATAAATAAAAGATTGACAATTAAATCGTATGTATGAAAGGAATAGGTTATATGGTATAGAAGGTAAGAACCGAAACCAATTGCTTGTATTCGGGGGTGGACATAATAGACGAGTTAAAAACACTCTGGAATAATATTTCTGAATGTGTGAAATATTTGCGAGACGTTCCTCTTTTTTTTACGAACGGAAAAGCATATTTTGTGAAAATACATAGGGAAAGCCTAGCAAGAAACATATATAGATTATCAATTTATTTTATTGTATTTTCGTTAATTCAAATTAGCTTATTATCTGTAAAGTCAAAATCGCTTGTTGTTGATAATCAATTTGAAGTTGTAGGTCGGTTATTTTTATTATTACCGATTGTTTCATTGGGTTACTATCTTGCTCTTATGATTACCGATATAAAACAAAGAATAAGAGTTTGCATAAACTATGTTTTATTCCAAGATTTAATCACAGTTACTATTCCAATCTTATTTTTAACTGCTTTTATATGTAGTGAAAATTACTTCTTTTATTATGTTTATTCCTTTGTTTGTGGGGTATTTATTCTTTATAAGTTACTTTGGTTTGTTTTTCTTTTTAATAAAACTATGATAAAAAGAATAGCAAGTATTGTTATAATTCTTTTGACAATAGGAACTTTTTCTTTTTTTGGTTACATTATAGATATTAAATCCAATAAGTCAATGTTACTTTTCGAAGACGCAATTGCATCTGAATTTTTGATGCTTGGTTGTATGGATGATATTCAAGCATTTATTATGAATCAAGATGTTAAGGAAACTCTAGATTTAACATCTGAGATTACGTGCAAATTAAGAGGTGGGATAGAGAATGGGGAAACCACATTTATTTTTGAAGAAGGAACATTTACAAAACTAGCTAATTATTGGAATTTGATTAAGGTGAAAGAATATGAATATGCAAATAGAAGTATCAAATTGTTAACAAAAAAACAAAATAAAGCCATATTTGAACGTAACAAGTCGCTTATTAATAAAAATATTGAATTATATAAGAGTTATATTGATTTTTTGGACGAATACGATATTGGAATTAGAGGTCTTTCAAATGTTGACTATAAGATGTTATATAAATATATTGATTATAAAAAACAAGGGAAAGTTGAAATAACAAAAGAGAATATAATTGAAGTGAAAGAGTTAATTAAAGATAAATCAACAGTAATTAACAATATAGAAAAATATATTCAGGCTCAGACGATTATTCAGAATGCAACAAATAAAAACTTATCTATTATCCAAAACGATCTAGATTTGACGAAGCAAGCTATAGCTTATTATAAGTTTATTTTACAACTTAGGGAACGATTACCTGTATATATTATTAATATTACTCCACTAGAAGAATACGAATTAGAGCCGCTACGATGAGTTATATTTGAGTCTTATCAATATCACCCCACAAGAATTAGGGCCGCAAGGGTGTCCGGCGGCGTAGTGGAGGAGCTTAGGCGCTGTTGGCTAAGAATGCCGGTAACGGCATCGTACGCGCGGTCAGGACGACCGTGCGAGGAGCCCCTGCGCATGGATGCGTCATGGGCGACGGTACGATAGCTGTCGGCCTTAGCCATACAGCGCCTTGATCCGGAACTTCGCCGTCCGGCACTTTTGCGGCAGGAGAACAGGCAAAGTAATCGAGTGGCAATTAGCTTCGTTGATAAGGCGATAAACTCAAACTGAGAAGAGTCAGGCATGGTCTAAAAATACTCAAATGGAAAAAGGACAGCTAAGTTAATCTTAGTTGTCCTCTCTTTTTTGGAAGGATTTTTGCTTAATAAATTGAATACTATAGTATTCGTGGATCGGATTTCTGAGTAGGGCTATGGGTTTGGCTCCCGTTCCAGGCGCTGCATAAACTCTACCAAAGAAACGCCCAATTCCGCACAAAGTTTTTCCTGTGTTCGGAGGGACGGGCTTTTGAGTCCGCGTTCCAGTTGACTGATATAAGTGCGGTGCAGACCGACGTTATGTGCGAAAGCTTCCTGGCTTAGGCCTTTCGACATTCTTAAGTTTTTCAGGACCTGACCAAATTTTTTATCTATCATAATGACCTAAGCATACTATAGTCTGTAGCCATATTGTCTACAGACTATAGTATTCGATAAAACGCTGTGCTTGGGTCTAGATAAGACTGATGGCTGATAGGGGATGAAGGAGAGGCAACATGATCAAACAAACCACCCCCGACTTCACCCAAGGTTACAAATACGCCTCCCGCCATTTCCCTAAGCTGCTGAAGTCGGGCACTGCCCGCGAACTGCTGGAGATGGCCCAGGCATTGTCGGAGGACACCGGCGTGAATGCCGAACTGGCCAGAGGCATGGCGGCTTACTGCAAAGAAATGGCCCGCAACAGGCAGGGAACGGATTAGCTGACACGCTTCCGGCGGATTCCTTTGACATATTACGGACAGGAGAACAGATAAAGGAATATTTCGATAGGTGTATAATAAGAGTAAATAGTAAAATTATGGCGAAAATGAGGGCTGTATGTACATCGGGAGCACTTTTATATTGCTTTTGTCTTTTGGCATTGTGGGATTTCTTACATCAATGTTTCCCTGGTTTCGGTGGGTAGAACCGTTCGCTCAGGTGTGGATTCTTGCCGGGATTTATCTATTCTTTACTAAAATGCCTCGAAGCTTTTATCGAGGTAAGCTTTCTGAAAAGGGTATTATACGCGCATCAAAAGAGGAAATTCCATTTGCTAAAATAAAAAAGATTGAGGAAAGCGTTGATGACCTGCTTAATCTGATTGTTGATAACAATTCTTTTCTCATTTCATTAGGGCGAAGTGATCTGGTAAAGCTTTCCCGCTATGATTTTAAACAGTGGACTATTAAAAACAATAGTGTAACGATTTTACACACACAAACGGATGCGCCGCTATCTGTCAAATATGCTCCAATAAACAAGTTTCGCGGGATTATTTCATGGCGCGTGTGGCTGTTTTGGGGGCCTGTCATTTCATGGCTGTTCGGTGTTTGGGGATACGCTACAATTGTTGTTTTGGGGTTGATATTCCTTTTTATCAGTTATCGCTATAAACAAAATGTTTTCGTCAGTCTCAATGATGAAGGAATACACTATACAGATGATATATCGGAAGAGCATATTTTGTTCGCGCATATTTCTCGCATTAGCAGCAAACGCAATAAAATACGAGTCACTTTAAATAGCGGGCGCACAGTAATACTTCCACGGGGATTGACATTATTGGAAGAGTTCATAAGGGAATATAGCAATTGTTAAAATAGTTATCAACCTTAACTATGACGAAGGCCGCAAAGGTGTCCGGCGGCCTTCGCCGTCCGGCGCTTTTGCGGCGAGAAGAGACAAAGTAGCGTGCGGCAATTAGCTTCGTTGATAAGGCGATGACATGGCTGGAAACGGATTTAGTGACATCCTTCCACAGTAATGAATATGTGTTAAACACGTTAAGGCATGAGTGTCAACAACTCTATTACATTAAGAATAGGCGATGATGAAGCTGGTAACGATAATTTGTCCTAGACGCCACGAAGTACATGATCCATGTTGTGGAACTGGATGCAAGTTTTATGTCTCGCTGAAAGACTCAAAATACTGTTCCTCGCTTGAGATTACCTATAAATATTCCGAGGGTACAGGTGAATGGGAGGCCCAGCAGAACGGGTTTTCTGACGAAGACGAAGTACATGCTGTAGTAATGGATAGAACTTTGGCAGATGCCAATAAATCTACCCGCTGAAAGAAGGCGGGTTGCCCTTCCTTGGGAAAGGTATATATTTTTTAAAATACACTCCACAATGACAAAGCCAGCAACCCTCGTTGCTGGCTTACTATTTTGGCATATCTCAACTTTGCTTCGTGAATAGGCAGTAAGGCAAAAGTCACTTGGTCTTAGTCATTTCAACCCGCCCGGAAAATCGGGGCGATACAGGGTCGAAGTTGACATACATAACAAGACCGTCGTTAGTTTCCTCCAGATCAACGCGTATTTGATTTCGGGGCCAGCTTTTTTCAGTAACTGTTATCGGATAGCGGCCGTCCTGATTCGGAGAAATGGATAAAGGCGCGGTCCAGGTGCCAATCCAGGCGCCCTTGGCGAGTAGAACAAAGTCTCCGGAGTAAATATCGGAACGATTGATGGTCAGTTTCCAAAGCGGGATGTCGACAATTTCACCGGTATCGCTGGTTCGCGCCCGTTCGATGCTGCCGTATTCACCGCTGGCCGGAAAGGCCTGACATACGCCACCTGCGGTCAGTATCAGAACCGCGACCATAAGAATAGCAGCCGACTTTTTCATAAGAAACACTCCCTGTCAGTATTCTAAATCATTATTGCCCAAGGCCCTAGGCCTTTATTCTTAGAATTACTTCAGGCCATGACCTATCAGATCAATTTCAAATAACAGCAGAAGCAGAAACCCATCCCTTTTATTCCCTGAATTATAAATAAATGTTATTTTAACAAAATACTGGAAATATGGAGTGCGCAGTGATAACATACTTTGTATAGCGGTACGTCGAAGTGTATTTGATGAATCAGCTATTCGTTTCAAAATAATCGTACAGGAGGGTTTTCAGATGAAAAAATTACTGGCTGGTGTCGCGCTTGTCGTGGCTGTTAGTATTATTCCTCTGGCTGCATACGCAGATGATGATCATCGTGACCGGTCGGATGACCGTCATAATGGCAACCGGGTAGAAGATCGTCACGACCGGTCGGATGATGGCTATGATCATCATGATCGCCATGATAGAGAATGGAATGACCGTCATGACCGGAAATGGAAAGATAACGAACGGGAATGGAAAGAACATGACCGCGAGTGGCGGGAACATCGCAATGACAAACGCTGGCGGGAAGCCCACGCCAGAGAGTGGAAAGATTGGTACGACTGGCACAAAGACAATGAAAATGACGACATGCGTCTTCGCATATCCACAGATAATTTCGATCTTGATATCGACCTGTAACAGGGAAAATTGTTAATTCAATAGCAGGGAGACTTAAGCGCAACAAGGTCTTGACAGTAGCATTCGCCTACTTTCAAGACCTTTCTTTTTTATCGGCAGGTTTCAGTCCATCAACGTGATACGGTGACGGAGTGTACTGATATCTTCCGGTCCCTCTTTATATCATCATAGGTCGTCGGCATCTTCGCTGCCAGGAGAACAGACAAAGTATCGAGTGGCGGCAGCCAAGCATAAAGGCAAAAGCCCTGCCGTCGGATGACAGCAGGGCTTTTGCCGTAAGTAATATTAAAGGGAATAAGGCGTTGTCACCACGGCGATTCTCCGCCCGGGGGCGCCGGAATTTCGGCAACATTAAGAACCATGGCAATCAGCGAGTAGTAACCGCACAATCCGATCAAATCGACTATGCCCTGTTCGCCAAACAGGCCAGTGGCCCGCTCGAACAACTCATCATTGATAGAATGTTTCTTATGCAACGCAGTACAAAAATCGTATATTGCTTCCTCATCCTTTTGCATGCCAGCCGGACGCCTGTCATGCAAAAGGTCGTCGATGATTGACTCTGCAAGCCCTGCCTTGATGGCTTGCGGCCGGTGCATAGACCATTCATAATTCGCCGTCCAAAATCGGCCGGTGATGAGGATTGCAAACTCGCTTAACCGCGGTGGCAACGCACTGTTGTAGCGTAAGTGTTCGCCAACTTTTTGCACGCGGCTGCCTGTCTCCGGGCTGTATAGCAACGGACCGTACGGACCGCGGAAACCTCCGCGCGGGCCAGAAGCAATAGCTTCAACCATGCTTTTTTGCGCATCAGTCATTTGCTCTGGGGGAATTGGCGGAAAACGTACTGTCGTTTTAGCGGAATTTGTGGCCGCACTGCCCCCGGTTTCCAGCCCGGCGGCCTCCGCCGCACCGGCTCCCCTGATTAAAGTACTTGAGGCCGTTTCCGCAATCATTGCCAGACCAAGCACCGCAGTTCCGGCTTTCAAACTGCCCTTCAAAAAGTCCCGTCGGTTTAAATCGTCCATGCTCGTCCTCCATTCCAATTTTGCTTTGCCTGACAGTTTTATACCCGGATCACTTTGCGTGTAACCTGAGTTCGCGTGATCATAGCCCTTTGGGGTGATTTGGGGCTTGCTTGTCGGCAGAGTATTAAGCTGTCTGTGGTTTCCAAGGATGATGCTTGTTTTCGTCTGGATTTCAGGTCGGCATAGTTAACTCCAGCCGGCGTTAATATACCTTCGTGACCTCCATCCCATAGCTCCTGAGTTTGCGGTAAAGTGTAGTCCGGTCCATCCCCAGCAGCTCCGCCGCCCGGGTTTTGTTTTGGCGGCACTGGGCCAGGGCAGCGGCAATCCTGTCCTGTTCGGAAAGCGAGGCGGGGATGTCGGCGGTAGCCGCGATGCTGGGCGGCTGGGGGTCATACTCCCTGTCCTCCCAATATTTCCGCACGACGTCGCCGGTGATCATGCTTTCATTGGCGATTACGATCAGTCTTTCGATGAAAAACATCAATTCCCTGATATTGCCCGGCCAGGGATATTGAGCGAGATAGCCATAGGCATCAGGCGTGAATTCAATTTTCTTGAAGTACTGCTTGTTATAGTTCTCGACGAAGTACTGGGCCAGCACCCTCACGTCGCCGTCACGGCCGCGCAGGGGAGGGAGATTCAGGGTCAGAACCTTGAGCCGGTAAAACAGGTCCTGGCGAAAGTGCCCTTCGGTGACCAGTTCTGAAAGATTCCTGTTGGTTGCGGCAATAATCCTTGCATCCACCGGTATATATTTGTCGTCCCCCAGCCGCATCACCTGTTTTTCCTGGAGAACCCGGAGAAGGCGGCTCTGGCCGTATTTGTCCATCTCCGAGATTTCGTCGAGAAAGATGGTGCCCCGATGCGCCATTTCAAATAACCCCGGCTTGCCTTTTTTCGTGGCGCCGGTGAAGGCCCCTTCCACATAGCCGAACAACTCGCTTTCCAGCAGGTTCGGCGGCAGGGCGGCGCAGTTAAGGGCCACGAAGGGGCCGGCTTTTCGGCGGCTTTCATTGTGAATGCTCTGGGCAAACAGCTCCTTGCCGGTGCCTGACTCCCCGGTAATCAGCACCGTCGCATCGACATTGGCAATCTCTTTGGCGATTCTTTTCGATTCGACAATCTGTTTTGAAGTTCCCACGATCTGGGGGAATTTATATTTCGCGATAAACTTCTTGGCCAGGACGTCGTTGCGGATGCGGGCCTCCATTTCCTGAATCCGGGTAATATCCTGGAAGGTGATGATGGCGCCGATGATGACTCCGTCCACTATGATCGGGGCGATATTATAAGAGAGCCAGATGCTGCCCCATTGGACGGTATGGCCGATTAATTCAAGGCCTTCGGAAAGACAGGTATCGATATTGATAAACGGGAAATTGGTATCGATTGTTTTGCCGAGCATTTCTTGGGATACGCGGTTCAGGAGGCGCTCCGCCCTGGGGTTGAAAACCTGGATGACTTTTTTCCGGTCGACGCTGATGATGCCCTCTGACGAGGACTCCACCAGAGCTGTAAAACGCTGGGCCTGCTCCTTTTCGATTTTGCGGCCCAGAATAACCTTCTGGGCTTCGAGAAAAGCGGATTTCAGCGCACTGCTGCCGGTGCGGATGGGCAGCGTTTTGAAACCGCGCTGGGCCGCCGCCAGGACAGTCCGCTTGCCGCCTACGATGATATCAACGTCGGCTGACTGAAGTTTGGCTATTTGATCCATGACTTTCGGAATGTCGGCCAGGGAGTGAAGGGGGTAAAGGGTAAGGTCGATGCCGAGGATATCTGCCAGCACATCAATATCCTTCAGCCAGTTATGAAAGACGGAAATGAGAACTTTTGGCCGGGTCAGGCCGGTCGCCTTTTTAGCGTCCTGAATCAGCTGAACCAGATCCTGCCCGGTAATGGGGATTTCAACAACAGGCATATGCACGCCGGAATCGATGATTCCCTGGGCTGTACCGCCCCTGGAGACAATAACGTCGACATCTTCTTTTTCCAGCCGCCTGACAAGGGCGGCGGCTTTTTTTTCCCGGGCCAGATAAATTTGGACATCCGCAGCGATCCCGAGCTCCCGGATCATTTGCTTTGCCTGGAGAAAGAGCTGTTTGTCCGGTGCGATGAAAACAATTTTCGGCAATGGTCAGGCCCTCCCTGGTTGTAGGTTGACGCCGGCAGCGGCAGTAAACGGCGATTGTAGTCGCTTAGCGATTAGGCTGTAAAACGGCTGGGTCTGTACGAGGTAATTGTACCTGAGAAAAACAAGGCCTGCAACAATTAACGTGGTATTGTTGTGGCGCATGCAACGGTTTTTGTTGCAGTGCGTCGCGGCACCCCCAGGGAATTGTATTGATATTCTGTATATTCCGGCGGTTTGTCCGGTTGGCATACTCTTTGCATTGTTAAAGACGGAGTCAAACCACACTACAATGGAGGATTAACATGAGCAATTTGAAAGCAAGACTGAAAAACGGCGAAAAGGTTTTGGGGACGATGGTCGCGCTGTTTGACCATCCGGAAATGGCAAAGATTATAAAGATGTCCGGTTTTGATTATTTCATCGTTGACTGCGAACACGGCAATTTTGACTATACCACTGTGGCCCGGATCATGACCGTGGCCCGGGAAGCCGGGATTTGCGGTATGGTGCGCATTCCTGAACCAAGGCGCGAGGTTATCCTGAAATATATGGACATGGGAGCCGGCGGACTGCTGCTGCCCAACACCGAAACGGTCGAACAGGCCCGGGCTTTGGTGGAACACGCCAAATACGCCCCGTTGGGGAACCGGGGCGTTCAGATGTTCCGGGGTCACACCGGATTTGAAAAAGTCGCGAATCCTACCGAGCTGATGCAGAGGAAAAATGAAGAAACGGTGCTGATGATTCAGATCGAGTCGCCCATTGGCCTGAAGAACATTGACGACCTTCTGGCGGTGGAAGGGATCGACGCCGCCTTCATCGGACCCAACGACCTGAGCCAGAGTATGGGGATTATGGGCCAGTTCGAGCATCCGGACTTTATCGCTGCCCTGGATAGCGTGATTGCTGCCGCCAAACGGAACGGGAAATTCTCCGGTGCCCACTTTATGGTTGCCGGCGCCTTGGCTCCGTGGATCAAAAAGGGAATGACCCTGAACCTTTGGGGGAATGAGGTAGTCCTGATGATGAACGCGGCGAAAGACGGTATGGCCATCCTCAAGAACTGACGCCGGCGGGATAAGCGATAGTATGTGAGGCTGTCTTGGCTACAGGGATACTAACCATAACAGCCTTCGCGTAGTATCGGAATCATTGCGCAGTCCGGAAGAACTGCCGCAGGAACCGCAAGGTTTTATCACAAATATAAGCGCACATTTGCCATAGCAGCTTCACTGGGGCTGGTATGGGGAAAATGTTCTAGCGCGGCTATTATGCTGAGGGGGAGTAAATGATGTCAAACCCTGTACAAAATCTGGAACAGGCCGGGGCTGCGACAGGCAAGCGGACCAGTTTCCGCTGGGTGGTCATGGGCCTGATCTTTGCCGTCTGGGCTATCGCCTGCGCCGACCGCGCCAATCTGGGGGTGGCCCTGCCCTTTATGAGAAAGGAATTCGGCATCAGTAATACCGAGGCCGGGGCGATCGTCAGCCTGTTTGCCTTCTCCTACGCCGTTGTCCAGATTCCGGCGGGCCTGTTCTACAAAAAAGTCAGTCTCAAGACCGCCAGAATGATCTTCCCGGGGTTTCTCCTTTTCGTTTCATTGTTTACCGGCCTTATGGGAACTACTTCCTCGACCTTCCTGCTGAAATTGTACCGCGTTGGCCTGGGGGTCGCCGAAGGCCCGCTGGGGATCGGCTGCACCAATCTCATCAACCGCTGGTTTCCGGCCAAGGAGAAAGGGCTGGCCACCGGCCTGTGGATCGCGGCTTCCAAGGTGGGGCCGGTGGTGGTGCCGCCTGTTTGTATCGTTATTGTCGAGATATTCGGCTGGCGGGAGATCTTTTTCGCTTTCGCCATTCCCGGGATCATCCTGGCTGTGGCCTGGGCCTTCCTTGTGAAAACATCGCCGGCTGACAGTAAATTCTGCTCGCCGGCGGAGGTGGAATATATTCAGTCCGAGCAGGAACCGACGGGCGCCGCTACGCCTCAGGCAGGGCGGACGCGCCGGGACCTTGG
This sequence comes from Negativicutes bacterium, assembly GCA_031292015.1. Next base: position 6,254 of record JARLHY010000108.1, on the reverse strand, counting down.
CTGGCTGGACCGGCTGAACCGGACGAAAAAGCTGCCCCGGCTGGCGACGGTAGGTGAGGTGTTCCGGTCCTGGAACGTTATCGGCAACGCCATCGGCTATGGCTGTATGATCGGCATCAGCAACGTCTTTATGATGTGGATTCCCACCTACCTGATGACGGTAAAGGGTTTCGCCTCGATAAAAATGGGCTTTCTGGCTTCGGCGCCCTTTGTCGGATCTGTCATCGGCAATACCCTGGGTGGCTGGATTTCGGACCGCATGCTGGATAAACGCCGCAAACCGACCATGCTGATCGGCGCCTTGTGCACAATCGTGACGATGACTGGCCTGATCTACGCCCCCAACAATGCCGCGTACCTTGGCCTGATGCTCTTCTTGGCCGGACTCTTGCTCGGTTTCGGTTATGCCGGCTTTTCCGTCTATCCCATGGGGCTGACCACCAAGGAAGCCTATCCGGTGGCTTTCGGCATCGTCAACACCGGCGGTCAGCTCGGCGGCGCCTGCGCCCCGCTGATCGTCGGCATCATCCTCGACGCCTACAGCTGGAACGCGGTATTCCTCTACCTGGCCCTCAGCTCGGTCCTGTGTTTCACCATTTTGGCCACCATCGACGAACCTGTTGACGACGCCGGCACCAATTGAGGAAGAATAGCCAACCCCCCCTTTTTCAGGGGGGGTGACTTCTTTATGGGCCTTTTTGCATTTTTTTATTTTCACAAAGCGATTTTAGCAAGATTTTCCGGTGTCGATGGCTAATTAAACAAACTGTGTTGCGAGTCGCCGCTGCAGCCTGATGAGCGGCGAAAACTTTTTGGGGGGCATACTATGGGTCCAATGAATTATTTCTATCTGTTTGTCTGTCTGGCGCTCTTTGGTATCGGCGATTTTCTTGCCGTGGTTACCAAAGCCCGGGTATCTTCGGTGTTTGCGGCCTTATTGATGTTCCTGTTCGGTTTCATGTCCGGCCTGTTGCCGGCAAATGTAATCGATCTGGCCGGATTGAGCCAGATCGCCAAGTGGGCCAGTGCTTTTCTCGTTTTTCATATGGGTACAATGATCAACCTGCGTGAACTGGCGCGGGAGTGGCGCACGGTGGTGCTTTCGCTGATGGCGATGATCGCCACCATCCTGGCGATACTGGCCTGTATTCCGCTGGTAGGCCGGGAGGCCGCGGTGGTGGCTATCCCGGTGATGAAGGGCGGCATCATCGCCACCCAGATCATCACCACGGCGGCCATGGCCAAGGGACTGCAATTGGCGGCGGCGTTTGCGGCCCTGGTGTACGCCATCCACAAGTTTGTCGGAACGCCCATCGCTTCGTACTGCGGCGTGAAAGAGGCTGAAAAAATCCTGAAAGAATACCGCGAAGGCAAGATATCGCTGGAAAAGCTGGATGCCGGCAAGGAGGCCTCCGGCGGTGAAGTGAAAAAGCCGCTGTATGTGCGGCTGAACGGGGAACGGTTTTTCACCGATTACTTCTGCCTGGCGGTGACGGCGCTGTTCGCCTGGATCGGGATCCTGCTGGAACAGTGGACCGGGATGAGTTATTCCATCTGGGTGCTGCTTTTGGGGGCGACGGTATCTTATCTGGAGATTGTGCCGCCTAAAATCCTGGACCGGGCGAAAACTTCAGGCTTTATGAGCATGGTGACTTTCGCCAGCATCATCCCGTCAATGGCCGGTGTTCACATGAAAGACCTGGTGTTGCTGTTCTACCAGATGGCGGTGATCTTCTCGGCTACGCTGGCTTCAACCTATCTGTGCTTTTATTTCCTGCCGTTTTGGAAGATTGTCGGTTCGCGCAACATGGCCATCGGCATCACCATGGCCAACATGATCGGCTTCCCCGCCACCTGGCTGGTGGCCAATGAAATAGCGGCTACGGTGGCGACCAATGAACAGGAAAAGGAAATCATCATGAAGACGATTATGCCGGCCTATGTCATCGCCGGGTTTGCCACGGTGACGACCCTGTCCATCGTGATTGCCGGCGTGTTCGAGAAATTCTTGTAAAGGGAGAAAAGACATGAACTACGACAGCTTGTATCATCCCTATCCTTCCCGGCGCAGCGTGGTTTTCGCCAAGAAAGGCATGGTGGCTACCTCTCAGCCGCTGGCGGCCCAAGCAGGGCTGGATATCCTGAAAAAAGGCGGCAACGCCATCGACGCGGCTATCGCCGCTGCCGCCTGCCTGACGGTGGTGGAACCGACCTCCAACGGGATCGGCGGCGACGCCTTCGCTCTGGTGTGGACCGGCGGCAAGCTGCACGGGCTGAACTCCAGCGGCCCGGCGCCGCAAACCCTCTCCATCGATGCCATTCGCAAGGCAGGCCATCAGGCCATGCCGAAATACGGCGTCATCCCTGTCAACGTGCCGGGAGCACCGGCGGCCTGGGCGGCGCTGGCCAAACGCTTCGGCCGGCTGCCGCTGACCCAGACGATGGGTCCGGCGATCGGCTACGCGGCGGAGGGTTTCCCCCTGTCGCCGGTGATCAGCCGGCTATGGGAGGCCGGGTTTAAAAGCTACAAAGCCGAGAAGGGCGAGGAATTCCAGCCCTGGTTTGAAGTTTTTGCACCGCAGGGCCGGCCCCCGGCCGCCGGCGAGGTCTGGCGCTCGCCCGGGCACGCCGCCACGCTGCAGGCTATCGCCGAGACCAACGGCGAGGCCTTTTACCGCGGCGAACTGGCTGAGAAAATCGATCATTTTTTCAAAAAATACAACGGCTATCTACGGGCCGAGGATCTGGCGGCCTTCCAGGCGGAATGGGTCGATCCCATCACTGTCAACTACCGCGGTTATGACGTGTGGGAAATCCCGCCCAACGGCCATGGGCTGGTTGCGCTGATGGCCCTGAACATCCTGAAAGGCTTCGACTTCTCCGACAAGGAAACCGTCCGGACTTACCACCATCAGATCGAGGCATTGAAGCTGGCTTTTGCCGACGGCCGGAAATATATCACCGATGCCCGCCGGATGAAGGTGAAGGTGGAAGACCTACTGTCAGACGCCTTCGCCGCCGAGCGGCGGAGTCTGATCGGCAGCCAGGCCCTTGAGCCCCGGCCCGGCCGGCCGCCGGCCAGCGGGACGGTGTATCTGGCCACCGCCGACAGCGAAGGGAACATGGTTTCCTACATCCAGAGCAACTATATGGGCTTCGGCTCGGGCCTGGTGGTGCCGGGCACCGGCATCAGCCTCCACAACCGGGGCCACAACTTCTCCTTCGATCCCGAGCACGACAACTGCCTGGAACCAGGCAAGAAACCCTACCACACCATTATTCCGGGCTTCCTGAGCAAAGGCGGCCAGGCGGTCGGACCCTTCGGGGTGATGGGCGGCTTCATCCAGCCTCAGGGACACGTGATGGTTGTGATGAACACGGTGGATTTTCACCTCAACCCGCAGGCGGCGCTGGACGCCCCCCGCTGGCAGTGGACAGAGGGCAAGACGGTGGAAATCGAGCCGCTGTTTCCCGAATACATCGCCGAAGCCCTTGTCAGCAAGGGCCATGCCATCAAACGGGGCGCTGTCGGGGCAACGAACTTCGGCCGCGGCCAGATTATCTGGCGGGACAACGAAGGCGTCCTGGCCGGCGGCACGGAGCCGCGGACGGATGGCACGGTAGCGGCCTGGTAGCATACTGCGGCCGTTGATAAGCCGCCATCTGCGGCGTTGGCCCCGCGAATCCATTGCTAGCGTACGTCAGTACGGGTCGCTGCTGGACTCGCGGGGCCGTCTTGCATCTGGCAGCTTCTGAACGGCCTCGGACAGCAAAAAGACGACTGCAAAAGCAGTCGTCTTTTCAATAAGTTATTATTATCCGAAGTTTTACGGCTTCTGAATCATCATGCCCTTGTCGACCGCTCCGGCGTCACCGCTGACCACCTGGCAGATGGAGAGCTTTTCCCGGACTGACGTGACTTCAAGGCGGGCTACTTCGCTGACGCTCTCGTCAAGCACTTCCCCGGTGCTGGGATCGCGGATGACGTCGGCTTTGCCGACAATGAAGGTCTGGCCGGAAACGACGCCTTCACGGCTGCCGCGGTTGATGTAGACGCTGCCGTCTTTGACCATGACGACTTCACCCCGCCAGGGAACTTTGGGCAACTGGGCAATCATCCACTGGGTTCCCTGATTGATGGAGTCCTGCACAGCCTTGCCCATGTTGGTTTTCTGGAAGTTGCCGTAACTGCCCGACCAGCCTGCCCCGGAATAGCCCACAACCATACCGGAACTGGTTGATTTGCCGATTACGGATGTAGAGGCCAGAACCATGCCGGTGGTGGAATCGACAATATACATGGTGACATTGATTTCGGCTTTTCCGCCGGAACCGCCGAGAGAGACCCCGCCGATGGAGAAGCCGCCGCCGCTTGAACCGGTTTCCTCGGCGTGGGTAATGACGCCCTTGACCAGAAGCTGGGCGGGGGTCATCTGGCCTGTGACCGGAGCTTTAGCGCCTTGGGCGGTGCGGCCGGACGCTGCGAAATCCTGCTCGGCCATCGCTTCCTGGCGCATGTCCTTCTCACCCAGAACAATAAACCGGCCGGTCTGGTTGAGCGTGTCCGTCAGGACCGCTCCCCAGGCGTCGCCAAGAGCCCATTGGCCGGCCCAGTTGGACCTGTTTTCAAATTTGCTGACAGTGATGGTGTAGCGCAACCCGCCAGTTTCAGCTGCCAGAGCCGTCTGCGGGATCATGAGCAGGAGAGCCAGAATACAGCCGCAAACCAAAAGACCGGTTATTTTTTTGATTGCCGGGAAGTTTGCCATAGGATACACCCTTTCCTTTTTTTGTAATTCAGCCAATCACATTCATTATAGCTAGGGTTGGAATAATTGTAAAATGAAATTCAAATAAAAATTAAACCCGCGATCTGTCGCGGGTTTAATTTGCAGCAGTGAGAAGCGGAGATAGTCGCCTCTAATCAGTCGATCTTTTTGTACGCCGCCGCTTTGGCGCCGCATATCGGGCAGGTGTCAGGCAACTGGCCCTCGGCGATGTGGCCGCACACTGCGCAGAGATACAGGTCGGTGACTTCTTTTTTGGCCAGGTTGTCAAGGGCTTTCTGGTACAACTGGGCATGGACTTTTTCGGCCTCGTTGGCCATTTTGAAGGAACGCGCAGCCGCGGGATTTTTTTCGGCGTCAGCCTCGCTGATAAAAGGAGGGTACATTTCGCTATACTCGTAGGTTTCGCCGCTGATAGCCGCTTTGAGGTTGTCGGCAGTGGACTTGATGCCGCCCATTGCCCGCAGGTGGGCGTGGGCATGAATGGTTTCGGCCTCGGCGGTGGCCCGGAACAGCCGGGCAACCTGCGGATAACCGTCAGCCTCGGCTTGCTTGGCAAAAGCCAGATATTTACGGTTGGCCTGGGATTCACCGGCGAAAGCGGTGGCCAGATTTTGGTCGGTGGACATGATCAAGTGCCTCCTCAACATTTACTCTCTATGGAATATTATTATCCGTAACCCAAAAAATGTCAAGAAAATTTTTCCAGTCGGCATCTCTATCATTATTCCCGCTTCGGCCTGAATTATGCGTTTGTTTTTGGCTGCAGCAGCCAGTACACCATGCCGAGGACCACCAGGCTGGCGAGGTAGGTGCTGCTTTCAGTGAGGGAAGCGCCCTCGGTGATGATGACCAGCAATTTTCGGACCAGAGCGGCCACGGCAACTTCAATGAAGATGGTCACCTTGATTTTCTCGCCCCGCAAGGCCCGGATCTCGGAATGCAAGAGTTCGGACAGTGTCCACAAGATCAGCAGCGACCCCAGGGCGTGGACGGTGGCTGAGCTCAAATTGCCGGCGCCGTATGCGTTGGCGACGTCGCTGAAGAACACCCCCAGCGACATGACCACCGTGGTGGCGAGGGCTAAGCTGAAGAAGATGTGGAGAATCCGGGTGAAGCGCCGAAGATAGTCGGCGACTCTGCATTCGAACTGGTTGTCGCAGACGTATTTTTCCTCTTCGGTCATTGACGGTTTTATCGTAGGTTCACTCATGACGAAAATCCTCTCTTTCCAGTAGAATACAAAACAATAAATGCTATGTATTGATAATCATTATACATTAATTGGGCGCAGATTCAATACTATTGAAATTTAAATATAAAATACAATCAGCGTTTGAAGCTGCGGCCGGCCCCCAGGCGGGTGTAACCCGGTCCGGCCTTTTTCACTAGTCTGCTTAATAAAAACAGCCAGCTTATCGGTAGATAAGGCCGGCTGCGCTGCTGGATCAAAGCTTATTTTGCCCG
>JARLHY010000107.1 GCA_031292015.1 Negativicutes bacterium | reverse complement strand
TGGGCCGACCAGTATCCGTACCAGGCCACCTCTACCGGCCTGTCAGCCCTCCTGCCCGGCTGGGTCCAGGACGGCGGCCGGGAAAAGATGCTGGAGCGGCTGACCGACCTCGGTCTGGCCGAGCGCCTGCGGCGGGAGATCGCCGCCGAGATCGACGTCCGAGGCGGCGCTGCCAATATCCAGATCGCCGCCACCGGCAGCCACCGCAACCGCGGCCTGTGCGGACAAACCCTGGCGGACGCCTCCGACCTGTGGCAACTGCCTGCGGAAGAGGCGGCCATCCGCCTGCTGGCCGAGGAACGGGGCAAGGTCAACGCAGTGTATTTCTCGCTGGGCGAAACCGACCTGGAAACCATTATGAAAAGTCCTGACGTGACGGTGGCCAGTGACGGCTATGCTTATAACGCCGAGCAGTATAAGAATTCGGTGCCCCATCCCCGTTCTTACGGGACCTTCGTACGAGTCCTGGGCCTTTTCGTCCGGGAGAAAAAGCTCCTTTCGCTGGAGAGCGCGGTCCGGAAAATGACCTCCCTGCCGGCAGGCGTCCTCGGCCTGAAAGACCGGGGCAGCCTAAAACCGGGGTTTATGGCCGACCTCACGCTATTCGACCCGGCCACGGTCAGGGACACAGCCACCTTTACCGACCCGCACCGTTACCCGGAAGGGGTGCCTTATGTCGTTGTCAACGGTGAAATCGCGGTGGATCCGGCAGGCCTCACCGGCAGCCGGGCCGGCCGCGTGCTGAAAAAGTAAGACTGGGGAGACGTACAGATGAGGTATCATATGCGCAGACAAGACCGGCAACTCAGTGACGGTGAAACAGCGGCGGTTCTCCGGCAGGGAAAGTATGTCGTGCTGTCGCTGTGCCGGGAAAACGAGCCGTATATCGTCACCTTGAGTTATGGGTTCGATCAATCGAGAAACTGCCTCTATCTGCACTGCGCGCAAGAAGGACTGAAGCTGGAGTTCTGCAGGGCCAATCCCGCAGTCTGCGGGACGGTGATTATCGACCATGGCTACGCCGACAACGAGTGCGGACATCCCTTCGAGACCGTCGTGCTGAGAGGGACGGTACGCTTTGCCGAGACCCTTGAGGAAAAACGGCACGGCGTTGACACCATTTTGGACCACCTGGAACACGATCCGGAAGCGATCAGGCAGAAGGCCCTGAAATCGGATGAGATCTACAAAACAATCACCGTTCTGCGGCTGGATATTGCCGAAGCGACCGGCAAAAAAGGACGATAGCAAGAAAATAGCGACGGAGGTTTTTGTACCGTGACACCAGCCCCTTTCGACATAACCTACGGCTTGATCGGCCTGCTGCCCCTGGTGGCTTATGTGATCCTGATCTTTACGTACAAGGATCCTGTTCCTGTAACTCTTGTCTGTGTCATCATCGGTGCGGTCATCACCCATCAGACGGTATTTAGTTTCGCCGACGCCCTGGTGAAGGGGATGGGGTCGTTTCTGGCCCTGGTGGGCCTGATCATCATGATGGGCCGCGGACTGGGGGAAGTGCTGACAGCCACCAAGGTCAGCCATACTCTGGTGCACCGGATTATTTACGGCATCGGGGTCAACACCGAAAACAAGGCCATGCTGGGTATCATGACCGCCAGTCTTGTCATCGTTGGACTGCTTGGTACGCTGGCCGGGGGCAATGCCATCATCGCCCCCATCGTCCTGCCGGTGGCCGCGGCGGCGGGGCTTACGCGCAGCACGGTGGGCGTCCTGTTTCACGCCGCCGGTGAGGAGGGGCTTATTCTTGGCCCCTTCACCCCGCCGGTGATTACATTGATCGGCCTGACCGGGATCGCCTACGGCGAGATGCTGCTGAAAGCGGCCCTGCCTGTGGCCTGCGTCACGCTGTTGGTCACCTGGTTCATGGCCCACCGCATTCAGCGGTCCACCAAAGGCGTGTACGACTATGAGCCGGTGGCCGATGTGGAAGAGTTCGTCCCCGACGCCCGGACCAACCGGGCGACCGCCATTTTCGCGGTGGCGTTTATCGTTCTTGTGGCTTATGGCATGTATTTTAAGGCCAACACTGCCTTTGTAACGGTGGTCATGCTCGGGCTGGCGATCATCACCGGCCTCGCGGGCGGCCTGAACATCGGCAAAATCATGCAGTTGTTCATCAAGGGAATGGCCGGCAACCTCAACCTGTTTCTGCTGTTCCTTTTGCTCGAACCGTTTATGAATTTCATGGAGCAGGCCGGAGCGTTCAAAGCGCTGGGCCTCCTCATGCAACCGCTGGTGTACCACGGCGGGAAAGCGGCCGTGCCGATCATGGGCGCTCTCACCGGCGCGGTGGGCTTGTCCGGGGCGACAGTGGCGGTAATGAAAATGGTGCACGACATGTTCTTCCCGCTGGTCAAGCAGTACGGAGTCAACATCTTCGTCTGGACCACCGCGGTGGTGGTTGCCACCAGGGCCACCAATTTCTTCCACCCCGGTTCCAACATGTTCAGCTCGATGGGTTTCGCCCAGTCCCAGGACATGATCTCGATGATCAAGAACGGCTGGACGGTGGCAGCGGCCCAACTGGTGTTTTTGACGGTCGTGGCTCTCCTGTTCGCCTGAGTAATGCCGACAAAAAGAAAATGCCTTTTATATAAAGGCATTTTCTTTTTTACTTGTCATGACGCAATTTCGTTGTTCTCTAGCTTTTGGTCTAGGCGGTCCTGTCCTGAAGCTGATGGACAGAGACGTCTTCCCAGCTCAGATCCAAGGTTCTTCCCTGTCAGTTCCTTCGCCCAAGGCTCTGCCGGAAAAAAGCGGTCAGCGGGGTGTGGTAGAGCAGCCAGGCGATAATGCTGCCGCCCGTGGTGCTTATCAAAAAAGGAATGACGAAAAACAGCGCGCCGGCCTGAGTGCCGAGAAAGTACTTGGCGACAGGATAGGCGACGAAGCCGCCAATAATACCGGTGCCGATGATTTCCCCAATCACTGCGCCAAGAATATGCCCGGTGCGCTGATAGAGAATCCCGGCCAGCGCCGCCCCGAACATGCTGCCGGGAAAAGCCAGCAGCGATCCGGTGCCGAGAATGTTGCGCAGCAGGGAGATGCCGAAGGCGGCGCTCAGCGAATAGCGGGTCCCGAGCAGCGCCGCCAGCAGTACGTTGATGGCGTGCTGAACAGGGAAGCAGCGGGAAACTCCCACCGGGATATAGATCAGATGAGCGGACAGAACGCCGATGGCGATAAACAGGGCGGTAAAGGTGAGTTTTTTGGCCTGCATATTGCTCTCTCCTTGTGTCAGCTGATTTTGCCGCAGCGCCGCAGCTGCTCGGCGGTCATGTTGCCTACGGCGTCGAAAAGACGCATCCGGAAGGTACCGATCCCATCCGGTGGCCGCAAGGACTGCTGGGCGAGTTCACCGGCTATCCCCATCAGCATGATACCTGTAACAGCGCCGACGAAGGGGTCAGCAACGGCTGAGCAGCAGCCGACGAGGGAAGAGGCCATGCAGCCGGTGCCGGTAACCTGCCTCAGCAGGGGATGACCGTTATCAATGCGGCAGACGTCGCCATCACAGGCGACAATGTCGGTCTTGCCGGTGATGGCGACGACACAGCCCAGCCGCCGGGCGAGGCTTTGGGCGACGATCCGGCCGTCCTGGTCGTCTGCGGACGAATCCACCCCTTTGATGTCACCCTTCAGCCCGGCCAGGTGCCGGATCTCGGCCAGGTTGCCCCGGATGACGGCCAGGGACACTTCCCGGATAATCTGTCCGGCGGCGGCTGTTCGAAACGGTGTTGCCCCGGCTCCCACCGGATCGAGGATCACCGGAATTCCCAGGCAAACGGCCTTTTTGCCGGCGGCGAGCATCGCGCCGACGCGGCGGGCGTCAAGGGTGCCGAGATTGAGGACCAGGGCGGCGGCGGCAGCAACCATATCCTCCACTTCGGCGGGGTCGCTGGCCATCACCGGTGATGCGCCGACAGCCAGGGTCATGTTGGCACAGTCGTTGGCGGTGACATAGTTGGTCAGGTGATGCACCAAGGGGTTCTTCGCCCTCACCCGGGCCAGGGTTTCAGCCGCCTGTTGCAGCAATTCCACGTTTTCGCTCACCTCCCGCAATGAATCCTGCGTCAGCAGACTTCCGGGAATCAACAATAAAAAACCACCCGCCAGGGTGGGTTTTGTTGATAAGAAGCTGCGTTTTAGCTATCCCTACGCTGGCATTATCCAGATCAGGTTTCAGGGTCATAGACTTTCGGTCTATATCTCAGCCGGCCGTTCCAGCTCCCCTTGCCTATTATGCTGTTGTAAACTATTGTAGCATACCGCGGGCCGCGCTTCAACAGGTCCGGGCCAGGTTTCAGCCGTCGGCGCCGCTTCCGGCAGGCTCTTCGAGAAGATTAAGTCTGGCAGCCAACCACTTGGTGGTACTGGCCTGGATGACCAGTGTCGCCAAAATGGCCATGAAGGTGATGGCGGCGATCACATCGGCGTAAGGGATGCCCATTCCGACAAGCATTCCCGACAAGGCAGCCGGGATGACGCCTGTTTCCCTGGTCCAGAACATGAAAATGATCTCATTTTTCTGCCAGCGGGCCCGGCGGTCCGGCAGGGCGCAGGCCAGCACCGCGACAGGGCGGGCGACGAGCATAAATACGGCGATAATAACAATACCGGGAAGAAGGAACTGTTTGACGACAGCAAAATCGACGTGAGTTCCCAGCAGGATGAAGATCACCATTCTGAGCAGCAGCGAGCCATGATCGACAAAACTGAGCAGATTGGCGCGATGGTCACTGCGCATATGCCAGCCGAAGAAGTCGAGGTTGCCGTAGACCAGCCCGATGACGAAAACCGCCATGAAGCCGCTGGCTCCGAAATACTCCGAAGAAAGATAAGCGATAAAGATGAGGGGCAGAAGCAGAACCTGGGCGTAATCGCCGAAAAAGTGCCGGCACAGGTTGCACTTCAGCGCGGCGAAGGACAGGCCGCAGACCAAGCCGATGAGAATGCCGCCGCCGGCCATGACGCAAAACTTGATCAGGCTGTCCCAGACAGAGACGTGCCCGGTACCGATCATGCCCAGTATGGCGAAGGTGCAGATGGCGCCTGTGGCGTCGTTGAAGGCCGACTCGCTGAGCACGGTCTCGGAGACTTTGGCTCTGATCTTGATGGACAGGAAAATCGGCACCAGGGTGGCGGGATCGGTGGAAGCAAGCACCGCGGCCAGCAGCAGGGCGTACATAAGGTCGATGCCAAGCGCCCAGTGGGCGGCGTACCCGACAATGACCACCATGATCAAAACCGCCACAGTGGCCAGCAACGTCAGGGTGATCCAGGTCTGTTTGAGAACGCCGAAGCTTACGCCGGTACCGCCGTGATACAGCAAAAATGAAGCGCCGAGGATAAGTGTCAGCTGATTGAGCACCGATTCGGCCGGAACCGCGAGCAGATTGAGGCCGGGAGGGCCGGCCACGATGCCGATCAGGAGAAACAGCACCACATCGGGTATCCGCAGCAGATCGGCCAGTTTTGCCGCCAGCGCTCCGGCCAGAAACAAGACTGTGAAGGTTGCCAGTATTTCCTTCGCAACGTCGATGGCAGTAACGTCCATTCCCGCATCCTCCAACCGTCCAGGTCGGCGACGATCACCGTTGCCTGCAGTTTAAGCGCAACATCCGCAAAGGTAAATGATACCCTGCCGTTGTTTTCTTATTTAACCTCTTTATTCCCTTTTTGTCACGCTGTTCCTTTATCCGGCGGTAAGAATCCGTTTCATATACTAAAAAAGATCGTAACACCGCACTATTTTTCGACACTTTTGTCTAAAAATAGAGGATTTACGACCATCGGTGATTAATATAGTTTAATTGCCAGTCCCTTGTTCGACGCAGCGACAGTATTGATGGAAGACTGTTGGCGAAACCTTTTGGCTGAGGGGGATCGTGTGGACAAGCATTTTGTTTATTCTCATCAAAGCGTTGTTGTAACGGTTCGAGGAAGCATGGAGGCTGAAGACGCTCTGTCCCTGCGGGAGGATTTGCTTCGTTGTATTAACGGCGGTCTCTCCACCATTGTCATCAATATGGCGGATCTGCAATTTATCGACAGCATCGGCCTGGGGGTGTTGTCCGCTGTCAATAAGCGTGCCAGCAAAGCCGGTGGCAGGCTGACTTTGTCGGGTCTCACGGGGATTGTCGACCGGTTGCTCCGAATGTCAAAGCTGGACCAATATTTTCATATCCAAAGCTAGCATCGGAAGGGTAACCGGTGTGACGCACAAAAGTAAAGCCGCGACAGAAGTTGCGGTCTTATTTTTATGCGCCAAAAGCCAAGACAGGCAGCATTCGGGCTGCGGAGCCCGTTTGACTGGACTGCCGGAATTATTTGCTGACAGACTTCAGCCGGTATCCTTCGGAAAACAGGGCCAGACAGGCGCCTACCACAGCAGAATCAAATAAAACGCCGCTGTTGCTGGTGATTTCATTAAGGGCGAAAGCGATCCCCTTCGACGGACGGTAGGGCCGGGCCGAAGCGATGGCTTCCACCACGTCAGCGACGGCAACAATCTTTGATTCCAACAGAATTTCATCCCCGTCCAAGCCCTGCGGATAACCTGATCCGTCAACCCTTTCATGGTGCTGCAGCGCCGCTAAGGCAATCGGCCAGGAAAATTCGATGTCTTTCAGCATGTTGTAGCCGCTCTCGCAATGCCGCCTGACAATCCCCATTTCATCAGAATTGAGTTTGGTTGTCTTGCAGAGAATTTCGCCAGGAACGCCGATTTTTCCGATATCGTGCAGCAGTCCCGCAAAATAGAGGCCTTCGACCCGGGGCTGGGCAAGCCCGAGCCGGATGGCGAGGTTTTGGGCCAGATGCGCAACCCTGCGCTGATGGGAAGACAGGTAGGAATCCCGGGACTCAGAAACCAGGGACAACGCCTGGACACATTGTTTTTGCAGGCGATAAGCCAAGCCCGCCGTTTCCTGTTTTATCCCCTGGATTGGGGGCATGGCCATTTCCTGCCGGCCCTTGGCGGAGATTGGCAGCAAATCAGCCGCTATTTCCGGTTCCGGCAGCCCTGTACTCGCTGTTTCCATAACGGTTCACTCCCTTACATCCTTTTACCGCTGTCCGCTACCCGGCAACAAGCCAAGCTTTTCCATGACTTTCACCAGTTTTTCGGTATCCACCGGCTTGGCGGCGTAAGCTTCGCAGCCGATTTCGAAGGCCCGCTGAACATGTTCCGTTTCACCCAGCGCCGTGACCATAATTACCTTCACCCGGTCTTCAGGGGCGATTCCATTTTCTTTTTCCAGGCTTCTGATGGTTTTCAGCACCTTGACCCCATCGACCTTCGGCATCATGATGTCAAGACAGACAAGATCATAAGGAGTTCTGTCCTTGTAGGACAACAAGTAGGCGTCCAAGGCCTCCAGCCCGTCCACGGTCAAGTCGCAGTCCCCATACTGGGACAGAAATTTGAAAAGAAATTTTCTGCTGGCAAGATCATCCTCGGCAATCAGTATTTTCATCACAGGCCCTCCTTTTTAGGATATAATTCTGGTTTTCCGGAAGGTATTGATCATCTGGGCGATCTGTTCGATCTGCCTGATCGCTTCCGGCAGGTTCCCGCGTCTTGCCGCCAATTGGGCTTTGAAAGCGGCGTTCCTTAGCTCCTCGGCACCGACGCCGCTTGCCAGTTCCTTGATTTTTTGAATTTTTCCATCGATTTTATCGCTGTCGTCGTTTGCCAAGTCGCCGTCAAGGGCACCGACCAGAGACTCGATCTCATCAACGACGGCCCCTTCGTCGGGGTTTGCCTGCCTGGCTGCCGTCGTTCTCAAGACCACTTCCCCGCTGGCGGTCAGTTCCAGGCCCATCGCGTCCAGGGCACTTTTTTCCCCGGCGACTGGCGAGAATTGTTCCAACTTCTGAAACAGTTCATCCATCTGGAGCGGTTTGGCGATGTATTCGTCCATCCCTGCGGCCAGAAATCGCTCCCGGTCACCGGAAAGAGCATGGGCAGTGACGGCAATGATTGAGATGTGTTCCCCGGTGGCCTTCTCGGCCTCCCTGATCAGCCTGGTGGCCTCGACACCATCCATCACCGGCATCTGAATGTCCATCAGGATCAGGTCGTATTTGTTCTTTTTATACAAGTCTACTGCCGCTTCGCCGTTATCAGCCTCATCAACGCTGTGTCCCATTCGCTTCAGCAGCCGCAGGAGAAGCTGGCGGCTGACCAGGTTGTCTTCAGCCAGCAGGATATGCAGCGCCACGCTGGCCCGCGGTTGGCGAGGCTTTTGCAGCGGCTGGGCCGGCGCTCCTTTTGCAACCTTCATTTTCACGGTGAAGAAGAAGGTGCTGCCGCGGCCTTCCTGACTCTGGACCCACATCCGGCCGCCCATCATTTCCACCAGGCGTTTGGATATGGTCAGGCCCAGTCCCGCGCCGCCAAAGCGCCTGGTTATGGAACCGTCGACCTGGCTGAAGGTTTCAAACAGTTTGTCCATATCTTCGGCGGCAATGCCGATCCCGGTATCAGCCACAGTGAAGGTCAACTCAAGGTCATCGCCGCTGACGCCGGTTTCCCGCACTGTCACGGTCACCCCGCCCTGCTCGGTGAATTTCAGGGCATTGCCGACAAGGTTGCTCAGCACCTGACGCAAACGACCCGGGTCGCCGGCGACCGTCGGCGGCACTCCGGCGGACAGAATCCAGTCCAGCGCCAGGCCTTTGGGGGAGGCTTGCGGCGAATGGGTCCTGATCAGTTCTTCCAACAGTTCCCGGACTTCAAAGGCGGTATTGTCGATGACGATCTTCCCGGCTTCCAATCTGGAGAAATCGAGGATGTCGTTGATGATTCGCAGAAGCGAGGCGGCGCAGGACTTGGCAATGCTGAGATTGTCCTTCTGCTCGGGATTCAGTTCGGTCATGAGAGTCAGCTCGATCATCCCCATCATCCCGTTGATGGGAGTACGAATTTCATGGCTCATGTTGGCCAGAAACTCGCTTTTGGCCCGGGAAGCGGCTTCGGCTTTCTCCTTGGCCTTGGTCAACTCTCTTTCAGCCAGCTTCCGGGCCGTGATATCAGTCATGATAGTGACAAAGTAATGCTTTTTCGGACTGTAAACCGCCACCGACAGCCATTTTTGCGCTATCTCGGAATAATACTCTGCCTCATGGCGGTCGATCCGGCCCACTGCCACCCCACCCCACTGGGCAATGCGGTCGGCACAGGCTTCTATATATTCGGGGTTGATTTCAGAAAATCGGCTGCCGATAAGCTCGTCGCGTTTTCTGCCAGCGAAGTCTTCAAAAGCCTGGTTGACCTCGAGATACTCAAAATCGACCGGTTTTCCCTGCTTGTTCAGGATGATACGCTGATAGGAAAAGGCGCTGCGCATGTTCATGAACAACTGACGATACTTGGCCTGGCTCTTCAAAAATTCAACCTCAGCCAGTTTCCGGGCGGTAATGTCGGTGCTGATAATCCCCAGGTAACCCTGTCCTGCTTCGAACGCGGAGACGGAAAACCAGCGCTTCCGCCCCTGGGAATAGTACTCGGCGTTCTTGACATCGATGGTTCCCTGGTCTGATAAACTGCGGAGGGCGACGCCATGGAGGAACCGCGAAAAATCCGGCAAAAGTTCCGAAAAGCGCAGGCCTGTGACATCCTCAGCTTCGGAATCCAGGATCTGCTCGAAAGCGCTGTTGACTTCCTTGATGATGAAATCCTGCAAGGTTCCGCCGCTATTTGTCACCATCTGGCAGTAACAGAAGCTGCTGGTCATGCTCATAAAGAGCGAGCGATACTTGGTCTGACTTTCCTGCAAGGCCTCTTCGGCTTTCTTGCGGTCGGTGGTGTCGAAGCCCATGCCAACATAGCCCTCAGGAGTGCCGTCGGCGGCATAGTAAGTCCGGTTGACCCAGTATAGCCAGCGGTATTGCCCGCTGCGGGACAGCACCCGGATCTCCCCTTCCTCCTGATCATTGTCGGTCAGGTCCATGCTGGGAGCAGCCAGCATTTTGTCCCTGTCGTCAGGGTGAATCATTTCCAGCCAGCCATGCCCAAGGGCCTGTTCTACAGACTGCCCTGTCAGCAAGTGCCAGTTTTCATTGATATATTCGTTCTCATGGTCAAAGTCACTCCGCCAGATGATGGTGGGGAAACCCTCGAATATCCTCAGGTAGAAGTCACGTGACTTGATAACCTCAAACTCCCGTCTTTTCTGGTCGGTAATATCCACCAGGGTCAAGAGAACGTGAAGCTGTCCGTTCACTACAGTTCGAGACGCACTGATCCGAAACCACAAAGAGTGTTCCCGGCCGTTTCTGATAAAAGT
Organism: Negativicutes bacterium; assembly: GCA_031292015.1. The sequence continues at coordinate 4,231 of JARLHY010000107.1, read as the reverse complement.
CTTGCAGCATTCGAGGCCGGAGGTCGCCAGACCCTCGGCGGCAAAAAGACGGGTCCGTTTCAGCTCGCAGGTTTCGCAGGACAGGCCGTATCCGCAGCCCCGCGGGTCTTCCAGGCATCCCTTGCAGGAAAAGGCGTCGCCGAAGCTCTTGCCGACCGCTGCCGCTGTATCGCCGCCCAGCATATTGATGGCGGCGTCATTTACCTGACAGATCAGTCCATCCATATCCATACTCAGCATTCCTACCGGAGCTGAATGAAATATTGTCTGCAGATAAGCTTCCCGCTCGGCGTTTTCCTGTTCCAGACGCTTGTGCCTGGTGATGTCCCGGAACACTACCACCGCTCCGGTAACGACCTGATCCACGGCTTGGACTAAAGAGCAATGAGCTGAGAGATAGCTGGTGGTGCCGGCCCGGGTGACAAGAATGGTACCGTCCTGCAGCCCCCCTGCGGTCCCGGAGGATAGAACCGACAGGACCGGACTGGCCAAGCGCTTGCGGGTTTCAGCGTAATAGAGGGTGAAGACCATGTCAACATCGAGCCCCAACGCGTCTTCGGACGGCCAGCCGGTAATGGTCTCAGCCGCCGGGTTCATGAAGACGATTTTGCCTGCTGTGTTTGTCGCGATGACGCCGTCACCGATGGAGGCTAAGACGCTGCCGAAGAATTCGTTGTTCATCATTTTCTTGTCCATGATGGTTCATCCTCCGCGACTTTCTGATGATATCGGCCGGCTCGTCTTCTGCCCCGGCAGCACAGGCGGTTTCGTTATTTTTTGCCGCAGCTTACTGCATGGATAAGCTGGGGGATGTTGGTCAAAGAAGTTTGCCGGCTCACGGCCCCGAGGTCAAAGGCGACTTTTGGCATACCGTATACCACGCAGGACGCTTCGTCCTGACCAATAGTCGACGCCCCGGCCTGCCTCATTCTAAGAAGGCCCTTGGCTCCGTCGTACCCCATTCCGGTCAGTATGACCCCGATGCCGGCCGGCCCTGCTTTTTCAGCGACCGAGTGGAAGAGAACATCGACCGAGGGGCAGTGCCCGCTTACTTTATCGCCGCTGAAACATTCCACGACAAATGCGCTGCCCTTGCGGCCCAGGCGCATGTGACGGTCCCCGGGAGCTATCAGTACTCTTCCGGGCACGACGGCATCGCCGGTTTCGGCCTCCTTGACCTCCATCCGGCAGGAGTTGTTAAGCCGCTGGGCATACATCCTGGTGAATACCGGCGGCATGTGCTGCACAACGACAATCCCGGGCATATCGCGGGGAAAGGCGCGGATCACTTCGTAGATGGCTTCGGTTCCGCCGGTAGATGCTCCGATGGCGATGATTCGTTCGCCTGAGGCGGCGGCGCTTCCGGCAGCAAGCGGTCCGCCGCCGGAGGAGCGTTTGAGGTGGCCGACTTTGGCTGTCGAAGCAATTTTTACCTTGATAATCAGTTCGTGGATAAAGGTTTCAGCGCTTCGGGCCGACCGGGAATCCGGCTTTGTTACGAAATCTACGGCGCCGGCGTTCAGAGCGTCAAAAACGTTGTCACTCACCGCGCTTACCACAACCACCGGCAGCGGATACTGGGGCATCAGCCGTTTCAAAAACTCGATCCCGCTCATTTTGGGCATTTCCACGTCAAGGGTGAGCACATCAGGCTCAAGCTCAAGGATCTTGTCCCTGGCGTCAAAAGGGTCCTGAGCGGTGCCGACTACCTCGATACCCGGATCGCCGCCAATCCCCTTGGCCACCGTTTCCCGAAACACCAAGGAGTCATCAACAACCAGCACTTTTATTTTTTTAGCCATGACCGACACCTATTCCTTTCGATAAACTGCGGGCAGGATGTAGCGGTAGGCTGTCTCATTCCGGCCGATTGTCTCTGTATGCCCGATGAACAGGTATCCGCCCGGCTCGGTGCACTGGTAAAATTTGTTGACAAGATCGAGTTTTGTTTTATGGTCAAAATATATCATGACATTGCGGCAAAAAATGACGTGGAATTTATTTTTAAAAGGAAATACCGGATCCATCAGATTGAACAGCCGGAATATTACTTCTTTCTTCAGTTTTTCGGCGATTTCCACCTCATGGGTTCCGGTCTTGCGGAGATAGTTCATTTTCCAGGCCGGCGGCAGGCTCTCAACCGCCTCGGCCGGATAGATTCCGCTGACCGCGGTTTCCAGTGCATGCGCCGAGATATCGGTCGCCAGGACCTTCGTATCCCAGGCCGGCTTTTCACCGGCAAAACAGTCGGCCAGAATCATCGCCAGGGTATAGGGTTCTTCACCGCTGGAACAGCCGGAGCTCCATGTCCGCAGATCATTGTGCTTGGCCGAAGACCGCAAGTACGGCAGTACTCGGTCCCTGAAGTAGTTGAAGTGGTCGGTCTCGCGCATGAAATAGGTATGATTGGTGGTGAGCCGGTTAACAAGGCCCGATATTTCCTGTTTCGAGGCATCGCCGAACACGTGCTCCAGGTAGCCGGAGAAGCTGGCAAAGCCTTTTTCGGCGATGAGATTGCTGAGCCGGCCTTCGATGAGCTGACGTTTCTTGGAAAGGTTGATACCGTAATGGCCCTGGATATATTCAGTAAGTTGTTTGAATTCGCTGTCGGTTATCGAGATCATCGTTTCACCCGCTGGGGAGACAGCTGGCTGAAAGCGTCATGCTTGTGCCCGGCCAGCGTCTCCCTGTTTGTCTTCAGAATACTATCCGGCTGTTACCGGTCGGTTAATACTTGCCGAATTCCTTGTCGCTGAGGGCGATTTTGGGCCGGCCCGCCCCGGTTGCCTTCGCTGCCGGGCTTTTTGCCTTTTTGACAGGGACGGGGTCTTTCCGGACGAAACCCTTGTTGTCATCATGTCTGACAAATCCGCCCACGGCCCGCTGGAGCTGGAACTTGGCCACCATTTCTTTGAGAAGATCGGCCTGGCCGGACAGTTCCTCGCTGGCGGCGGCGCTTTCTTCGGCGGTGGCGGAGTTGGTCTGGACGACCTGGGATACTTGTTCGATGCCTTTGTCGATCTGAGCGATGGAGGTGGCCTGTTCGTTGGAGGCGGTTGCTATCTCGCCCACCAGGCTGGCCGCTTTGGTGACGCCCATTACGATTTCGTCGAGAGCTACAGCCGTTTCATTGGCGATTTTGGTCCCGTCTTCCACTTTTTTGATCGAACCTTCGATCAGGGCGGTGGTTTCTTTAGCGGCGTTGGCGCTACGGGCCGCCAGGTTCCGCACCTCTTCCGCCACTACGGCGAACCCTTTGCCGTGCTGGCCGGCCCGGGCGGCTTCCACAGCGGCGTTCAGCGCCAGGATATTTGTCTGGAAGGCGATTTCGTCGATGACCTTGATGATTTTGGAAATGTTTGCCGACGATTCATTGATTTCCTTCATCGACTGGAGCATGCCCTTCATATGCTCGTTGCCCTGCTCGGCGTTCTCCTTGGCAACCAGGGCCAGTTCATTGGCCTGGTTGGCGTTGATGGCGTTGTCCTTGGTCTGGGTCGCGACCTGATTGATGGAAGCCGTCAGTTCTTCGATGGAGCTGGCCTGTTCGGTGGCACCCTGAGACAGAGCCTGGCTGCCGTCGGAAACCTGGCGGGAGCCTGAAGCGACCTGGTCGGCGGCGTTGTTGATCTCGCCAAACACTTCGTTGAAGGATTCGACGATAAGATTGAGGGCGTCTTTGATCTGGGCAAAATCTCCTTTATACTCGTTGTTGATGGTGACATCAAGATTGGAGTTGGCCAGTTCACGCAGCACTGCGGTAATTTCGCCGATATAGGTGGATAATGCGTCCAGGGTTTCATTCAACGCGTTTTTGATGGCGGCATGATCGCCCTTGTAGTCCCCGTTGACCCGCATCTGGAGATTGCCGACCGACATTTCCTGCAACACGGCAGCAGCCTCTTTCACCGGTTCAATCACTTCGTCCAGCGTATGATTGATGCCTTCCACGACTTTGCGGTAATCCCCGCTGTGCTTGGTCGCGTCGGCGCGGGTATCAAGCTTTCCATCCACCGCCGCCTGCACCAGCATGTTTGCTTCCGTCACCAGCAGCGTGATGTTGTCGATGCAGTTGTTCAGATTGTTCTTAATTTCGTTGAAGTCGCCGTTGTAGACATCGGTGATCTTGGGCGGGATATCGCCTTTAGAGATCCGGTCCACATACTCGGCGGTTACGTTGATCGGCCCGACGAAGGCGTTGATGAGCTGGTTGACTCCGCCCACCAGTTGG
>JARLHY010000016.1 GCA_031292015.1 Negativicutes bacterium | reverse complement strand
TTACACCGTCTTGATCCAGGCTTCCAGCTTGGCCATGATTTCTTCCCTGGCCAAGTCCACCGACTCACCGAACCATTCCTGGCCGGTATCGCCGTCGAACCAGCTGTCCCTGCTGGTGAAAGCGTTGCTGGGAAAGAGTCTTTCCCGCACGGCGGCGTGGGCACTGTCAAGCATGCTCTGTTTGATGGTTTTGCGAACAACCTTGTGACCGGTCTTTTCGCTGGTTTTGATTTCAGGGCCGTATTCACCGCTGCAGATCTCAACATGACTCAGCAATTTTCCTTGCCGGGAAGCCGCGGCTATCGCCTGCCGCACCATAGTCGCCGCCTGGTCGCGGTTGATGTCGTCACCTAACACGGTAACTCTTACATTGCCGATGATCAGTTTATACATAACGCACCTCCTCAATTACCATTTTATGCCGGAAGATCGGGGTTAGAACAGACTTCCTTTGACGTGGCGGGAAGTTGACTTTTTCGGTTGGCGTGCTATATAATGGAACTTGAACATCCTGAGAAGCAGAGTAGTAGCTGGGAATTCGGCCATCCAGAAAGTTGGCGGTTGATGCGAGCCAAACGCCGGGCCGGCGAACTCACTGCGGAGGAGCGGCTGTCACTTTAAGAGCGGCCGACGCTTGGCCCCCGTTACAGGCTTTAAGAGGACGGCCTTTGACCGTCAAGCAGGGTGGTACCGCGGGAAGCTCGTCCCTGGCTGGCAAGCCGGGGCGTTTTTTATTAGTTTCTAATATAAAGGGAGTCTGGGAGGGTCTAGTCAGAATGATGGAAAAGTACGTCGCGAGTGAAGTGGAACCCAAGTGGCAAAAGGTCTGGGCTGAGCAGAAGGCCTTTGGCACCGAGATCAATCGTCAGCTCCCCGAGTATTACGTGCTGGAGATGTTTCCCTATCCATCCGGCAACCTACATATGGGACATGTCCGGAACTATTCGATAGGGGATGTAATCGCAAGATTCAAGAAGATGCAGGGTTATAACGTGCTGCATCCGATGGGATGGGACGCTTTCGGCATGCCGGCCGAGAACGCCGCCATCAAAAACGGCATTCATCCGGCCGCCTGGACCTGGGACAATATCGCCAACATGAGACGGCAGCAGCAGGAACTGGGACTTTCTTACGACTGGGACCGGGAGGTGGCCACCTGTCACCCCGACTATTATAAATGGACCCAGTGGCTGTTTCTCCTGTTTTATGACATGGGACTGGCCTACAAGAAGAAAGCGGCGGTCAACTGGTGTGAGGACTGCAACACCGTGCTGGCCAACGAACAGGTTATCGACGGGCGCTGCTGGCGCTGCGACTCGGTTGTCATCAAAAAAGAACTGGAACAATGGTTCCTGAAAATAACCCAGTACGCCGACAGACTGCTGGCCGACCTCAGTGAAATGAAAGGCTGGCCTGAGCGGGTAAAAACAATGCAGGAAAACTGGATCGGCCGCAGCGTCGGGGCCGAGTTCAGCTTTGACGCGCCGGAGATCGGCGAGAAGATAGCGGTGTACACCACCCGTCATGATACAATTTTTGGGGTCAGTTACGTCGTTCTGGCGCCTGAGCATCCATTTGTGGAAAAGCTTATCGCCGGCAAGCCGCAGGAGCAGGAAGTCCGCTCTTTTGTCGACCGGGTGAGGAATTTGAGCGAAATCAACCGGACTTCCACCGACACCGAAAAGGAAGGCATATTCACCGGCGGCTACGCCGTTCACCCCATCACCGGGGAAAAACTGCCGATCTGGGTTGCCAACTATGTATTGATGGAATACGGCACCGGTGCGGTGATGGGCGTTCCCGCCCATGATCAGAGGGACTGGGAATTTGCCACGAAATACGATCTGAAGAAGCTGCTGGTTATTCAAAAAGACGACGACAGCCTGGCGATTGACTCGATGACCGAGGCTTACGACGGCCCTGGCAAGATGGTCAATTCCGCCGATTTCGACGGCAAGGACAGCGAGGCCGGCAAGGAGGCGGTGGCCGCCTGGCTGGAGAAGAATGCTGTCGGCAAACGCCGCATCAATTACCGCCTGCGGGACTGGCTGATTTCCCGCCAGCGTTACTGGGGGGCACCGATCCCGATCGTCTACTGCGAAAAATGCGGGGTTGTTCCTGTGCCCAAGAAAGACTTGCCGGTGCTGCTGCCGGAAAATGTCCGCTTCGACAGCGGTTCGGTATCGCCGCTGGCCAAGGTGGCGGAGTATGTCAACTGTACTTGTCCGAAGTGCGGCGGCAAGGCCCGGCGGGAAACCGACACGATGGATACGTTTATTTGTTCTTCCTGGTACTACTTCCGCTATACCGACCCCCAGAATTCCAACCAGCCCTTCGACCCGGCCAAGGGCAACTACTGGATGCCTGTCGATCAGTATATCGGCGGTATCGAACACGCCATCCTGCATCTTCTGTACTCGCGGTTTTTTACCAAAGTACTGAAAGACGCCGGACTGATCAATGTCAATGAACCGTTCAAGAACCTGCTGACCCAGGGGATGGTTATCAAGGACGGGGCAAAAATGTCCAAATCCAAGGGTAATATCGTTTCCCCGGAGGAGATCATCACCAAATACGGCGCCGATACCGCCCGCCTGTTCATTTTGTTCGCCGCTCCGCCGGAACGCGATCTGGAATGGAGCGAGGCGGGGGTAGAAGGAGCTTATCGTTTTCTCGGCCGGCTCTGGCGGATCGTCGGTCATTACGCGCCACTGGCCCAGGACGGTCCGGCCTCCTACAATGTCGACGAACTGAGCAAAACCGAGCGGGAGCTCCGCCGTGTTCTCCATGCCACCATCAAAAAGGTGGGTGACGACGTCGGCGACCGGTTCAATTTCAATACCGCCGTCAGCGCCGTTATGGAGCTGGTCAACGCCATGTACGCGTTCCGGGAACAGGAAGCGGCGCCGAATCCGGGACTGATCCGCGAAGTAATCTCGGCCCTGTTGCGGCTCTTGGCACCGTTTGCGCCGCATATTACCGAAGAGCTTTGGAACGGCGCCATGGGCGCAGGCAGTGTGCATAAACAGCCCTGGCCGGAGTTCGACACCGAAGCCATCAAGGTCGACGAAGTGGAAATCGTGCTTCAGATCAACGGCAAAGTGCGGGACAAGATCGTCGTTCCGGTGGGACTGGAGGCCAAGGAGCTGGAGGTTTTGGCCTTGAAACAGGAAAAGGTCAAGGCGCTGGTGGAAGGCAAACAGGTGGTAAAAGTGATCTGTGTGCCACAGAAGTTGGTCAATATTGTTATAAAGTAGGTCAGACTGTTGAAAAAGGCCAATCTGCGTCGTACCCGCAAGGGGCAGGCCGCATTTCTAAGCGCTGGAGCGCAAGAACTGCGCACTTTGGTGCTCCGGGAGCGCGCTTGCCGTACGCCGCCATGTACTGTCTGTGCGCGCTTCCTCGCAGCGACCCGCACATATCGCGTGAGACTATCGCCAGAAAACCTAATGCGCTGATACGATCGGTGTAGTCAGAACGTGCATCTCGACCTTTTTGAACAGTCTAATAGATTAATAAATGAGAAGCCGGTCATTGTGACCGGCATTTTTGTGTTCCCACAAAATATAGGCGACCATTTAGTTGACGGGTGTAGCCACAAAAATGTAATACGAGTTTTATTAATGGTAGATAAACATGGTATTATTAGATTAATTTTATAGATTATAATGGACGTATTGAACAGCCTGAGGGTTTGTCGATGCGTTTCAAGAGCCGGTAATGACAGCCGGCTTTTATTTTTTATGTTGATTATTTCTAAACCTGTAGGAATATGGAAAATAATGGCGAAGGTATAGCGTAAAAGCCACTACTCTGTCGGGGGGATCGTGATGGACGGCAGGAAAAAGCGATGGACGATTGTCGTTGTTCTTGCGGTGCTGATTATCGGTGGCAGCTTTTATGGCTCCTGGCAAAAGAGCACACCTTCCGAAACCGTTATAGAAGGCGGGCAGCAGGACAATCTTCGCCCGGCCGGCGGTGAACCGGTGGTTTATCTGAGCGGTGCGGTCAATAGGCCGGGATTGTACAAGCTGAAGCCCGGCAGCAGGGTTGTGGACGCTGTGGAAGCCGCCGGAGGACTGGCGGCAACTGCCGACAGCCGTCGGGTCAATTTGGCCCAGCCGGTGAAGGACGGCATGCATATTTATGTTCCGTCAACCGCTGCCGGCGGGCCGGCCGCGGGAAGCCCGCCAGCCAGCGCTGCCGGTGCTTCGAGTGCGGCCGCTGCTGCCAGCGCTGCCGGCAGCCAGACAAGCGAGAGGATCAGCATCAACACCGCCGACAAGGGGGAACTGGAGAAATTGCCGGGAATCGGTCCGGCTCTGGCTGAAAGAATCATCGACTATCGCCAGACCAACGGGCCGTTTCACGAAACAGCCGAACTCAAAAAGATCAGCGGGATCGGGGAGGCAAAATATAACCGGATCAAAGACAGAATAACGCTGTAGCCTCGAAGTCACATGACATGAGTCACGTTACGAAGGTAATGGACAAAAATATGCCTAATCTGCTTATCCTGGCGACAGCGGCTTTTGTCGCCGGCATCTGGTGTTCCCGGCTTATCCGGGTGGAAACGGCAATCCTGGCGGTGACGGCGGCGGTGCTTGTCGGCGCGGCCCTGTGGCAGATCAGAAGCGGTTCCCGCTATTTTGCTGCTGCCATCCTGGGTCTTTTTGTCGTTGCCGGGGTGCTTCGTTTCCAGCAGGCCGAGGCGGTTTCCGGCGCTGATGTCAGCCGTTTCGCCGGGCAGACGGCGGTTTTGTACGGTACGGTGGCGGAACTGCCGCAGTGGTGGGAGATCGACGAAGAGACGGTGAAAGTGAGGTATATCATTGCTGCCGAAGAAGTGCGCACCAGTGGGCCGCAGCGCCAGCCCGCCGCCGGGGCGGTGCTGGTCAACCTGACCCAGCCGCGGGAACTGTCCCGGGCTGCTTATGGTGACAGGGTTGTGGTTTCAGGGAAGATCCTTGACCTGCACGGCTATCAGAATCCTGGGCAGATGGATGTTGTCCGCTCTTTGAAGCTGCAGGGGATTACCGCCCGGATGGCGGTCAGCAGCCAGGCGTTTGCTTTCGGATCGGCTTCGCTCCGCTCCTGGCAGGCGAAACTGGCCGAGGGGCGGCAAAACGTCACCAGGCTGATCGCCCAGGCCATGGCGCCGGAAGACGCCGCTCTATTGACCGGCCTTCTGTTTGGCGGTTACTATGGCATCCGCCAGGAGGTGGTCCATGATTTTGCCGCCACCGGTCTTATTCATATCTTGTCAGTGTCAGGCACCCATATCGCCCTGGTGGCCGGGGTGGCGACCTGGCTGGGCGGATGGCTCGGGTTGCGCCGCAGTTGGAGCGCCGGTCTGGCAGCGGTTTCGATCGTGTTCTACGCGCTTTTCGCCGGTTTGTCTCCCCCGGTGGTCCGGTCGGTGGTTATGGGCCTCATCGTCTTGGCAGCCATGATACTGGGGCGGGAGAAGGATTCGCCCCAGGCGCTGGCTGTCGCCGCGCTGGGAATGCTGGCCTGGCAGCCGGGGCTTATCTATGATATCAGCTTTCAGCTTTCGTTCGGCGCCGCCGCCGGGCTTGTGCTGCTTTATGAAAAAACTGCCCGCTGCCTCGGCTTTCTGCCGCCTTTCGTCGCCAAAGCGGTGGCCGTCACCGCCTCAGCCCAGCTCGGGGTGCTGCCGTTTCTGGCCTGGTATTTCAACTCTTTTCCGCTGAGTTCGTTTTTGGCCAATGTTGTCATCGTTCCGCCCATTGAAGCGGTTGTTGTCCTCGGTTTGGCCGGTAGCCTGGCAGGAACGCTGCTGCCGCTGCTGGGAAAAGTACTGCTAATGGCTGCGGCCCTGCTGCTGGGAATCGTGGTGAAGATTACGGCGCTGATCGCGGCCTTGCCGGCGAGCTCGCTGTACCTTCCTGCCGTCGGAACCGTCGGCGGGACGGTTTATTATCTGGGGCTGGCCTGGGGTTACGGCTATCTGCCGCGCGCTTTTCCGTCACCGGCCAGTCTTTGGCGTCACCAGCCCTATCGAACCGGCGCAGCGTTGGCTGTCATGATTGCGGCAGGCTTTCTCTACCTGTATTACCCCCGGCCGGTGCAGGTTCATTTCATTGATGTGGGCCAGGGGGACGCCACCCTTATCGTCACACCCCATGGCCGCGCCGTGCTGATCGACAGTGGCGGGAGCGGGGAGGCGTCAGACTTCGATGTCGGCGAAAGAGTGGTGGTGCCGTATCTGAAACACTATGGCATCAGAGTGCTGGACTACCTTGTCCTTACCCATGGGCACCGGGATCATGCCGGGGGCGCGGCCGGCGTTGCGGCGTCCATTCCGGTGCGCAGCGTCATGGTGGCCCGTGAGGGTTTTACTCCGGCGGTGCAGGCGCTGGTTCGGACCACCGGCGGTCGGGGGATTATCCCGGCGTTTGCCGGTCAGTCCATCACAATGGACGATGTGACTTTCACCATCACTCATGCCGTCGGCGACATCCGGTCCAGCAGCAGCAATGAGGCATCCAGCGTGGTCAGGGTGGCTTACGGCGCCCACAGTTTCCTGATCACCGGCGACTTGGAAGCGCAGGGTGAGCAGGCCATGCTCGTTCGGGGCTGCGAGCCTGTTACGGTGCTGAAGGTGGGGCACCATGGAGCCAGAACCTCGTCTACCGGCGAATTTCTCCGGGCCCTTGCTCCAGAGTACGCGGTGATTTCGGTGGGCGAGAGCAACCATTTCGGGCATCCCCATCCCGATACCTTGCGCCGGCTTGCGGAGTTGAACGCCAAAATTTACCGCACCGACCGCGACGGAGCGATGGTCTTTGCCACTGACGGCACGGTGCTTTGTGTAACTGCTTTTGCCAAGGGCAACGTCCAATAACCGGTCTTGCGACCGGTTATTGGTTTTCATAGCAGGTTGGCGTAAAGGCACCCTTTGGAAAGTACGACATAAAATGTAGTAAAACCATATGGGAGGGGTTGATATAATGTACTGGTGTCCTTACTGCCAGGCTTGGCGTCAAGGCAAGACCGGCGGCAAAGCCAGCAGCAGTCATGGTGGTCATGGTGGTTACGGTGGCTATGGCGGCTACGGTGGCTATGGTGGCTATGGTGGCTATGGTGGTTATGGCGGCTACGGTGGGTTCGCAGGCAACCTTCTGGGTGGACTTGTGAGCGGATTGACAGGCGGTTATCCCGGCGGCTACGGTGGCTACGGTGGCTATCCCGGTTATGGCGGCGGCTATGGTGGCTATCCCGGTTATGGCGGCGGCTATGGTGGCTACGGTGGTTATGGTGGCGGCTACGGCGGTTATGGCGGATTCTAACGCTGGGGAAAAACCGTATTTTGCGGGAAAAATGCGGGGTTGATATACTTAGTGTTTTCAGGTAAAAGAAAGAGGCTTGCGAAATTGAATTTCGCAAGCCTCTTTCTTTTATTGGCGGAGTGAGTGGGATTTGAACCCACGCCAGAGTTGCCTCTGCTAACGATTTAGCAAACCGCCCTCTTCAGCCGCTTGAGTACCACTCCGCAAAGACGCCGTCTTCACTTTAAAAGCTACCGTAAGCCGGATTTTGTTCTAGAGAACATCTGTCTCGCGCCTTAGGCGCGCCCCGGTTCGGTTCAATTCCCTTCCGCAGGGTTCCTCTACCATAATTTGAGTTTCAGGCTTGTGGGGTTTACCCTTGCATCGCTCCGTCGCCGGAACGCATCGTTTCTGTGGCACTTTCAGGTTACTTTCCACTGCTGGAGTGGATTTCACCGCCGTAAGGATTTCATTCATCCTCCCGCGACTTGTTGGGTCGCGCACAATCATTACAGGCATCGCAGCCTGTGCCTGTCCGGACTTTCCTCTGCGGCGCGGAGCCGCAGCGTTCTCCCGTACGCTTTTAAAGCTGTGTTGGCATCGGAGTTCATATTATAGTGGATTAAAGGCCGGATTGCAACAGGTAGTTATAGCCAGTAAAGTCAAAGGAAAAGAACCGGCCTGTTTTGGGGGAACGGCACAGCGAAAATTTGCATAAAATAGTACAAGGAAATCGGAGCGAATTTATCGAAATATTGAAATAATTGGATACGCAACCGGGTGAATGGGGGGTTAACGGACATGAAGAGAGTCGTTTTGGTTAGCCTGGCTGTCATCATAGCTGTTTTCGTTTGGGGTTGCGGACTGTCGGCAGCAGAAAATCAGGAGCGGCTGACGAACAGAGTTAACGAATATCATACTTTCCTCTTAAATATCAATGACCCGCGAAAGGCGGCGGAAAACGAATATGCCACGTACCTTGTTGAATATCTGGATCCTATGGATCGGCACGAAGCCAGATATCAGGCTGTTTATCTGCAGAACGAGTGGCTGCTCAGAAACCTGCGGGCCCAGAAGTACCGCCAGCAGAATTATATCGATATCGAAAGTATTGCAGTGGAGGAAGACGGACGGTCCGCGCTGGTGCAGGTGGCGGTTTCCCGCAGGAATGGTCCGGCTAAACGGATGGAGAAGTGGACCAGGATTGACAGCCAGTGGTATCGAACGGTGGAGCACTCTTTTTAACGGACTTCCAAACCAATCCGCGATTCCGGGCGAACCGGTTTTATCTGCTGCCGTTGGCAACTGGATAGCCGGTAATTATTTATGTCGGAAAATTGACACTGGCAAAACATATTGTGGAGTATTATGGAAGAAGATCCAGTAAATTCATAGCTTTGGCGTATATTTCCGCAACAGAAAAATAATGTCAGAAATTCGACGTTTTGGAGCTTGCCGAAACCGCTGCAGGGAAAAAGAAGATTGTTGATAATGAGATGAAGGAAATCCTATCCGTAAAAAAAGGAAAGTACCCTGACGAAGGAGTATATTCCATTAATTATAGGTCGCTTTTTATAACCCAGATTGATTCGGAGGCCACTATGGACTACACACAGGTTATGGCAGAAATAAAAAAAGGCCGCATCCACCCTGTTTATCTGCTCTCAGGCGAGGAAGTCTTCTTGGCGAGGCAGGTGGAAAAGGCTTTGGTGGAGGCTCTGCTGCCGCCGGAAGAGCGGGATATGAGCCTGGCGGTATTTGACCGCGATCCTTCCGCCGCGGAGCTGGCTACTCTGATCGAGACAGTGCCGTTTATGGGCGGAAAAAACGTTATTGTTATCCGGGGAACACAGCTGTTCCGGTCCGGCCGAAAAACGGGAGCCGCCGGTGAAGACGCCCCGGAACAGGTGGATGAACGGCTGCTCAGGCTCTTGACGGATATACCGGAATATACCCGTCTGATATTTATGACCGCCGATAAGGCCGACAAACGGCGAAAAATTTACAAGGCAGTGGAACACAGCGGCGCGGTGGTTGAGTTGGGGGCGCTCAAGTCCAAGGATGTCCGGCCGTGGGTGACGGCCCGACTGGTGGAACTCGACCGGAAGATGGCGCCGGATGCCCTTGAATATCTGCTGGCCGCGGTCAGCCTTATGCCGCAGATTTCGCTCGGTTTTCTCGACCGGGAGATGGAGAAACTGGTGCTTTATGCCAAGGGGACAACCATCAGCCGGCAGGAGCTGACAGAAATTATGTCCGCCGTGCCTGAAGTATCGGTGTTCGCGATGATCGAGGCGCTCAGCCAGAAACAGACTGGCAAAGCCCTGAAACTGCTGGATGAACAGCTGGCGGCCGGCGAGAACGCCATAAGGCTGCTGGCGCTGCTGGCCAGGCAGGTAAGGCTGCTGTGGCGAAGCCGGGAACTGGCTGGCAGGGGACTCGGGCCCGGTCAGGTGGCTGAACAGATGGGGGTGCCTCCGTTTGTCGGCGAGAAACTGGTTCGACAAAGCCGCGCTTTTACGCTGGCAAAATTGAAGGAGACGGTCAAGGCGCTGGCCGAGGCCGACTGGGAACTGAAGTCTGGCCGGACCGACAAGTTCGTGCTGGAGCGGATTATCATCGAAATGTGCCGCTAGTGAAAATAGGCTTTTTGAACTAACTTTCCAAACAAACTGAAAACCTGCCCAAAAGATTGGGCAGGTTTTTTTGCTTATTTCGTGGCCAGGGCATTGGCTTTGCGGGCCAGACGGGATTTTTTCCGAGCCGCGGCATTTTTATGGATAACGCCTTTGGCGACTGCTTTGTCAATAACGCTGCTGGCTTTGGTCAGGAGGGCTTTCGCTTCGTCCGCTTTCCCGGCTTCAACCGTGTCGACCACTTTGCGGGTTGCGGTTTTAACTGCCGAGCGGGTAGCGAAGTTCTGGGCGCGCCTGTCAGCATCAGTTTTTACGCTGCGTTCCGAGGATTTAATATTTGGCAAGTGATTCACCTCCTTCGACCGTGTTACCTGAATAATTTTAGCATGTCAGCTTTTAAAATGCAAGCAACAATTGCCAGGGCTGCATAGCGGCAAAAAAGTACGGTTAAGATAGGTTGGACGGAAGGTTAAAAGAAGCGATAGGAGTGAGAGTAAGTGAGCGATTTTTCCGAAACGCCACGCACCGATCTGGCGCTGGAAGCGAGAGAGGCGCTGACCAGAGGCGTCCGCGAGGACATTCCCGGCGTAGTGGTGGAAACCGCCGAGAATGACGACATACTTGTTACCCGGGTTAATATCACGTCTCCTGAAGCGGAGCGGATGATGGGCAAACTGCAGGGACGGTATGTCACCGTCGAAGCCCGGGGACTACGCTACAAAAACACGCCGCTAGAGGAAAAGGTAATGAAGATGCTGGCCGACGAACTGGTCAGGCTCGTCGATCTGGCCCGAAACGCCACCATTCTTGTTGTGGGGCTGGGTAACTGGAATATCACGCCTGACGCTCTGGGGCCGCGGGCGGTGGATAAAATCGTTGTAACAAGACACTTGCAGGAAATGCTGACACCCGAACTCAAGGGCGGCGTACGGTCGGTATGCGCCATTGCTCCCGGTGTTCTGGGGATTACCGGCATGGAAACAGCGGAAATTGTCGCCGGGATAGTCAGCAAAATCAAGCCGAATCTGGTTATTGCCATTGATGCTCTGGCGGCGGCGTCCAGCCAGCGGGTGATCACCACGGTTCAGATTGCCGACACCGGCATCAATCCCGGCTCGGGTGTCGGTAACAAGCGCTTTGGCCTGACCCGTCAATCCCTCGGGGTACCGGTGATCGCCATCGGTGTGCCGACGGTTGTCCATGCTTCGACGATCGCCATGGACACCATCAATACCATGCAGAATCAGGCGGCCTTCTCCAGATATTTCAAGAGCATGGAAAGCCTATCCGACGCGGACCGGCGCGTGATTGTCAATCAGGTTCTGCCTGAGGCGCTGGGGGATCTGATGGTCACCCCCAAGGAAGTGGACCGGCTGATTGAAGACATCGCCTATGTGGTGGCCGGAGGCATCAATCAGGCCATGCACCCCAATATTGATTACGAAAATATCCACATGTATCTGCACTGACCAGTCAACAGCCGCTTACAGCGGCTGTTTGAACGTAAGCCGCCGGTCTGTAATATCGTTTTGCCGCCAAGCATATACATTGTATGTAAACAAAAATGCAGGAGGCGGCAATGGTCACAAGACAGCAGCGGAAGCAAAGCTCGAGAAAGAAATGGTGGCTGACTGCGGCAATATTGGCGGTTATGGCGGTAGTTGGCTGCGGGCTGTATTTTGGGGCAAGCGAACAGGCTGTGCCGGCGTCTACGGCATTTTCCCTGGAGGAGGTGCAGGGCCGGCGGTTTTTGCCCCGCTGGCGCGACGTGCTGTCAGCCGGGATTCCCGGATTTGTCACCGCCACCGAAACGCCGGCGGCGGTGAAGGTGCGGCCGGAAGTTACCGCCCAGTCGGTGATGCGTAGCGCGGTCCTCTTTTTTACCGGTGTCGATGTTAAGGACATGCGGTCGTTCTTCAGGGTGGAAATACCTTTTGTGGCCCTGTTTGAGAACGGTTCACCGACGGTGAACGCGATGAGCCTGCCGAACTTCCCCAAATTTGAGTGGAAGACGATTACTCCTTCAGGCAAACCGCTTGTCGGAATTTATCATACCCACACTGCGGAATCGTTTATTCCCTCCTCGGGGGTAGCTCACAAGCCCGGGGGACAGCGCGGCGATATTGTCGATGTCGGGGAGGCTTTGGTGAAAAGGTTGGCCCAGCATGGCATCACCGCCGTGCAGAGCAAAAATATCCACGACTATCCCAGTTTTATGAAAGCTTACGGCCCTTCGGAAGTGACCGCCAGAAAAATGCTGGAGGAGAATCCTTCCATTCAGATGTTGCTGGATATCCACCGCGACGCCGATAAGCGGGAGAATGCGACGGCCGTGATCAACGGCGTTCCAATGGCCAAGATTACTATGGTGGTCGGGATGGGCCAGCCGGATCTGGTTCAGCCGCACTGGCAGCAAAATCATGCTTTTGCCAAGCTGGTTGACGCGAAGTTGAACCAGTACTACCCGGGTCTGTCGCGAGGAATCCAACTTGTGGAATGGCGTTATAACCAGCATTTGCATCCCAGAGCCCTGCTGCTGGAGGTGGGGTGCCAGGAGAACAGCAAGGAGGAGGTTATCGCCAGTATCGAGCTGTTGGGGGATATACTGGCAGAAATCCTCGCCGAGTCGTAGCGCAGGCTGTTGAAAAAGGCCAATCTGCGTCGTACCCGCAAGGGGCAGGCCACATCTCTAGACGCTGAAGCGCAGTTCTGTGCACTTACGACTCCGGGAGCGCTCTCGCCGTACCACCGTGTACTGTCGCTCCGAGCGTATCGCCATCCATGGCGCACTCGGGACTAGGCCATCCAAGGCCGTCGTCGAGCGCTTCCTCGCCGTTCCTAGCATCTCGGCCTTTTTGAACAGCCTATCTATTAGGGAAAATATAAATAATTTGATATCGATTCAGTCACAAGGGCAATAGCCCTTTTTTGTACGGCTGGCCGGGCGCATTAAACTTGCAGTTTTGGCAGATAATGTATGGGAGGGGGGTGGAGGGATGCTGCTGCGTCTGGCGTCGGCGGATGCCGTGGTACTGGCCCGCGGGCTGGCCGCGCTGCTGGTGGTTATTATTCTTGGCGTTGCTGTGACCGAAAATCAGCTGAACAACCTGACTGAGCGCCAGGAATTCGCCCAGGCGTTAAACATCCGGCGCGACGAGGCTGTCGGTGTTTATGCAGCGTATGTTCTGGGGAACAGTTACACCCTCCGGGCCCTCTACCCTATCGCCGGTCTGAGCAGCACCAACAATTCGCTCACTGTGACCGCCGGCGGAAAACGGCTGACAGTACCCACCGCGCTATACGCCGACCTGGGACAAGCCGAGTATTGGCTGGTCCTCTGGCGCCAGCAGTTCGTCAGTGAGGCGCTGAAAACCAGGCAGGCTTTGGATCGGTACCTGGAGCAACTGAGGCCGCTGATAAGGGACATGGTAGACTCGATCAAGAAAAAAGGCAAAAGCTTTCTTGTGCAGGTCGGCCCGCGCGGAAGTCCGTAAAGCAAATTGTCCACGGGAATAAAAAACAGGCCTGATCTTGAAACGAATTCGAGATCAGGCCTGTTTTTATTTGGGGTAAACCGTGTCGGTGCTGTTTCGCTAAATGACACGGAAGGACAAAGCTGAGGGAAAAAAGAGAAATATAGGGAGGAATTTGGGATTTTTTGTCGTAATCAATAAAAATTGTATTTTTTTGCAGAGTTAGACTTTTTTCTCGATTTTGAGAGCGGGCTTGCTCCGGATCTTCGATTTTAAAGGAAAAAAGAATGCTGTTTTTTTAATAATTTTTTTGTTCTAGGACTTTTGATGGATGTATAACCGTTATCTCTTCTTATAAAATAGAACCAGTAATTATAATTGGTGTCGAATATTGCCGCAGCGGCTCCGCCCCGGCAGATCAAAGATGCGAATCAAGACCAGAGGGAGGATATTGACATTCATTGACTGATCACCGCAGCATAGCCAGTAATCACCACTGAAATCAACGAAAAAAGCGAGGGAAAATTTATGAGAATAACCAGTATTCAGACCAGGCTCCTTCTTATCCTGTTACCCTTTTTCATTCTGTCGTTCGCTGTTCTGTCAGGGATCAGCTATTATCTGTCCCAGCAGTCGCTGGGGAAAAGCGTCAACGAGACGGCGATGTCGATGGGGACCGATTACGCTAACCGCGTGCACGCCGATATGGAGATTATGCTGGCGCAACTGGAAGCCGTAGCCGTCACCCAGCCGATTCAGGCCGGCAGTGACCGGGCGCAGATTATAGCGACGCTGGCCGAAGCGCAAAAGCGGATGGGCTATGTCGACAACGTGAACTATATGACACTGGACGGAGCGACTCTTCGCTCCGACGGATCGACCGGAAATTTCGCTGACAGAGAATACTTTCAAAAAGTCGTGGCAACGAAAAAAACCTACATCTCCGAACCGTTGATCGCAAAAGCCACCGGCAAGGCGGCGGTTATGCTCGCCGTCCCGGTGATGGTCAACGGGCAGATGGCCGGCGTTGTTGCCTCGACATTTCCTTTGGATAAACTGACCGACCTGATCAAGGACCTGAAATTTAAAGACAGCGGCTATGGCACTGTCGCCGACGATTCCGGGATGGTGCTGGCCCATCCCAAGATGCCGGAGCTGATCGGGAAATTCAGCTACACTGAGAAAAAAGTCAACCCGGAACTGAAACTGAAGGAAACCGAACTGGACGACCACATGATCGCTCTGTTCAAGCAGGCGGCTGAAACAGGCAAGCAGGTTGAAGGCAGGTACCACTTCGTCGACGGTATCGACAAAATGGCGGTGTTTACGCCTGTCAACCTTCCCGGCGGCCAGCGCTGGGTGATGCTGGTGACGGCGCCGGAGGCTGAAGTTACCCGGGAAACAGCGACACTGAGCAAGACGATGTTATCAATATCGGTCGTATTTTTCATCCTGGCGGTGGCGTTCGTTGTCATCATCAGCAGGCGTATCGCCAGCCCAATCAGAAGCATCCGCGACCAATGCCTCCTGTTGGCGCAGGGGGATTTCCGGGAACGGGACGCCACGATCCACACCGAAGATGAAATCGGCCAACTGGCGCGGGGCTTCCGGGAGATGAGGACCAAGGTGCGGAGCCTGGTGATGAAGGTGCAGTCGCAGGCTGAACAGGTGGCGGCTTCCAGCGAGGAACTCACCGCCAGCGCCGAACAGTCGGCCCAGGCTGCCAACCAGGTGGCTTCATCGATAACCGATGTGGCCAGCGGAGCAAGCGAACAGCTGGCTGCCGCCGACGAAACAGTCTCGATCGTGGAGCAGATGTCAGCCGGCATTCAGCAGATTGCCGCCAACACCAACGGGGTGGCGGCGCAGTCGGCCGAGGCGGCCGGGCGGGCCAAGGACGGCGGTCTGGCGGTGGATAAAGCGGTAAGTCAGATGGTCCAGATCGAGAACACCGTCAACACCTCGGCCAAGGTTGTGGCCAGGCTGGGCGAGCGTTCCAAGGAGATCGGCCAGATCGTCGACACCATCGCCGGCATTGCCGGGCAGACAAATCTGCTGGCCCTGAATGCAGCCATCGAGGCGGCGCGGGCGGGCGAGCAGGGGCGAGGTTTCGCCGTCGTTGCCGAGGAGGTGCGCAAACTCGCCGAGCAGTCGCAGGAGGCGGCGAAGAAAATCGCCGAACTGATCGGGGAAATCCAGGTTGACACCGATCAGGCGGTGGTGGCGATGAATGACGGTACCCGGGAAGTGAAGACCGGAGCCGAGGTGGTCAACGGCGCCGGGGCGGCGTTCCGCGAAATCGTTGGACTGGTATCGCAGGTATCCGGTCAGGTCAGGGATATTTCGGCGGCTATTCAGCAAATGGCGAGCGGCAGCCAGCAGATCGTGGGCTCGGTCCGGAAGATCGACGCCCTCAGCAAGAAATCGGCAGGCGAGGCCCAGAGCGTTTCGGCCTCCACCGAGGAACAGCTGGCTTCGATGGAAGAAATCAGCGGTTCCAGTGACGCTCTGTCCAGACTGGCGCAGGATCTGCAGGACGCTGTGGCCAAATTCAGAATCTAAAGAGCCGGCTCGACATACCGGCAGAGGAACTTTGGTGTTGTAATAGCCAGACATGAGAACAATATCCGGTATCCATCAGGTTCTGCCGCTCAGGCAGAACCTTTCTGCTGCCGGCCGGCGGCGGAAACCTTTGAATTGACTGCGGGCTATGATGTATACTATAATAAATCACGGCAAAAAGACCCCCTCGGGCCACCGGTGGCAACGGACGCGGGGGTATCCGGCTGGATATAGCACACTATATCATTGAGAAAGTAATCTGCCATGGGAGAGGAAATTGTCCTATGAACACGGCTAACATCCGCAATTTTTCGATCATTGCCCATATCGATCACGGTAAATCGACGCTCGCCGACCGACTGCTGGAACAGACCGGGACCCTCTCGGCCCGGGAAATGGAAGAGCAGGTGCTCGACCAGATGGATCTGGAACGGGAGCGCGGCATCACCATCAAAGCCCAGGCCGTTCAGCTTCAATACACGGCACAAAACGGCGAGACCTATATGCTTAACCTTATCGATACTCCAGGCCATGTTGATTTTACCTACGAAGTGTCCCGCAGCCTCGCGGCCTGCGAGGGAGCGCTGCTGGTGGTGGACGCGGCTCAGGGAATCGAGGCCCAGACGCTGGCTAACGTCTATCTGGCGCTGGAACATGATCTGGAGATCATTCCGGTGATCAACAAAATCGACCTGCCCAGTGCCGATCCGCATAAGGTGATGCACGAAATCGAAGAGGTCATCGGCCTGGATACCTCCGAGGCGGTTATGACCAGCGCCAAGACCGGGGTCGGGGTGGCCGAGGTACTGGAAGCCATCGTCAAGAAAATCCCGCCGCCCACTGGCGACGGTGACGCCCCTTTGAAGGCGCTGATTTTTGATTCCCACTTTGATTCGTACAAAGGGGTTATCGTTTATGTCCGGGTGATGGAAGGGCGGATCACCCCCGGGATGAAGATCAAGATGATGGCTACCGACAAAAAATTTGAGGTCAACGAGGTGGGCGTATTCCGGCCGGCGTTGACCACTGTCGATGAACTGGGCCCGGGCCAGGTTGGCTTTTTGGCGGCCAGCATCAAGAATGTAAAAGATTCGAGGGTTGGCGACACGGTGACTGACGCCGACCGGCCGGTGAGCGAACCTCTTCCCGGATACCGCAAGGTGACCTCCATGGTTTATTGCGGCCTGTATCCGGTGGAGAGCAATGAATATGAAACACTGCGCGACGCCCTGGAAAAACTCAAACTGAACGACGCTTCGCTGGTGTTCGAACCGGAGACTTCGGTGGCGCTGGGGTTCGGCTTCCGCTGCGGGTTCCTTGGCTTGCTCCATATGGATGTTGTCAAGGAACGGCTGGAGCGGGAATACAATCTTTCCCTGATCACCACCGCGCCCAACGTTATTTACAAGGTATATAAAACCAACGGGGAAGTCATCGAGATCGACAATCCGTCCCGGATGCCCACCCCGCAGGTTATCGAACGCATCCACGAACCGTATGTGAAAGCCACGGTGATCGTTCCCAACGATTTTGTCGGCAGCGTCATGGAACTGTCCCAGGAAAAACGAGGCGAATTCAAGGATATGAAGTATCTGGACACCACCAGGGTCATGCTGACCTACGAGCTGCCGCTGAGCGAGATCATCTATGACTATTTCGACCGCCTGAAGTCGTCCACCCGGGGCTATGCCTCGCTGGATTACGAGCTTATCGGCTACAAGG
The DNA here is from genome assembly GCA_031292015.1 of Negativicutes bacterium. Next base: position 15,458 of record JARLHY010000016.1, on the reverse strand, counting down.
AATCCGATCTGGTCAAGCTTGATATCATGCTCAACGGAGAACCGGTGGATGCCCTGAGCGCCATCGTCCACACCGACAGGTCGGTATACCGTGGGCGCCAGCTGGTGGAAAAGCTGCGGGGGATTATCCCGCGGCAGATGTTTGAAATCCCGATCCAGGCCGCCATCGGCAGCAAGGTTATTGCCCGGGAAACGGTGCGGGCGATGCGCAAGGACGTGCTGGCCAAATGTTACGGCGGGGACATCACCCGCAAGCGCAAGCTGCTGGAGAAGCAAAAAGAGGGCAAGAAGCGCATGAAGCAGGTCGGCAGTGTCGAGATACCCCAGGAAGCGTTTATGGCTATCTTGAAAATGGATTAGTACGGAGATGCTGGGATGAAGAAGACAGAAGCGGCGTGGAACGAAAGTCGTCCCAATCTGGGTGTGTACATTCACATCCCCTTCTGCCGCCGCAAGTGCCTGTACTGCGATTTTCCGTCCAGCGCCGGCATGGAGTCGCTAATGGAGGATTATACCACCGCCTTGTGCCGGGAGATTACCGGCAAAGGCGGTATTTTGTCCGCCCATGCCGTCGATACGGTGTATTTCGGCGGCGGCACGCCTTCGCTGCTGCCGCTGAGGCAGCTGGAACGGGTGGTCTCCTGTCTGCAGCGCTGCTGCCGGCTTGAGGCCGGGGCCGAGGTGACGCTGGAGGCCAACCCAGGGACATTGGACGGCGGAAAACTGACAGATCTGCGGGGGCTGGGCCTAAACCGGCTCAGTATCGGCGTGCAATCTTTCGATGATCATGTGCTGGCCGCGGCCGGCCGGATTCACGACGCGGCCGAAGCCGTCCGGGCGGTGGAAGAAGCGGCGGCCGGCGGGTTTGACAATATCAGCGTCGACCTGATGTATGGTCTGCCGGGACAGTCGGCCGGCAGTTTCCGGGCCGATCTGGAGCAGGCGGTGGCGCTGCCTGTCCGCCATATCTCGGTTTACGGGCTGAAGGTCGAGGAAGGCACACCGTTTTATCACGATCTTCAGGCCGGCAGACTAGCGCTGCCTGACGAGGACCAGGAGGCGGCAATGTACGACCTGGCGGCGGCTTTTTTACCGGAACGCGGATTTCATCGCTACGAAATCTCCAACTACGGGCAAAAGGGGGCCGAGTGCCGCCATAATCTGAAGTACTGGCGTTTTTCCCCCTATCTCGGTATGGGCAGTGCGGCCCATTCGTTTATCGGGGGGGAACGGTCGGCCAATACCGCCGATATCGCCGGTTATATCGCGGCTGCCAGCCAAGGCCGACAGCCGCTGGAATGCAGCGAAATCCCCGAGCCTGCTGTGGCGATGGCCGAATACGCCTTTTTGGCGCTGCGGACGGCCCAAGGACTGTCGTATCAGGATTTTACCGATCATTTCGGAATAAGCTTTTGCCTCCGCTATGCCCGGGAGCTGGAAAAACTCTCGCAACAAGGTCTGCTGGCCATGGACGGAGAGAGCGTCCGCCTCACCGTAACCGGGATGAAATTCGGCAATGTCGTCTTTGGCGCGTTTTTGCCTGACCCTAAAACATAATCCGGTTTTGAAGAGTGAAGAAAAACTCGGTGTAAGCCGGGTTTTCTTCAATTTAAACGGCGGAAAAATAGCGTATTATTCTTGACATTGGCGTAGCAGAATGGTATTTTTTTAATAGATGTTAGCACTCTATTGAGTAGAGTGCTAACAACGAAGGAGGAGATGGCTGATGCTTGATGAACGGAAACGAAAAATTCTTCAAGCCATCGTCGATGACTATATTACGACAGCCGAACCGATCGGATCGCGCACCATCGCCCGGAAAGCAGGGATGGGGCTGAGTCCGGCCACCATCCGCAACGAGATGGCCGACCTGGAAATACTCGGCTATCTGGAACAGCCGCATACCTCCGCCGGCCGAATTCCGTCGCCGAGCGGTTACCGCTTTTATGTCGACTGCCTGTTGAATATGCCGAAGATCTCCGATAAGGATATTGCCCTGATCACAAGTTGGTATGAAGCCAAAGTCAGAAACATCGAGGAAGTATTTCAGGAGACAGCCAAGATCATTTCCCGCATGACCCACAATGTTTCACTGGTCCTGGCGCCGCAGATGTCTACTTCCACTTTCAAATATCTGCAGTTTCTGCCGCTGGATGACCACCGGGCGATTGTCGTGGTGGTGAGTGACGCCGGTTTCCTGGAAAATAAGGTGATCGATATCCCGACAGGGACTTCCTGGCAGGACCTGCAGGAGATCGCGCAAAGCATCAACGGCCGCCTGGCAGGATTGTCCTTCAGCGATATCAAATCTTCACTGCTGCGGGAAGTCAAGCAGGATATCCTGACCAATCCCGTGTTGTTTGAGGCTGCGCTGACTATTCTGCGCCAGGCGCTGGTGACTGACAAAACCGAGCGGGTCTATCTCGGCGGCACCACTCAGCTTTTCAATCAGCCGGAATTCCGTGATGTCGATAGAATCAAGGGTTTGCTGACGATGCTGGAGGAAGAAAAGCTGCTGTACGACATTCTCCATATGAAAGGCGGCGATGGCGTGGTTGTTACCATCGGCCGGGAGAACAAGTACAGCGGTATTCAGGACTGTTCCATGGTCCAGGCCACCTACCGCGTCGATGGACAGGAAATCGGCACCCTGGCGGTGCTGGGCCCCACCAGGATGGAATATGGCAAGATCATCTCGGTCCTGGAGTTTATGCATCGCCATCTGGGGGATATTCTCAAGAAATACAAATTGTAACCGGGCCGGGCAGACGGAATGGTCTGTCCGGGTTCGGCTGTTTTAACCCAGCGTGAAGTTTGTCCCGCGGCTACGCACTCATACATAAAGCCGGGTTAGACAAGAATAAGATATAGGGGGAAACGGAATGAATTTCAAACAGGCCGGGAGCGGCGCCGAAGTCGATGAGCGGCTGGCAGCGCTCTTAACCAACGCCAACGCGGTTCGCGCGATTACGGCTGCGGTTGAAGGCACCATCGGCCCCAAAGGGCTGGATACCATGCTGGTGGATCGTTTTGGCGAGGTCATCATCACCAATGATGGAGTTACCATTTTGGATAAAATGGATGTCAATCACCCTGCCGCCAAAATGTTGATTAATATTGCCAAGGCCCAGCAGGCCGAAGTCGGCGACGGGACCACCACGGCCACTATCATGGCCGGCGGACTGGTGTCCGAAGGGGTCGGCCAGGTGCTCCGCGGAGTGCCGGTGGCCAGGGTTATCGAGGGAATCAAGCAGGGGATCAGCACAGCAACGGAGCAGGTCAAAGCGCGGGGCCGGCAGGTCCGGGATATCGACGATCCCATTCTCGGCAATATCGCTATGATCGCCGGGCGTGAGCACCGGGATATCGCCGAACTGGTGGTCGCCGCCGCCAAGCTTATCGGTCTGGCAAAATTGAATGAGTCCAATTTCAAACTGTCGGACATTATAACCGCTGAAGAGGGGGCCGAGAACGAGGTCTTCCTTGGCGTAATTGTCGATAAAGAGCGGATGAACAAGGACATGCCGCAGGAAAGCAAGGACGCGACGCTGCTTTTGGTGGACGACGCCCTGGAGCCTGAGGAAGTTGAAGACGAGGCGCTGGGTACCGAAACGGGTTTCAAGCGCTATGTCGACCTGCAGGAAGAGTTCAAACTGAATGTGAAGAAAATCGTCGAGCTTGGCGTGAAAGTGGTCCTGGTGGATCGCGGCGTCCACGACTCGGCGGAAGAAATTTTGACCGACGCCGGGATCATGGTGGTACAGCGGGTTTCCACGAAAGATATGCGGCGGGCGGCCGAACACAGCGGTGCCAGAGTGATCAAGCGCACCGGACTGAAGAAGGAACTGGCCGATCTGCAAAAATACCTGGGGTTTGCCGAAAAGGTATTCGAGGACGAGAAACTGGAGCAGGTACGGATCCTGGGCGGCAAGGGCAAGCCGATGGCGACCATTTTGGTGGGGGCGGCGACCGAGGAGGTTGTCGGCGAGCGGGAACGGATCGCCAAGGATGCTGCCGCCAGTGTGCAGGCGGCAGCAAAAGGCGGCTATGTACCAGGCGGCGGGTCGGTGGAAATCGCCGTGGCCCGTGAGGTGGAAAAGTCCCGGGAGAACATCAAAGGGATGGCGGCGTACGGTGTTGACTGCGTGGTGAACGCACTGAAGCGGCCGCTGGCCCAGATCGTCGAAAACGCAGGCTATAATCCGCTGGAGAAGGTGGAAGAGGTTCTGGCGGCTCAGGCCGGCGCGAACTGCGACTCCCTGGGCATCGACTGCGACAGCGGAGCGGTTGCCGATATGCTCGCCCGCGGGGTGGTTGACCCGGTGCCGGTGAAACTGCACGCAATCAAGGCGGCCGGCGAAGTTGCCGTGGCTATATTGCGGATCGACACCATCATCAAGAAGAAGGACGAAGGAGCTAACGCGGTGAAACCGGATGCCGCGGGTGCCGCTACCATGCCGGATTTTTAACCGTGAGGTGAAATGAAAAATGAATGATGATAAGCAAAAGACCGAACAGGAAAATGACGCCGCGATGGCCGAGGAAGGCCAGGATAAAGGGGAAATATGCTTCGATAAAGCCGATATCGGCGAGATGGCCATAGCCCTTGACGAGAAAAACCGCCTGCTGGAGGAAATGAACAACAGGCTGCTGAGGCTCCAGGCCGATTTCGATAATTTCCGGCGGCGCACCCGGCAGGAAAAGGAAGAAATGTCCCAGGTGGTTACCGGCGGTATTGTCACTCAGCTCTTGCCGGTACTGGACAATTTTGAAAGGGCTCTGGCGGTTGCGTCGGACGATGCCGGACAGTTACGGACCGGGGTGGAGCTGGTTTACCGCCAGTTTATCCATATCCTGGACGGTCTTGGGATTAAAGCGATCGTCGCGGTGGGCGCCCAGTTTGATCCGGCGCTGCATGAGGCGGTGATGCGGGTCGAGGACGCAGGCCAGCCTGACGGCCTGGTGGTGCAAGAGCTGCAGAAGGGCTACACTGTCGGCGGTAAAGTGCTGCGGGCCAGCATGGTGCAGGTTGTAAGCAACAGTTAACTGTTTCATAGATTGCATATTTAGCTAAGGGGGAATACAATATGGCAAAAGTAATTGGTATAGACCTGGGTACCACCAACTCGGTGGTGGCATTCATGGAGGGCGGCGAGCCGGTGGTTATCGCCAACGCCGAGGGAAGCCGGCTGACTCCATCGGTGGTCGGATTTTCGAAAACAGGGGAACGCCTGGTGGGCCAACTGGCCAAACGTCAGGCAGTATCCAATCCCGACAGGACGATCAGCTCCATCAAACGGCAAATGGGCACCAATCACAAGGTTCGCATTGATGACAAAGATTATACACCCCAGGAAATTTCGGCGATGGTCCTGCAAAAAATGAAGACCGACGCCGAAGCGTATCTGGGTGAAAAGATTACCAAGGCGGTCATCACCGTTCCCGCCTATTTCAGCGACAGCCAGCGCCAGGCCACCAAGGACGCCGGCTCCATCGCCGGACTGGAAGTACTGCGGATTATCAACGAACCCACCGCTGCAGCCCTGGCCTACGGTCTCGACAAGGGTGAAGACCATACCATCCTAGTGTTCGACCTGGGCGGAGGCACCTTTGATGTGTCGATTCTCGAGTTGGGCGACGGCGTGTTTGAAGTCAAAGCCACCAGCGGCAACGGCCGGCTGGGCGGCGACGATTTTGACGACCGGGTGATGCATTGGCTGGTGGCCGAATTTAAGAAAGAATCCGGGGTCGACCTCTCCGGGGACCGCATGGCGATGCAGCGGCTGAAGGAAGCGTCCGAAAAAGCCAAGATCGAGCTGTCCGGAGTGTTGTCCACCAACATCAATCTGCCGTTCATTACCGCCGATCAGTCGGGACCGAAGCATCTTGACATCAATCTCACCAGAGCCAAATTCGAGGAACTGACCGCCGATCTGGTGGAGGCCACAATGGGGCCGACCCGTCAGGCTCTCTCCGATTCCGGTCTGAGTGCGAAAGAAATCGATAAAATCATCCTTGTCGGCGGTTCCACCCGTATTCCCGCCGTCCAGGAAGCCATCAAAAAATTCCTGGGCAAGGAGCCGCACCGGGGCATCAACCCTGACGAGTGCGTGGCTGTGGGCGCCGCCATCCAGGCCGGCGTGCTGACCGGGGAAGTCAAGGATGTCCTGCTGCTTGACGTCACTCCGCTGTCGCTGGGGATCGAGACGCTGGGCGGGGTATTCACCAAAATCATCGAGCGCAACACGACCATTCCTTCCGCCAAAAGCCAGACCTTCTCCACCGCTGCCGACAACCAGCCTTCAGTGGATATCCATGTGCTGCAGGGCGAGCGGGAAATGGCCTCAGCCAACAAGACCCTCGGCCGGTTTGAACTGTCCGGTATCCCGCCGGCGCCGCGGGGCGTGCCTCGGATTGAAGTCACCTTTGATATCGACGCCAACGGCATTGTCCATGTTTCGGCCAAAGATCTGGGAACAGGCAAGGAACAGAAAATCACCATCACTTCTTCCGGCGGACTGTCCAAGGACGAAGTCGAGCGGATGGTGAAGGAGGGCGAAGCCCACGCCGCCGAGGACAAAAAACGGCGGGATGAGGTCGAAGCCCGCAACAGTGCCGATTCGCTTGTCTACCAGGCAGAGAAGACGATCAAGGACCTGGGCGACAAAGCTGACAAGGCTCTGGTGGAAAAAGTGCAGCAGGCGGCCGACAAGCTGAAGGAAACCCTCAAAGGCACCGATATCGAGAAGATCAAAGCCGACACGGAAGAACTGACCAAGCCGCTGTATGAGCTGACCTCGGCGGTCTACAATCAGGCCGGAGGGCCAGGGGCCGAACAGCAAGGGGCTCCCGGGGCCGAACCACACGGCGCTCCCCATGACGAGAAGGTCGTGGATGCGGATTATAAAGTAGTGGACGACGAAAAGAAGTAAAAAATTCCGATTATTGATAGCTTTATCACAACATAGCGTGGACCGCAAAATGCCCGGACGGAGTTCCGGACATCTTTGCGGCCACGCTGTGTCGTAGTAAGTTCAATAAGCAGCCTTTGGGCAATGATGCTGGATTTTTTGATCATTGGGATGAAAGAGAATTCCTGGATTGGCGAGATGAAGGATATCGCCGATCGGATATAGGATGGTGGAATGGTGAGCAAACGTGACTACTACGAGGTTCTGGGCGTTCCCAAGACGGCGTCTGAAGATGAAATAAAAAAGGCTTTCCGCAAGCTGGCCCGCAAATACCATCCTGACGTCAACCAAGACAAAAGCAAAGAGTCGGAGGATAAATTCAAAGAAGTCAATGAAGCCTACGAGGTGTTGTCCAGCTCCGAGCGCCGCCAGCAGTACGACCAGTTCGGTCACGCGGCCTTCGAAGGCGGTCAGGGTGGTCCCGGCGGATTCGGCGGCGGAGGCTTCACCGATATCTTCGATATGTTTTTCGGCCAGTCAGGTTTCGGTTTTGGCAACCGCCCGCCCGGTCCGGAACGGGGCGCCGACCTGCGCTACGACATGGAGATGGCCTTCGAGCAGGCCGCTTCCGGGCTGGAAACCGAGATTCAGGTTCCCCGCACCGAGGATTGTTCTACCTGCCACGGGTCAGGCGCAGCCGCCGGCACGCATCCGGAAACCTGTCCGCAGTGCCGTGGAACCGGCCAGGTCCAGGTGGCGCAAAACACGCCCTTCGGCCGGATGGTCAATGTTAAAACCTGCGACCGTTGCCGCGGCGAGGGCAAGATTGTGCACACGCCGTGCACGGAATGCCACGGGCGCGGTAAAATCCGCAACCGGCGCCGAATCAAGGTCAAGATCCCGCCTGGGGTCGATACCGGATCACGCCTGCGGGTGTCCCAGGAGGGCGAAGCGGGAACTCGTGGCGGCCCACCCGGAGATTTGTATGTTTATGTTTTCGTGAAACCGCATAGACTGTTTACGCGCGAAGGTGATGACGTTATCTGCGAAGTTCCGATCAGTATCGTGCAGGCGACCCTCGGCGACGAGATCGAAGTGCCGACCCTTGACGGCAAGGTCAGTCTGCGCATTCCCGAAGGAACGCAGCCAGGGACGGTGTTCCGGCTGAAGGATAAAGGCATTCCGCACCTTAGAGGCCACGGACGCGGCGATGAGCACGTCCGGGTCAAAGTTGTCACCCCGAAAAAACTGACCGAACGCCAACGGGACCTCCTGCGGGAATTTGCCAAGGTTGGCGGCGAAGATATCAATCCGGAAGAGAAGGGTTTCTTTAAAAAGGTCAAGGACGCTTTCGGGGTGTAAAATAATAACGAGGGGCGATCGCGCATGAAGTGGGCCGAGATCAGTATCCAGACCAGCCACGAGGCTACCGAGCCTGTGGCCAATATTTTTCACGATCTGGGAGCCAGCGGGGTAGTGATCGAAGATCCGGAGCTTGTCAATTCTTATCGCCGGTCGGGAAACTGGGAGTATTGCGACATTCCGGAGGAAGAAGACACCGACGTGGTGACGGTCAAGGCCTATTTGCCGGTTGATGCCGATCTTGACGCCAAGCTTGCCCTGTTTGAAAAGCGGATCAGTGAGCTGATCAACCACGATATCGACAAAGGCCGGGGACTGATCCGCTGGCGGGAGGTACAGGAAGAAGACTGGGCTTCGGCCTGGAAGGAACATTTCCAGCCGGTCAAGATCGGTGAGCGGGTCGTGATCAAGCCAACCTGGTGCGAGTATACCGCCGGGGAAGGTGACGTGGTCATTGAGCTTGACCCGGGAATGGCCTTCGGCACCGGAACCCACCATACCACCGTAATGTGCCTGAGAATGCTGGAAGATGTTGTGCGACCGGGAGCGACCGTCTTTGATATCGGCACAGGCTCGGGAATTTTGGCGGTAGCGGCCGCCAAACTCGGGGCCGGGGCGGTGCGGGCCGTGGATCTTGATGCTGTGGCGGTGCGGGTGGCGAATGAAAACATCACCGTCAACAAGGTAGGCGATATCGTCACCGCAGCCCAGGGCGACCTGCTGACCGGTCTGGTCGGGCAGGCTGATATTCTTGTGGCCAATATCATCGCCGATGTGATTATCCAGCTGGTGAGCGAAGTTCCGGCCCGGCTGACTGATGGCGGCTGGTTCATCGCCGGGGGCATTATTGCCGAACGGGTTGGGGATGTCACCAAGGCCTTGCTGGCCAGCGGCCTTGTTTTGGAACGGGTTGCCGAGGAAGGCGGCTGGGTGACGATGCTGGCCTGCCGGGGAGGCGCGTGAAGTGCGCCGGTTTTTCGTTGACGCACCGCTGAGCGGGACCGTCACCCTTCAGGGCCGTGATGCCCATCATATCGGCCGGGTCCTCAGGCTTTCCCCCGGGGCCGAGATCGTTGTCGCCGGCCAGGACGGACAAGCCTGCCGGGCCAGGATCACCGCCGTCGGGCCTGATACGGTCACCGCGCAGATCGGGGCCGCGATTGAGCAGCGGCACGAGCCGCCGATCGAGGTCTGGCTGGCGCAGGGACTGCCGAAGGGCGACAAGCTGGAATACATTGTGCAAAAGGCCGTGGAGATAGGCGCTGCCGGCGTCATCCCCATGGCTGCTGATTTTAGTACTGTAAAATATGATGAAACCAAGCAGGCGGCGAAACGTGAGCGCTGGCAGAAAATCGCCGGCGAGGCGGCGAAACAGTGCGGCCGGGACCTGGTGCCCACCGTCACGCCGATCCGGAGCCTGGGCGAAGTGCTGGCCCAGGCCGGTCCGGATACCGCCATCATCATGCTGTATGAGGCAGAGACGAACGTCAGTCTCAAGGCTGTTCTCACCGGTTGCCGGGCGAAGTCGTATCTGCTGCTGGTCGGACCGGAGGGAGGCTTCAGCCCGGCTGAGGCCAGGCTGTGCCGGGAAAAGGGAGTCAGCACAGTGACGCTGGGGCCGCGGATTCTGCGGACCGAGACGGCGTCTCTGGCGGCTTTGGCTGCCGTACTCTATCAAAACGGTGATCTGGGCGGCTGATAGAGCCTGGGGTGGAAGGTGAGGCCAGTCATGGTTATTGAAAAGGCAACGGTACTGGATGCACAGCGGATACTTGGATTGCAGAAACTGGCGTACATAAGCGAAGCGGAAATTTATAATGATTTTACTATTCCCCCGCTGTTTCAGACGTTGGCGGAAATAGAAGACGAGTTTACCACTCACGTTTTTCTCAAGGCCGCGCTGGATGGAACCCTCGTTGGTTCGGTGAGGGCGTATGAGAAAAATAAGACGTGTCACATCGGCAAACTTATGGTCCACCCGGAGTTTCGGAAGCAGGGGCTGGGGGCAAGACTTGTAACTGAAATGGAAGCCTGTTTTGCGACAAGTGACAGATATGAATTGTTTACAGGCCATAAAAGCGAAAAAAACATCAGCTTATATAAAAAACTCGGTTATACGATCTTTAAGACAGAAGCTGCTTCAAGCCTGCTATGCTTTATATATTTGGAAAAGGTTAAGGGGTGAACTGCCGTTGAAGGCTGGCAGTGGTTCGGGGGTGCCGTTATGCCGCGCGTGGCGTTTACAACGTTAGGCTGCAAGGTCAATCAGTATGAAACCGAGGTCATCGAAGGCCTGTTCAAGCAGCGCGGCTACGAGATCGTGGATTTTGACAAGCCGGCTGAGGTCTATGTCATCAATACCTGCTCGGTCACTCACCTGGGTGAGCGAAAATCGCGCCAACTGATCCGCCGGGCGACCCGCACGAGCCCTGACGCCACTGTTGTGGTTACAGGATGCTACGCCCAGATTTCTCCGGCCGAAGTAGGGGCCATTGAAGGCGTCGATGTGGTGGTAGGGACTTCCCAGCGTCACCGGCTGGTGGATCTGGTGGAAGAGGCGGTGAGCAGTCACGAAAAAATTGCCAAAGTCGGCGATATCATGGTTGCCGACGAGTTTGAGGATATTCCGCTGTTCGCGGCGCCCGGCCGCACCCGTGCTTTCCTGAAAATCCAGGAGGGGTGCGCCAACTACTGTACATACTGCATCATACCCTATGCCCGGGGGCCGCTGCGATCCCGCCCGCCGGCGAGCGTCATCCGGGAGACGGAGAAACTGGTTGCCGCCGGTTTTCAGGAAATCGTGCTGACAGGCATCCACCTCGGGGCCTACGGTCGGGATATCAGCGGGGATCTGACGTTGACCGACGCCGTGAAAGCCGTGCTGGCCGTTCCCGGCGTTGTCCGCCTGCGGCTGAGCTCGCTGGAGTCACTGGAAGTTTCAGCCGAGCTGATCGCCATTATGAGCCGGGACAAGAGGCTCTGCCCCCATCTTCACCTGCCGCTGCAGGCCGGGGATGATCATGTGTTGGCGGCCATGAACCGTCACTATACCGCCGCCGATTACAGCAGGCTGGTCCGGGAGCTTCAGGCGCAGGTGCCTGATCTGGCTGTTTCCACCGACATCATTGTCGGCTTTCCGGGGGAAACTGAGGCCATGTTCGCCAATACACTGGCCTTGGTGGAGAGCATCGATTTCGCCAGGATTCATGTCTTTCCCTATTCGCGGCGGCAAGGTACGCCAGCCGCCGGGTACCCCGATCAGGTGCCGGAGGCGGAGAAGAAACTCAGGGTGCAGGCTCTGACGGCGCTGGCCGGCGACAAGGCTGAAAATTTTCAGCGGCGGTTTATCGGGCGGGAGATGGAAGTACTGCTGGAGGGCGAGAATAAGGGCGTGGTCGAGGGACTGACAGGAAATTACCTGAGGATTTACGCCGCCGGTGACCGCAGCCTGAGAAGACAGCTGCGGCCGGTTAGAGCAGAAAAGTTGTACCGTGAAGGGTTATGGGGCGAAATAACTGACTAAAATTTCCGTCACAAAAAAAATTGCGGCAGGATATCCTATAAACAGGCAGAATATTTTTGTAAAGAGTAGTGTAAGACTACATTAGCCTAATCTGTTACGGGGCGAGAGGAGGTGCTGCATGCAGCAAGACTGTATTTTCTGCAAGATCGCGAACCGGGAGATACCGGCAGAAATTATTTACGAAGACGAACATCTCATCGCCTTTCCCGATATCAAGCCGGCTGCCCCGGTTCATGTCCTCATCATCCCCAAACGTCATATCTCCCACCTCATGGAAACCTGTTGTGATGATATTTCCCTCCTCGGCCACATTATGACCACGATACCGAAGATTGCGACCGAGCTTGGTTTGGAGGAAGACGGATTCAGAATCGTGGTGAACACCAAGAATAACGGTGGTCAGACGGTGTATCACATCCACTGGCATCTTCTCGGTGGCCGGTTTATGACTTGGCCTCCAGGCTAATATTGACAGCGGTTGGCATTTTCGTGTATAATTTTCAGGTATAGCACTAGCAGCTTCCCCGAGGTTCATGTGGAGGGAGGGAGATCAGATGTCAGAAGTCAAGGTAGGGAAAAACGAGACCCTTGATAGCGCACTCCGCAGGTTTAAACGCACATGCCAGAAAGCGGGCGTTCTTTCCGAAGTCAGGAAACGGGAGCACTATGAAAAACCCAGCGTAAAACGCAAGAAGAAATCCGAAGCGGCGCGCAAGCGCAAGTTCAACTAAAGTTTCGGAGGTTTATATATGTCTGTGAAGGACAGATTGACCGAAGATATGAAGCAGGCCATGAAGGACCGTGAGGCAGGAAAGCTTCGCCTGTCGGTTATCCGGATGGCCCGCGGCAGTATTAAAAATGTTGAAATTGACCGCCGAAAAGAGCTTTCCGACGATGAGGTCCTTGATGTTCTGGCCAAGGAAGTCAAGTTGCGCCGGGACGCGGCGGAAGAGTTCAAAAAAGGCAACCGTCAGGATTTGGTGGATACCGTGGGGCAGGAAATTGCTGTTTTGATGCAGTATCTTCCCCAGCAACTGAGCGAAGCCGAAGTCCGGGCGCTGGTGCACGAAGCCGTCGCCGCGACCGGCGCCGCCGAAGCAAAAGACATGGGTAAGGTAATGGCCGCCCTGATGCCAAAAGTGAAAGGCCGGGCCGACGGCAAGCTTGTCAATACCCTGGTGAAAGAAATGCTGAGTAAGTAGAAAAATCCGGTATCTGAAAAGATGCCGGATTTATTTTTTTGGAAGAGGACGGACCGCGGCTGTCTTTTCAGGGAACCCGGGATAGGTTATGATAGAATCAAATTTGCTGATCAACAAAGGAGTGCCGATAATGGGCCAGCAGGGAAAGACGGCGGGTAAAACGGCTCGACCCCTGGAGGCGCCGGAGCAAGTGCGGGGGGCATCATCGCAGGACGATGTTTTGCGGCGCGGTAAAACCGCCTGCACCGGCGGCAGATGGATTGCGGCGGCCTGCTGGCATAATTGCGGCGGACGTTGTCTCAACAAGGTTCTGGTGGCGGACGGGAGGGTCGTGCGGCAAAAAACCGACGATACCCATCCGGACAGTCCTCTTTTTCCGCAGCAGCGAGGATGTCCGCGCGGCCGTTCCCAGCGTCGCCAGGTGCTGGGGGAAGACCGGCTTGGCTACCCGCTGGTGCGGAAGAACTGGCGTCCCGGCGGCGGGGACAAAGAGCGTCGCGGCCGCGACGAATGGGTGCGGCTTTCCTGGGATGAAGCGCTGGACATTGTGGCCGGCGAGCTGCGAAGGATCAAACAGCAATACGGCAATCGGTCGATATTGGCCTGGGACTATGCCAGTCTGTACTATACCCAGAAAATGACCGGAGGCTGGGGCGGCGGCAATGAGATTACCCAGGTTCTGAGTCTGTTCGGCGGCCATACCAACGCCTGGGGATCGACTTCCTGGGGAACCTGGCTCGATACAGGGCGGGAAATCGGCCTGGGGTCCGCCAACGCTATCAATGATCGCCTCGATCTGCAAAACTGCCAGTTGGTGGTTATGTGGGGCGCCAATCCTGCGTGGAGCAGCCCGGGTTCAGCCACTTATCACTACCTGCAGGCCAAGAGAGCCGGCAGCCGGTTTATTTTCATCGATCCTTTTTTCACCGATTCGGCCCAGGTGCTGGCCGACGAGTGGATCCCGGTCCGGCCCGGAACGGACCACGCCCTGGCGTTGGCACTGGCCCATACGCTGATTGTTGAGGACAATCCGGTGACGAATCCGCTGATTGACTGGGATTTCCTGAACCGCTGCACCATCGGCTTCGATGCCTCGCAGCTGCCGGGCGGCGCGGATTACAGAAACAATTTCCGGGACTATATTCTCGGGACGTTTGACGGCCACCCCAAAACACCGGAGTGGGCGGCAAGCATCTGCGGCGTCGAACCGGAGCGGATCAGAGGGCTTGCCAGGGAAATTGCCACAACGGCGAGGGTCGCCCTGATCACCAGTTTTGCTCCGGCGAGGATCAACAACGCCGACTCGTGGCCCCAGGCTTTCATGGCCCTTGGCTGCATGACCGGGCATATCGGCCAGGCCGGGCGGATGACCGGGGTCAGCTCGCACCGCAACGCGGCCAATTCAGGTCCGGCGCTGGTTATGGCCGGGGACGACGGGGTGGAGTTCGCGGCCAACCCGCTTGCTTACTCGACAATCAACCAGAACGAGCTGTGGGACGCGGTGCTGACCGGCCGTTACACCGGCGGGCGAGGCGAAAGCAAAGAGATCGATATCCGGATGATTTACCATTCCTGCCATTCTTACCTGAATCAGAAAGCCGGGGTTGTCAAGGCCATTGCGGCCCACCGGAAAGTGGAGTTCGTCGTGGCCCAGAACTATGTGCTCAACCCCAGCGCGCAATACGCGGATATCGTACTGCCTGTCACCACGATGTGGGAGCGGGGCAGTATGCTGTTTAACGGAAACCGCGAGACGCTGCTGTGCACCGACCAGGTGATCAAGCCGTACGGCGAGGCGCGGGACGACATCTGGATCGCCAAGGAACTGGCCGGGCGGCTGGGGATCGACGACGCCAGGCTTGAACCTGTACCGCCGGCTCAAGCCTGGTTTAATCAGCTGGCCGGAGCCAGGGTGATCAGGGCGGACGGCGCCGGCTACGAGCCGCTGCTGACCATCAGTGGCGCTGATATCGCGGCGATGGGGGCGGACGGCGAACCGCAGACCGGCCGGATTACGCTGCAGGAGCTGCGGGAGAAGGGCATCTACCAGGTCCCCCGGGCGGCAGGAGACAAGTTTTCTTATATCCACCTGAAAGAGTTCCGGGAAGACCCGATTGCCCATCCCCTGACTACACCCAGCGGCAGGCTGGAGATCCACTGCCAGGCTGTCGCCGATCTTGTATCAAAGTGCGGCTGGACCCAAATCGATCCGATTCCGACGTATCAGGCGCCCTGTGAGGGCTATGAGGATACTTTCAGCGACTGGGCGGAAAAAGCCAAGGGCGAATACCCGCTGCAACTCTATTCGATCCATGTCCTTGCCAGGGCCCATTCCTGCATGGACAACGTCGCCTGGCTGCGGGAGGCGTTTGCCCACGACCTGCTGATGAATCCTGACGATGCCGAAAGCCGCGGGATAGCAAACGGCGAAAGCGTACTTGTGAGGAGTCGTCATGGTACG
>JARLHY010000106.1 GCA_031292015.1 Negativicutes bacterium | reverse complement strand
GAAAAGGCCATCACCCAGATGAGCCAGAACGAAGACACTGTGACAAGTTCGGACCCGGTGGTCAGCAAACTGGGTGAACGGTCGATAGTGTTCTGTAGAATTGAGGACTCCATCGCCGGGATTGCCGGCCAGACCAACCTCCTGGCCCTCAACGCCGCCATCGAAGCCGCCCGGGCCGGGGAACAGGGACGAGGCTTCGCCGTCGTCGCCGAAGAGGTCCGCAAACTGGCCGAACAATCGCAAGACGCCGCCAAACAGATCGCCAGCCTCATCGGCGAAATCCAGAAAGATACTGACAGCGCCGTAGTAGCGATGACCGAAGGTACCAAAGAGGTGAGGGTGGGATCGGAAGTCGTCCAAGACGCCGGCAAGACCTTCCAGGACATCTTTGCGGCCTTTAACCAGGTCACCGGCCAGATCAGAGAGATCTCGGGATCGATTGAGGAACTGGCGGGAGGCAGCCAACAGATCGTCAGCTCGGTGCGGGAAATCGACAGCATCAGCAAAGAGGCGGCCAGCCAGGCTCAGACTGTGTCGGCAGCCACCGAGGAGCAGTCGGCCACCATGGAAGAAATTGCGGCCTCCAGCCAAAGTCTGGCCAGGATGGCTGAAGAACTGACCCAGGCGGTCAGCAGGTTCAAGATATAGAGGAGGATCGGGTAATGGCACAAGAGCAAGTGGTAGTGTTTCATTTGGGTAAAGAAGAATATGGCGTGCCCATTCACCAGGTACGGGAAATCATACAGTATAAAGGGGCGACAAAAATGCCAGGGGCGCCCGCTTTTTTCGAAGGGATTATCAACCTGCGGGGCAAGATTATCCCGGTCATCGACCTGGCAGCCAAGTTCGGTGTAGACGCCCAAAGCGGCCAGCGCCAAGCATTGGTTATTGAGCTGGCAGAGCAGACTGTGGGGGTCGTGGTGGATACGGTGTCGGAAGTCTTGTGGCTGGAAGATTCGGCGATTGAGGCCCCGCCGGCGCAGGCGACGGCCCGGGATGCCTTTATCCGGGGTATCGGTAAGAACCGAGACCGGCTGCTCATCTTGCTGGAACTGAACAACGTGATGGCCCGCGACGAATGGTCAGCCGTTCAGGCGGCAAGTTGAAAAACGTAAAACGAATGGAAATATGGAGGCAGCTATGATGGCACTCAATTCTGTGAAACACAAAATTATTTTGGCGATGATACTGACGGGACTGATTGGTTCACTGATTGTCGGGGCCTACAACATTTATTCGAATATCCAAAGCAATGCCGATGAAGTAAAGCAGTATCGCGCTATTTTGCATGAGCAATTCGACCGCAGCATCAAACTGCAGGTGGAAACAGCGGTGAGTCTGGTGCAGGATGTCTATAACCAGCAGCAAAAAGGGCTTTTCACTGAAGTTGAAGCCAAGAAAAGGGCGGCTGACATCCTCAGAAATCTGCGTTTTGACAACGGTAATTATTTCTGGGTGGATACCACAGAAGGCGTGAATGTTGTCCTGCTCGGGCGGGACCAGGAAGGGAAGACCCGCTATGAGGCAAAAGACGCAAAAGGATTTACTTTTGTTAAGGATGGCTTTATCGCGAACGGGATAAAGGCCGAAGGCGGCTATACTGATTACTGGTTTGCCAAACCCAATCAGACCGAGCAACTTCCAAAACGCGCCTATACCCAGGTGTTCAAGCCTTATAACTGGGTCGTCGGCACAGGCAACTGGACAGATGATATTGATGCATTTGTCCAGAAAAAAACGCAGGAACAAGCCGTTCAGTTGAAAGGCAAAATTATGACGGGGATTCTGTTTTGTTTGCTTGCGCTTGGTTTATCGGCGATACTGGCATTCTATCTGGGCAGTAGCCTTGCCAAGCCGTTTTTAACAATGAGGAATCGAATTATGACGATGGCTGATGGCGATTATTCCCATGATGTTGACCTGGCGTATATAAAACGCACCGATGAATTTGGCGATATGGCCAAGGCGTTTGATACGTTAAATAGGAATATGCGCAATGTTATTCGCAGCATTATGCAGTCCACCGAGCATGTTGCCGCCTCCTCGGAAGAACTCACCGCCAGTGCTGAGCAGTCGGCCCAGGCCGCCCATCAGATCGCCGGCGTTATCGGCGAAGTGGCCACAGGGGCGGAGAGACAACTTAAAGCCGTCGACAACACTGCCGACGTAGTCGGGCAAATGTCAGCCGGCATTCAGCAAATCGCCGCTAACGCGAATGCAGTGGCAGGCACCTCGGCCCAGTCGGCCGATGCCGCCCAGCAGGGTAGCAAAGCAGTGGAAAAGGCCATCACTCAGATGAGTCAGATCGAAACCACCGTGACCCGCTCGGCCGAGGTGGTCAGTAAACTTGGCCAGCGGTCGAAGGAAATCGGGGCTATCGTTGATACTATCGCCGGGATTGCCGGGCAGACCAACCTCCTGGCCCTCAACGCCGCTATCGAAGCCGCCCGGGCCGGGGAACAAGGACGAGGCTTCGCCGTCGTCGCCGAAGAAGTCCGCAAACTGGCCGAACAATCGCAAGACGCCGCCAAACAGATCGCCGGCCTGATCGGTGAAATCCAAAAAGATACCGACAGCGCC
The DNA here is from genome assembly GCA_031292015.1 of Negativicutes bacterium. The sequence goes on along the minus strand of JARLHY010000106.1, from coordinate 28,741 downwards.
GTCGTAGCGATGACCGAAGGTACCAAAGAGGTGAGGGTCGGATCGGAAGTCGTTCAAGATGCCGGCAAGACCTTCCAGGACATCTTTGCGGCCTTCAACCAGGTCACCGGCCAGATCAGGGAGATTTCGGCAGCCATTGAGGAACTGGCGGGAGGCAGCCAACAGATCGTCAGCTCGGTACGGGAAATTGACAGTATCAGCAAAGGGACTGCCAGCCAGGCGCAGACTGTGTCGGCGTCCACCGAGGAACAGTCGGCCACCATGGAAGAGATCGCATCTTCCAGCCACAGTCTGGCCAAGATGGCCGAAGAACTGACCCAGACGGTCAGCAAGTTCAAGGTATAGCATCTAACGTCTGACAACGAAAAAGAAGGCGCCTACGGCGACCTTCTTTAGTTTGTCGGCGTTTTTTTCAACACACGCCCAGGTCTGTCGCCGGTGAGGCGGCCTTCTTTGACGGCCATCCGCCCGTTGACGATGACATGAGGTATGCCGTCAGGATAAAGGTGAGGCTGGATAAAGGTGGCATTATCCCTGACGGTGGCCGGGTCGAAGAGGGTCAAGTCGGCTGCAAATCCGCATTTTATGCGGCCGCGGTCGGTCATGCCCAGGATGTCGGACGGTAGGGAGGTCATCTTCCGGACGGCGGTTTCCAGGGAAAGGAGTTTTTTCTCCCGGACGAAGTGGCCGAGGACGCGGGGGAAGGTCCCATAGGAGCGGGGATGGGTCACAGAGTTTTTGTATAGTTCAGCGTTCATGGCGTAACCGTCGCTGCCCACTGACACGTCGGGGCGGCGGAGGATGGTTTCCAGCTCGGTTTCGTCCAGCGAAAAATAAACGGCGCTGACCACCCCGCCTTCCTCGCTAAGCAGCCGGATGACTGCGTCTGCCGGTGTTGTCTGCCACAGCTGGGCGACATCGGCCAGGGTACGGCCACACAGTGCGCGGTTTCGCGGGGTGTTGGTGGCGGCGATCTGGATGGTGCCGGCGTCGCCCCGGACGGCGACGGCTTCGGCGATTTCCCGCCTCAATTGACCGGCAAGCTCCGGGTCTGCCAGCCGCTGGAGCATTTTTTCCCGGCCGCCTTCGTGGACCCAGCCGGAAAGAAGAACCGAGAGACCGGTGGAGGTGGCCAGGTAAGGATATTGGTCAGCCCAGATGTCCACTCCTTCGGCCCGAAGGGCCTGCAGCCGGATAGCCGCTTCGGCGCCGCCGCCCCAGAAGGGACGGCCGACGGCTTTGAGATGGGAGATTTCCACCCGTACACCACTGGCGCGGGCCACCTGGACGGCTTCTTCCACCGCGGCGTGGAGGGCGGCTTCTTCGCTGCGGAGATGGCTGGTATAAATGGCGCCGTAACTGGCGAGAACACGGCCGAGAGCCACGAGTTCCTCGATTTTAGCATAACTGCCGGGCGGGTAAATCAGGCCGGTGGATAGCCCCCAGGCGCCTTGGCGGAGATTTTCCGCCAAGAGTTCTTCCATCTGAGCCATTTCCCCGGAGGAAGGAGGCCGGTCGACCGAGCCCATTACGGCGATCCGCAGTGCTCCGTGGGCCACCAAAGGAATGAGGTTGACGGCTGGGGCGGCCTTTTCCACCACTCGAGCGAAGCCGGCACAGTCTGCCCAGGTGACAGCGATATCGCTGTCACCTTCCAGGCTGTTGAAACTGTCTTCCAGTTCGGTGTGGTGCCCGGCGCTCACCGGGAAAGAACCAATACCGCAGTTGCCGACCACTTCGGTGGTGACGCCTTGGAGGATTTTGCTGGCGGCGCCGGGATTCTCGAGGATGGTCCGGTCGGTGTGACTGTGAAGATCGATAAAGCCGGGCGCCACGGCCAGGCCGGTGGCGTCGATGACTTGCTCGGCGTGTCCGGGTAGTGCCGGTCCTATGGCCACGATCCGATCCCCCCGTACGGCAACGTCGGCTGCAACCGGGGCGGTACCGGAGCCGTCAAAGACAAGCCCGTTTCGGATGAGTAGTGAATACAGAACAATCCCTCCCTGGAGTGATGGCGGTTTCTTTATTATTATTGGTATGGTATTCGGAGAATATGGCCGCTTTCCTGTGACGAGACGCTAAAATATTCCGCGGTAAAGGAGAGGAGGCGGCAACCGGAGCTAGAATATATTGGATAGGACAGACTAGCGTGGATGCAAGCTGATGCTGACAAGGGGGACGAATATGAAATACCGGGTATTAGGCAAGACCGGTCTAAACGTTTCGGAGCTGGGGTTCGGCGGAATCCCAATTGTGCGCCTGGCCACCGATGAGGCGGTAGCTATTTTGCGGCACGCCTTCGACCGGGGGATTACCTTCTATGATACCGCCAATGCTTATAAAGACAGCGAGGCCAAGATGGGTATCGCTTTTTCGGGTATACGCGACAAGGTGGTTTTGGCCACTAAAACTCTGAAGCGGGACGCGGCTGGGGCGAAAGAGCAACTGGAAAACAGTCTGAGGATGCTCCAGACCGATTATATCGATCTTTATCAATTCCATCAGGTAGCCCAGGAAAAGGATTGGGCAGCCATATCCGCTCCCGGCGGGGCGCTCGAGGTGGTGGTCAAGGCTCAGCAGGAGGGCAAGATCCGTCATATCGGGGTGAGTTCCCACGGGCTGCCGATGGCGATCAAACTGCTCAAAATGGGGTTGTTCACCACCATCCAGTTCCCTTTCAACTTTATTGAAACTGACCCCAGCAGTGAGCTGCATGTGCTGGCCCGCGAAATGAATATTGGTATTTTGGCGATGAAACCCTTTGCCGGAGGGGTGATCGACAACGGCCCGCTGGCTTTTAAGTTTCTGCGCCAGTATCCTGACGTTCTCGCCATTCCTGGTTATGACTCGGTGGCGGCGGTGGACAATATCGTCGATCTGTATGATCAGCCTAATGTTGTCGACAGCAGCGATCTTGCACTGATGGATAAATACCGGGCCGAGCTGGGTAAGCGTTTCTGCCGCCGCTGCGAGTATTGTCTGCCCTGTCCCCACGGGGTGAATATCACTCCGGCGATGGGGTATCCCATCATGGCGGCGCGGATGTCGCCCCAGATAGCGGCGTCCAGGCAGACGCAGATCATGGAGACGGTGGTCAAATGCACCCAATGTGGCGTATGTATCAGCCGCTGTCCGTACGAGCTGCCGATTCCGGAGATCCTGCGGAAGAATTACGATTTATTCGAATCTCACCGCGCGTCTCTCTGAGCCAAGTGCTGCGTTTTTAAGGACTCCAGACCTATTGTCAGGAGGATTTTTCCTGGCGTATAATGGAATTAGCCTAGCAGTAGGAGGAATCAGATATGAATCCAGTCGGCTTGTCATCAGTTATTTCCATGGCGCAAAACAATGCTGCCGGAACGATGGTCATGAAAAAAGCCCTGAATACCTTTCAGCAGGATGGAAATAATTTGGTTCAGCAACTGGCCCAGATGGTTCAAAGCGTCCAGCCCAACCTGGGAAAGAATGTTGATATCAACATCTGACATTTGATGCGGTATTGCCGAGAGTTGAATAGTGCACCGCAAAGCATAACTTGTTTCTGCGGTTGAAGATCGAACGATGGAAAGCCTTTGCCTGGCGGCAGAGGCTTGTTTTTTTGCCTTGAGGCAATTTTTTCAGTTTGTCGGGTATGAATCAGGTTATATCTGGGTAAATATAAAATGTTTGCCAGAGGGGCTGGCGCGGGCAGCAGTTAGACGGTATAGAAAGCCAGCTGACGGCAAACAATATCAATCATAATGTATTGGGGAGCAGAATGCAGACATTAGAACTTACCAGTTATGACCTGTATTTGTTTAACGAGGGAACCCACTGCCGCAGCTATGAGATGCTCGGCGCACATATCACTGCCGAGGACGGCAGCCCTGGCGTTCGTTTCGCGGTTTGGGCACCCAGCGCCCGGGAGGTACGGGTTGTCGGTAATTTTAATTCCTGGCAGGGAGCCGGTCATGTCATGCGACCGGTAGGCAGCTCGGGAATCTGGTCGCTGTTTATCCCTGACCTGGGCGAAGGGGAGATTTACAAGTACGAAATCTATCCTCAGGAAGGCTGGTCTTTTCTGAAAGCCGACCCTTTCGCCTTTTGGGCCGAAGAGTCGCCGGCGACAGCTTCGCGGGTGGCCTGCCTTGACAACTACCATTGGCAGGATGGCACCTGGCAGAAGGGGAAAAACGCCGACGCCCTTTACAAGCAACCGATCAACATCTATGAAGTCCATTTAGGCTCATGGCGTCATAAAGAAGGCGGACGATCGCTGACCTACCGGGAGCTGGCCGACGAGCTGGTGGAATATGTCGTTACAATGGGCTATAGCCATATCGAACTCCTGCCGGTGGTGGAGCATCCTTTTGGCGGTTCCTGGGGTTATCAGGCCACCGGGTATTTCGCTGTCACCAGCCGTTATGGTTCTCCCCATGATTTTATGTATTTCGTCGACAAGTGCCACCAAAGCGGCATCGGCGTTATTCTGGACTGGGTGCCTGGTCATTTTTGCAAAGATAGCCACGGCCTGTATCGCTTCGATGGGACGCCGCTTTTCGAGAGCGGTTGGCCTGAACGGGGCGAGAACTGGCAATGGGGTACGGCGAATTTTGATTTTGGACGCTCGGAAATCCAGAGTTTTCTTGTCTCCAACGCCCTGTTTTGGCTGGATGTCTATCATATCGACGGCCTTCGTGTCGACGCTGTGGCCAACATTCTCTACCTCGACTACGGCCGCCATGGCGGGGACTGGATTCCCAACAGCTACGGCGGCAACGGCAATATCGACGCCATGAATTTTTTGAAAAAGCTGAACAGCGCCGTTTTCCGCGAATACCCGGCGACAATGATGATTGCCGAGGAATCCACCGCCTGGCCGATGGTTACATGGCCGACCCATGTCGGTGGGCTGGGATTCAATTTCAAGTGGAATATGGGCTGGATGAACGATATGCTGCGCTATATGAGTATGGACCCAGTATACCGCAAGTGGTGGCATAATCTGGTGACTTTTTCGTTTATGTACGCTTTCTCGGAGAATTTCATCCTGCCCCTTTCCCATGACGAGGTGGTTCACGGCAAGCGGTCGCTGCTGGACAAAATGCCTGGCGACTATTGGCAGAAATTCGCCAATCTGCGCCTCTTGTACGGCTATATGATGGCCCATCCCGGCAAAAAAACGCTGTTCATGGGCGGCGAATTCGGTCATTTTATCGAATGGAATTACGAACAAAGCCTGGACTGGCATCTCCTAGACTATGATCTGCATCATCGACTCCATCAGTATGTCCAGAATCTCAACCACCTCTACCGCGATGAAACGAGTCTTTGGCAGATTGATTATGATTGGCAGGGGTTTGAATGGATCGATCCCCATGACTTTAATCAGAGCGTCATCACCTTTATGCGAAAGTCTACTGCTGCCGAGGATTTTATCGTTGTGGTCTGCAATTTTACGCCGGAGGTTCGTTACGACTACCGAATCGGCGTTCCCAAACCAGGCAGCTATCAGGAAATTTTCAACAGCGACCGGGAAATGTACGGCGGTTCGGGTCAGACCAATAGCGGCTTGCTTGTCGCCGAGGCGACCGGCTGGCACAATCAACCCTGTTCTCTCCAGTTGAAGCTGCCGCCGCTGGCGGTGACTTATCTGAAATGGCGTCATCACGAACGCCCGGCGCAAAGTCTGAAGCCAAGATGAGGTAATTGTATGGCCAAAAAAGAATGTATCGCCATGATTCTCGCCGGGGGGCAGGGGAGCCGGCTGAACACCCTCACCAGTAACCTGGCCAAGCCGGCAGTGCCCTTCGGCGGCAGATACCGGCTCATTGATTTCACCCTGAGCAACTGCTACAACTCGCGGATTGATACCGTCGGGGTGCTGACCCAGTACCAGCCCTTTGTGCTCAACAGCCACATTAGCGGCAACCGACCGTGGGGTTCTGGGGCGTGCGGCGGCGTCTTCGTCCTGCCGCCCTATATGACCAAGGACGGCGGCGAGTGGTACAAAGGAACAGCCAACGCCATTTGCCAGAACATCGACTTTATCGAGCAATACCAGCCCCAATACGTGCTGGTGCTGTCCGGTGACCATGTCTATACCATGAATTATCATTCCCTGCTGGCCTATCATAAAGAGATGAAGGCCGATATCACCATCGCCGTCCTCCCCGTGCCTTGGGAGGACGCCAGCCGTTTCGGCATCATGAATACCGACAGCGGCGGCCGGATCGTCGAGTTTGAGGAAAAACCCCGCCAACCCAAAAACAACCTGGCGTCAATGGGGATTTATGTGTTTACCTGGAAGACGCTGAAACAGCAACTGCTGGCCGACGACCGGGACCACAGCTCCAACCACGATTTTGGCCGGGACGTCATTCCCCGGATGCTGAAAGAACGGCGAAAGATGTTCGCCTACCCCTTTTCCGGTTACTGGAAGGATGTCGGGACGCTGGAAAGCCTCTGGCAGGCCAATATGGATCTGGTTTCCGACCACCCGCCGCTCGATCTATACGATCCGGCCTGGCCGATTTATTCGGTGGACCCGGTGCAGCCGCCCCACTATATGACAGCTGCCGCCCGGCCCGAGCGGGCGCTGATCGGCGAGGGCTGCCTGATTCATGGAGCTGTGGAGCGTTCGGTCCTTTTTCCCGGCGTTCAGGTGGCTGAGGGGGCGAGGGTGGTCTCCACGGTAGTGATGCCCGGAGCGGTGATTGGCGTGGGCGCCAGCGTTCATACGGCCATCATCGGGGCTGATGCTGTGATCGGCGATCATTGCCGCATCGGCTGCGTGGATGGAGAGGAAATCACGGTGGTAGGCGGCAATACCGTCATTCCCCGCGGCAGCGTTTTTACCGGTTGCGGCGTCGATTCCGGCTTTATCGGCATTGCCGACGCCAACGGATGGAGGGATCTCCGATTAATAATGTGATGGGGATTATCAACCTTGCCGGCGACAGTCTGGACCTGAATGAGATTACCCAGCACCGGCCCCTGGCTGCCGTTCCTTTTGGCAGCAGGTACCGGTTGATTGATTTTGTCCTGTCCGGCATGGTCAATTCGGGAATAGAAAATGTCGGCGTGCTGGTGCCGCATCGCCACCGATCACTGGTCGACCACCTCCGTTTCGGTGGAGACTGGAACCTCATGCCCAAACAAGATGGCCTGGTATGGCTTCCTCCCCCTGACGCCGAGGCGGAGCAGGCCAGCCGGGGCGACATTCGCAATTTCCACGGCAACCGCGACTTTCTCGCCAAAAGCAGCCAGGAGTATGTGGTTGTCGCCGGTGCCGGTGTGGTTGGCAGTATCGACTACCGGGAGGCGTTGCGGTTTCACGAGGAGACGGCAGCGGATATTACTTTTTTGTATAAGACTGAGGATCACACCCGCCAGGACTGCCCCAACTGCAGTGTGGCTGATGTGCAGCCTGCCGGCAGGCTAGCCGGCATCCGGCTGAAGCCGGAGACCCTCGACAACGGCAATTTTCTCCTTGATACCTTTATTCTCAAGAAGAATTTGCTGAGTGAATTGATCGAAGGCTGCGCCGGGCGAGGCAAGCCGGACAGCATTATCCAGGAAATCAGGGACAATCTGGGTTATTTGCGGGCCCGGGCCTTTCACTACCCCGGCTATGTCGCGAGAATTCATTGCCTGGCAAGCTATTATCGCCACAGTCTGGATTTGCTCCAGCCGGAGCGGTGGCGGCAGCTTTTCGCCCAGGCCGGCCAGATCTATACCAAGGTGCGGCATGACGCCCCCACCTGCTACGCCAAAGAGGCCAAAGTGGCCAATATCATCGCCGCCGGGGGCTGCCAGATTGCCGGCGAGGTGGAGAACAGTCTGCTCTTTCGCCAGGTAAAGATCCGTCCCGGTGCCCGGGTCAGTGAGAGTATCCTGATGGCAGGCTGTGAGGTAGACGAAGATGCGGTGCTGGAAAACGTCATCTGCGACAAGGACGTCCGGGTCACGGCCGGCAAGTGTTTGCGCGGTTCGTTGACCCAGCCGCTGGTGATCAGGAAAGGAACTGTTGTTTAGCATGCTCAAAGTGTTGTTGGTTGCCGCCGAGGCGGGGCCTTTCGTCAAAAGCGGCGGTCTTGGCGATGTGGTGGGCTCGTTGCCCAAAGCGCTGCGTAAACTCGGCGTTGACGCCAGGGTGATGCTGCCTAAGCACCAGGCGATACCGGCTGGCGACCAGGCAAAGATGGTGCTGCGCCAGGAATTCACCGTGCCGGTAGGCTGGCGGAAGCAATACTGCGGCCTGCAGGAACTGGAACATGCCGGGGTGCCTTTTTATTTTCTTGATAATATCTACTATTTCCAGCGTCCCACTCTTTACGGCCACTATGACGACGCCGAACGCTTCGCCTTTTTTTGCCGGGCGGTGCTGGAAAGCCTGCCCTATCTTGACTTTTTTCCTGATGTAATTCATTGCCATGACTGGCATGCCAGCATGGTCAGTGTCTTTTTGACGGCCCACTACCGGGAAAAACCTGGTTATGCCGACATCCGCACCCTGTTTACCATCCATAATCTCAAGTACCAGGGCGTTTTTCCCAAGGCGATCATGGAGGAGTTGCTGGGTCTGGGGTGGGAGCATTTTACCGCCGACAGGCTGGAGTTTTTCGACCAGGTGAATTTCCTAAAAGGGGCGCTGGCCTATTCCGACCGTATCAATACAGTGAGTCCGACTTACGCCGGGGAAATCCAAAACTCATTCTTCGGTGAGCATCTGGACGGTTATTTGGGGCGGAGACATACCGCTCTTTCCGGTATTATTAACGGCATCGACTACGAGAGTTATGATCCTGCCACCGATCCGAATCTCTTTTGCCATTACGACAGTGTGGAGATTGCCAAGGCGGAAAACAAGATATTTCTGCAGCAGCAGCTTGGTCTGCCGGTAAGCCCTGAGACGCCGATGGTGGCGATGGTCACTCGGCTGGTCAGTCAAAAGGGACTGGATTTGGTCGCCTATCTCTTGAATGAGCTTGCCTCCCTCGACCTTCAACTGGTGGTGCTCGGTACCGGCGAAGATCATTATCAGGACATGTTCTGGTATGCAGCCGGCCGTTACCCGCGCAAGGTGTCGGCCAATATTTGCTTTGACGAGACACTGGCCCGGCGGATTTACGCCGCCGCCGACTTGCTTTTGATGCCTTCACTCTTTGAGCCCTGCGGTATCGCCCAGCTGATCGCTATGCGCTATGGTTGTGTACCGCTGGTCAGGGAAACCGGCGGACTCAAGGACACGGTGGCGGCTTTTAACGAAAAAAGCGGAGAGGGCAACGGCTTCAGCTTCGCCAATTATAACGCCCACGATATGCTGTACACCTTGCGCCGGGCTCTCGATTTTTACCGACAGAGCGAGCTGTGGGGAAAAATCGTGAAGAACGCCATGGCTGGCGACTACAGTTGGGATAAATCAGCGCGGCAATATCAAATACTATATGAGACACTACTCGGCGAGGAGGCTGCTCATGAACCTGCAGATCACCCAAACTACGGACCAGAGTTCACAACCTTTTATGGACCTCAGCATAGCCCAATTCAAAGCGGAATTTTTGGACAGGCTGGAAAAGCTGCACGGCAAAACCTTTGAAGAGACTTCAACCTGCGAACGATACAAAGCCCTCAGCGGTCTGGTACGCGACTATATTGCCAAGCAATGGATCGAGGCTGACCGGCAGCGGCAGCAGGAGGGGCAAAAGCAGGTATACTACCTGTCCATCGAATTTCTCCTGGGCCGGATGCTCGGCCTCAATCTGATGAATCTCGGGCTTTACGACACCTGTGCTGCGGCCCTGACTGAACTGGGGGCCAACATTAAAGACATCGAGTCCGCCGAGGAAGACCCCGGCCTAGGCAACGGCGGCCTGGGAAGGCTGGCGGCTTGTTACCTTGACTCTATGGCGGCGGAGAGCCTGCCGGGCCATGGCTGCGGTATCCGCTACCGCTACGGCTTTTTCGAACAGGATGTAGTGGATGGCTATCAGGTGGAGGTTCCCGATAACTGGCTGACTGATGGCTTTTCGTGGGAGTTTCGCCGCCGGGAAGAGGCGGTGCCGATCCACTTTGGCGGCAGCGTCCGGGTGGAGGCCAATGGTAAGTTGCGCTACTACCATGAAAACTATGAATCGGTACTGGCGGTCCCGTATGATGTTCCGGTGGTGGGGTATCAGAACGGAACGGTCAATACCCTCAGGCTATGGAGCGCCGAGCCGGCTAAGGCTGATTTTGTCTGCTCGGCCTTCAACCGCAACGATTGCCTGAAGGTCATCGACTACAAAAATTCGGTAGAGACTATTTCCAATGTACTCTATCCTGACGATTCGAATTACGAGGGCAAAGTATTGCGCCTCAAACAGCAGTATTTCCTGGTGTCGGCCAGCCTGCAGAATATCATCGCCAAGTTCAAGCAGGGAAGACTGCCGATGTCCAGCCTGCCTGATCAGGTGGCGGTGCATATTAATGATACCCATCCGACCCTGGCGGTGCCGGAATTGATGCGCATCCTCATCGATGAGGAGGGGCTGGGCTGGGATGAGGCCTGGAACATTACGGTCAGCAGTCTGTCCTACACCAATCATACCGTCCTGCCAGAGGCGCTGGAGAAATGGCCGGAAAATTTGTTCCAGCAGCTGCTGCCGCGGATCTATATGATCGTCAACGAGATCAACGAACGTTTTTGCCAGGAACTTTGGGACCGTTATCCGGGGCAGTGGGACCGCATCCGTTCGATGGCGGTGTTGGCCGACGGCAATGTCCACATGGCCCATCTCGCCATTGTCGGCAGCCACAGCGTCAATGGGGTGGCCCAGATTCACACCGAGATTCTCAAGAACAAGGTAATGCATGGCTTTTACCATTTTTACCCTGACAAGTTCAATAATAAGACCAATGGGGTAGCTCACCGCCGCTTCCTGATCAAATGCAATCCGCAGCTCACCGAAGTGATCAACGACGCGGTGGGAACCGACTGGATCCATTATCCCTGCGATCTGCTCGGGCTTTTGAAATACGAAAATGACGACACCTTTTTAAACAGCCTGGCGGCGGTAAAACGGCATCATAAGGTGGTTCTGGCCCGTTATATTAAAGACTGGAACGGGTTTTATGTCGACCCGGACTCCATCTTTGACGCCCAGATCAAACGTTTTCACGGCTATAAGCGCCAGACGATGAATGTCCTTCATATTATGCACCTCTACAACCGGCTGCGGGAAAATCCCGACATGGACTTGGCGCCCCGGACCTTCATTTTCGGCGGCAAGGCCGCGCCAGGCTATGCCCAGGCCAAGCGGACCATCAAGCTGATCAATACGCTTTCGTCGATGATCAATAATGACAAATCGATTCGCGACAAGATCAAGGTCGTCTTTTTAGAAAACTATAATGTGTCGCTGGCTGAGATGATTATTCCGGCGACTGACGTCAGTGAGCAGATTCCGGCTGCCAGCCGCGAGGCCTGTGGAACCAGCAACATGAAGTTCATGATGAACGGCGGCGTCACCATCGGCACCATGGACGGCGGCAATATCGAAATCCGCAACGCTGTGGGGGATGACAACATCATCACCTTCGGTCTGACTGCCGAGGAAGTGATGGACTATTACCAAAATGGCGGCTACAACCCCTGGGATATCTATAACAGTGATCAGCGGGTGAAAACCGTCCTGGATCAATTGATCAACGGGTTTTTACCGACAGGACCGGATGAGTTCCGGCCGTTATTCGATGCCTTTCTCTATCACGGCGACCAGTTTTTTGTCCTCAAGGATTTCGCCGCCTATGTGGACGCCCAGATCCGCGTGGAAAAACTCTACCGCGACAAAAAGACCTGGGGCAATATGTGTATTCACAATATCGCCCACTCCGGCAAGTTCTCCGGTGACCGGACCTTCACCGAATACTCCATGGACATCTGGCAGATGCGACCGGCGGTGCCTGTCCGCTGCTATTGCCGCTCGGACGACGCGTTCGCCAAGCTGGTGCACGGCTGCGCCATGCCCCGCCAGGCTACCGGTCCGAACACATTTCCGTCGTAAGGCCGGGTGATAAAAATGGAGCAAGAGTGGCTTTGGCACGATTCACATGATGTTTTTTTTCGCAGCCCCTTTGGGGCTGTTTCTGCTGATTCACCGGTCAAACTGCGCCTCAGGGTGTGGACCAATGACCCGCCCGACTGGGTGAATGTCCGGCTGTGGCATCATGGTCACGAGCAGCAGGTGGCAATGATGCACAGGCAAAGCGATGGCGATGCCAGGATCTATGAGGCGACCATCACTGCACCGGAAGTGCCCGGTCTTTTATGGTACCATTTCGCTGTCGGGCGGCGGAATGAAACCTATTACTACGGCAATCCCTCGGGCCTCGGCGGTCCGGGGCAGATCGGCGGACCTGACCCAATGTCCTGGCAGATCACCGTTTTCCGCCAGGGCGCCACCGCACCGCGCTGGTTCCAGCAGACAGTGATGTACCAGATTTTTGTCGATCGCTTTTATAATGGCCGGCCGGGCGGCGAGCTTGTCAATCTGCCGCCAGGCAGTGTGATTCATGCCTATTGGGACAATACGCCGTTTTATGTCCGGGATATGCGCAACGCCCATATTTTTGCCTATGATTTCTTTGGCGGCAACCTCCAGGGAATACTGGCCAAGCTGCCCTATCTAAAGGAGCTGGGCGTCGGCGCGCTGTATTTTAATCCGGTTTTTGAGTCGCCAAGCAATCACAAGTACGATACTGCCGACTATAAAAATATCGATCCCACGTTTGGGGATTATGAACTGTTTTGTGAGCTTTGTGCCAAGGCCGGCGACGTGGGCATGAACATCATCCTGGACGGAGTGTTCAGCCACACTGGCAGCGACAGCCGTTATTTCAACAAAGAGGGCCGCTACTCTGACCTCGGGGCCTACCAGTCTCCTGATTCGCCTTATTACCGTTGGTATCGCTTCAGCCATTTTCCTGATGAGTACGAGTCTTGGTGGGGTATCGGTACTATGCCCAACGTCGAGGAAATGGAGCCATCCTATATCAATTATATTATCGACGGCGAGGACAGTGTCATTAGGCACTGGCATCGGGCAGGGGTCAAAGGCTGGCGTCTGGATGTGGCCGACGAGCTGCCGGACGAGTTTCTCAAACATCTGCGGACCGTTCTCAAGGAGGAGGACCCGGAGGCGGTGCTTATCGGCGAAGTGTGGGAGGATGCTTCCCGCAAGGTGAGCTATGAGCATACCCGGGAATACCTCTTGGGGGATGAACTCGATTCGGTGACCAATTATCCCTTCCGCAACCTGCTGCTGGATTTTATTCTTGGCCGCCATAGCGCCGCCGAGACCCAGCAGCAGTTCATGTCCCTATGCGAAAACTATCCGGCGGAAAATTTTTATGCCGCGATGAATCTTTTGGGCGGCCATGACGTTCCCCGTATCCTGACCCTGCTGGGCGAGGCCCCTCCCCAGGATAGTATGACGATTATCGAGCAGGCCAAATATCGTCTGCCGCCCGACCAGCGGCGACTGGCTGTCGCCAGGCTCAAGCTATTGGTACTGTGGCAGATGACCTTTCCCGGCGTGCCTTGTGTTTACTACGGCGACGAAGCCGGACTGGAAGGCTATGCCGACCCTTTCAACCGCGGAACCTATCCCTGGGGGCGGGAGGATGGGGAACTGCTCGACTGGTACAAGAAAATGATCGGACTGCGCAACAAGTTTGCCGTGCTCCGGACCGGGCAGTGGCTGCCGCTGCCTGTCAGCGGCGATATTTACGGCTATGTGCGGCGCATCGAGCACGGCCGCGACGTGTTCGGCCAACCGGCCAAGAACAATATGGCGGTGCTGCTTTTCAACCGTAGCCGGGACCATACGGCAACCTTTGCCTGCGACATCGGTTGCTATTGCCAGGATGAACTGGTGGACGTGCTGAATGGGGAGAAGGCGGTCGACATGACGGACGGCAGGCTGGAGGTCACCCTCGGACCGCTGGAAGGCAAGCTGCTCATGGAGCGGACCGAACATCCGGCCACATTTGCCCGGACCGCAGGGCTGCTGCTTCATCCGACATCGCTGCCGTCAGTCTATGGGATTGGCGACACCGGAGCAGAGGCCCGCCGCTTTGTCGATTTTTTGGCGAGAAGCGGTCAGAAGTACTGGCAGATCCTTCCCCTCAATCCGCCCGGTTTTGCCGCATCCCCCTATGCCTGCCTTTCGGCTTTTGCCGGCAACCATCTGCTCATCTCACCCGAACTGCTGGTAGACAAGGGGCTGCTGGAGGCGGCCGATATCGCCGCTCCACCGGTATTTGACGGCGGCAGGGTGGATTTCGGCCCGGTAGAAGCCTATAAAGAAAGGCTGCTGCGCCGGGCCTTTGCGGCCTTCCGCCGCCGGCCGCCTGACCCTGACTATGAGAGCTTCGCCGCCGAGAACGCGCTATGGCTGAAAAACTATGCGCTGTTTATGGCGCTGAAAGATCACTTCGGCGGCCGTGCCTGGAACGAATGGGACCGGCCGGCCGCCGCCCGGGAAGCGGCAGCGCTGGTGCGCTATCAGGAACAGCTGGCTGAGGAAATCGCCTATCATTATTTTCTGCAGTACACCTTTTTCCGGCAGTGGGATGACCTGAAACGCTACGCCAACAGCCGGGGTGTCGGTATCATCGGCGACCTGCCGTTATTTGTGGCACAGGACTCCAGTGACGTCTGGTCCCATCCGCAGCTCTTTGCGCTGGATGAGGCCGGCCTCCCGCTGACGCTGGCCGGAGTGCCCCCCGACTATTTCAGCGAAACGGGCCAGCTTTGGGGCAACCCGCACTATGATTGGCCGGCCATGCATGCCGACGACTACCGTTGGTGGCAGGAGCGCCTGCGTCTGCTGTTTCGGCTGGTGGATGTGGTCCGCATCGACCATTTTCGGGGCTTTGTCGACTATTGGGTTGTTCCGGCAGGTGAGGATACCGCTGTCAGCGGCAGTTGGGTCGAGGGACCGGCGGCGGATTTTTTCGCCGCCATGGAGCGCCACCTTGGACGGCTGCCGATCATTGCCGAGGATCTCGGCATCATCACCCGGGCAGTCATCCGGCTGCGGGAGAAGTTCAATTATCCCGGCATGAAGGTGCTGCATTTTGCCTTCGGCAGCGGCGTAATCGGCGAGTGCTCGGCTGATGACTGCGAGGATAATATGGTGATTTATACCGGGACCCATGACAATGACACCACCCTGGGATGGTATGGCAGCCTAGAGGCTGAGGCGGCAGCCGGGGTACGCAAGTATTTGGGGCTGGAGGAGGGCGTTCGTCTGGGCGACTTTTGCTGGCGGCTGATTGAACGGGCTTACAGTGACGCAGCCTGTATCGCCATTGTGCCGGTGCAAGATGTGCTGTGTCTGGGGGGCGAAGACCGGATGAACCTGCCGGGAACGGTGGGCGGCGGCAACTGGCAGTGGCGACTACGACAAGGAGCGCTGACTCCCGAGATCGCTGCCCGTTTGGCTGAATTGGTGGTCAAATACCAACGTTAGCTGATACATAACCTTTTTTCTGGACGGGTATACTATTTCCGAGTAAGGAGGGATAAAGGTGAGCCTAAGCAAAGACAGCAACCAACAATACGCTGGCAACGGTGTCGCTCTTAGCCCGGCCGTTCCCGCCAAAGGGGAGACCGCCAGAGTAGTTTACAAAGGTCTTTTGGCCGACAGCGGCGCCGACAGGGTCTATGTACATGTCGGTTTTGGCGACGACTGGAAAAAAACTGCCGATTACAGAATGATCAGGACTGAGCAAGGGTTTGAAGCCGCCATACCGGTGACCACCGCCAATACGATGAATCTGTGTTTTAAAGACAACGCCAATAATTGGGACAACAACGCCGGCGACAACTATTCGTTTCATGTCCATTGACCGGTTTATCCATTCTTTCGAAGAGCCGCAAGGCTCTTTTTATTTTGGCATGTTGCCTGACAGCTATTGCGTAAAGGCGCCGATTCTGATAAAACTAAGATAACCTGCGGTGCATCAGGGGAAAGGGGGAGGTTGGGGTGCGGCTGTATTATTGGCTGAAAAACAGGGTTCAGATGGAACGAATGTCCATCCTGCTGGTGGTTGTCATCATTTATCTTCTGATGATTTTTGAGTTTTACTCCAGCCAACTGGTGAGCAAGCTGACGTTTTATCTCAGGGTGCTTGCCATGGCCCCGGTCAATCCGGGTCAGATCGCCTATATTGGATTGTTTGTTCTGGCGGCTCTGTTTTTTGTATGGAGCACTGGCATTGCCGTTTTGAGCGGCCTGGAACTGGTAGCTCGCCTCAAAGCCAAAAAGGGAAATAAGAAACGGTAGCTGTCTTTGGCAAACAAGATCGGATTTTTGCGGAACAACAAAAAAGCCTTCTGGCGCATTACGCCAGAAGGCTTTTTTACTTTTTTTTGAAAGAACGAATAGGACTTTTAGATTCTTCCGCTTATCATTTCTGACTGGTTTGGACGGTACCGGTAGTGATGGTGAGGCTGCCGCTGGTGTTGATGTAGTCGCCGGCGCGGTTGATAGCGTATTGAATGTCGCTGCTGATGGTCGGTAGGGTGGAGTGATAACCGCAGGCGCCAAAGTCATAGAGGTTGAAGTTGATTTTGCCGGTGGAGATGGCGACGTTGCCACTGGTATTGATAAAGCCGTTCTTGTCATTGAAGGCGTATTGGCTGTTGGCAATCACTGTCGCCGTCTTGCCGAAAGCGTATTGGGTGTTGGTGAGGGCCCCGGTGGTAATGGTGACGTTGCCGCTGGTGTTGATGTGGCCATTGGTGTTGTCGACTGCGTATTGGCTGCTGCTGGTGGTAACGGTCGGCACGTTCCGGCTCCAGGAGTCGCCGGTCTGATACTGGATATTGGTAATGGCGCCGGTGGAGATGGTGACGTTGCCGCTGGTATTGATGAAGCCGCTGGTGTTGTTGAAGGCGTACTGGCTGTTGGTGGCAGCAATGGTCGATGCGGCCCGGGCCCAGTCATCGCCGGAAAGATACTGGATATTGGTAATGGCGCCGGTAGTGACGGTGATATTGCCGCTGGTATTGATGCGGCCGCTGGTATTGTTGATGGCGTACTGACTATTGCTGGCGGCATTGCCTGTCAGATTCTGGGTGTTGGTGATGGCGCCGGTGGTGATGACGATATTGCCGCTGGCGTTGAGAACGCCGCTGGTGTTGTTCAGGCCGTACTGGCTGATACTGGCGGCTTGGCGGGAACAGAAGTCCCGGAAATCACCGTGGAAATGCGGGTGTTCATTGGCGGCGCCGGTGGTGATGGTAAGATTGCCGCTGCTGTTCAAGACACCGACTGTATTGTTGACAGCTCCGGCGAAAATGGTCAGATCGCCGCTGGCGTTGACGCGGCCGCCGGTATTGTTCAGCTCGCCGGCAGAGGCTTTAAGGCTGGTGTTGGCTCCAGAGTACAGGTTGCCGCCAGACAGATCGAGGGCCGAACCCTGTATTGTGACATTGCCGGAGGCGGCGGTTTTTCCTTTTAAGGTGATGGTTCCTTTGCCGCTGAGGGTCAGGTCGCCGCCGGAGGCGGCAATGGTGCCCAAGCTATTGACACCGACACCGCGTTCGGTGCTGATGAGTTTGATTTTGTCGGCGTACATCCCGCCCAGGGCGCCCACACTAATGGCGACTTGCGGCGCTTGGCCGGTCCGGTCGATGTGTTTGGTGTCGAGGGTGGCGTAGCTTACACTGTTAGCGCCGGCAATGGCGTTGAGTTGTTTGGCATGAATTTGGCCGTTAATTACCATGACCCGGCTGATGAGATCCAGACGGTCGGCGCCGCTGGCATTCAGGCCGTTGGTGTCGATGGTGATCTGCCCGCCTGTTGTCTGAAAGGAATCCAGCGAGCCGCAGCGGTCAAGAAGAGCTGTGCCGGTGGTCAGTACCGCCCGGCCGACGTTGATGAAGCTGCCGCCGCCAACAACGATGCCGTTGGGGTTGGCAAGGATGACATCAGCCCGTTGGCCGGCTACGGTGAGTGGGCCGTTGAAGTAACTCGCCCCTGGGCCGGTGACTTCGTTGAGAATGATCCTGGCGAGGGCGGTCGAGTTCTGCAGGGTGACGCCTTCTGCACCGACATCGAATTTGAGGTAGAGGTTGCGGGAAACGCCGGCAGCTGAAGGGGCGGTGATATCGACTACCGGTGCGCCGTTGACAGTGGTTACTACCGGCTTGTTTTTGCCGGCGTTGGCGTCAGCCACAACCTGAGCCGAGGCCGTTACCGGCTGGAGGGCCATGGTCAGGACAAATGCCAGGATGGTGAGTTTCGCCAGGCTACGATTGTTTTTCAAGAGCATTCTGTTGCCTCCCTTTAAAATGAATAAGGCCGGTTGTATGTGGGTCTAGCGATTGGACGAGCCGCAAAAATGGCTCAGATTTGATAGGTGGATTGAAAGCCGAAGGTGGGCGAGGCGGTATGGAATCCGGCCGGTTTTTTGAGTGGCCAGCCGATAAAAAATTCGTAAGAGAGGTTCTTCCCGCTGCCGCGCAGTCCTGCCACCGAGCCGATGAGGGTCCTGCCAAGCAAGGTTTGAGCTGAGGGTCCACCGACTTGCCCCCCGTCCAGACCGGCGTAAATTTCCAGGCCTTTCGCACTGAGGGGTACGGCGACTTCGTTCCGTAAATACCAGCCCCGTTCGGCTGATAAGGTTTGCTCACCGTCAAAACCGCGGACGGTGAAACGGTTGCCGATGCTGACAAATTCGCTGGCAAAGAGGAGATTGCGGCAGTATTGGCCGTGCAGGGTTACGGTGTACCGTCCCTTTGCATCGCCGATGGCTACCGGTGTCGTCAGACTAGTGTCCAGCAGCCAGATGCTGTAGCGGGTGGTCGGGGACCCCGCCGACTGGGCTGCCGGGTCGAGCTGCGCTCCCCACCAGGGGACGCCCCGCTTGTTAGCCAGGGTTGTGTCGAGGGTTGCCTGACCGAGGTAACGCCGCTGCGTCAGGCCGAGCTGGGCCGCGGTGGTGATTTGGCGCTGGACTTCGATTTCAGTGTCTTCAATGAAGCTCCGGCTGGTGCCTTTGATTAGGCTGAAGTCCAGGCTGGTTTTGCTTGTCTGATCGCGGTGGAGCAGCTGGCTGATGCCATACGAGGCGTTGGTGATTTCACCGGAAAACTGAAAGGGGGACGAGCTGTCATTTATGTATTGATGATAATGGTAGGTGTAGTTGGAGTAGGTAAAGGTGCTGTCGCCATAAGGCAGGGAGTAATATATGCTGTCGCCGCGGGTGCCTCGGAGGTAGCCCCGGCGGTCGCCGTCGCTGTTGAAGGAAATGTTGAAGAGATCGTTGAGACCCAGGAGGTTGTCCATGGCCAGCGCTTCGGAGGTTTGGATTTTGCCGGTGGCGATGACGCCGGAGTCGTCTGTCGTCAGGGTTAATCGCCATTTCTGTGTTTCTTTCACGCTGATGACGACATCGCTTTCGCCGGGGTTTGCTCCTGGCTGGATTTGCATTTCTACGTCCTGGGACGGCACCCGTTTCATTTGCTCCAGGCCCTGCTCCAGATGACGGAGGTTGAGGATATCTCCCGGGCGGGTGGGAAAGGCAGTTTGCCAGTTTTTCCTGCCGCTGGCTTCATCCAAACGGATAGCGCCGATCCGGCCGGGAACGAGGACAAAGGTCAGGGTTCCTGAACTGAGATCTTGTTCAGGGATGACGATCCGGCTGGTGATGTAGCCCTGGTCAATCAGGGCATTGGCGAGGCGGTTGGCCAGGAGGTTGATGCCGACAAGGCCGATTTTTCGTCCGGCGTAATGCTGCAGCATTTCCTGGGCCCAGGGAATGCGCTCAACACTGTCGCCCTTGAGGAGAAGGGTGGTGATAAAAAAGGACGGCGTTTCATCCGGCAGGGGGAAATCCCGGGCCGCCGCTGCTCCCTTTTGCAAAAAGACGTCTTTTTGCTGGTCGCGTTGCTGGCGTTCCTGGGCTTCCTGGCGGGAACGGCGGTTTTGCTCTTCGCCGTCGGACGACGGCGAGGCATAGGAAACCGCCAGACCGATGTTGGCAACCATCCATAGCAGCAATAGGATACGACACAATCTTTGGACAAGTGAGGCCCGTGGCCTGAATGACATGCTTTACTCCTTAGTATCATAATGGAAACAATGATTGGAGGCCGCGCGCTCTTTCTTGGCGGGCCGGCGGCTACTACCCAACATTTCAATGGGGGACTAACTATCATTGAGTAATTCTTCTTAATTCGACAAAATCCTTTTAATCCCACACCAAACTTCTTTTGCCATACGACTGGCGACCAGCGGGAAGAGAAAAAGCAGCCTTTGTTCGGAGCGAACAAAGGCTGCTGTGGGATTACCGGGAAAGGCAGATAGTTGGTTTATTTGCTGATCAGCCGGATGGCAAATTGGGGGCAGTGGGGTACGCAGTAGCCACACAATAGACATCTTTCCGGATCGACCACCGCCCGGTTGTCGACAACATGGATGGCGTCGCTGGGACAGAATTTTTCGCAGTTGCCGCAGCCTTTGCACTGGTCCATGACATAGGTCTTCTTCTTGGTTTTCCCGACCAGAGCGGCTACGTATGCCGGAAGTTCCCGTCCTTCGAGATAGGCGATGTTGGCGTCTACTTCGGCCTGGGTGAGCATTCCCACAGCAAAAGCGGCTATGCCGGGCACCGTGCGGGCAAAATCGATGGCTCCCTGGAAACGGTCGACCAGATGGCCGCCTGCCATGATTTTCATCAGATACATGCCTTTGCCCTTCTCGGCAGCATACCCTATGGAGGCTAGCATATCTTCGCGGTCACCGTCGAGAATGCCGAGGCCAATGAGGTTCATCAGCGGATGGATGATGTCGATCTCTGGAACGTCGGCCGCCAGCCGGACGGCCTTGGCTGAATGGGTCGACATACCGGTGGCACGGATCCAGCCTTTGGCTTTGGCATCGCACAAACATTCCAGAGCGCCTTTGCGTTCCTCGAAAACTTTGGCGCCAGCCCGGGCAGCGTGGAGAAGAAAGATGTCGATGGTATCGCGGTTGAGCGCTTTGCGGGCCTCTTCGATGGCCTGCTGCATCAGTTCGTAGCTGGGTGCCCAGGATTTGCTGCTGATGATGACCTGGCCGGAATAGCCTTCCAGGGCCTGCCGGACATGGGGATAGGTATCATAGCGCTGGGCGGTGTCGATATGGGTTATCCCCTGTTCCAGACCGTAGCGGATGACTTCCGCCGCCTTTTCCACCGGAAAGTCTGCCTGTAGGGGGCCGATAGGCAGTGTGCCAAAACAGAGCTCAGAAACGGCGATCCCTGTCTTGCCCAGTATATTCTGTTTCATTCTTGTCGCCTCCAAAGTAAGATGAAAGCATAAATTCGCCCAGGGTGACGAAAATCCTGCCAGCTGTTTCGAAAGGAAGTAAAGATGGTCGGGGGACTGACGTTGAGAAATCAAAAAAAGAACCCCTTTTCGGGGTTGCCTGACAGATGCGTGAGAGTGATTCTTTCAACAGAAGCCGCCCGATTGTCTTTTTATCACCTATCTCTACTTCTCGGGATTTTTGGGCTGGGGTTTTGGTGCTAGTTCCTTGGAAAAATCGGTGGATTTTCTCTGCGGTCTGGCATTTTGGCCGCCCGGCAAATCCTTGAACCCCACAATCCTCACCTCCGGCTATAGTCTACCCGTTACCGGTGAGGTTTACTATTCTAATTTGCGAAATGTATTGGATAAAGAAGCAATGTAGCCGGGTTTCCGTGATGTCTCTGGCTTATCGTTTGCTTGTTTTTGTCGGATGTTGGAGAAATATTAGACAGTTATTTTGGGATGCAAGCGGCAATCTGGGATATCTGTGGTATAATAAAGTACTACAATGAATGCGATGGCCAGAAAAATCTTGTAGAGGAGGCGACGATATTGGTAAAAATATTCCCAGCAAGGTTTTTTATTGAAGATGAAAATGCAGCTACTCAGTTGTGGGACTGGATAAAAAACAAGGTCAAGGACTCCAGAATTAATCAAATCATCCCCCTGAAAATGGAGCACAGTTCTTCCAAAACCTCACATATCATGAAGGGATTAATTGAAGTCCATTGCACCGAGAATATAACGACAAGCGAGCTGGAAAAAATTCTAAAGCCGCATCCCAGCTTTATCCATCATATTTATTTTACCTTTCAGTAATTGAAAACCAGATCTATTCTAATTAGTAGTATCAGGACACTAACGATGATTTTGTCGGTAGTGTCTTTTTGCTGATTGCTCCCTATAGCTTTGCCGCCGGGAAGGGGCAAGAGCAAGGGCGGCAGCATTAAAATATCTGACAGGTGTATAGCCATCTTTCTTATTCTTGTGCTATAATCTTTATAATTGTCAATCGGCGGGAAAAATAGAGTAGAATTCTGTTTGATGAATGGCGATTGTTATTGGCTGTCAATGGTCCGCAGAGAGTAAGCAGGAACATGATTGGCCATCCACTGATAGGACTTGTAAGGAAGAGGACATCCCCGACGGATAACTGGCGATAATTTGACGGAAAGAGGTCGTCTGATGAAGATTTCTGCAATGTTTGGCGGCGATAAGCCGGTGGTTTCTTTTGAAATATTTCCCCCGAAGCCCGACCTCCCGTTGGATACTGTTTTTAAGACGGTGGAGGAGTTGCGCAGCCTGAAGCCGGCCTATATCAGTGTTACTTACGGCGCCGGCGGCAGCAGTTCGTCCCGCTCGATTGAAATTGTCGACAAGGTGAAAAATCACTACGGGTTGGAGACGGTGGCCCACCTGACCTGCGTGGGAGCGACGAAAGAGACTATCGACGCCGTTCTCGACCGCCTGCAGGAGCTGGGGATTGAAAATATCCTGGCCCTCAGGGGTGACCCGCCGGCGGGGGAGACGGCCTTCGTAGCGCCAGCCGGTGGCTTTAGCTACGCCAAGGATTTGATTGCCCATGCCAGGCAGCGTAAATTTTTCAGCATCGCTGCCGCTGCCTACCCCGAAGGGCATCTGGAGTGCCGGGATCTGGCGCAGGACATCGAATAACTCAAGCTGAAGGTGGACCAGGGGGTAGACCTGCTGGTGACTCAGCTGTTTTTCGATAATCGCTATTTTTACGCTTTCCGGGACAAGCTGGCCAGCCGCGGCATTGCTTGCCCCATGTCAGCCGGGATCATGCCGGTGCTCAACGCCGCCCAGATTAAACGCATCACCAGTCTGTGCGGTGCCGCGATACCCGACGAACTGAGCAGGATTATGACAAAATACGGCGGTTTTCCCGCCGAGATGGAGAAAGCAGGTCTCGACTATGCCTGCCGGCAGATGCGGGATTTACTTGATAATAAGGTCGACGGCATCCACCTCTATACCATGAATAAAGCCCAGCAGACCAGGACCATTATGCACAACCTGGGATTAGGGTAAATACTGATAAGAAAAACGAAGGGAATGATCCCTTCGTTTTTTATTTCCCGCCCTGCTTGCCTTTTTCTGTCATTGTGGTCTGCTTGTTTTTTACCATGCCGGATACTTTGGCGGCACCTTGGCTGTCCTTGTCTTGCTGTTCGCCGGAATTCTTCATCTTTTCACCTCACCTGTCCGGTTTTTCGGGATGGGGCTTGGGGATGGCTTCTACCTTTTGGCCCGGGGGGAACTGGGCGCTGCCCTGGGGATTGGACAGAGCGTCAATGGTTTTGCCACCCCAGGGTCCGTGTTTGGGCTGACGGTCGTCACGGCGGACACTGCCGGGAATCGGGACATCGACCATAGAAACACCTCCTGCTAGGGTAACGTTCGGTTGACAAAATCCACGTGCGGATTGAGCGAAGGCGTAGTGTTCAGTGTCTTGGGCTCGCGCTCCGGTGGAGTCTGCGGCTGTTTGGCACTGGCGGGCTGTTTGGGCTGAACCATGGCCACACCTCCTGCTGCGTTTATTTGCCGTGGCTGGTGGAGAATCATCACCTCCACCGTTATTTTCCCCCAAAAGCGATAAATAAAAACCCCCGGCGAGACCCGGGGGTTTTGGCAGATTTATTTGAATATCGATTTGACGAATTTCAGGGCCATCGTCCAGCCATAGAGAAAGGCGGCCATGAGGAGGGCGTTTAAGAGTCCCTCGCGAAGGAGTACCGGCAGGACACCGACGGCTGTGCCGGCAAAACGGAAGAGGCCGGCCTGCTGATCGGTTTTGCAGAAGGGCGTAATGGCGACAAAATGAAATAGTGCGCCATAGATGAAATAGCGCCACCAAAAATCGGAAGACGGTAAAAGCTCCATATTTTCACCCTTTATCGTAAGATTATATTCATTGTACTATAGGCGCCAAGGCTTGACAACGCCGAATTTGGCCAGGGGGCAGACAGAGGAAGTCAGGCCGGCTGCGGCGAAATTTAGAGAAAAAAGAAAGTGTAGGAGGCAATGGGGATGAAAGTTCTTGGTCTGGTGGCATCGCCCCGGAAAAACGGCAATTCAGAGATTTTGGTCAAGGAGATGCTGTCGGCATTGCCGGCTGA
Source organism: Negativicutes bacterium (assembly GCA_031292015.1). The sequence goes on along the minus strand of JARLHY010000106.1, from coordinate 4,276 downwards.
CACGGAAAAAGAAATGATCCGCTTGTCCAGCCTTGATATTAAGCAATGCAATGCTTGTTATGCCTGTCTGCCGTCCGAGGCCGGGTGTATTGTCAAAGATGACCTGGCCTTTTTATTGGATAAAATCAAAACGGCTGACGCGGTGATCATCGCGGCGGCTTGTTATTTCCTCGGCCCGCATACCAGTATTAAAACCATCAACGACCGGCTGATTTCGGTGCTGGCCAACGCCGCCGACTATACCGGCAAGAAATGTGTGACAGCAGTGACTTACGGCGTGCCAGGCTGGGAGGGTTATGCCCGGGAAGCAGTGAACAATTTTGCCCGGTTTCTCCATCTCGAGGTGCAGGGTGATATGCTGGTGAATGCGGCCAGCCCCGGCGAGGCGGTCCGCCCGGAGGTGCTGGCTGCTGCCCGGGAATTGGCCGGTCGGTTGGTCGATGATGGACAGGCTGACATTGAGGCGCCTGGGGTGATCAGCTGTCAGGGGTGCGGCAGCAGTCTGCTGCAGCTGGCGCCGGACGGAAAGGTGCGCTGCGTGATGTGCGGGACTGAGGGGATGCTAAAATCAGCAGCCGGTGGGTTTGGCATTGATTTTGCGGCCGGTGGCCATCTGCGATTTTCACCAGCCGGAATGGATCACCACAGCAGGCTGCTAGAAGACATCAAACGGCAATTTATCGCCACCCGTCAGGAACTGGCCCAGCTTCGCCGGCCTTATAGCAACATGGATTGGTGGGTTGAGCCCAACCGATAACGATGAGGGGGAGACGGGTTTGCGATTTCTCCATACCGCCGACTGGCATCTGGGAAGAATTTTTCATAATACTCATCTGACTGAAGACCAGGCTTATGTCCTGGAACAGTTTGTCGATTTGGTGCGGGATGTCAAACCGGACGCCGTGGTGCTGGCCGGCGATGTCTATGACCGTGCCGTGCCGCCGCCGGAGGCGGTTAGTCTGTTGGACGACGTATTGTCGCGGATTTTGCTGGATTGCCGCGTGCCGGTGATCGTTACCGCCGGTAACCATGACAGTCCTGAACGGCTGGGCTTCGGCGAAAAGGTGCTGGCCCGGCAGAATCTCTATGTCTTCGGCCAGGTGTCGCCGGCCACCCAGCCGGTGGTGCTGTCTGACGCCCACGGGCCGGTTTATTTTTGCCCGATTCCTTATGCCGAACCAGCGGTGGTCCGCGAACGGCTGGCTGACGGGGAGGTCCACAGCCACGAGCAGGCGCTGGCGCTCTTGGCCCAGCGCATTCAAGACTCAGTGCCTTCTGGTGCGCGCCGGGTGGGCATCGCTCACGCTTTTGTCGCCGGCGGGACAGGCAGCGAGTCGGAGCGTCCTCTCAGTATCGGTAGCCTGGCTACCGTCAGTGCCGGGGTTTTTGATTCCTTCCATTATGTCGCCCTGGGACATCTTCATCAGGGCCAGCAGGTTGGGCGCTCTGAAATCCGCTACGCCGGGTCGCCGCTGAAGTACTCCTTCTCCGAGGCCAGACATAAAAAGTCGGTAGCGCTGGTGGAACTGGATGCCACCGGTAATGCGCAGGTGGAGCTGGTGGCCCTTCGTCCCCGGCGGGATGTCCGCTGTTTGGAAGGTTTTTTGGAAGAGATCCTGACCGCGGGCGGCCGGGACGACAATAACGAGGACTATGTCATGGTGACCTTGCGGGATCGCGGCGCCATTTTGGACGCTATGGGAAAACTGCGGCAGGCTTACCCCAATGTGCTGCACCTGGAACGACTCCAGGCAGCTGCGGCAGGCACCGAAGCCCATCGCGGCGATCACCGCCGCCAGAGCGAAGCCGACCTTTTCACCAGCTTTTTCGCCCAGGTTACCGGCCAGCCGCCGGATGAGGCCGAGACGGCGACAATGACCAGGTTGCTGGATGGCTTTGGCCGCCGGGAACGGGAGGTGGGGGCATGAGACCGCTCAGGCTGACTATGACCGCCTTTGGGCCTTACGCCGGGAGTGAAGCGGTCGATTTCGGCCGGTTGGGTACTGCCAGCTTTTTTCTGATCCACGGCCCGACCGGGTCAGGCAAAACTTCGATTCTGGATGCCATGTGCTTCGCCTTGTTCGGCAAAACCAGCGGCGATGTTCGTGACGGCAAACAGATGCGCAGCGATTATGTCGATCCGACTGTCGCCACTCAGGTGATTTTCGATTTTTCTCTGGGCGGTGACGCCTATCGTATCCAGCGCTCGCCAGAGCAGGAAGTGCTGAAAAAACGCGGTTCAGGCAATACCACCATGCCGTCGTCCGCCACCTTGTGGAAACGAACCGGTCTGCGCGACGATGGAGCAGAGGGGACAGTACTTGCCAGTCGCTGGGAGAAGGTCACCCAGGCGGTGGAGGGACTGCTGGGTTTTAAATACGAGCAGTTTCGCCAGGTGGTGATGCTGCCGCAGGGCGAGTTTCGGCGGCTGCTGCTGGCCAACTCCAAGGACCGGGAAGCCATTTTGGCGACCCTGTTCCAGACCGAGCTCTACCGGAGGATCGAGGACTATTTCAAGCAACAGGCCAAAGAACTGGCTGAACAGGTAAGGGAACTGGAAGATAAAAAGAAGTGGACACTGGAGCAGGCTGGGGTGGCTTCGGCCGCCGAACTGGCCGGGCGGCTGGCGGACGACGAGGCGCAGGGCAAGACCCTGACGGCTGCAGCCGCTGCTGCCCAGGTGGCCCTGCAGGCGGCCCAGGACCAACTGGCTGCCGTCAGGCTACTGAAGTCCCAGTTCGAGGATATGAGGCAGGCAAAAGAGCAATTGGCTGAACTGGCTGCTGCTGCGCAGGTGATTGACAGCAACCGGCAAGAGCTGGCTGCTGCCCGGAAGGCCGCGACGTTGGGCGATCTCGCCGAGCAGCTCGCACAGCGGGAAAGCGAGTGGCAACTGGCGGCAGCTCATTTTCAGCAGGCAGGGAGCGAGCTTGCCGCAGCCGGGCAAGAGGCCCAGCTGGCGGTAGAAGCCCTGCAGCAGGAAGTGGCTAAAGAGGGGCAGCGGCAGGAAGCGGTCGAGGCGCAGAGGCAGTTGGCTGATATGCAGGCCGGATTGCGGCAGTGGACCGACGCCCAGGCGGAGAGCACTAAAACTGAGGGGATAGCGCGCGCGGCGCAAGAGGCTTATGAGCAACATAAACGTAGCCTGCAAAAGGCTGCTGAGCAAATAGAAGAGACCCGTCAGGAGCGAGACAGACTGCGGGAAGAGACGCTACAGGCGCCTGCCCGGCAGGTGGCCTGGCAGGCGGCCCGGAAGATTGTCGAGCAGCGGGAGAAACTGGACGAGTTGCGGGCAGCCTACGCTGCGGTTGCCAGAAAAGAAAAAAACGCCAAGGAAGTATTGGCGAAGGCGGAGCAAGCGGTGGCCGCAGCCCGACTGGAACTTGAGGCGGCGCAAGCCGACTGGCGGCAGGGTCAGGCGGTGGAGCTTGCCAGGGAATTGAAAGAGGGGCAGGCATGCCCGGTATGCGGTTCGGAGCATCATCCCGCCCCTAGTCATGGTGCGGTGGGGGGCGTTTCCGGCGCTGACCTGGATAGTAAAGCGCAGCGGCTCAAACAACGCGAAGACGAATTGACGATGGTGCGCCAACAGGCGGCAGATATGGCGGTGGAACTGGAAGGTTGCCGGGTGGAAGGGCAAAGTCTGAGTGAGCTGCTTGGCGAAAAAACGAAAGTCGAAGTGGCCGATCTCCAGGCGATAGCCAGCGACGAGCGGCAAGCTTTGGCACTGGCCGAACAGGCGGCCGACAAGCTGCCTGGCATCCAGCAGCAAATGGATCAATTGGCGGCTGCGGCGAAAGAACTTGATGGCAAGCTGGCAGTAGTCGAGGGCGATGCCGTACGGTGCGCAGCCGAGTATGCGCAGGCCAAAGCGGTGGCAGCCTTACGGGAAAAAGCCATCCCTGAGGTGTTGCGTGCCTCAGGACGATTGGCCGAGGCGCTGGAGCAGGCCACGTTGCGCAGTGAGCAACTGCGATTCGCCTTCGAGCAGGCTCGCGAGGCGTCGGAAAAAAGCGCCCGCCAAGTCGAAGGGCGCAAGGCGGCACACGCCGCAGCCGAAGCGAGTCTGGCGGCGATAGCGGCCAGGCTGAACGAGGAAAAGGACAAGTTTGTCCGCCGTATCAGCGTGGCCGGGTTTGGGGATGAAGCGGCCTTTCGGGCGATCGGGGCCTTTTCTCTGTCTGCCAGTTCAATATATCGCCGCACAAAGGGAAATACGCACAGGCCTTGCACTTTGGCCTGTTGCCTTGCAGGCAAACATGCGACTTGCGCGTAG
>JARLHY010000015.1 GCA_031292015.1 Negativicutes bacterium | reverse complement strand
TCGCCTGCCTTGGCCTTGAAGGTCAGGGTAAGAATCACCGCGCTGCCGGTGGTCTTGGGCACGATGAGTGCCTCGAAGTAACCGTCCTTGCGCGGTTTTCCCTCCAGTTCCAGGCGGGATGAGGTCTCAACCTCGTCGAACTGCTCCTGGGGCAGCAGGTGGCGGGGATAACAATCCATGATCGTCCCGTCCTGGGTCCCCTTGTTGACAAAGGGGATATTGCAGGAAAAAACCGCCGTGTCCGCCGTCAGTTCATCCAGCTTGAAATCGGTGCGCTGGTCCACCAGAAATTCGAATTCGGCATCCCCCTGACGGGCGATATACAGCCAAACGGCCACTGCCACGATTACCACTAACAACAGTAATACTGACAAAAATTCCACGCCAACTCCTCCATCTCTTAAAACAGAATATACGTCAGGAAACGGCGTAATCCTGCAAAACTATCTGTTCAAACTCCACCGGCCCCTCGCCGAGGATGCTGGCGGCAAACCGCCTGGCCCGGGCCAGATCGGCCGAAAAACAAAGCCTGATGCTCCCTTGGCCGCCCGGAGCGAAGCCGCCGTGTTTGGCCAGCAGATTCCGCGCATCCAGCGCCGTCTCGCTGGCCGGATCGATCAGGGCAACCCTGGATCCCATGAACCTTCCGATCGCTGTGCTGACCAGCGGATAATGCGTACAGCCGAGAATCAGGGCATCGACTTCCGCCTCTTTCAGCGGCGTCAGATATTCAGCGACAGCTTCCTCCAGCCGCGGCCCTTCCAGCCTTCCCCCCTCGATCAGTGGGACAAGCTTGGGGCAGGCCTGGGGGTAAAGTGTGGCCCCGGGGTCGACCGTCTTGACGGTTTTACCGTGTTTGCCGCTGGCGATGGTCGCCTGGGTGGCAATCACCCCGATCTTTTTGTTGCGGGTTGCCTTCAGGGCCGCTCGCACCCCGGTATTCATCCCCACCAGCGGGAACGGATAATAATGGCGGGCCGCCTCCAGTCCCAGGGCAGTCATGGTGTTGCAGGCGTACACCGCCAGCTTGATCCGCCGGGACAGAAAGAACCGCAGGATTTGATGCATAAAGTCCAGGATCTGGGCCGGCGGCCGTGAGCCATAAGGCGCCCTGGCCGTATCGCCGAAGTATATGTAGTTCTCGTCAGGCATAAGCCTGGTCAGTTCCCGGACCACCGTTAGCCCGCCGACGCCGGAATCGAAAACGCCGATTGCTGCCTTGCTGTCCATGGCGCCACCTCCCCCGAGGATATTGTTTGTTGGCGCCAGTTTTTCTATGCGACAGCCTCCTGTCGCGACTCAGCCGGCCGTCTCCTGCAAAAAAAGCTCCCGCAGATTATCGTAGTAAGGCGCAGGCAGCCTGATGATCTTGCCCTGTTCGTCGGTGAACGCGTTCTGGGTGCTGCCGGTGGCCAGCAGCAGGCCGTCCGATTCCCGCAGGACCCGGTAGCCGAATACCATCTTGACCTTGCTCAGCTCCGTCAGAGTGGTTTCAATCAATATGTAATCATCGAATCTGGCCGAGGCCCGGTACTTGCAGGCGACGTCGCTGATGGGGAACAGGATCCCCGCCGCCATCAGCTCCAGGAGAAGCACCCCGGCCTTGCGCAGATATTCCACCCGGCCCATCTCGAACCAGCGGAAATAATTCGAATGATGGACAACCCCCATCATATCGGTTTCCACGAACCTCACTTTATCTTTCACCGTTACCATGCTATTTTCCCGCTTTCTCCCGCACAATCTCTACAATCCTGGCCACCGCTTCCTTGATCACCGTACCCAGCGGCCGGCTTTCCAGGCCGATAATCTCAAAATGGGTCTGGCTGACCGGCAGCAGCACCTTGCGGGCGTCGCAGCTGGCGACAGCCTCGGCAATCTTCGGAGTAATCTCGCCCATCATGGCGTTGGCGATAACGATACCGATCGGGCCCACCACCACATCGGCTTTGGGCAGCGATACCAGCACCGCGTTTTCGCCGGTCGCCCCGCGGGCTGCCCCGGCGCGAACCATATTGTTGGTCGCCAGAGCGTTGGTTCCAAGGGCAATGACCTCCGCCCTGGCTCCGAGCTGCGCCGTCAAATTGGCAACAAGCTGCACCCCCAGACCGCCGCCCATTCCATCCACCACTGCTATCAGCATGTCATCACCTTCCGTCAAACTTATGGATGCGGCCGCCGCCCGGCGCACATCCCCTAACAGGATTCCCTCAACCTTCCATTTTAAAACATCCGAGGATAAGTATTCCAGTCTCCCTTAATATAAGAAAACCCGGCTTGCGCCGAGCCCTTGGCGAAAATGGAAGGTGATGCAAAAAAAGCACGCTTCAGGCGTGCGGTGAATCGGAAAATCTGGTGCGCCCGGCAGGAATCGAACCTGCGCACCCGGCTCCGGAGGCCGGCGCTCTATCCCCTGAGCTACGGGCGCGTTATATTAGACACAGATAGTATTATAACACACCGGCGACCCGGTGTCTAATAAATATCGTCAACTTTTTTTGTAAAGTTTTTACTTTGGCTCAGCCGGGGCATCGCAAGAGGGGCAGGTCCGCCACTCGCGGTTCAGTTCCTGACCGCATTTTGCGCATTTGGGTTTCAGGGTATGGCCGCAGTACGGACACACTTTGAAATCTTCCTTCACTTTTCTGCCGCACATCGGGCAGCTCATCAGTTCCTCCACCGGTACCCCTTCGATATCGATCGTCGGTTCGGCCGGACGGGCCGGCATCTGCCGTCTGCCAACAATAAGGTACAACGGCAGGAATATGATCAGCAGCAACAAAGTTCCCAGCGCCCACAGCAGCGCCGTGGGCGTCCCATGGCCCCGGCCTTTGGCGTCGCTATAAACCCAGTATGCGGCAAAAGCGGCGATTGCCACTCCGATAAGATGCAGCATTGTCTATCCCTCCGGCACCAGCTCAGATTATTTCCCTTCGATTATAGCACCTTCGCCGCCCTCAGGGCAATATTTAAGCCACGCTTATCGCGTGGCTCGAAGATGAATCCGCCTAACCGAGGAAAGTCAGCATCGCCGCCGTCAATATCACGGCGGTTCCGACGCTTTGAACCAACAGCCTCCCAACATCATCCCAGGTCACGTTCATAATCCAGCCACCTTTTATCTTGGTGATTTTGATTTTATCAGAATTCGCAGATAATTGCAATAATTATTTTTAAAACATGGTTTTATGAGCTGGTTGATAATTCCATCTATGGAAAACCGGGCTGACAAGGCAAATATTCTATAGTATAGTAAGACTATCGTCTTTGGGGGAGGAATAAATTCATCATGTCGGAACCAAAACAGTCTTTTATGAGCAAGCCGCTGGTGCTGCTGGCGCTCAGTCATATGATCACCGATCTCAGCCAGGGCGCCCTGCCGATCCTTTTGCCGCTGTTCAAGACCGCGTTCGGTCTCAGCTACGCCCAGATCGGCGTTATCGTGCTGGCTCAGAACTTCACGTCATCGGTGATTCAGCCAATTTTCGGCTATCTGACCGACCGCCTGTCGTTGCCCTGGCTGGTGCCTGTCGGCCTTATGATTTCCGGTCTGGGCATGGCTGCCACCGGCTTTGCCCCATCCTACGAACTGCTCCTTTTGATCGTCATCTTCACTGGCCTCGGGATCGCCGCATTCCATCCCCAGGGCTCCAAGGGGGCCCACTCGGTAAGCCCTGTCGCCCTGCGGGGCCGCAGTATGGCAGTCTTTTCGGTGGGCGGCAATTTCGGCAACGCCTGCGGCTCGATCTTCATGACCGCTCTGTTGACCCTGCCGGGAGTCCTGAGCAACACGATTTATTTCTGCATTCCGGCCGCCGTCCTGGCGGTGCTGCTGTGGCTGAATCTCGGGCAAATTTCGCCCAAACCGCAAACCCGCGCCGCCGCCGGCGCAAAATCGGCCGCTAAGATGCCCCTGCCTTATGCCCTGATCACCATCCTGCTGGTCGTCATCTTCCTCCGCTCCAGCATCGCCGCCGGGCTGACCACCTACATCCCCCTGTATTACGCCGATTACCTCGGCGGCAGTCATCTTTACGCCGGCTACCTGCTGTCCACCTTCCTGCTGAGCGGGGTGGTCGGAACCTTCATCGGCGGGACCCTGAGCGACATACTGGGCCGCAAGACGGTCATCATGGGCTCGATGCTCCTGTCCTTTCCGCTGCTTTGCTTGTTTCAGTTCACCTCCGGCCTGTGGACCCTCGTCCTTGTTGCCATTACCGGTATGACATTCATCGCCTCCTTTTCCACCACCACCGTGCTGGCCCAGGAAATGATGCCAGGCTATGAAGCCTCGGCCGCAAGCCTCACCATCGGCTTTTCCATTGGCATGGGCGGCGTCGGCGCCACACTTTTGGGCTTCGTGGCCGACGGGTTCGGCGTTCCCAGTGTCTTCAGCGTCATCGCCATGATGCCGCTCGGCGCCGTCGTCCTGGCCTTCTTCCTGCCAGGCAAGCTCTTCCGCCGCGACAACGCCCCCGCTTAAACCCCACCACGCCTGCACGCAAAGCTAAAGGGCTCATCCTGAACCAGGATGAGCCCTTTTAGTGTTTAAACAATCCCCAGACTGTTCAAAAAGGTCGAGATGCGGCAACGACGCAGATTGGCCTTTTTCAACAGTCTGGCGCTGAAGGCCTATTCCCGCACCGTCACCGCCGCCTGATCCACAAGCGCCGCCAGCGAATCCCGGTGGCCGAGAACGATCATAATGTCGCCGCCGGCGATTACCGCTTCGGCGCCGGGGCTGGTCATCAGCTTTGCCCCCCGCTTGATCGCCACCACGATGGAATTGTGCTTGTCCTTGATGCCGCTTGCCGCCAGGCTCAGCCCCGCCAGCGGCGAACCGTCCGCCACCGCGATTTCGGCGATATCCAGGTGCAGTTCCTGATTATAAAACACATTCTCCACAAAATCCATGATAACCGGTCTGGTCATCGCTGACACCATCTGCCGCCCACCCATCACCGAAGGGAAAATCACTGTGCTGGCACCTGCCCGGCGCAGCTTCTCCTCAGCCTCCGGCCGTTCGGCCCGGGCCACGATCATCAAATTCGGATTCAGGCTTTTGGCGGACAAGGTGACATATACGTTGTCAGCATCGTGGGACAGGGTGCTGATCACACCCTTGGCCTGCGCCACCCCGGCGGCCTGCAGCACCTCATCCTGGGTCGAATCGCCGTGAATGACCGGTACCTTGCGTTCCAAGAGCTGCTCATAGGTTGCCTGGTTACTCTCCACCACCACGAACAGTTCGCCTTCATGCAGCAGACGCTCCACTACATTGGAACCGACCCTGCCGGCGCCGCAGACAATAATATGGTTTTTCATCGCCGCAATCATCCGATCCATGCCCCGCCTCCCCAACAAATTCTTCAGCTGTCCCTCGACTGCCAGGCCGACAAACAGGCTCAGTGCATAATAAGTCGTACCCACCCCAATGATCATCAGACCGATGATGAAGACCTTGCCGGCCGGCGTCACCGGCACGATGTCGCCGTAACCGACTGTGGACAGCGTCTCCACCGTCAGGTATACGGCGTCAAGCAGCGACAGCCGCTCCAGCTGCATCAGGCCGATGATACCGATGATCATGATCGCCGCGAACATCATCAAAATAATTTTTATCCGTTTTAGCGGCATCTGTTTCACCTCGAAAGGGTAATTTCTGGCAACGTCGAAGATTAATTACTATATATTTCCCGAAGGAGGCAACAACGATGAATGAATTCCAAAGCTGGCACAACGACACCCTGGGCGCCAAGACGGTCGAAGCGCTGAACAAAAACAACTTCCAGGCCACCTACGCCAAAACCTGCCAAGAGGCAGTGGAAAAGGTTCTCGCCCTCATCCCGGCTGACGCTACCGTCGGCATGGGCGGCTCATGGACCAACATTGAAGACCTCTCCCTCGCCGATCTGCTGGAAAAACGCGGCCACACCGTTTACAATCACAACAAACCGGGCCTTACCCCCGAACAGGTCAACGATTATCGCCACAAGCAACTGGGCTGTGACGTCTTCCTCTCAGGCAGCAACGCCGTCACCCTGGATGGTCAGCTGGTCAACGTCGACGGCGCCGGCAACCGTGTCGCAGCCATGATCTTCGGACCGAAAAAAGTAATCATCATCGCCGGCATCAATAAAATCACCCGCGACGTGCCTGAAGCCGAACAGCGCATCCAGCTCTACGCGGCCCCCATCAACAACAAGCGCCTCAACAGGCCCAATCCCTGCACCAAAACCGGTATCTGCATGGACTGCCAGGGACCGACCCGGATCTGCAATATAACCACCATCCTGCGCAAAAAACCGGCCGGCATCGGCGAATATCATATCATCATTGTCGGCGAATCCCTCGGCTTTTAGGGCGCGAAAAAGACTCGGCCCCCGCGCCAAGCCTTTTCTACTCAGGTAAGCTGTCCTTCCGCGTCCGGAAGCTCTAACCACAGTTTTTTAGCTCGACCAAAAAAAGTGCTCACTAAAGAGCACTTTTTTTCTCAGCCTGAAACTTCGAGCAACCGTTTGGTCTTGTCGCCAATCGACATATTGCTGTTGGCCGGCACCGCCTCGGCGTATCGCTTGGCCGCCTCGGCATACAGATCAGGATCGATACTGGTCGGCACCGCCAAAATCTTGTTAACCCTGTCAATGATATTGCTCTGAGCCTGTGGTAAGGTGGCACCATCACTATCGGTTTCACCGGCTTTTTTCAGCACCAGATGATATTTCGACAGATCCTGGCCAAGAATTTGGCTGGCCGCCGTCACGTCCGCGTTGCGAAGAGCTTCTTTGAAGCTGGCTTTGGCGCCGTTCGGCAGTTTTTTGTACTGGCCCAGAACCGCGTCACGATCGCTGTCAGGAAGCTGGCTTTTCAGGTTGCGAATTTCCGAAGGATAATCGGTCATCTGCCTGACCGCAAGTCCGCCCAGCAGTAATGCTAAGAAGTGCATACATTACCTCCTGCCAAAATTCTACATCAATTTGATCAATATTTTATTCTTCGCCACATAATCCCAGATTCCTGCAAACCGATTCCAATTTATCCCTGCTTGACAGAGAAAACTTGGCGGTTCCTTTTGCCGTTGGCGTTAACGGGTCAACAAGATTTTGACAAAGGACAGATTTCTCATTACGATGGTATCGACAGGATTGCTATGGCCGTGAAAGGCGCAAAGAGGAGGGGAAACCATGGAGGTCTTCGAGCCATCATCACTGGCCGGGGTCAAGCTGAAAAACCGGATTTTCCGCTCGGCGACCCACGAAGGAGTTGGCCAAAGCCGCGGGTTTCGGCTGGATGAGCTGAAGGACCGGTATGTGCGGCTCGCCCAAGGCGGCGTAGGCGCAATCATCACCGGCTATACCGGAGTGTGTCGGTCCGGCAAAGCCTGGCCCAATATGCTGATGATCGATGACGACGACGCGATCCCCGACTTTTCGCAAATAACGGCGGCGCTTAAACCGTACGGCACTCCGCTCTTCTTGCAGCTGGCTCACGGCGGGGGCAGAACCGATCCAACCGTCACCGGTTCGCCGACCAAAGCCCCGTCAAAACATCATTACAAAGGCGCCGTCAGCCCGGCCGCGCAGCTGACCGAAACCGACATCAGGGCGATCATCCTGAACTTTGCCCAGGCCGTCGACCGGGCCAGGCGCAGCGGCTTTGACGGGGTACAGCTCCACGCGGCGCATGGTTACCTGCTGTCCGCATTTTTATCGCCGCGCCTGAATACGCGCAGCGACCGCTGGGGCGGGAGCACCGAAAACCGCTTCCGGATGATCCGGGAAATCATCACCCTGGCCCGGGAAACCGTCGGCAGCTATCCTATTATGGTCAAATTCAGCGCCTATGATTTCGAAAGAAACGGGCTTCGGCTGGAAGAAGCCGTCCGCCTGGCCACCCTTTTCCAGGAAGCGTCTTTTGACGCCATCGAAATTTCCTGCGGCAATGAAGACTGGTTTTCCGCCATAAGAACGCCGCAAATCCCTGTCGACGCCATACTGGCCTTCGAGCCGACCCTGAAAGAGGCCTCCTGGCTGAAACGCCGGCTGGCTTCACTGCTTATCCCCCACCTCTTCAAGACCCACCGCGAAACCGAAAACTACAACATTGAAGCTGCGGCAATCATCAAGGCCCATATCGATATCCCGGTGATCGTAGTGGGCGGAATACGGAATCTCAGCACCATCAGTGACATCATCGGCCGGCAAAAGGCCGACTATGTCTCGCTGTGCCGCCCCTTTATCCTTGAGCCGGATCTTGTCGACAAACTGAAAACAGGCCGCCAGGAGGCGTCCCGCTGCCTAAACTGCAACTACTGCCTGCTCGGCGTAACCGCCAATCCGCTCCGCTGCTACTACGGGAGAATACCCGAGTAATGAAAAGATGAAATAAAGAAGCTGTCTAAATAAGATAAGCCTAGCTTGTTGAGAAACCCATTTTTCAGGCCGTTCAGAAATCCACAGATGCGCGGCGGCCCCGCGAACCCAGCAGCGACGCGTACTGGGAAGTACGCTAGCAATGGGTTCGTGGGGCCAACAAAGCAGATGGGGGTTTATCAACGGCCTGAGGCTTACTTTTCTCTTAACCCGATGACCTTCAGATAGTTTCCCGGATGGGCCGCTATGTCCTTGACCAAAGCCGGGATCTCTTCAAAGGAAACGGTCTTTGAAATCACCGCGGCGACATCCACTTTGTTTTCGGCGATCAGCCGGATGCTCTCCGGGAAATCCTGAAAGCTGTTCCGCGAGCCGACGATATCCAGTTCCTTTTTGGTGAAAAGCGCCGTTGGCAGGGAGATTTCGCTTTTGGGCCAGCCGACCAGCGAGATTCTGCCGGCGTAGGATACATAATCAATGGTACTGCGGATGGCTGCGGCGTTGCCTGAAGCCTCGATGACCGCTTCGGCCATCCGGCCCCCGGTAATCGCCCTGATTGCCTCCACAGCATCTGTCGCGACAGGATTGACCGTATGCTTCACTCCCAGCTGCCGCGCAAATTCCAGTCGTTCTTCCACCGGATCCACCACAATCGGTTCGGCCTGGAGCGCCAAAGCATACTGCGCTGCCAGCAGCCCGATAGGTCCGGAGCCGGTAATCGCCACATGCTCGCCGCTTTTCACCCGGGCCCGCTTGACGGCATGCATCGAAATGGTCAGCGGTTCGACCATGGCCAGCAGCTCCCAGGTAATGCCGTCCGGCACCTTATGGACCAAGTGCCGGGGATGGGAAAAATACTCGGATATCGCTCCGTCGATATGTACGCCCAGCACCGTCAGATTCTCGCAGCAGTTCGTCCTGCTGCTGCGGCAGGGATAGCATTTCCCGCAATAAACGTACGGCTCCAGCACCACCCTGTCTCCCACGGCAAACCCGGTTTCATCGCCGGCGGTTTCGACGATTTCGCCGGCCACTTCATGGCCGATAATCCGGGGATACTTCACCAGCGGATTGGTACCCAGATAAGCGCCGACATCGGAGCCGCATATCCCGAAGCTCCTGACTTTGATCAGAATATCCTTCTCGCCGCGCCGGGCCTGCGCCACGTCTTCCACTTTTATATTTCCGGGCGATTCCAGATAGATCGCTTTCATCTTCTTCTCCCCCATTCTTGTGCTGTGGCTTGGTCGATTTATACTCTTTATCCATTATACCAGCAGCCGCCGCTGCTGGCTATTTGCTTTGCAAAACCAGTTGATCTCGCCAATCAAAAATGACAGCCTAAGGCTGTTCAGAAACGAGCATAGCGCGGCGCCAGGCTTTCCGCGGCCGGAGGCGTACACGCGCGGTACGTCGAGGACCGCGGAAGTCTGGCAACAAAGCTAGGCGAAGTTTATCAACAGCCGTAAAACAATAAAAAACGGCTTATCTTTCGATAAGCCGCCTGCCATCCACTCATGGTGGGCGATGACAGGATCGAACTGCCGACATCCTGCTTGTAAGGCAGGCGCTCTCCCGGCTGAGCTAATCGCCCAGGTGGTGACCCGTAGGGGATTCGAACCCCTGTTAACGCCGTGAAAGGGCGCTGTCTTAACCGCTTGACCAACGGGCCGAATTGGCTCCTCGAATAGGACTCGAACCTATAACATCTCGGTTAACAGCCGAGTGCTCTACCATTGAGCTATCGAGGAACGACGTATTTTATTATATATCACCGCTTCAGAAAGTGTCAAGAGGATAACCTTTCCCAGCAGGGCGTTTCCGCCCGGCCAGGGTCAGGCATCAGGTATGATCCTGGAGCGAAATGTCAATATTAGAATCGAATCACCCGGCATCCTGCGGTCTGTCCGAACGCCCGCCGGCGACAGAGGACTATCGGCGGCAAAGTTCGAATAATTATAACAGCTATCAATCTTGAGGAGGAATCTTCTTGGACCCCCGCCTTCACACTCTGGCCAAAACCCTTGTCCGCTACTCCACACGCCTGCAGCCAGGCGAAAAAGTGCTGATTGAAATCGTCGACGACGCCTTGCCGCTCGCCAAGGCTCTCATCGACGAAGTTTACCGCGCCGACGGCATCCCGTTCCTCACCCTGAAAAACAGCCGGCTGCTGCGGGCCCTGTTGATGGGCGCCTCATCCGAGCAACTCGGTCTCACCGGTCGCTGGGAGGCGGAAAGGATGCGGGCGATGGACGCCTACATCGCCGTTCGCGCCAGCGACAACATCAGTGAAATGGCCGATGTCAGCCAGGCGCAGATGCAGCTCTACCAACAGCAGTGGACCAAACCGGTTCATCTGGATATCCGTGTCCCGAACACCAAGTGGTGCGTGCTGCGCTACCCGAGTCCCTCGATGGCCCAGTTGGCCGGTATAAGCACCGAAGCCTTCGAGGACTTCTATTTCCAGGTGTGCACCCTGGACTACGCCAGGATGGACCGGGCCATGGACCCGCTCGTCGAGCTGCTTGAGCGCACCGACAAAGTCGAAATAACCGGCCCGGGGACCGATCTCGCCTTCTCGGTCAAAGGCATTCCGTCCGTAAAATGCTCCGGCCTGCGGAACATTCCCGACGGCGAAGTCTACACCGCTCCGGTCCGGGATTCGGTCAACGGAGTGATCAGGTACAACACTCCTTCCCTCTATCAGGGCTTCACCTACGAAAGCATCAGCCTCGAATTCCGCGACGGCAAAATCGTCAAAGCCACCGCCAACGACAGCGAAAAAATCAACAAAGTTCTGGATATCGACCCCGGCGCCCGTTATATCGGCGAGTTCGCCCTCGGTCTGAATCCCCATATCAAGGCAGCGATGAAAGACACCCTGTTCGACGAGAAAATCAGCGGCAGTTTCCACTTCACCCCCGGCAACGCCTACGAAAAAGCCTTCAACGGCAATAAATCGGCAGTTCACTGGGATCTTGTCTCGATCCAGACCCCCGAGCAAGGCGGCGGGGAAATCTGGTTCGACGGCGTGCTTGTCCGCAAGGACGGGCGGTTCGTCCTGCCCGCACTCGCCGGTCTCAACCCCGAAAACCTGCTGTAGTCTTCTTACACACGAAATCTCTCTTCAGGTCGTTCAGAAGCCCCCAGATGCACGACGGCCCCGCAAACTCAGCCGCGACGCGTACGGACGTACGCTAGCAATGGGTTTGCGGGGCCAAGTGCGCAGTTCTTGCGCGATAGCGCTTAGAAATGCGGCCTGCCCTTTACGGGTGCAAAGCAGATGGGGGTTTATCACGACCTGAAGCTATTTCAGCAGGTCCTGGATAAAATTCGGCAACACAAAGCAGCTTTTCGCCAGTTCCTTGTTGTAGTAGCGGGTGGGGAACTGCGGCGTCCTCGTGTCGGCGGTGACCGGATCATATTGTTTCGAGCCGATGGTAAAGCAGTGGGTCCCGCCGGGGTACAGCGGAATCTGCGCCAGGTAGGTGCGGGTAATCGGGAACAGCGACTTGATGTCCTTGCGCAGCTTTGTCAGCAGCGACTGATGGTAAAAAGGCGACTCGGTCTGCTGAACGAAAAGCCCATCCGGCTTCAGTGCCTTATATACGTCTTTATAGAAACCGTAGGTGAAAAGACCCTCGCCGGGGCCGATGGGGTCCGAACAGTCAACAATAATGACGTCATACTGATTCTCGGCCCGGGCCATGTGGGCGATACCGTCGTCGATCATGAGCTGGAGCTTGGGCGGATTTTCGATCAGCGCGGCGCTGATCTCCGGCAGGTACTTCTTGCTCACTTCGACCACCAGGCCGTCGATCTCCACCATTTCCACCCGCTCCACCGTCGGATGCTTCACCACTTCCCGGACCGAACCGCCGTCGCCACCGCCGATCACCAGGACCTGCTTCGGATTGGGATGAAGGCAGAGCGGCACATGGGCTATCATTTCATGGTATATGTATTCATCAAAGATCGAGGTCTGAAATACCCCGTCCAGGACCAGCATCCGCCCAAACTCGTAGGTGTCGACCACCGCCACATCCTGGAAATCGGATTTTCCCATATACAGCGTCTCTTTGATCCGGGCGGTCAGTCCCAGATTCTTTGTCTGAAATTCAGTGAACCAAAGTTCCATGTCAATATCGCCTCCTAAAGAACTAGTATACGCAAACTAGGTTTGACCCATAATGATACTAGCATATTCTGGTCAAACAGGAAAGTTTCTTACCTATTCGCCGACAGCACTCTTTTTGGTGTGCGGCAGGGTGAAGCCGTGGCCCAGCACCTCCACGGCGTCTTGGACGATCATAAAGGCGCAGGGGTCGATGGCGGTGACGATCGGTTTGATCTTGGCCATCTGGATAAGGGTCACCACGACGAACAGCACCTTTTTCTCATTGTGGGTGAAGGCCCCTTCGCCGCGCAGGTACGTCACCCCCCGGCCCACTTCGCCCATGATCGCGTCAGCGATCTGATCGGCGTTCTCGGAAATGATGGTCACCGTCTTTTTGGTGTTGAATCCCTGGATGACCCGGTCGATGATATTGGCGCCGACATACATCGACAGCAGGGTGTACATCGCCGGCTTGAAGCCGAACAGAAACGCGGCGATCGTCATCAATACGCAGTTGATCGAAAACCCTACATAACTGATATTGAAAGCATAGTATTTTTTCAGCAGCGCGGCGATGGTGTCCGTCCCGCCCGAACTGGCGTTTACCCTGAACACCAGACCGGAGCCGATACCGGAAATGACGCCGCCGTAAATCGCCGCCAGCAGGATGTCGTCAACGACATTCAGCTCGGCCAGGCCCCGGGTGGCGTCGATAGCCACACTGAAGATCAGCATCCCGTACATGGCGCTGGCGAAATAGGCTTTGTCCATCAGCCGGTAGGCGGCGTACATCACAGGCAGGTTGAGCACCGCGACCTGCAGACCGATGGGCCAGTCGAACAAAAAGTGAAAAATCATCGCGATACCGGCCAGACCGCCGCTGAGCATGTGGTGAGGCACAAGAAAGGCATTGATGCTGACGCCGCAGATGAGGCTGCCCAGAGCGATCACCAAATACCGGATGATCTGTTCCCGCCAGAAAGACAGCTTGAAATTGCTCATCTTGCTCCCCTCTCCCGTCGAAATCGCTGGATCAATATCTAATTATATAAGCTGTCAGAAAAAAAGACAACCACCCTCGCGGCGGCTGTCCTGGCTGCGTCTTTAAAACCCGTCTTCCCAGCTGATAAAAGGCTTCGGCGTATCCACCATGGCGTTGACCATGAGTTCCACCAGCCCGCCATAGATGATGTTGTACTTTTCCCTGAAGCCGTAGTGCTCCATCAGCGCGTCCCTGGCCGTTCCCTTGCAGTTGGAGCAGGGGGCGCAGTAGTATTTGGGGATAGCCGGGTCCAGACAGTCGGCAAAAGCCTCCAGCACCTGTTTTGCTTTCATCCGGGATGAGACATTGTTGCGCCATTCGGCGAAATTATAGACATTATTGATGGCAAAGCCGCTGCCGCCGCCGCAGCAATAGTTCATCAACCCGGCGTTCGGCATCTCGTGCAGTTGCCCAGGGGGCAGGATATGTTTCAGGATGTTCCGCTGCGGCGAAACCACCCCCATCAGGCGGACCAGATTACAGGGATCGTGCAGCGTCACCGGAAAATTGTTTTTCATCGGGTCGAACTTGATGGCCCCGCTGGTGACCATCTGCTCCAGAATCGGCAGGCAGCTCTCCCGGGGGATCGCCAGATCGCCCACGCACACCCGGTCAGCGATCTCGACGATGGCCTTGGTAGAATGGCCGCACTCACCCACCACGATTTTGCGCACCCCCAGCTTTTTGGCGGCCATGATCTGGCCGACGGCGATGCGGGAATACTGAAAATCATCATACCAGGTGCCGTAGTTGACACCCTCATAGCCCATAATTTCACTGGACAGCGTCCAGTCGATGCCGGCAGCGTCGAACAGAATGGCGAAGGCGGCCGGGTTTTCCGGCCAGGCCATGTATTCGCCGGCGTTATGGATGACCATGACATCGGCACCCTTTTTGTCAACCGGGATCTTGATCCGGCGGCCGATCCGTTCCTCGATGTCATCTTCGATAAACTCGATAGTATCAAGGAAGGCGGCCGGCGTCATCCCGGTGGAAGAACCTGTGGCCAGATGGCGCATCGTCCCGTTCTTGTGCGCACCGTCCATGGCAATGTCAAGCTCCTGGCTGAACAGCTTGCGCAGTTCCCGGGTGATCAGTCCGTTATCCACCCCCACCGGGCAGGTAGCCGAACAGCGCCGGCAGATCGAGCAGCGGTAAGCCAGCTCGGCCAGACGGTTGATGGTATGCCAGTTCAGGTCGATATCCGCGCCGACAAATCCGCCCAACAGGCGGCCAGAAGGCGTAAAATACTTCTTGTAGATCTTGCGCAGCACCTCGGAGCGATAGTTGGGACGGTAGATATCCTGCCGCCCGCTTTCGGTATAAATCGGGCAGGCTTCGTTGCAGGTATTGCAGCGCACGCAATATTCGGTGCTGAGGCTGGTCGGCATCACGAAGGTCCAGTTGTTTTCCTTGGTAAACAGCTTCTCCAGGCCGCGAAGAAACCTGTTGACAAGCGCGTCTTCCTCTTCCTTGCTGGCAGGTTTCGGCAGACCGAGAGCCGAGAAACCGTCCAGGGAAAAATCGTATTTTTCCCGCCACTCCGGTTTTACCGTCTTGAGCGGTTTGTCCTCGAAGCCAGGCACCCTGTCGAAATCGCTGCTGTCCAGCGGGCAGAGCAATTCCGTATCCTTGGCGATATCACTAACTCTGACTTTTTGCTTCATCAGCCGGTTTCACCTCCTGCATTGGGCGGGTCGGATTGGTTGTTGCCTGCTCCAGCCAACTGCCGTGAGCCTTGATGTGGCTTGCGCCCCACTCCACCTGGTAGCCGAGGCAGCTGCTGATCGATTTTTCCAGGCCGCTGCCGGGAGTGACCAGTTCGTCATCCCACATAATGTTATGATAAAAGAAGTATTTGGCCGCAAAGTGCAGCATTCTGCTGAAAGGAAGATACATCAGGAAAGCGCCGAACAGCACTATCTCCAGCAGCATCAGCGGATGCCCGACAGCCACCGGCCGGAAGGTAACGAGGGACGCGACATAACCGCGGACCACCGCGAACGACGGGTCAGCTGCAAACCAGGCCGCCAATCCGACGGCAAACAGCGCGATCAGCAGATAAAGATTAAGAAAAGTTACCGGGGAAGTATAGTCCTTCAGATCCTCGTCAGTATAACGGATCCACAGCAGGCCGAGGGTTCCGTAAAGACCGGCGACAAGCCCGGGGATGCCGACAGCAAGCGTGACGGCGTTCACTATCTGGGCCCAGAAGATCGTCGAGGCGCCGGAAATGATGATCCCGGTGGCCAGTTCCGTCAGCGATCCGGCAACAATCAGCCCCAGCCAGGCAATAATAAGATAAAAGCCCACATGCATCGGAAAGGAAAATAGCCAGATCCGGCGGTTGTACAAAAAGGTTTTTTTCAGCAGCAAAATCTCCTGCGCCATTTCCGTCAGCTCATGGACGATGGAAAATGGCCGCGGGCTCTTCCAGAACTCCACCTTTTGAAAAATCGACCCCGCAGGCCCCTCATGGGCAATGGGGTATAGATCCCAGCGAAGATGCCTGGGCATCCGTGCGATCGCCAGCACCTTCTTCACGGTAGCCGCGAGGAAGACCAGGACCGCGAGATACATAAACGGGCCGGAAATCAACCAACTGATCATATGCCCCTCAAGACCTCCCGAATAAATTCATCTGTATGTATTTATAATTGTAACAGACAACGCCCTGTCTTCCTATGCGCAGACCACCCCCAGCCGCATACAGGAATCTTATAACCTGATAAAGAAAACTTGGCTTACGCCAAGGCGAAGACGCCGGCAGAAGCCTAGTTGCCCTTATCCGTGCAACGGGAAAAGAAAAGACTTGGCTTATGCCAAGTCCGCGGACGAAGATCCTTGCAGAGGATATTTTTGACAGGAACAGGAATGTAGATCTTAGACAATATCCACCGAAAAAGGGAGGAAACTTTATGGCCTACTGGCTGGTCAAGACCGAACCCAACGAATACAGCTACGCCGACTTGGAAAAACTGGGCCGTGACCGCTGGAACGGGGTCCGGAATTTCGTCGCCCTCAAACATCTGCGTCAAATGCAGCCAGATGACCTTGTGTTTGTCTATCACACCGGCGAGGAAAAAGCCGTCGTCGGTGTCGCCGAGGTAGCGGCGGCGGCCTATCCCGACCCTGCCGAACAGGACCCCCGCTATGTTGTCGTTGACCTTATCCCGCGCTATCGCCTTGAGCGCCCGGTCTCCCTGAAGGAAATCAAAGCCGAACCGCGCTTCGGCGAGTGGGAGCTTGTCCGCCAGGCCCGGCTGTCGGTGATGCCGGTCAGCCAGGCTCACTGGCAACTGGTCCGGCACCTGGCCACAACCTGAAGACAAGGAAAAAGGTGCCTCTCCCGCGAGGGGAAAGGCACCTTTAGGCATCACGCCTTATCTTTGCGGAGTGGCGCTTTTGCCGCTGAACATCCGCAAAATCCAGAGAAAGATCACCGCCCCGATGGTGCTGGTGATAACTGCGCCAATGGTGCTATAGGTGGTGATCCCCAGCAGGCCAAAGACAAATCCGCCTACAAGTGCGCCAATTACCCCCACGATCAGGTCGCCCCACAGCCCGAAACCGCCGCCGCGGGAAATCTGGCCGGCTAGCCAGCCGGCGATTACACCGATGATCAAAAACCAGACAAAATTACCCAGACCAAACATTCTTTCGTCTCCTTTCAAAACCATACTGGTATTTTTATCTAGTATTGCCACTTTTCCGTAGTTTATACATGAACGCCGAAATTGCATCCCCGCCGGCCCGGCCGGCGGTTTAGAAAAACGAAGAAGGCGCTGTCTGGCAGCGCCTTCTTCGCTTAGAAAGTCATTTCCTTTAACCGGGACCCAGACTGATCATATACTCAACAGGTCCCGGACCACCTCGCCGGCAAGAATCAGCCCGGCCACCGACGGGACAAAAGCGATGCTGCCCGGAATCTGGTGGCGCACCGTGCATTTTCTTGTGGTACCGGCCGGACAGATACAGCTCATATTACAGCTGGAATCCTCGCTTTCCTCCGGGACAATCGGTTTTTCCCGCGAGTAAACCACCTTCAGATCGGTGACACCGCGCTTCCTCAGCTCATAGCGCATCACCTTGGCCAGCGGGCAGATCGAAGTCGCAAAAATATCGGCAACTTCAAGTTTGGTGGGATCAAGTTTGTTCCCTGTCCCCATCGAGCTGATTACCGGGATATTGTTGGCCTTAGCCCGCATCACCAGGTCGATTTTCCCTGTCACGGTATCAATGGCGTCCACGATATAGTCATAGTCGTCGCCAATCATTCCTGCCGCCGTGTCAGGCAGGTAGAACTGCTGGAAGACCGTCACTTCGGCCTGAGGATTGATTTCCATGATCCGCTCTTGCATTACCTCAACTTTTGGTCTTCCAACAGTCTTCGTTGTGGCATGCAGCTGCCTGTTCAGATTGGTCAGGCAAATGCAATCATCATCCACCAGCACCAGTTTCCCTACCCCGGAACGGACCAGCCCTTCCACGACGAACGACCCTACTCCGCCGATTCCGAAGACCGCGACCTTCTTTTCCGCCAATCTGGCCAATCCTTGTTTGCCGATCAGCAGTTCTGTCCGGGAAAATCGATGCAACAACCGCTTCACCCTCTCGCCCGTTATGGCTGCAGACCATAACAGTATTTTACTTCTGTCTGCTGCTTCTTATCCCATCTTCAATATACTCCAAGAAAAGCGCTAAATCCTTTTGCTCCGGATCATAAGAAATCCCCCGGAAAACTCCGGAGGGATTTTCTTGTGATCCTCAGTCGTAATCGACACATCCGGCGGAAGGCTCCTCATCATTCAGCAGAGCCGCCCTTATCTGGTCCAGGATGCGCAGAAAATGTTCGGCTTCGCGGCGTACATGGTCGGCCAGCGGCGGCGGCGTGATGGTCAGCGCCGCACATTCCTTGATCAGTCTTTCTGTCGCACACAGGAAATCGCGCAGTCCGGCCGTCGCCACCATGACATCCTTCTCGACCCGGATCAGTCCATCCGTGGGCTGGTAGTGCCATAACATGCTGTGCAGGTCCCTGGCTTGCAGCCCCAATTGATCAAAATCGTCGCTCAGGCTCCGCAACTGCCCGAGTAACTGCCGTTCAGCAGGATCGGTGAGTCCGCGGATAAATTTCAGGTGATCAGCCATAATCCGCAGCCAGAACACATTCTCGCTGATCATCGCATCCACCGGGTACCGGATCGCGTTGTCGCGGAACTTTTGCAGCAGCTTCAGAAAATACAGTGCCTCCCGGGAAAGATGATCAACGAACAAGGGATACAGAGAGCCACCGCAGATTTTGCACTCCATCAACAGGCGCAGAACATGGCGTTTAAAAATAAAGACATTCTTTACCGCGACCGTGATCTGCTCCACGAAACAAGCCAGATCCTCTCCGCCGTGGACCGCGCAAATACGCTGCTCCAGATCCTCGAAAACGTTATGGAACTTCTGTGCATCTTCCCTCAATTCGTTTTGATCGCAAGGCAGCCCCAGGCAAATAAACAAAGCATGTTCCTTCATAATTCTGAGCCAGAAACTGATCTCATGCATGGCAAGAGGGACAAAGGGTACTACGTCCCGACAAAAGATGTCCATATTTTGACCCCCATGTAGTGGCTTTTATACTACAGATTATGTGGCGTACAAGCAAGCTGTTCCACCTCGCGGCCAAAGAACTTTTGCTGCAGGCGGCTATGTCTGGGCAAACGGCTTTGTTTCTGTAAATAAAAATAATTATGATCCAAAAAAACTCGATTGCCGCACTTTCCTGGTAACAACTCACACGACGTTTTCATATTATGTTAATAGGTTACCATACAAATCTTGCGGAGGTGATCGGTTAATGTATTATGATGGCTTCGACGACGATGACGACCTCATGTATAGCTGCTGCTCAATGGGCAGTTGCCAATCCTGTTACTCAATGGGTAGCTGTCAGACCTGTTACTCGATGGGTAGCTGTCAGACCTGTTACTCAATGGGTAGCTGTCAGACCTGTTACTCGATGGGTAGCTGTCAGACCTGTTACTCGATGGGTAGCTGCCAATCCTGTTACTCGATGGGCAGCTGCTATTCCTGTTACTCGATGAAGAGCTGCCATTCCTGCCACTGGATGAAGAGCTGCCATTCCTGCCATGGGATGAAAAGCTGCTGCTCGTGTTATTCGATGAAAAGCTGCGATTCCTGCTATTCCATGAAGAGCTGCGGCTCGTGTTATTCGATGAAAAGCTGCTGTTCCTGCTATGGCATGAGGAAGTAGTGCCGTCCGACGCCTTCTTTCCCCGGTCCCGTCAGAACCGCTAACATCCCGGGGAAACAGTAAAGCCAAAACCGTCCGGTTTTGGCTTTACTTTCTTTATATCAGCTTCTTTAGATCATTCTGGTCAATTCCGCAGGCGGCGTGCTTCTCCTTGAGCAGTTTATAGACCCGCTCCATCGGCGGATAGAGACACTGGCCGGAAAATCGGCACTTGCTGCAATTCCAGCAGTTCAACTGTCCTTGATAGCTGATTATTTTAGCCGGTGAATTGAACTCGGCAACAACCCCGCGGATCACCTCCAGCGGATAGAACATACTCAAGGTGCTCACCGCGTCTTTTTCGTTCAGACCCTCCAGCCTGGTAGCCAAAAAATCCCGGACGCACTTATAATAAGTCACCACCTGCCGCTGCGGGTTGGCGTGCTGAGTGTAGGCCAAAAATCGGGTAAATGTCTCATAAGCTTTAACCGTATCGCCCCGCCAGTAGTGCAGGGCGGTGACAAACAAATCGACATTGGCGTAATACCAGGGAAACGCTTTTCCCCGGACCGGCAGCTGGATAAGATCCATAACTGAAGCATCTGGAGTATAATTCATTTTTCCCAGAAATTCGATAATCGTCGCCGCACCGGCGTCGTCAAGCCTGTCGATCTGTCTGACCAGTTTTTTGAACCGGTTGAAAGCGGCGTAGTCGGTGATGGGTCTCAGATCGTCAAACTCCTCGATCTCGCTCAGGCCCGGAATGATGACATGAAAAGCGGGAAACCCCAGGAAGGAAACATCCCGCACATAGGTCTCATAACCTTTTTGAGCCAACAGGTCGACCATGTGGATCAGCATGTCCCTGTTGTTATTTATCGCTGTTTCGGCAAACTCAGAAAACGGATAGCTGAAAGCGCGGCTGAAAAACTCGGTGGGATAGATACCTGAGCCTGTGACAAGGATACCCATGTAATTTTCCGGATCGTCCGGCGGGTTGCGGAAGGAAAACTCCCTTACCCCCATCATCCGCTTGATATCCTGCCCCTGGAGAAGCTCGGTCAGTGTCCGCTCAGCCGCGATTTCAAACTTGGGATGGGCGCCGAATTTCACAAAATAACTCTGATCATTCTTGTTGATCAGGACAACGCCGACAACAGGCAGTTTTTGCTCCAGCGAGCAGTCCTTGACAACCACCTCGAAATTGCCGCTTTCTTCAATGCCGGCGATCATCGCCTCGATCTTAGGATATTTGGCGATATACCGCCTTGGAACGGTGGGCGGCACGATCTTCTCCCTGACGATTCTTTTGTTCGCGTAGCGCTCCATGATCTCGGATATCCCCTGCACCAGGGCCTCTTCCGGGGAGTTGCCGGCGCACATACCGTTTGACATGTACATCTTTGAGATCATTTTCATCGGAATATGGGAAATACGCTTGCTGGTTAAATTGCAGAACGGCAGCGCCAGGAAATCGGCGGGAACCTTCTCGTAGGATACAGTCTGCCAGCTCGCCAGCAGTCCGCGTTTGTCAAACGTTGGGTCCATCCGCGACAGTTGGGTTTTGATCCAGTCCTCATCACTGCCGAGAAGCTCGTCGATACTCAGCGGTTTTTCGTCAGGGGCGTAAAAAAAGCCCAGGTATTCCATGCTCTGAGGCCTTAGATCCACACTCAGTCTATAATTGGCCTGATTTTGCAGGCGCTCCATCAGTTCGCCGTAGGCGCTGGCCAGGGCGAACTCTGCCGAAGTGCCCTTTCCATTTGTCATCAGATCAGTATTCTCGATCACCACACTGACCGAGTAAAAACCCTGCACCGAGTTCTTCCATGCCGTTTCCACCGTGAGAAGGCCCAGCCCACCCAGAATATCCCTCACTTTGTTGATGGTTTTGACAGGCAGTTCATCTTTGTACTTCATGCCGGCTGAATCCATGCATTGCACCTCGCACCATTGTCTTTTCACTCGACAGAAAATTGTTATGTCGCTTTTACCGTTTCTTTTGTAATATATGACTCAGTCGTATGGTTTGTGCTAGCGCGAGCAGTACCGTGGTCCAGCGCCGGCAAGGACGCCGCAACAGAAAAACCCGGCGTCTTTATGGCGCCGGATCAGAGTGAAGACAAAATCCTTTTTTAGCTGGTAAGCAGGAAAAGAGAGGGATTTCCGCAGCGGGACTCGCCCACATACGTGGATAAATTCAACTAAAAGACTCGGGAAAGTTCCCGAGTCTTAGTTTCACTAATATCCCCAGCCGTCGGCAGCCTTGCTGCCGATACCGGCGTAGGATAAGAGTCCGTAGCGGAGGAATTCCCTCTCTTTTCCCCACTTTGTCTACAAGCTGACCCGGCACCTTTGTTGTGCCGGGTTCATCATCATTTTATCAATTTCGCCGTTATGCCGGCGACATACTTTCCTTGGAAGCGGGCTCCGGCCAGTTCAATCTCGCTCGGCAGCCGGCTGCCGTCACCGTTGGCGATGGTCGAAGCACCATAGGGAGAGCACCCGGCCACCTCGCCTACTCCCATCTGCCCCTGATAAGCATAAGGCAGACCGACGATCACCATGCCGTGATGGAGCAGCGTAGTATGGAAGCTTAAAATAGTGGACTCCTGGCCTCCGTGCTGAGTAGCGCTGCTTGCAAAGACGCTGCCCACCTTGCCCACCAGCTTTCCCTGGGCCCATAGCTGCCCGGTGGCGTCAAGAAACTGGCGCATCTGGCCGCACATGTTGCCAAAACGGGTCGGCGTGCCGAAGATGATCGCATCCGCCTCAGCCAGTTCATCGACGGTACAGATCGGGACATCGGCCATGGCTTTCTGCGCATCCACCGCCCCCATTTGCGCCAGAACCGTCTGGGGCAGCGTTTCAGGCACCCGGCGCAGGATGACTTCAGCTCCGTTCACTTCCCCCGCGCCCTCCGCCACCGCCTGGGCCATACGATGAATATGCCCGTACAAAGAATAGTACGCAATTAAAATTTTCATGAACCGTTCTCTCCTTTTTTGATAATTATTATTAAATTATATTCTTTACTATCTATTTCGTCGCCATAACCCGGAAATCCTCCTGTCTTTTTCCAGCAAAGAGCGACAGCGCAGGACGAAAGGTGTCAGTTCCGGCCCCTGGCGAGTGTCTGTCCCAGCCCATTTCGTGCATTTATAGTCTCCGCACAGGCTGCTCTTCTTCCGTTCCAAATAAAAAATTCGGAAAATAAGCAAAAATTACAGAAATCGCTTTACATTTATCCAAAACTGGGGTATATTTAAAAGTGCCCAGCGAATAGACCCAGTGAGGTTAGTCTGTCCTTCTCAAACTATTATTGGAATGGGAAGCCATGATTCCTGCAGTGCTATTTGGGTAATAGATTTGAGGAGGCTATTAATAATGGCTCAAGACAAAACATTGACCTGCCGCGATTGCGGCGCCGATTTCGTTTTCACGGCATCGGAACAAGATTTCTTCGCGGAAAAAGGTTTCACCAACGAACCCGGTCGTTGCCCCGGTTGTCGGGCAGCCCGCAAACAAAACAGCGGCGGATTCAGCCGCGGCGGCCAGCGCGAAATGCATCCGGCCGTTTGCGCCACTTGTGGCAAAGAAACTCAGGTTCCTTTCCGTCCGAGCGGTGACCGTCCGGTGTACTGCAGCGATTGCTTCAGCGCCAACCGCCGCTACTAGAATGATCAGAAAGAGCCCCTGTCAATTGACAGGGGTTTTTTTATTGAGCAAGTTTTCCCCGGCTGTTCAAAAACCCCCATCTGCATTTTGCTTTACGAATGCAGATGGGGGTTGCATAGCGTTCTCGGATTATTCTTTAGGATCCATGATTGCCAGTTCGCCTTCCTCGCCGGTTCGGATCCTGACGGCGTTATCCAGCGAATAAACAAAGATTTTTCCGTCCCCAACCTTCCCGGTTCGGCACACCCGCTGCGCCACCTCCAGCACGCTCTCCACCGGTACTTCGCAGACCACGGTTTCCACTTTGATCTTGGGCACCAGGTTAATGTTTACCTTCTGGCCTCGATAAAACTCGGTGTGTCCCTTCTGCAGGCCGTAGCCGTACACCTGGGTCACCGTGATTCCCTGAACCCCAATGGTGTTGAAGGCTTCCTTCAACTCTTCCAGTTTCTCCGGACGGGTGATGATTTCGATCTTGGTAATTTTCCGCACAACAGGGCCTCCTTTAAAATCGCAATTTTGCTTGGCGGTCCAATAACAACCTCTATTCGGTGCAGGAGCCCCCTATCCCTTCCGAACCTTAGCAAAATTGCCGGCCGGATGACTAAAGACAAAAAAGGCGCGTTACACGCGCCTTTAATCGTTCGTTACATCTCAGACTTTTCCAACCTAGTTCCTGCGGCGGCTTGACTGCGGCTTCACCGTAATCGCCGCTTCCTCCAGCGGGCAACCATTTTCGCAGGCCCCGCAGCCGGCGCAGCGCTCGGTCACCACACTCGGTCGGTTCTGTTCATCAGAGTCGATGGCCTGCAGCGGACATTGTTCCTGGCAAAGCAGGCAGAGCCGCCCCTGAGCCCAGCCGATGCAACGGGAACGGTCGATCTGGGCCAGCCCGATAAGGGTTTTCTCCACCGGTACCTGGGCGATGGCTCCGGTGGGACAAACCTGCTGGCAGAGCTGAGTCAATTCACAGCGGGCCTGCCGCGGGATAATCGTCGGGGTGAGAAACAAGGCCGGGCCGCTGCTGATCGGCATCGCCTGGAGACATTCCGCCGGGCATACTTTGATGCATCTTCCGCAGCGGCTGCAGCGGGCCAGAAATTCGTCTTCAGCCAAAGCTCCCGGCGGTCGCAGGGGATTGGCCCCCGCTGGGCGGACCAGGCTTGGCGCGGCGGCAATCGCCACCGTCAACGCGACTCCCGACCGGATGATTTCCCGGCGGGTAAAACGATTGCCCGGTTCGGATGCCGTCCGGGCCGCCGCCGGCTGCTGCGCCAGTTCGAACCGCCCGGCCGGACACACCTGTGAGCAGCGGCCGCACAGCAGGCAGTCCGGTCCGGCTGAGGCGGACTCAGGCCTGGCGGTACCGGTCGGACAGACCTTTTCGCACAGCCCGCAGTGCAGGCAGGCGTCAGGCGCGCCGACCTTCAGGCGCCGCCACCGCGACAACAGCGACAGCACCAGGCCGGTCGGACAGACGAAAACACACCAGAAGCGGGGGAATACGACCACTCCCAGGATCACGACACCCAGCAGCAGCCAGGGAATTTGCTGACGCCAGATCCGGGACAGTTCTTCGGTGATCAGATGAAACGGGCTTAAGGTCATCACCCAGCCGCTGCCCAGCAGCATCAGCGCCAGCAGCAGCGCCAGCCAGGAGTAGCGGTAACCATGCAGCGCCGTCGTCCAGGCGGGCAGGCTGCCCGGGCCCCGGCCCAGGCGCCGGCGGATCGTGTTCCTGACGCTTTGCAGCAGCGCCAGCAGTCCTCCCACCGGACAGAGCCAGCCGCAAAACACGCGCCCGGCGATCATGGTGAAAATCACCGTGCCTACCGGCAGCCAGCCCCAGGCCGGGAAAGTTCCCTCCCAGCGCAGATAGCTGAGCAGCAGCAGCGGATCGAGCCGTGAATACCATAGCAGAATACCGGTATCAGGGGGGAGCGGGTAGGTGTAACGGGCGACAAGAGCCACTGTCGCCGCCAGAAAGGCGGCGGGAACCAGGGTTCGCCAACCGCGAAAAGTAGGTAGTTTGATCATTTTATACTTTTTGTATCCTCAGTTTTTCCCAATCGATCTGGCCGAGCCCTGCCTCAGCAGCCATGCGGATATAATCGACCTCCGCCGGTTTCATCCCGAACAGCGCTGCGGAGTAGGCGTCCACAGCCACCTGGTCGGTGCCGAAAATTACCTGGCCATATTCCTTGATCGGTCCCGGCCCTACCGGTCCGTTGTCGGTGATGCCGCGGATGGCGTCCATGATGGTGAGATGCGGTTTCTTGACCGCCGCCAGATCGGCGATGCACTGATGCAGATCCGCAGTATGGAAAAAACGCCGGTCCCAGATCAGACCCATGAAGTTCTTCATCCCGAGGGTCAGTTTGGTGCCGCGGTGATGCTTCAGAATCGGGAAATTGATAAACAGATCGGCGTCCAGGGCATCCTTGGAGAATTCCAGGTTTTTCAGTATTTTGCCGGAAGTGGTGACAGGACGGAAAAAATCGCGGTTACCGTTATAGGTGAAAACCTTGCCTCCGACCGCCTCTACCGCCGTCTTGATGCCGGTCCTCTCCAGGCACAGCACCGGGGTCGAGCTGTTGAGCGGCTGGTCGACTACCCGCACTTCCTTGGCCCCCGCCCCCAGGCACATCTTCACCAGCGTCGCAACCATCACCGTATTGGTGGTCGCCGCTTCCTCCGGGGTCCTGGGTACGCTGAAATTAGGCTTGATCACAACAAGACCGCCTTGTTTGACAAAACGTCCAATCCCGCCGATAGCCTTGAAGCCGCGGTCCAGCAAGTCGACCGGGTCAGTTCCCTGAGCCACGGTCAGGTCATAAGGCAACGCCGCCGGGGCGATGCCGGGAGACGCCGCTTGGGGGGCAGCCGCGTTCGGCGCCGGTGCTTTGCCCATACAGCCTAGAACAGGCAGTGACAGCCCAGTGAGGGCAGCTGCTTTGATAAACTCTCTTCGACGCATTTCATCATCTCCGTTGTACAAGTTGGGCATATTGCCAATCTCATTCGACAATGGCGAAATTTATCCTTCTTACAGAATTTTCTTTCAAAAGGAAATATTAAAGAAGTATGACTCTTGGTTTTCTCGTCGCCCTTGAGGTCATATCGCCGGGCCAGACTGAGAGAGTAAGTCCTCTTTTTGTTTAGGGCAGGCTCTCAGGCCGTTCAGAAACCCCCAGCTGCACGACGGATCCGCAAACCGCAGCACCGTTGCCTCCGAGACACATGTACACATGAAGGTTTGCACCTGCTGATTTAACAGCATCGCGCGTACCAGGAAGTACGCTAGCAATGGGTTTGCGGGGCCAAGTGCGCAGTTCTTGTGCGTTAGCGCTTAGAAATGCGGCCTACCCTTTACGGGTGCAAAGCAGATGGGGGTTTATCAACGGCCGGAGGACTTCCGTTGCCGGAAGTCCTCTTAGTTATAACATAACTTTTACACATTGGTGCTACCGGGCTGCCGCCGAACTGTACCTGGCCGGCAGGGTATCAATAAGTTACCGGTTTCTGGGTGATGATTTGAACCGAGGTGTCGCCGCTGATCGTTCCCTGCTGATCTTGCACCGTATAGGCGGTTATTTTGGTGGCATTGTCGGATGTCAGCTCGCCGCCGGTGTTGTCGACAATACCCTGGGTTTTGATGGTCAGGTTGTTGCCGGCGCTGATCGAGCCGTTGGTGTTATCAATGGTGGTATCGGAACTGGTGGTGGTCGTGGTCACCTTGGTGGTCTTGGAGCTGCCGCACTTGGTGGGCTGGCTCTTCACATAGGTGACGACCGTAGTGGTGCTTACAACCCCCTGCACTGTGAGGGAGGCATCATTGCCGGCGCTGATCCAGCCATTGGTGTTGTCGATGAAGTACTGGTTATTGCTGGAGTTGGACGTCTGGGACGAATTCTGCGACGTGCAGTTGGCGGAGATGCCGCTGCTGCTGCCGGTAGACTGGCTGGCGCTGGCGTCCTGGGCGGTGATGACCAGGTTGTTGCCGGCGCTGATCATGCCGCTGTTATTGTTCAGGGCGTAAATCGTGTTGACACTGCCGCTCTGGGTCTGGCTGGAGCTGCTGCCGCACTGGCCGTAGCTGCCGTAACTGCCATTGCTGCTGCCGGTCCCGAGGATGGTGACAGTCAGGTTGTTGCCGGCGCTGATGAAGCCGTAGTTGGAATTGTCGATGATGTACTGGCTGCTGCCGGTACTGGCAGCCTGGCTGGCACACCGGTCCCATTCGGAGTTGCCGGTTTTGCTGCCGGTAAGCTGTACCTTCATGGTAAGGTCGTTGCCGGCCGCGATGTAGCCGCCGCTGTTGTTGATGAAATACTGGATGTTGCTGTTACCGCTGTTCGAATAGCCTTTCGATCCGCTGCAGTAGCCGGTGTACCCGTAAGACTGGTAGCTGTTGCTGCTGGAGGAGGTCCCGGCCTGGATGGTCAGGTTGCCGCCGGCGCTGATCGAACCGTTGCTGTTGTCAAAAACATACTGATTGGTACCGGTCTGGCTGGGCGGGTTGCTGGAACCGCCGCCGCTGCACATCGGGCTGAACCCTGACGAGGAACTGCTGCCGGCACTCGCGTAGCTGCCGGTGCCGCTGAGCGTGACCGTCATGTCACCCCCGACGGTGATAAAACCCTGGCTGTTCTGAACCGAACCGGCGGTGATATCACCGTTGCCGACAGCCACTATTGAGCCGTACTGGGTATTGATGAAAGCTCCCGGGGTCGTCACACGGAGGGCGTCGTTAGTGGTGATCGAGCCGCCGCTGTTATTGATGTTGCCATTGGTGGCCGTCAGGCTGATAGCCGCCCCGGCGGTCATATTGCCGCCGGACAGATCCAGCGCCGCGCCGGATGCCGTGATGGCGCCGGATGCCGTGGTGGTGCCGGCAAGCTTGACGTTGCCCCGGCTATCCAGGGTCACGTTACCGTTGAGAGCCGATATGGTTCCCAGGCTGTTGACCCCCACACCCCGTTCGGTGCTCACCAGCTTGATTTTGCCGGCGTACATCCCGCCCAGGGCCGCGACGTCGATCGCCGCCTGGGACAGCGGGCTCAGGCCCCGGATCCGCTGGGCGCTCAGGGTGGCATAATCCACCGTGTTGCCCCCGGCTACGACATTCAGCTCGTTGGCGTTGACAGCGCCATTCACCGCTACCGCCCGGCTGATCAGGTCGACCCGGTCGATGCCGGTGGCGTCAAGACTTCCGTCGACTGTGATCTGGCCGCCGGTTACCCGGAAGGAAGCCAGACTGCCGCTGCCGCCGAAGACCGGCGTGCCGGTAGTCAGCGTCGCCCGGCCGGTGTTGATGAAACCGGCGCCGGATCCGACGCTGATCCCGCTGGGGCTGGCGATGACAAGGTCGGCCCGCTGGCCTCCCACTTCAATAACGCCGTTGATCTGGCTGGCAACACTTCCTGTCGCCTGCACCAGGATGGTGCTGGCCGAACCGCTGGCGGCCAGGTTGCTGTTGCCGCTGATCAACCCGTTCAGTTGGGTCTGGACCGCGGTCGCCGAATTGTTGTAAATCAATCCATTCGAACCGACAACGACTTGCTGGACAGAGTTGACTGACACTCCCGCCGCATTTGGCGCAGCGATGTTGTAGACGTCGGCCGTGGCGGCTGAAACCATCAGCGGCTGGGCCATCATTCCGAAAACGAACACCCACACAGTGAACTTGGCGATAGCCTTGAATTTACTATTTGTCAACCGATTGCTTGTAAACATCCTTTCCCCTCCTTGCGAACTTGCTTTGTATAATGGCTGCCCTGCCCGTCCGGAGCAGGCGGAAATGGTCACCTGAGTCTTTGCGCTAGCCTGGCTGTCGTCACCTCCGCGATAGGGGCGGCTGCCCCTTTGATGTTGAGCCGTTTGGTCCTGTGATCCAGCGGGAAGATTCCCGGAATTTTCTAGAATTGATAGACGGTCTGGAAACCGAAGGTTGGCGACGCTGTCTGGAAGCCGCTCGGCCTGCGCAGCGGCCGGCCGACGAACACCTCGTAGTTCAGCCCCTTGGCCCCGCCCCGTAGCCCTACCGCCGTTCCGGCCAGAATCCGGCCAGGCACCGTCTGGGGAGTGGGTCCGTAAACTTCGCCGTAGTCCAGGCCCAGATAGGTTTCCAGGCCGGAGGCTCCCAGCGGTACCGCCAGCTCGTTGCGCAGGTACCAGCCCCGCTCGGCCGACAGCGTCTGCTCGCCGTCAAAGCCGCGCACGGTGTAACGGTTGCCGATGCTGATAAACTCGCTGCCGAAAAGCGTATCCTTGGTGTACTGTCCGTGAAATACGGCGCTGTAGCGCCCCTTGACGCTGCCGACCCGGAAAGGTTTGGTCAGGCTGGTGTCAAGCAGCCAGATACCGTAGCGGGTGGTGGGCATCCCTGGATCTTCAAGCCTCGGATCGGCCTGGGCCCCGAACCAGGGAACCCCTTTCTTATAGGCCAGGGAAGCATCCAGCGTTGCCTGGCCAAAATACTGCCGGTGGCTGAGGCCAAGCTGGGCGTCTGTGGTGAACTGGCGAAGGATGTCGAGCTCGTAGCCGCCGAAAAAGCTTCGGTTGCTGCCTTTGATGATGGCGAAATCCAGGCTGGTTTTGCTGGTCTGGTCCCGCCGCAGCAGCTGGCTGACACCGAACTGGATATTGTAGATCTCACTGTCATAGTTAACGCCCAATATCGGCTGATGAGAGCGGTAACTGTAGCTGGAGAAAGTAAAGGTCGTGTTGCCGTGGGGCACCGAGTAGTAGATGCTGTCGCCGCGGGTGCCGAGCAAGTTTCCCCTGCGCTCGCCGTCACCGTTGAAAGATAGATTGAACAGGTCATTGAGACCCAGCAGGTTGTCCACCGCCGCCCCTGCCGAAAGCTGGAGCTTGCCGGTGGCTTTGCTCCCCGAATCGTCCGCCGAAAACGTCATTCGCCACGGCTTGATCTTCTTCAGGGTGATCACAACATCGCTCTCGCCGGGATTTTTGCCTGGCAGAATCTCCATCGCGGCGTCCTGGGACGGAACCCGTTTGAGCTGTTCCAGCCCCTGTTCCAGGCGGCGCAGATTCAGGATATCCCCCGGCCGGGTGGGAAACGCGGTTTGCCAGTTGCCTGCGGCGGCTCCGCCATCAAAGCGGATTTCGCCGATCCGGCCCGGCACCAGGATCAGGGTCAGCTTGCCGCTGGCCAGATCCTGTTCCGGCACTCCGATCCGGGTGGTGATATAGCCCCGGTCGATTAATTCGCCGGTCAGGCGCTTGACGATAATATTGATGCCAAGTATGCCGATCTTCCGCCCCTGATACCGCTGAAGCAGTTGACGGGCCCAGGTGAACCTGTCCACCCCGTCGCCTTCCAGCGCCAAAGTATTGATGAGAAACGCCGGGGTTTCATCAGGCAGGGCGACATCCTCGGCCTGCTTTTCGCCGTTTTGCAGAAAAACGTCCTTCTGGTGTTCCCGCTGCTGGCGCTCCTCGTCCCTCTGGCGGGCACGGAGGTTCTGCTCGTTATCGGAAACCGCCGGCTGAGCGGCTGAAGCTATGGCCATACTGATACTGGCGGCAAGCCACAGCGGCAGGAGGACACGGCAGATTTTTTTGATTATGGCGGCTCGGGGCGCGGTTGTCATTGTCCGGCTCCTTGTTGTAAAGACTGGGGAGAATGCCAGCTTCGGATAATAATGGTTTATAAGGATTATTATTCCATTAACAACTTCTATGGGCTTCCCTTCCATTATACAAAAGCCTGTCTGCAAAGAACATAAGTCCGCAGTCTCATCTTTATCTGGGACCGGAGCAACAGTTTCACTTTCTCTCTAGGACTTTCGTTGGACCCGGCCGACCGGCGGAAAACAAACGAAAAAACCGCGGCAACATGCCGCGGTTGGTTGTTCAACTTATATAAAAACTATCTTCACAGATTTTATGAATATCTAGGCTGTTCAAAAAGGCCGAGATGCACGTTCTGACTACGCCGGTCGTATCAGCGCACTGTGTTCTCTGGCGATAGTCTTACGCGATATGTGCGGGTCGCTGCGAGGAAGCGCGCGCCGACGGCCTTGGATGGCCTAGTCCCGAGCGCGCCATGGACGGCGATACGCTCGGGGCGACAGTACATGATGGCGTACGACAAGCGCGCTCCCGGAAAAGCAGACACACGGCGTTTCAGCGCTGATGTGGTCGCTTTCTTCGAGCGAAGCGAAGATGCACCAACGACGCAGATTGGCCTTTTTCAACAGCCAAGCCATCGCCAGATCACCATCACCGCCGTCCCTACCCCCACCGTGACAACAAAATTACGGTACCTCTGCGCCAGAACGATGGCGACAAGCCCCGCCCACAGATACGGATTGCCCAGAGCCAGATCGGGCTGCCCCCGCGGCACCAGGAGGGCCGGGGCGATCAGCGCCGAGAATACCGCCACCGGGACGTATTTCAGCCACCGCTGAAGCCAGGCCGGCATTCCGGCTACGCTGAAAATCGCCAGGGTAACGAACCGGGTAAACACCGCCGCCGCTGCGGTGCCGATGATCAGAACCGCCAGTTCAGCCTGCATCCCGGCCCCTCCCTTCCAGCAGAATCCCGGTGAGGGTTCCGGCGACGCAGGCCAGGAGGATATACCACTTCCCGCCCAGGCAAACGGACCCGGCCACCGCCGTCACCGCCGCCACGACGCTCACCGCCATGGTCGTCCGGTCCAGAAGCTTCGGAATAAGGATAGCGATAAACACTGCCGTTATACTGAAATCCAGCCCCCAGGAAAGCGGGTTGGAAATATGCTCGCCGACAAGCGCCCCGGCAACATTGGCCGCCAGCCAGAAAAAGAACTGAACGGCGCTGTTGCCCAGCTGATAATCGGCGCTGTAGCCGCGCTGCTGTATCCGGTTCATCGTGATGGCGTATGTGCCGTCAGAGATGCCAAAACACAGGAGATGGCGAAGCGGCGCCGGCAGTCTCAGCAGATGGGGCGCCAGGGAGGCCATCAGCAGCAGGTTGTGAAGATTGACCAGCAGCACGTTGAACATCACCATGCCAAGCACCGCGTTCCCCGACTGCAGCATCATGATCATCACGAACTGGGACGTCCCGGAAAACACCACCAGCGACATCAAAACAACCTCAGGCAGGTGAAACCCCGCGGCCACGCTCATCATGCCGCAGGTAAGCCCGAAGGGAATCCCCCCGGCCATCAGCGGCAGACAGTCCCGGCAGCCTTCCCAAAATTCCTCCGGCGAACGATACGCCAGCACAGCCTTCCCTCCCGTCATACGGCGCTCCTAGTCACCAGGGGTGAAATCCCATCTCTCCTCAATCAGCCGCTGGGCCCAGGTGTTGTTCTCCGCCTGTTCCGTCACCGCGAACCCCGCCCTGCCGTACAGATGGCAAGCGGCATCAAGGCCCTGGAAGGTCCACAGAAACACCCGCCGGAAGGCCCTCTGTCGGCAATAATCCATGGCGGTATCCATCAGCCTCCGGCCAAGACCGGCCCCGCGGAATTCCGGCTCGATCAAAAACCAGCGCAGCTGGGCTGTTTCGGTGTCGGCATCCACGATGGCGATCGATCCGACAATCTGGCCGCCGAACTCGGCTACCCAGACATTGCCCCGGGCCCCGTTTTCGAGAAACTTGACCATGCCGGCCAGCACATAACGCTCAAAAGATTGGTCCAGGCCGTATTCCTGCTCGTACAATACGCCGTGCCGGTGGGCTATGTACCCCAGGTCCCCCGGCCGCCACGGGCGGATGGTGATCGAGTTGTCGTCCCGGTGCGACAAAATATCCTGTATCGCCTGCATATAGCTCACCAGTTTCTCCTGCTCCCGGCCAGGTATCGCCTCCAGCATCGCGATAATCTGGCGGGTGGAGGAGTCGGACAACCCCCGGAAAAGTCTCCTGCCTTTGTCGGTCAGGGACAGCAGCTGGGCCCGGCCATCCTGCAGCGACCTTGCTGTCGTGATGATCTGTTCCCGCTTGAGCCGGGCCAGCATCCGGCTGAGATAGCCGGGATCGATCTGCAGCAGCCCGGTCAGGTCACTGGCCCTACACTGCCCGGCTTTATCGATCTCCAGGAGCACCCTGACTTCGGCCAGCGAATACGGGCTCTCCAGGACCGTCTGATTGACCAGCCCGATGATGTTGGTATAAAACCGGTTGAACTGCCTGATCTGGATGGCCCGTTCGTCGATGGTTCCGCTCATGCCTATCCCCTCTGTTCAAAAAGATTGCTCTACCCTAAAAATAACAAAAATAATTGACTGAGTCAACTATTAATTTGACTCAGTCAATTATTTTTGTTATCTCACATATTGATCAATTTCCGGAACCGTTTAGGTCCGGTACTGGTTGATATCCTCGTTAAAATGGCTGATGACTTTCTTGAACTCGCCGATTTTGTCCGTCATGTCGTGAATCTTTTGGTTGTAGATGTGAACCGCGGCGCTGACTTCTTCGCCGGCAGCCGAGTTTTCCTCGGAAATGGCGGCCAGGGTTTCCATTTTGCCGTACACCTGGTTCAGTCCGCTCATCTCACCTTCCAGTTTCACAGTCATATCCACAATATTGTCGGCGACCTTGCGAATATTGCCGACACTGTTGTGGTTGGCGGAAACAACCTCGTCAAGCTGCTTGCTCTCCGCCGCCAGGATGCCGTATTCGTCTTCAATCATCGCCACCACGCCGTTGATGATTTCCATCAGCACCCGCAGATCCCGGGCGATGCTGCCGGAATGTTCGTGGGACTGCTCGGCCAGTTTTCGCACTTCATCGGCAACAACGCTGAAGCCCCGCCCTGCTTCGCCGGCCCGGGCGGCTTCGATCGCCGCGTTGAGAGCCAGCAGATTGGTCTGGTCGGCGATGGCCGCCACCATTCCGGTGATCTCGTTGATCTGATTGGCCTGGGCCTTCAGATTTTCGGCCGAAACCTTTACATCGGCAAATTTCTTCATGCTTTCGCTCAGTTTGCCGCTGGATATCTGAACCTCGTCAAAACCGCTGTTAATCTCGGCTACCGCGCCTTCCAGCTGCTGCTTGTTGCGGTTTTGTTCGTCAACCACCGTTTCCAGCGTCTGGAGGTTCCCTCTCAGAATGTTGACAGCCCCTTCGGTTTCCTGGGCCTGGCTCGAAGCGGCGGTGGCCACATCCAGGACGACGCCGGAAATTTCGTCCGAAGTTGCCCGCATGCGGTCAGCCAAGCTGTTGAAGTTGTCGGCGTAGCCGTCCAAATCGTCGGTAATGCCCTTAAACCCGGTGAACTCGCTCTTGACCCGTCGCTTGTACGCCGCCAGCGCCCGCATGAGGTCTTCCAGCTCATCGGCGGTAACAATCTCGTTTTCCGTGAAATAGCGGTGTTCCTGAATGCCGGCCAGTTCCTCACGGACACTGTCCAGCGGACGCAGAAGAAGGCTGGCCGCCAGCCATCCGGCCAAGCCGGCCGGCAGGGCCGTCCACACCGGCATCGCCATGCCTGCCGCGGAGCACAGCAGGCTGACCAGCGCCACCGCCACCGCCACCCCGATTCCGATTTTCGCCGACAGCCGCTTCATGAGACCAAAAGCCAGCAATTGATTGATCCGGTAGTGCTTGGTATGAGTGATGGGCGCTGCGAACCTGATTTTGATTTTCATGCTGTCCGCAGTCGATTCCACGGTTTCCGTCTGGATGGTCTCCTTAAAATATTCCGCCGCTCCCGCCAGCAGGCCGCGCAGGTAGCCGAACATTCCCCGCTTCGACCTGTAGCTCAGCACAGCTTCATACTCGCTCACCGGTTCAATCCTCAGCTCCGGGGGAGTGGCGCCGGCGAAGCGTTTGACAACAACAATATGGACATCGTACATTGAGCGCAGAAAGGAATACAGGTTCTCCTGCCGGAAGAACGCCGGATAGGCACTGGAAAAGGTGAGGACATTATCTTTGCCGATAGAAAACCAGATCTCCTCTTCCGGCTTGTTCAGCCGGCTGGCCAGATAGGCCGCAAACCGCATCGGGTTTTGGTCAGGAACATCTTCGGTCGGCAAAAACATTTTGTCGGCAGCCCATCCCGCTTCCAGAGCCGCCTTTCCCACCAGTTCCTTCCCCCAAAGCTTCTCAGCAGTCTTGATCCAGGTTTCAACAATTGTTCCCTTCAACAGCCATACCCCATTCCTGTTCATATCGATTCTTCAGCAAAGCCTTGGTTTCTTGTCCTAATCTTTATTACCACGGTTGGGACAGCCGGCCCCTGGCAGTGATCACAGCCAAATCATTGACATAATAATTGTTTTTTCTTCACTATTTTGCAAAATCCTGTTTAAAAGTTTATTATTGCCAAATAATCTTTTTCGGTCAAGCGTGGCGGCATCACAAAAAAAGAAATCTTATCAGGCCGGGGCCTGATAAGATTTCTTGTCAGTCATTCCGGTTGCAGCCGCCCGCGTCTCACCCCGATTTGGTGAAGATCGCCCGAAATACATCAGCAATGACCTTGGCGTAAACCGTGAATGTTTCCAGTCCTTCCCGCAGGTCCTCCACCACATTGTCCTGCAGAACCGCGATGGCGCCGCTGGTCTGCTCGGCCGTCTCTTTCAGGCTGGCCGTCAGCTCGTTGACATTCGCCAGCGCCTCAGGCAACAGGGAGAGGGTTTCGGAAATATCCTGATCATGGTCGGCAAGAATGCCCTGGACATGCCCCAGTACGCAAAATGCCCGGCGCAGAACGGCGATCAGATAAGCACTGACCGTCACCGCAATAAAAAATAGGATAACAAGTCCCAGGTCGTACAGCGAAATATACACCGCATCCCCTTCTCTCAGCGTATTTGTCGGCGAGCGGCCGACACTTGGTCCGACCGCTCGCGATTATTGCCTGGGAAATATCAGCTCTCGCCTTCCTGAGTTTCCGCGGCCTTTTCTGCAGTTTTTTCGACGGTTTTCTTCGGTCTGGCCACCTTCAGCTTTTCTTTGGCCTCAACCACCTTTTCCTTGACCTCGGCTACCTTCACCTTGGTTTTGGCGGCGATTTCCTTGGCCTTTTCGGGAAGTTCCCTGGCGGCTTTGGCGATATCCTCGCGGGTCTCCTTGCCGGACTTGGGCGCCAGCAGAACGCCGGCGGCGGCTCCCACCGTAACCCCGATGGCCGCTCCCACCGCCATCGTCTTCAAGGCCTTTTCCCTGGCTTTCTTGCGGCGGACTTTTTGTCCTTTTTCAATCAAATCTTTAATCGACATGTATGCCACCTCCGGTAAATTTGGATATTTTCCTTTACATTATTTTTAAATTCGACAACTATGGCAAAAAACCTTGTAATCTTACAAAATATTCCGCCCTTACTCTGACCGGCCCGGGCCGTCAGCCCGGCGCCGCTGATGCGATGCCGGAAAATCCAAGCGGGAGGGGTTTTCCGCCGCCGGTTTTTGTTCCGGCGGAAGAAAACCCCTCCCGTATCTACTGCTATTGACCGTCCTTATTTGACTGTCGGCGTGCTGGTGATGCTTTTACTTGTCAGATAACCGCAGTGGCTGATCCCCAGTATCGCCAGAAACCCCTCGGACAAGGCCGGAAAGGCGTCCAGCGTCTCCGGCGGAACCGTCCTGATCAGGTTTAACAGCAGTCCTTCGTAAGTTATCGCCGCGATGATCGTAAAAAAGAACATCTGCACTTTGGCCAGATCGACGAAGTCGGTATTGCGGACTTCATCGCCCTCGAGCATATCGATAAAAGTGGCTTGAGCCGGAGTGGAATTGACATAGAGCAATCCCTCGGCCAGCCCGCCGCCGCCGACCAGCTTGCTCAAGCTCTCCGCTTCAGGTTCTTTCTCTTTCTTGTTGCTTTGTATCAGGGGTGTGCCGATGAGGGAAGTCATGCTTATGCCCATCAGCGCCCAGATACGCCAGTCAATGGTAATCCCCAGCGGATCGGCCACGGTACCGGCGCGGATCCGCTCGAAAGCGATGACCATGTAGGCCGACAGAATAATCGTCGTCCAGACCACCGCCTGAAACCGGGATAAACTCATGACATTGCGCTCGTTGATCAGAATTCCCAGCAGCCTGTTGTTCTGATGCCAGCCCAGGATAAACAAAAACGTTACCATTAAAAGGTTGACCGCCAGCAGATTATACCCTCTGCCCAAAATGACCGCCGCCACTACCATCAGCACAACCAGCACTCCCAAAATACCGCCAAGGAACTCCGGGCTGAAGGTCTTCGGCGGCACCGTCATGCCTTGCCGGGCCGCTGCCGGGCCGACAGCGCCATCCATATCATCACCGCCTTTTATGAATACCTTTGCCTGGCGCGCTCACTCCTCAGGTGTCGAACTGCTGGATGTCCAGCCACTGCATACTGAGCAGCGACCAAAAGTCCATCGCCAATTTGTTCAGGACATAGTCATACGGCAGCCAGCCATAGCCGGAATCGCCCCAGATTTTTCCCCAGGAATTCCGGATCAGCAGCGCTCCGATGGTGGTCTTCTTGCAGCTGGTGTTGGTTATCTTTTTGCTGTCGTCATAGCCCACCGCTGCAACCGCATGCCCCCACTGAGCCGCCTCCCCCGGGCAGGGATAGGGAATCCCGCCAGGCACATCCGTGGCTTCGAACGAAGCAAAGCCCCAAAAACCGAACATCGCCGGAATCCCTGTCGCGATATACTTCTTCACACTGTCCAGTACGGCCGCAGGCTGTAGGTTCAGGCTGGCCGCGTCATGACGGAAATATTTGAGGGCCGCGAAATCGTTGGCGATGGAATACACGAAGGAGGACGGCTCCTGGTCAAACGCCGGCGTTTGATCGGTGTACGGCCAATATTTCTCCTCCGGCGAGCCGCAGCGGGCCAAGGCCCCCATCGTGTTGCGCAGCCAAGCTCCGGTATCCCCCGTCACCCCCAGCAGGTTCCGGGTAATTTTATAAATGAACAACCGCGAGACAGGGTTGTATTTGCCGTAGGTTTTTTGTTCAAAATATTCCACAATCCCCGCTGCGGCGTTGGCGGTGCAGGAGCCAAGGGAACCCTGGTCGACGATTTCCGAGCACCACTGCC
Source organism: Negativicutes bacterium (assembly GCA_031292015.1). The sequence goes on along the minus strand of JARLHY010000015.1, from coordinate 10,625 downwards.
GCAGATCTGCTTTATCCGGCAGCGATGATGAAACCCCCGGCTCGACCGGCAGTCTTTTCGTCAATTCCCGGATATCCGGATGACCCTCGCTGTAGTCGCGAAGGTCCGGCAGCGGTGGCAGCCAGCCTGTGCCTGCCACCTTAGCCAGCTTCGCCGGCACCACCTTTTGGTACAAGGCATACATAAGTCAAATCCCCCTTTCATGAAACACTCACTACACTTTATGTTGACTGTCGCTTATCTGACACTCTTCTTTTCCGGCCGCTGTCTTCAGCAACCGGCAAACCGGCCTGCTCCCGTCAGGCAGACAAATAAACAGGAGAACGCGTTTTTTTGTCCAACGCGTTCTCCTGTTCCGGCAAGGCAACCTTTTTTCTTTCGGCTTTGGCAGTGCAGGCCTATTGGCTTTTTCGCCTGAGGGCCAGCCTTTTTAGAAAGGGAAACTTCAAGATCAGGCCAAGCAGCGGTATGCCCAGCAGCTGCTGATTGGCCTCTCTCGCGGTTTTCGCGGTGATTCTGCCCTGAGAGGCAAGCTCTCTGCCGGCCTGAACATAGGCGACGGTCACCGCGGCGACCGCCGCTTCTTGCCGTTTTCCCGCCGGGGCTGCTTCGCTCCGGAGCAGCCCCACCGATTTGCGGGCCAGGACGCCGACCAGCGGCGCATCCAGAAACTTCGCCACCGTCCGGAAATAACTGATCACATTTTTCGTTGTTTCACCTTCCACATTGCCGCAGCAGGTCAGCACCACAAAAGGCTTGCCATGGAAAGCCCTGTCGGTCCGGTGAAAAAACAGGCCGCTGTCGGTCACGCCCAGTTCGTCTCCGCCCACCGTACTGTTGAAACGGTCCAGAAACGTTTTCATCAGGCCGGTCAGACCGAAGATATACACCGGAGTGGCGTAAATCAGGATATCGGCTGCTTTCATTTTGGCGTGAATGGCCTTCACGTCGTCTTCCTGCTCATAGACGCACCGCAGCAGATGGCCCGGAGTGTGGCAGGTTTCACAACCGCTGCAGCGTTTGATGTTTTGCTCGGCCAGCACCACTGTTTCAAACTCGGCCCCTGCTGCCCGGGCTCCCTCGGCGATTCGTTCCAGCAGCCACTGGGTGCAGCCCGCCGCGCCGCGGTGACTTCCGTTCAGAGCCAGTATCTTCACGCCTTTTCCCTCCGCTTCCGCCGTCTGTCGTAATTTTATCATACCAAGGGAAGCATTTACAGGTTATCACCGCCTTGACTGTCGCCCCCTGAAGATTCTGCCACGGTAAAGCCGCCAAACAGACTGCAATTACAGCGGCGGAATTCCCCGCCCGCACCGTTTTATTGTCTGCAGCTTCCAAAACAACGACCAAAAAGCGAATTGTCGCTCTCCATTCATATTTACACTAGTATACTAGTGTGATAACATAGAATTAAAGTCAACTTTTTCCACATATTCCGGGGTGAGGATGACCTCCCGCAAGTATTGCTGCAAGGCCGGTCTGAAATCCCGCGACGACAGGCAGGAGGTGGTACTCGAACGCTGATGACGGAACTTCGTGTCCTAAAAAAGGTGAGGAGGTTAACCCATGAAAAAAACCCACTGGATCGCCCTGTTGACTCTGACTGTTTTCGTGATGTCCTTAATGGCGGCAGGCTGCGGCTCATCCACTTCCGCCCCCAAGGAAAAAATCGCGCTGAAGGCCGCCGACAACCAGCCGGAAGGTTACCCCACCGTTGAAGGGCTCAAACATATGGCCAAACTGGTTGGCGAACGCACCCAGGGCCGGATTACCATGGACGTTTATCCCGGCGGGCAACTGGGCGGCGAGAAGGAAACCATCGAAATGGTTCAGGCCGGCACCCTTGCTGTCAACCGGATAAGTACCGGCTCCCTGGCCGGCTTCAACTCGAAACTGACAGCCTATACTCTGCCTTTCGTCTTCCGGGACTCCGCCCACATGTGGAAGGTCCTTGACGGCAAGGTCGGCCAGGATCTGCTCAAAGACCTGGAGAAAGACAGCCTGGTGGGCCTGACCTACTACGACGCCGGCGCCCGCAGTTTCTACACCAAAAATAGACCCATCAATTCTCCGGCCGAAGCCAAGGGCCAAAAAATCCGTGTACTGCAGAGCAATATCTTCGTCGATCTTGCCGATGCCCTGGGAGCGTCCGCTACTCCGATGGGCTTCGCCGAAGTATACAGCGCCCTGCAGACCGGCCTCATTGACGGTGCCGAGAACAATCCTCCCAGCCTCTGGGCCATGAAACACTACGAGGCCTGTAAATATTTCGCCCTTGACGAGCATATGATGATTCCCGAAGTTGTCGTCATAAGCAAAAAAGTCTGGGACAAACTCAGTCCGGAAGATCAGAAAATCGTCGCCCAGGCAGCCGCCGAATCCAGCCAGGTTGAGAAGAAACTCTGGAGCGAATATACCGATCAGGCCCTGAAGGAACTGGCCGCCAAAGGAGTCGTGATTTCCCGGCCGGACAAGGAGCCCTTCCGCAGGGCGGTGGCCCCGATGTACGACAAGTATCCCCAGTACAAGGAGATCATCAGCCAGATCCAGGCTGTACAATAGCCGACCTCCATTTACTTCCGGCAAAAGCATTGCCTTGGGAAATGCATCTCCCAAGGCAATGCCGGCTTATGTCGAATAGGCAAATTAATTCTCTCCATTCGACAAAATACTGCGCGCTTTTTTCACTCTGATATAGTAATATGCTAGTATAAAATAAATCGACATGGGGTGGCAACGGTGAAATTCGAACTTGTTGAGCGACTGCCGCAGGAATCTACCCGTGAATATATCTGCCGATTGCTGCGAACCAACATCGTCAACCTGAACCTCCCGCCCGGAACAAGCCTGTCCGAGCAGGAGATCGCCGACTTTTTGAATGTCAGCAGAACCCCTGTGCGCGAAGCTTTTATTAAACTGAATCAGGACAACGTCGTGGATATCATGCCCCAGAAAGGGACCTACGTTTCCCTGATCGACCCGGAACACGTCGCCGAAGCCAAGTTCCTGCGCGAATGCGTCGAAAAAGAAGTGATCAAGCTGGCCTGCGTCTCCTTTCCCGGGGAAGAGAGCTTCAAACTGCAGGCCAACCTCGCCCTTCAGGAACTTTGTATCGCCGAACAGAGCTATGTCCGCTGGTTCGAGCTGGATGAAGAAATGCATGGCACCATTTTCGCGGGCTGCAAAAAAGCCCACATCTGGTCGGTAATCCAGCAGATGAACATCCACTACAACCGGGTGCGGATGCTGAATCTGGCTGTTGGCTTCGACTGGCCCCAGCTGGTTGAGCAGCACAAGGAACTCGTCCGGGCGATCCGGGAGAAAAACGTCGCCCTCGCCGCGAAAGTCATTCATCTGCACCTGAACAAAGTAACCGTCGACCTGCAGCAGTTGCAGGCCGATTTTGGCCACTATTTCAAGCAGGTCCGACAATTCCCCTTTCAAAACGGACTTTCGCAGCCACCTGCTCCGTAGCATGAGGCGGCGTAATTAGAAGAAAACGAAAAAGGCGCCGGACTAGAGCCGACGCCTTTTTTATTGCCTACTTCAGACAAATATCTTCCCCGTTCAGGATCTTCTTCATATTTTTCATTGCGCACATTTTACCGCACATCGTACAGGTATCCTCGCTCTCCGGCGCGGATTCCTCCCGGTACCGCCTGGCCTTGTCCGGATCGATGGCCAGCTCGATCATCCGCGGAAAATCGATCTCGGCCCTGGCGGCGCTCATCTGGTTATCCCAGTCCCGGGCCCCCGGTATTCCCTTGGCGATATCGGCGGCATGCGCCGCGATCCTTGACGCGATAATGCCTTCCTTCATATCTTCCAGATCAGGCAGCCGCAGGTGTTCGGCCGGAGTGACATAGCACAGGAAATCGGCCCCGTTGGCGGCGGCGATCGCCCCGCCGATGGCGCTGGTGATGTGGTCGTAGCCTGGTGCGATATCGGTGACCAGCGGTCCCAGAACATAGAACGGGGCGCCGTGGCACAGCCTTTTCTGCAGCATCATATTGCCGGCAATCTCGTTGAGAGCCATATGCCCGGGGCCTTCAATCATAACCTGGACATTTTTCGCCCAGGCCCGTTTGGTAAGCTCGCCCAGGACGATCAGTTCCTCGATCTGGGCCGCGTCGGTGGAGTCGTTGATCGAACCGGGCCGGCAGGCGTCGCCCAGACTGATGGTCACGTCATATCTGGCGCATATCTCCAACAGCCGGTCATAATGCTCATAAAAGGGATTCTCGCACCCGTTCAGTTCCATCCAGGCGAAAAGCAGCGATCCGCCCCGGGAAACAATGTTGGTCAGCCGCTTGTTCCGTTTTACCTTTTCCGCCGTGGCCTGATTGAGGCCGCAGTGGATGGTCATGAAATCCACACCGTCCTCGGCATGGGTTTCGACAACCTTGAAAAATTCATCCACCGTGATATCCTTGAGTTCCTTATCCAGCAGCCCGACAGCGTCGTACATCGGAACCGTCCCCAGCATCGCCGGACATTTCTCCACAAGCAGCCGGCGGAATTCCCGGGTTTTGCCGTAGCAGCTCAGATCCATGATCGCCTCGGCTTTGAGCTCCACCGCTTTTAAAGCTTTCTTCAGCTCCAGCTCCAGATCGCAGCAGTCCTTGGAAACACCGAGATTGACGTTGATTTTGGTGCGCAGCCCCGCGCCGACCCCTTCCGGCTCCAGATTCAGGTGATTTTTGTTGGCAGGGATGACGACCTTCCCCTCAGCCACCAGTTCTCTGAGCCTGTCGGCGTCCATCTTCTCCTTCGCCGCCACAACCCGCATCTGATCAGTAATGATTCCTTTTCGGGCCGCATCCATCTGTGTTGAATAATTCATTCCGTTCCCTCCCATAGCCAAAATAAAAAGAAGCAAACGTAGTTAGTCTGCTCCCGGCAAAAGTATCAGCTTCCCTACGGTGGTACTAACCACATCAGGTTCCAAGGGTCGGATCTTTAATCCTCTCAGCCCTAAAAGGCTCCCCCAGCACTCTATTCAGTTTGCCTCTATCCCGATTGTATTCCATCCCCGCCAGCTTGTAAAGTGAAATAAACTTTCTTAATGCCCAAAGCTCTGCCGTTTCACCCGCCAGGGCTGCAGAACAATTCGCTTTCGAGCCCCCCGGCAAAGGCAAAACAATCCGTTCAGCAAAAGAAGGCCTCATGTACTGCCGTACATGAGGCCTTCCAGGCACCTGCAGTGCCAGCCAATTATGCCCGGTTCGCCGGCCGTCAGCCGGCAAAAGCGCGGAAATTGTCACTGAACAGAGCTTCCACGTCTCTTCTGATCTCCGCCTCGGTCAGCGTCCAGCCTGTCGCCAACGTGTCGGCGTATTTGGCGGTAAGCACTTTGGCGATGGTCTTGCGGGAATGAGCCCACTTGTAGACCAGGTGATCCAGCACCCGGGCGTCGGAGTGCTGTGGCACGAAGGACAGCCCGAGGGTTTCGACCCTGACGGTGGTTATCTCCTCGACGATACTCGGATTGTTCAAAAACCACCAGCAGCCAAAAACAAGCAGATTGCGGAACTTGCGGGCCGTAATCGCCAGTTCGTGCTGATCCTCCCGCGACAGCATGGTCACCATGAACTTGTTGTGCGGGAACTTGTTGCACAGATACTCCAGCACGCCGATATCGGCTTTCCCCAGCGAGTCGCCGGCTAGGCCAAGGTCTTTGTTGACAAGTTTGTTGACGCCGATCATCATCGCGAAGGGAATGCCCAGTTCCCGGCAGATCGGCAGGACACAGGCCTCGATCAGTTTAGCTCTGGCCGAGTCCTCCTTCATTTGGAAACTCGGCGGCAGCGAAACAGCCATGTACACAGCCCCGATCTTGCGCGACCACTCGGTTAAAAACCGTTTGACTTCCCTGATGCTCGCCTCATCCAGCTCCCGGCCGACCTGGTAACCCCATGCGGCAAGCTTGCCGCAGGCGTCTTCATATCCGTTCAGGAGACCGTCCAGGCGCAGTGCGGCCTTAAACCGCGGATCGCTGTTCCCCAGCCGTTCCCATATCTCTTTTTCCGCAGCGTCAAACACGTCGTTGGTCATTACCACTTGTTTGACTCCGGCAATTTTGAAGACCAGGTCGACATACTCCCCGGCAGTCAGCGCCGAAAAATAGCGGCGATAGCTCTCCAGATCCCGGGTACCGACAGGCAGGCCCAGGGTGTTCAGAACCGTCAGCACGCCCCGCTGGGCCTCGCTGATCGGAGAGCGTTCGATAAACAGGGTCTGCCAGATCAAATCGGCCTGCTGCCTCTTCGATAACTTGAAAAACTCGGCGTAATCCATCGGGCTGTAACGGAAATATTCGGCCACCAGATAGTGATAGGTCAGCAGTTCGTCAATCCCCCATAGCAGCAAATCGCCGAAAGCCGCCGGATAAATATGGGTGTGAACGTCAGTGATGGCTACACTGCCGACTTCCCTGGCGACAATCTCCCTCAACTCTTCATAACTTCCAATTGCCACGCAAATTCCTCCCCAATGAGCTCTTAATCCCTGCATTGGCCGTGCCGGTGTCAAAATCCTGCTACAGCACACCGGCTGCTTTTTCCTGCCCTGACACGATGCCTACAGCGATACGCTTGTCGGCGACCGGTCGGCCTGATTATGAGTCAGATACACACCCCAGAAAATCACCGCCGCTCCGGCGGCCTGGAGCAAACCGAAGCTCTCATCAAGATAAAACCAGGCGAAAGCGATAGCAAACACCGGGCAAAGGTTGGTATACACCGAAGCCCTCGTGCTCCCCAGCGTTCCTACTACCCAGACCCACACGAAGTTCCCCAGCGACAGGCCGAACAGCCCCGAAAAAACGATGCTGTACCAGGCCGCTGTCGAAATGTCCGCCACCCGGGTCTGGGCCAAATCCGGCAGTGAAATCAGACAGAACAGCACAGCGTTGATCGTCATGACCGAGGCGATGATCTGATAGATCGAGTAGGTGCTCACCAGCCGCTTGAAGAAGACGGTATAATAGCCGTAGCCGACCTGGCTCAGCAGCACCAGACAAGCTCCGACCATGTGCGGACCGGCCAGACTGAACTCCTTGTTCGACCCCAGAACGATGAGGACAACGCCGACCAGCGACACGACGATCGCCAGCGCCACTTGCCGCGAAATGCGTTCCAGGCCCAGCACCCGGTTGATGAGCGCCACCACCACCGGGAGGGTGGCGAGCACCAGCGAAGCGTTTCCCGCGGTGGTCTGAGGTATGCCGAACGTAATGAAAACCTGGTTGAGAAAAAATCCCAGGACGCTGACGGAGACGATCAGCCTCACATCCTTGGCCGGCATCGGCCGATAGGACTTTGTCAGCAGCAGGGCCGCCAACGATATGACCGCCGCGATCACCAGCCTGAAAGCGTTGTAAACGGTTGGAGACATAGCCGTCAGGCCGATTTTCATCACCGGAATATTGATACCCCACACGACAATCAGAAGGAAAAGAATCAGCTGAGCATATCTTGTTTTTATCCTGTTGCCAACATCCAATTTTTCATGCCTCGATCCGTTTTTGTCTCGGCTCTCCCGTCCCCCGGTTCAGTAAGGCAATAAACCCAGTTTTTTCAACCGGGAAGTTATGGCCCCGCGGGACCGGCCTGACTGGGCGGCAATTTCTTTAACCGGGACCCCGTCGGCAAAAGCAGTTTTGAGCTCCTCTTCCTGCTCGGCGGTCCACGCCGCCCCGGCGTTTTCAGGTCCGGCTTTTTCCTGCCCGGTGGGAAGGTATGACAGCGCGGTAAACAAAGCCCGGATAATCTCCGGATTCTGATAGGGACTGTCCGGAGGAAAAATTTCACCTGTGACCGGATCGACGCCTTCGGCCAGCAAAGTCAGCACTTCTTTTACCCTTGAGACTTCCATGGGCCTCACCTCAAGCTTGCCAAATGAGTTTGCCGAATCCTCCCCGGAGCGATTCAAAAGCCGCGAACTTCATAGGCTTTCCGGTCTGCCCCGGCTTAAAATCCGTCGACCTTTACGATCTGGACTTCCGAATTCTTTTCCAGATCGATATACTCGCCGTCATTCAGCCGGACCAGCGGCCTGAAGCTGAAATCCCGTTCGAAATGAATGATCTTGGCCCACTCGCCGTTGTCAAGCAGAACCCCGTTGCCGATCATGAGCGATTTGAGCCTGAGAGCCAGCGTCAGGCAGGCATCGGGATTCAGCTTCCCGAACATCTCCTGCAGGAATTCCTGGATGGCATCAAGGGGCGACAAGGCTCGCCGGTACACGAGATTCGACGTCATCGCCTCATAGATGTCGGCTACGGCGATCAGCTGGGCCAGCGGCGTTATGTCGTCGCCTTCCAGGTGATTGGGGTATCCGGAACCGTCCAGCCGTTCGTGATGCTGCAGGATGGCATTTTTTATATTCTCGGAAATAAAGTCGGAGGATTCCACCAGTTGAAAACTGTAAAAGGGGTGGCAGCGCATCACGCTCATCTCATAAGGCAGCAGTTTGCTCGGCTTATTGATGATTTTGTCGGGAATCAGCACCTTGCCCACATCATGCAGCATTCCGGCAATGATCGCCTCGGTCGTCTCCTGTTTCGACATCCCCAGCCACTGCGCCAGGCCGCCTGATACGATGGCGACATTGAGGCTGTGCCTGAGGGTGCGGTCGTCATGGTTGCAAAGCGTATTCAAAAGCTTCAGCACATCCCGGTAACAAAGCAGTTCCAGCGACTGCCCCACCAATTTCTTGATCTGCGGCACCGGAATGGACCTTGATGCGCGAATCTTCTCAAAGGTGTTCTGGATGGAATCCATCATCAGCGAGTAACTGTTTTGCAGCTTTTGCAGCTCTTCCCTGCCGGCGATGTCTTCGTTGGTCAATATCTCGATATCCACCGCCGAGCAGCCCGCCGAAGCCAGATAATCGATCAGCCTTTGCGTCAGCACCGTGTCCTCGGTAAGGAGGATGGTTTTCTTGCCGGGAGCCATGACCGGCTCGGCCAGAACCATCCCGGGTCTGACGTGGCAAATCAGCAATCTTTCAGCCGTCTTTGTCATGTTCAATCTTCCTTCACGCAGAAAGTAACCGGGGCTTTCGCGGCGATCCCGCACCACCGGAAGGGGAAATCTGCTTGGCGTATATTTCGGCAAATTACTGGAAATTCCTCTAATGCCAGATCGGCCCGGTTTGTCTGCGCAAAGTAAAAAGCCGCGAGCTTCGCGGCTTCAGGCCGTTGATAAACCCCCATCTGCTTTGTTGGCCCCACGAACCCATTGCTAGCGTACTTCCCAGTACGCGTCGCTGCTGGGTTCGCGGGGCCGTCGCGCATCTGGAGGTTTCTGAACGGCCTGAAAAATAGGTTTCTCAATAAGCTGAAGCCGCGAGCTGAGACTATAACCCTAAAACGGACAGTTAAATAAGACAGTAGTGGTGACGCCTGTATTCTGCAGGCGTCATTTCGTTTAAGCCTTTTTGAAAATGTTTATTGTGATAGAAATCTAAGTAAGATTTTACTAGCTGCCGTGTCTGTTGTCGACTCCGCCCTCGTCTTAGACGTAAACATTCTGACTTCAAGGCGCTGAAGAATGACTCTATGGGACTGTTGTCTACGCATGTTCCCTTGTAGGATAGGCTCCGTTGGACACTGGCGCTTTTCAGTTTCTGGGTATAGTCTCCCGATACAAACTGTGAACCCTGGTCAGAGTGGATGATAAGATCTAAGCGGCTACCCAGAGGGACATGTGCTATGGCATCATCTACAGCCGCAAGAACCAATTGGTTATCGTTTTTGTTTGAAATGTGATGTGCTACAATGGTTTTGTCGAACATATCTTTGATGGCACAAAGGTATTCGACGCCGTCCTTGGAATTCAGGTAGGTGACATCGACTGACCACTTCTGGTTGGGTCCTGTGGTGGTAAAGTCACGTTGGATGAGGTTGGGAGTAAAATGGGTCTTTACTGGACCATATTTTCTTTTAATCCGTATCACTGAGCGAATTCCAAGGACTTTCATGTATCGGTGTACGGTCTTGTTACTTGTAATGAGGCCGTATTTTCTTTTCAGCACCATCCCGATCCGATCAACACCGTAAATCGGCCATGCGCCATGAATTTGAGCTACTAGCGAAGATAAAGCAGCATTAAACTTTTTGTGTTTCGGCCTTCCTAGGCGTATCCAGTCATAATATCCGCTTCGTGAACATCGCAGAACTGCGCACAGCAGTATCACTGAGTATCTGTCCCTTAAACGATCTATGACTTGATATTTTTCCTTTGACGTCCTAGGAAGGCCATCGCCTTTTTTATATCTTCCAGCAGACGCACATATTCTCGTAGTTCCTCGATATTCATCGAATCAGGATTGAGATTACGAGACCTGCCCGGTCGAGGTCCCGTTTTACCTCTTCCATCCACCGTAGTGCCGTTTTTTCGGTACTGCCTGACCCACCGTAGGAAGACGGTTCTGTCCACATCAAGCTCCCGTTCCATTTCCGACATTTGCTTACCCTCAAGATAAGCCCTTACGTGCCGGTTCTTCTCTTCGATTGTCCACTTCCGATACTTTCTCATGTGACACCTCCTATGATAAGTAAAGCAAAAGACAGTAGGTTTTCCTACTGTCTTTTTCGGTGTCCGTATTAAAGAGATAGTCTC
>JARLHY010000105.1 GCA_031292015.1 Negativicutes bacterium | reverse complement strand
TTGTACGGCAAGCTTGACGCTTCCAAGGAGGAGGTCATCACTGCCGCCCAAGCAGCCAACGCCCACAAGTTCATCTGCGAAATGTCAAACGGCTACGATACCCAGATCGGCGAGCGCGGCACCCAGCTGTCCGGCGGTCAGCGCCAGCGTATCGCTATCGCCCGGGCGATCCTGAAGGATCCGCGGGTACTCATCCTTGATGAAGCAACCTCAGCTCTCGATACGGAAAGTGAAGCGCTGGTGCAACAGGCTCTCGATAAGCTCATGGTTGACCGCACGTCCCTCGTTATCGCCCATCGCTTATCCACCGTCCAGCAGGCCGATCTGATCATCGTCATGGAAAAAGGATGCATTGTCGAACAAGGCCCCCATCTGAAATTGATGAGCGCCGGCGGCCTGTATAGCAAACTTTACAACACCCAGTTTAAAAGAAAAAGAAACCAGGACGACGAAGCGTAAATAAGGTTGAGCCACAAAGGGACTGTCCCGCAGACGGAGACAGTCCCTTTTATATTGGCCGGAAAAGAACGGCCCGGTCCGCAATCAAAACCTACACAAGGGCAGGTGATACTATGTCAAAACATGGTGAACAATTCAAGGCGGTGATGGCGCCGGCGGTCGGGATCAACCAGAATGACCCGATCAACCTTATCAGCGACCAGGCCTGGTCGGACGGCAACAATGTCCACTTTGGTCCCGGCTATGTCGAAAAGGTGCGGGGGTATGTGAAGTTCCTCAACCAGGCTACTCCGCGCGCACCCGGCACGGCCTACAAGCTTGGCGAGTATGTGACTCCTGACGAAGCGAATACCCATATCTACAAGTGTGCTGCGGCGGGGACGACCGGCAGCGCAGCCCCAACTTGGCCGACAGACGCCGGAGAGACGGTGACCGACGGCGGCGTCACCTGGCTGGAAGTCGGGGTCAATCAGCTGAGCGGCTTCCCTATGGCCATCGACAACTATTACAAATTTAACGGCGACTCTTACCTTTTGTTTATCACGACAACTAAAATCTATAACTACAACGTGACCGACAATACCGCTGTCGACATTACCGGCGGGACGCTGAGCGGCGTTGTCGACCAGCCTGTTTTCACCGAAAACGCCCAGAATTACTTTGTCTTTACCAACGGCGTCGATCCGGTGAAATATTGGACAGGAACAGGCAATATCGCCGACTTGCCGGGGCTTGCCGACTGCGTTCCCTGGAACGACGGCACGCCGGTGACTTCGGTGGTGGCGAAGTGTTTGCTGTATTTCGATCAGTTCCTGATCCTGGGCGGCACGACAGAGAACAGTGTCGCTTATCCCCAGCGGCTTCGCTGGTCGGCCGTCGGCGATATCACTAAATGGAAGAACACCAACCAGGCGACCCAGGACCTGCAGGCCGGATGGGCCGACATGACGGACGGCGTTGACTGGATCCAGGCCCTGGCGACGATAGGAAATTATATCGTGGCCTATAAGGAACGGTCGGTCCAGGTGGTGACTTATGTCGGAGGCGACGAGATCTTCGACAAGTGGCCGGCCATCGAGGGTACCGGCCTCTTGGCGCCCAAGGCTCTCATGGATCTCGGCGACGAGCATATTTTCGTCGGGCCGGACAACATTTACTCTTTCGACACCCGCGAGGTAAAAATCGCCGGTGATGATATCGCCAAACAGTTTATCAACAACCTGGACCCGGCCAGAACCAGCCTCACCACTTGCTTTTACCATGAGGAAACACCGGAAGGCGGCTTCAGCTTTGTTTCCACGTCAAGCCCAAACGACATGCCGGATAAAGCGATCGTCTACGAGCCGGACATCAAGGCCTGGTCCTGGCGCGACCTGCCGATGCTGTGCTTCGGCTACTATAATCTGGTCGACAATCCGGTATGGGATACCCAGGAGCAGCAGTGGGGCGACAGTGACTTCGAGTGGAACGCGTCCGCCAATCTGGCCAATGCCCCGATAAACCTCTGCAGTGATGCGCAGGGGTATATTTATAAGTTTTACGGTAATTCCTGTGACGGCGAGGATCTTTCCTGCTTCATTCAGACTAAGCTGTTTGACTTCGGCGATCCGGTACTCATGAAACGGTTGACCCGGATGCAGTTGATGCTTTCCCATGAGGAGCCAAACTACAAACTGTCGGTGTATGTGGGAGTATCGAACGGAATGGTTGATTCACCGACGGATCTGACCTGGTACGGCCCTTATTACATGGGTCTGGACAATCCTTCGCCGCCGTGGATCGACTTTGACATCACCGCCAGATACGCGATGTTTAAATTCGGGACGCTGCACAAGGATGAGTCCTGGCGGCTGACCGGCTATATCGTTTATTATCAGATGAGGGGGCCGATGTGATGACTGACCGGATCAATAAGCTTCCCCCCAGCCCGAACGTGGATGACAGTGTGTCAAAACCGCTCTGGGATTGGCTTATTAAGATCGGAAAAACGGTGAATCAGCTGGCGGATCGTGCCGATATAGGGGCGGCCTGGAACGAAAATCACTTCACGATGGGCGATTATCATCTATGGGTCGACGGTTCGGGGCGGCTGAGAATGAAGTCCGGTCCTCCAAGCGGCGACACGGATGGAACGATAGTCGGAACACAGACATGAAGCTGACCGAGATGATCGAAGATTACTGCCGCCGCGCTCCCACCCGGCTTACCCCCAGGCAGATAGCCCAGGTGGCCTTAAGCAATCACATCCTTGTCGATGATGATTGCTTTATTGTTTACCGCGAATTCCTTGATGAGATCCACATTCTCTACCCCTACGCGGCGAGGGGAAAAACGATGCTGCCGCTTTACCGGCAGCTGGAAGAAAAGGCGCGGAAGGCCGGCTTCCGTC
>JARLHY010000014.1 GCA_031292015.1 Negativicutes bacterium | reverse complement strand
TGGATCGCAGCGGCAAATCGGCGTCTACTTATTCTCCCAGGCCGTTTCCAGCCAAGTACCTTCAGCGTTTAAGAGCTTAACTTCTGTGTTCGGAATGAGAACAGGTGGAACCTCTTAGCTATCGACACCAAATATGTAGTTCGTCTTGCGGCGTTTCTGTAGTATACCGAAGATCCAGCTTCCTGTCAAATGTATCTTTCTTCCAATATTCCGGGCCTTGCATTCGACGATGTAGCTGGAGCGGAAGACGAGATTCGAACTCGCGACCCTCGCCTTGGCAAGGCGATGCTCTACCACTGAGCTACTTCCGCGTCGGAGTAATAATATATCAAGATAACCCTTCAGTGTCAACTGAGACATTCTGGAAATGTGGAAAAGCAGGCTGTCTATCCCCGATAACCGCCATGATATGAGAAGAAGCAACAGCCCGGCAGGCTGTCGCTTCTTGTGTCTTGTCGGCGCTTTCGCCGACAGGTATCCATATAGATCTACATATTACTCAGAGATGATAGTTTAACCGTATCGAAGATAGCAGTTCAATGTCCATCATTCAGCCAACCCAAGCTTCTGCAGAACCTGGATCAGTTTTTCGGTATCAATAGGTTTCGCGGCATAGGCCTCACAGCCGATCTCAAACGCCTGTTGCACATAATCCGTCTCGCCCAGGGCCGTGATCATGATCACTTTTGCCTGCTTTGCAGGTTTGATGCCGTTTTCCTTTTCAATCCTCCTGATTGTCTGCAGCACCTTCACGCCATCAACCTTGGGCATCATAATATCAAGACACACAAGGTCATAGGGTTTTTTGTCTTTTACCGCCATCAAGAATGCGTCCAACGCCTCCAGTCCGTCAACCGTTATGTCACAGTCCCCGTACCGGGAAAGAAGTTTAAAAAGAAACCTCCTGCTTGTTAAATCATCTTCGGCGATGAGTATTCTCATCGGTTCCCCTCCTCTAGGATATGATCCTGCTCTTTTGGTAAATATCCAATATACGTTGGATTCGGGCGATGTGCTCCACCGCTTCCGGCAGATTGCCGCGCCTTGTGGCCAGTTCGGTCTTAAAGGCTTCCTTTTTAAGGTCCTCGGCGTCGATTTGAGTGGCCAATTCTTTAATATGATGAGCTATTTCTTCAATTCTCTCAATATCGACGGTTTGGGCCGCAGCCGACATCTGGCGGAGAAAATCGGCCAAGCTGCCGAACGCGGCGGCGACTTCCGCCTCGGAAGGGTCTTTTTGCGGTGTCCTGAACGTGATATCGCCGGTTTCGTCGATCCTCAGGCTCCCGGCAGGCGAAGACCTATTCCGCCGCGCGGGTGAAAACTCTTCCAGCTTCTGAAACAGAGTATCCATCTGGACCGGTTTGGCGATATACTCATCCATCCCCACCGCCAGACACCGCTCCCGGTCGCCGGAGAGTGCATGCGCCGTAATGGCGATGATCGGAACATGCCTGTGCTGATTTGCCTCCGCCGCCCTGATTCGCGCCGTTGTTTCAATCCCGTCCAGTTTGGGCATTTGGATATCCATAAGAATGATGTCGTAGTCTTTCTGTTCCAGTCGGACTAAAGCCTCAATACCGTTACCGGTTTCATCGACGCGATGTCCCAGGGCCTTCAGCAACCTTGTGATAACCGTCCGGCTGATCAAATCGTCCTCAACCAGGAGAATGTTCATCGGCACGCTGGCCCGAAGCCGCGAAAGGTCCGGCTGGGCTGGCGTTTTCGCTGCTGTGGCGATGGTAAGCCGCACCATGAAAGAGAAGGTGCTGCCGCTTCCTTTTTCACTCGTTACCCGTATCTTCCCGCCCATCATCTCAACCAGGCGCTTGGAAATGACTAGCCCCAGCCCCGTGCCGCCAAAATGCCTGGTGACCGAGCCATCAACCTGGCTAAAGGTTTTAAAGAGCTTGCCCATGTCTTTGGCGGCGATTCCGATGCCGGTGTCAGTCACCGAAAAGATCAGATCGACGTCCTGCCCGGTCAGGTTCGCCACCGCGACCGACAACGTCACCTTCCCTTTCTCGCTAAATTTGATCCCATTGTCAACAAGGTTGTTGAGTACCTGGCGCAGCCGATTGGGATCGCCGCTCACCAGCCTGGGTACATCAGAAGAAACCTGCGACAGCAGGGCAAGGCCTTTTCGCGCCGCGCCAGGCATATGGGTTTTCATCAATTCATCAACAAAACTCCCGAGTTCAAAGCTGATATTTTCGATAACCAGTTTTCCGGCCTCCAGCTTGGAAAAATCGAGAATATCGTTAATCAAGAGGACCAGCGACTTCGCGCAGGATTTGGCGGTACTGAGATTTTCCCTTTGTTCCGGGTTCAGCGCGCTCAGCAGCGTCAGGTCGATCATGCCTGTTATGCCGTTGATCGGGGTCCTGATTTCATGACTCATATTCGCCAGAAATTCGCTTTTCGCTTTATAAGCTGCTTCAGCTTCTTCCTTCGCTCTTTTCAGTTCCTGTTCGGCGAGTTTACGCTCAGAAATGTCCCGGATAATACTTACAATTACTTGTTTTCCGCCAATAGCCGCGCCCTGGGAGCTGACCTCCACCGGAAAGGATGTGCCATCCTTGCGATAATGCACCGTTTCAAAGACGGTGTCGCTCATCTTTGCCTCGCTCATTTGCCGTCTTATCAGCGCTTCGTTCCCTTTGCCGCGCAAGTCCGCTATCGACAGACGCAGCAGCTGTTTCCGGGAATAGCCGTAAGCCTTGACCGCCGCTTCGTTGGCTTCGACAATCTTCCCGTCCCTGTCGACAAACACGATGATGTCCCGGGCCTTCTCCGACAGCAGCCGATATTTGCTTAATTCTTCTTCGGCCCTTTTTCGGTCGGTAATATCAAAGCCCATGCCGATATATCCTTCAGCGATGCCTTCCAGATTGTAGAACAGCCTGTTGACACAATACAGCCATCTGTATTGCCCGCTCCAATGCAATACCCGAATTTCCCGGTCCTGCAAATCGCCCTGCTGTTGCGGGTCATGATTGCCAAAGCAGCTTTTCTTATCATCAGGATGAACGCGCTCAAGCCACCCGTGCCCCATTGCCTGCTCAAGCGGCTGCCGGGTTAACTCATACCAGCTTCGGTTGATATATTCGAAGTTCTGATCGAAATCGCTTCGCCAGATAATCGTCGGGAAGCTTTCAAAAATCCGCAGATAAAAATTCCTTGATTGCGTGATAGCGATCTCTTGTCGTTTCCGGACAGTAACATCGACCAGGGCGACGACCACTTTTGTGTCGGCTCCGACCACGATAGGCGTAACGCTGGCCCGAAACCAGTACGTTTTTTCCTCGCCAGCGTTCCCAAAACATTGCTCATACTCAATGCCTGATATCGTCAAACCTTCAAAGGCCAGGGCAATGGAACGCCTTAATTCGCAATTCTGACACAGGCTTCCATAGCCGCAGCCCTGTTCGCTCCCGGCGCTGCCCTTACAGCAAAAACCGTTGCCGAAGCTCTTGCCGATCACTTCACCTCTTTCCCTGCCGATCAATTTGAGGGCTGTTTCGTTGATTTGACTGATCAGCGTCGGAGTATCCAAAATGAGCATCCCGACCGGGGCGGCGTTGAATATCGTGCGAAGATTGGCCTCCTCGTTCTGGCACTTTTGTTCCAATGTTCTGAAGCGGGTAATATCCCTGAACACGACGACAACACCGCAGTACCCGCCGCCGGACTGCTCGATAGGCGAGCTGCTTGCCGATAAATATTTCCAGGATCCATCCCTGGCCGCCAATACCGTTCCGGCATGCAGCCCGATGGCCGATTTATTTTCTATCGCCCGAAAAATAGGGCTGGGCTCCGGTTCATCCTTGTCGATGTTGTACAGGCTGAACACTTTATCAAAATCCCGCCCCACGGCCCAGGCATTTCCCCGGCCCGTAATCTCCTCGGCCAATGAATTCATGAATATGATTTTGCCGGTCAAATCGGTCACAACCACGCCGTCACCGATCGATGCCAGAATTCCGGCCATAAATTCCCGGTTGTCACTGATTAAATGACTGCTGAACATGTTTCACCATCACCTTTGCCAGAGCGTGTCCTGTTTGCCATTAATGGCTTGTTAGCCCTAACGCAGCAGGGAATCAAGCTGTTGCGGTATCCTCTGCAGCGGGCTCTGTCTTTCAACCGCCCCCAGATCAAACGCGACCCTTGGCATGCCATAGACGACGGAAGTGGCTTCATCCTGCCCGATGGTCCTCGCACCGCTTTTTCGCATGGCCAGCAATCCTTTTGCACCATCATATCCCATGCCGGTCAGAATGACGCCGATGGCATTTGAGCCTACCTCCCGGGCGACTGAATCGAACAATACATCTACTGATGGACAATGCCCGTTCACCTTGTCGCCGCGGAAACATTCCACTTTATAGCCGTTATCGGCCCGTTTGACGCGCATATGATAATCTCCGGGAGCGATCAGGATCCGGCCCGGCAGAACAAGATCCCCCGTTTTGGCCTCCTTGACCTCCATCAGACACGCATGGTTCAGGCGGTCGGCAAACATGGCCGTAAAAACGGCCGGCATGTGCTGCACGATGACCGTCCCCGGCATCTGCGGCGAAAACTCCTTGAGTATCGTCGCCAGAGCTTCGGTCCCGCCGGTCGATGCGCCGATGGCAATGACGCAGTTGCGTTTTGCCCTGCCCGTCTTGCCGGCAGCCGGTATAGCATCAGTCGTCCTTTTTGTCGCCGCCACCTTGGCGGTTGACGCGATCTTGATTTTGACGATTGTCTCGCTGATGAAGGCCTCGATCCCACGCCCGCTCTTTGCATCAGGCTTTGTGACAAAGTCAACCGCTCCGGCGTTCAGGGCCTCAAAGACATTCTCACTGATTGCGCTGACCACGACAACCGGAATGGGGTATTGGGGTATTAGCCTGCGCAGGAACTCGATCCCGGTCATTCTTGGCATTTCGACATCCAGAGTCATGACATCAGGTTCATACTCCAATATTCTGTCCCTGGCCGAATACGAATCGGACGCCGTAGCTACAACTTCTATCGAAGGATCCTTGGCTAATTCCCGTGCCAAAGTCTCCCTGAAAACCAGAGAATCATCTACCACCAGAACTCTAATCTTCCTCATCACAGCATCCTTCATCTATTCTTTTCTGTAAATGGCGGGCGCGACGAACTGGTATTTACTTTCATGGCGGTTCACCGATTCGGAGTGGCCAATGAACAAATAGCCACCCGGCTCCGTATGTTCATAAAAGCGGTTCACCAACTCCCGCTTTGTTTCATCATCAAAGTAGATCATAACATTGCGGCAAAAAATGAGATGAAACTTTTTCTTGAAGGGAAAGGCCTGGTTCATCAGGTTGAAACGGCGGAATATTACTTCATTACGGATCTTTTCACTCAAAACGCTATTCTCTGTGTCGATCTTGCGGAAATATCTCATCCGCCAGTTCTGGGGCAAACTTTCCAGCTGATTGCAGTCATATACCGCTTTTTTTGCTTTTTCCAGCGCTGCCGCGGAAATGTCGGTAGCCAGAATCTTTGCGTCCCACTGCCACTTCTCCGCTCCCAGAAAGGAATCGATCAGCATGGCCATGGTATAGGGCTCTTCGCCGGTCGAACAGCCGGCGCTCCAAACCCGCAGATCTTTTTCCCGCGCAGTCGCCCGGGTCAGATATGGCAGCGCCACCTGCTCCAAAAACTCAAAATGATCAGGTTCCCGCAAAAAATAGGTATGGTTGGTTGTCAGCTTATTCACCAGAATGGTCCCGGAGTTGCCGGTGCCATCGCTTACAATATTCCGGAAATACTCGGAGAAACTTGCAAAACCGCTCTCAGCGATGTAGTTGCTCAACCGCCCCAGCACCAGGCTTCGTTTGTGCGCCAGGTTGATGCCGTAGCTTCGTTTGATGAACTGAACGAGCTCGGTAAATTCCTGATCGGTAATAGTATCCATTGCTTTCGTCCCTCAGAGCCTGCGGCTAATATTTACCGAATTCACTGTCATCCAGAACGATTTTCCCTCTTGTCGCCAGTACCGGTTCATAGTTGCCGGCGCGGCTTTCCGGCTTTTTCTCCTGTCCCTTTTTGCTGATCATGGCTTCAATCGCCCGCATAACATCAGGGGTTAAGCTTTCTTCATCCCGATACCCGCGACGATTCTGCTTCAGTTTAAACTTGGCGACATTTTCTTTCAGCAGCGCGGCCTGTCCGGAAAGTTCCTCGCTCGCCGACGCGCTTTCCTCCGCCGTCGCGGAGTTGGTCTGCACCACCTGCGACACTTGGGTGATCGCCTGGTTGACCTGAGAGATCGCTGTCGCCTGCTCGTTGGAAGCCGACGCAATATCCCCCACCAGCGCCGCGGCCTTGGCTACTCCCTCCACGATGCCGTTCAGCGCCTGGGCCGTTTCATTGGCGATCTTCGTTCCCACGTCCACCTTTTTGATCGACCCTTCGATCATCGCCGTCGTTTCCTTCGCCGCGTTGGCGCT
>JARLHY010000104.1 GCA_031292015.1 Negativicutes bacterium | reverse complement strand
GGACCTCAGATACGACAAGCGGAGGAGGGTGCCCGTGGCGCCAACTGTGGGAATACCAAGAGGCCTGCTGTTTTACTACTATAAAGATCTGTGGCAGAATGTTCTGCGCGGACTTGGCGCTGAAGTGGTCGTGTCGGGGGAAACCTCGCCGGCAACCATAGAAGGAAGCGGACTCATCGACGAGGTTTGCCTGCCGGTGCGAGCGGCTGTGGGCCATGCCCGTGAACTGGCCGGCACAGTGGATTATCTCTTCGTGCCCCGAATTGTCAGCGTGGCCGCTGGCCAGTACTCCTGCCCCAAGATCATCGGCCTGCCTGATCTGATCCGCAGCGGCGGGACCAAGCTGCCGCCGCTTATCGACAACACCATCAACCTGCGGCAGGGCGGGCTGGACCTGTACCGGGCGGTGATCGCCTGCGGCCGGCTGCTGGGGAAAAATCCGCTGACCAGCCTTGCCGCCTGGCGTCAGGCCTGCCGCAGCACATCTTTCGCTCCGCTGCCCACCCGGGAGAGCGGCGACATGCCCCTCAAGGCGGCGCTGATCGGCCATCCGTACATGCTTTACGACCGCCAGATCAGCCGGGACATTGTCGACAAACTGGCCGGTCTGGGCGTTGGTACCGTCACTCCGGACAGCGTCGATCCTCTGGTCGCCGAAACTGTCACCCGACGGCTGACTAAAAAAGTTTTTTGGCACTACTGCCACCGCCTGGCCGGTGCTGCCCTGGCTCTTTTGTATTCGCTCCAGCCGCTGGACGGGATGATTTTTCTGACCTCCTTTGCCTGCGGCCCCGATTCGCTGGTGGGCGAAACCCTGGCCCGCCACGCCCGCCGGCAGGAAATACCCTTTCTGCTGCTGTCGGTGGACGAGCACACCGCCGAAGCCGGGTTCATCACCAGACTGGAAGCCTTCACCGACATGCTGCTGCGGAGGAAAAGCAAATGCTGGTGACCTTTCCCCATATGGGGACCATGCATATCGTGCTGCGGTCGCTGCTGACCGGCTTCGGGCTGAAAACGCTGGCTCCGCCGCTGAGCAAAAAGACCCTGGAAATCGGCGCCGTCCATGCCCCTGAGACCGCCTGCCTGCCCTTTAAAATCAGTCTCGGCACCTTTATCCAGGCTCTGGACCAGGGCGCCGACACCATCCTCACCTGCGGCGGCTGCGGGCCTTGCCGGCTGGGCTATTACGCCGAAGTGCAGAAAGATATCCTTCGCGACCTTGGCTACGACTTTGAGCTTGTGGTGGTCGAACCTGATATCGCCAGTGTTTACGCGGCGCTGCGGCAGATGACCCCCGGCCGGAGCTGGCGGGAAATCTGGCAGGCTTTCCGCCTGGCCGGGGCCAAGCTGACAGCTATCGACGCCGTCGACCGGCGCGCCTGTTTTGTCCGGCCGCGGGAGGCCCATCCCGGCAGCATCGACAACGTGCGCAAAGAAGCGCTGGTTGCCATCGACCGGGCCGGGGATCCGGCCGAACTGGCCAGGACCGTCAGACTCATCGAAGACCGAATTTCGGCTGTTGCTGTCGACCCGGCGGCCACCCCGCTGAAAATCGGCCTCGTCGGCGAGATTTACCTTCTTCTCGAACCTTTCGCCAACCAGGAACTGACCGGTCGCCTCGGGCGTCTCGGCGTGGAGGTTCATTCGCCGATGCTGCTGGGAGAATACGTCCAGACCCATATCCTGAAGAACCGACAGGCCCTCAAAGTCAATTCGGCGGTAGCCGCCCTGGCGGCGCCTTATCTTGGACACTATGTCGGCGGACACGGGGTCAAGAGCGTTGGCTACACCGTGCAAATGGGCCGTGCCGGTTATGACGGCATGATCCATGTTTTCCCCTTCACCTGTATGCCGGAAGTCATCGCCAAAAACATTCTGCCTGATGTAAGCAGCGCCGCCGACATTCCGGTCCTGTCGATGGCCTTCGACGAACAGACCGGCATGGCCGGCGTGGTGACCAGATTGGAGGCGTTCACTGACTTGCTCCGCCACCGCCGCCGGGCAGGCTGTTGAAAAAGGCCAATCTGCGTCGCACCCGCAAGGGGCAGGCCGCATTTCTAAGCGCTGAAGCGCGAGAACTGCGCACTTGGTGCTCCGGGAGCGCGCTTGCCGTACGCCGTCATGTACTGTCTGCGCGCGCTTCCTCGCAGCCGCCTATCATCTCGACCTTTTTGAACAGCCGAGGAATAAGATTAAGGAACAAAAACTAACATTCAATTGCCATTCAGCACCGGACCAGCGCAGTCGCAAGCTATACAGCGCCTTGATCCTGAAGCTTAGCCCGTCCGGCACTTTTGCGGTCCCCGTGATCTTGGCAGTTGTTATAATCCGGAGAATTCCCCCGCAGCCCTGATCCCCGAAGTGTCTGAATACTCTATCCTATCCCGCCGGGTAGGATTTTTATTTTCCGGCGTGGAACTCTACTACCAGGATGGTGATAGCATGTTCGAAGAATTTCAGGTGAATACCCCGGCGGAAGGCTTTGTCGATATCACCGCAAAAGTAGCGGCGGCGCTGCGCAGCGCCGGTGTCCGGACAGGGCTCTGCCTTGTTTTTGTGCCGCACACCACCGCCGGAATAACCATCAACGAAAACGCTGATCCTGACGTGGTGACCGACATGCTGGCCGGCCTGGACAGCATGGTGCCGCAGCTGGCTTACCGCCATGGCGAGGGCAACTCGCCGGCCCACATCAAAGCCTCGCTGCTGGGATCATCAGTCACCGTCCCGGTGCGGGACGGCCGCTTATACCTCGGTACCTGGCAGGGCATCTACCTGTGCGAATTCGATGGGCCGCGCCGCCGCACCGTGGCCGTCACCTCCATGGCGGCTCCCTGATGCCTGTGGTGATATGCGAGCTCGAACTGTTCATCCCCGGGGCCAACTCCCTCAAAGCCAAGCGTCAGGTGGTGAAGCGGGTCGTTGAGCGGATCAGGTCCCGCTGCCACGCCGCGGTGGCTGAAACCGGCTTTCAGGACACCTGGCAGCGCGCGGCGGTCACGGCGGCCATGGTGGGTGGCAGCCGCAAGATCCTGGACGCCCAGGTCAACCTGATGCGCAACATTGTCGATGACGTCGGCGACGCCGAAGTGACGTTGTTTGATGTTGAATTTCTGTAATAGTATGGAGAGATGCTGATGCATATCGTTCTTGTCGAACCGGAGATCCCGGGCAATACTGGCAACATCGCCCGCCTGTGCGCCGCTACCGCCTGCCGGCTCCACCTGGTGAGGCCGCTGGGCTTTTCCACCGAGGACCGCTACCTGAAACGGGCGGGACTCGACTACTGGCACCTTGTCCAGGTGGTTTATCACGACAACTACGCCGCGCTGGAAGCCGCCCTCGCCGGGCGCAATTTCTATTTTAACACCACCAAGGCCGACAAGGCCTACACCGAAGTAAACTACACCGCCGAAGACGTCCTGGTTTTCGGCAAGGAAACCGCCGGACTGCCGGCGCCGCTGCTGGCCGCCAATCCCGGCCGCTGCGTGAGGATTCCCATGTTGCCTGACGCCCGGTCCCTCAACCTGTCCAACGCTGTCGCGGTGGTGGTGTATGAAGCCCTCCGCCAGCAGGGCTTCGGCGGCTTGCGCTGATCAACCGGCGTCACATTATCTGACACGCAGGCGCTGCAAAAACTCTTTCCCGACCTGTCTGTGTTGCAAAGGAGCATCTTGTTGAAAGAACCGCTGTGGAATCTACGCTACACCAGAATGTGCCTCGGCAATTTTTTTCAGTATCTGACCCACTACACGCTGATCGCCGCCTTGTCGGTCTTCGTTGTCCGGGATCTGGGCCTGGGCGGAAACCAGGCCGGCCTGGCCCTGACCTTCTTCCAGATCGGGGCGGTGCTCTTCCGGCCGTTCGCCGGAAAGTGGATGGACGATTTTGATAAAAGCAAGGTTTTGTTCGCCACCTCGGCGTTGTTCTGCCTGGTCTGCTTTGCCTATCTTGGCGCCAAAGCCGTCGTATTTCTTCTAATTCTCCGCTTTGTTCACGGGGTGGCCTTTTCCACCGGGACCACGGCGACAGCCACGATGGTTGCCGTATATTCCCCGGCCAGCCGCAAAGGGGAAGGCATCGGCTATCTGGCGGTATTCACCAGTGTCGCCATGGTCATCGGCCCCTTCATCGGCCTGAAACTGATCAACGAGTATTCGGCGACCCTGCTGTTCGCCGCCTGTGCCTTCTTTGGGCTGGCGGGTTTTTTCTGCAGCGCTGTCCGGGTCTTGCCGCAGCCGAAAACCGAAGCTCCAGCCCAGAAAAAATCCTTCCGCTGGCAGAACCTTATCGATCCGAACGCTCTGCCTATCGCCTGCTGCGGCGGGCTTCTGGCCTTCGTGTACAGCAGCCTGCTCGGGTTTTTGCCCCTTTTTGCCCATAACCTCGGAATGATGGAGCTGGCCAGCTATTTTTTTGCTGTCTACGCCCTGTCGATTATTTTGTCCCGGCCGTTTATCGGCAGACTGTTCGACCGCGTCGGACCCAGGACAGTGGTCTACGCGGCGGCCCTGATTTACCTGGCCGGGATGGCCGGCCTCAGCCAGGTCGAGAGCCCTGGCGCCTTTTTGCTGGCCGGCGCTGTCACCGGTCTCGGCTTTGCCGGTCTCAACCCAAGCTTCCAGACCCTGGCCGTTCTGGCCGCGCCGCCGGATAAAAGCGGCCTGGCTACGTCGACCTATTTCTTGTTTATGGACATCGGCATCGGGCTGGGGTCTTTCGTGCTCGGACCGGTGGCCGAGTTTGCCGGTTACCGGGCAATGTACCTGGGCTGCTCGCTCCTGGTCATCGCTATCGCCGCCCTGTTTTATGCCGTCAGCCGTCGGCTCCGCACCGGCTCTGCCTATACTTAAGCCTACAGCAGGAGGATATCCATGGAATATGCGCAATTCGGTTCTGCCGGCAACCCGGAGGACTTTTACAACGAAGGAAACAAAGCGTCGGTGGCGATGCCCGCCTGGCTGGCGGGACTGAAACTGGGGGCTTACGAGTACCAGTGCAGCCGCGGCGTCACCATCAGGGAAGAGACCGCCCGGACCATCGGCGACGCGGCGCGGCAAAACAGGATCAGGCTGAGCATTCACGCCCCGTACTACATCAACCTGGCGACGCAGGACGAAACCATCGCCGACCATACCCGCCAGCATTTCCTGAAATCGCTGCAGGTCGCCCAATGGATGGGAGCCGACCGGGTGGCTTTCCATATCGGCGGCCCCGGCAAACAGCCCCGCGCTGCCGCGCTGGCCCGGGCCGGCGACCTGTTCGCAGACATCCTTGACGATGCCTGGCGGCAGGGACTGATGGAGGGGGTGTGGCTCGCGCCGGAGACGATGGGGAAACAGAATCAGCTGGGCACCCTGGCCGAAGTGGTCGATTTTTGCAAGCTGGGCCGGCAACTGCTGCCGACCATCGATTTCGGTCACCTTCACGCCGTGAGCGGCGGCGGCTACACCACCAGGGAGGAATACGCCGCCGCCTTCGATCTGGTGGCCGCGGGGCTGGGGGAAGACGTGGCCGCCAAGGTCCATATCCATTTCAGCAGAATCGAGTTCACCCGAGCCGGCGAAAAACGGCACTGGACTTTCGGTGATGCTTACGGGCCACCCTTCGAGCCGCTTTTGGAAGTAATCGCCCGGCGGGGCTACACCCCGCGGATCATCTGTGAATCGGCCGGCAGCCAGGCCCGGGACGCCAGGGCCATGCAGGACTACTACCTGTCCCTGCTCTGACCGGCAGGATTTATCGGTAATATGCTGGAATATACTATTTTTTAGACGGTGACACCCTTTCTTTAGGGTCGAACTGCCGCAGGCCCATGTATGAAACACTTGGCGGTCGCATAAGATAGCTGTATAAATGGGGGAATGAGCATGATTTACGACAGGGCCCATGATCTGGCCCGGGCGCTCAAGGCGTCGCCGGAATACCAGGCCTTTCTCAAAGCCAAAGAGGCACTGGCCCCGGATGGCGAAGCCAAGAAAATGGTGCGCGATTTTCTGCTGAAAAAGGCTGAGCTGGAATACGAGGCCATGACCGGAAAAAGCGAAGACAAAGCCAAAATTGAGCAGCTGCAGCGGATGTATGAGCTGATTGCCTATAACAGCAAAGCCCGTGAATTCATGGAAGCCCATACCCGGTTCCAGCGGATCATGGCTGACGTGTCCAAAATTATTGGCGAGGCGGTCGCCGAAGGACTGGATATTTTTGCAAAAGACTAGGCTGAACGTGAAAAACGAATTTTTGACAAAACTGCAGACAATCGTAGCCGCGCCCCGGCTGCTGGTGAATGAACCCATGGCCCGGCACACTACCTTTCAAATCGGCGGACCGGCCGATGTTCTTGTGCTGCCTTCTTCGGCCCAGGAGGTGGCGGCGGTCTGGAAAACGGCCGTTGATTTTGGCGTGCCGGTAATCGCCCTCGGCAACGGATCCAACGTGCTGGTGCTTGACGGCGGCATCCGCGGCCTGGTGCTGAAGATGGGGGAAACCATGAGCCACATCAGGCAGGTCGGAACGACCGTCATCGCCGGGTCCGGAGCCGTGCTCGGCGACGTTGCCCGTTTCGCGGCCCGTTCAGGCCTGACCGGCCTGGAGTTTGCCGTCGGCATCCCCGGCAGCATCGGCGGGGCGGTGTTCATGAATGCCGGCGCCTATGACGGGGAAATCGGCAACCTTGTTGCCGCCGTGACCGCCGTATGTCCCCAGAGCCGCCTCAAACGGTTCACTCATACCGAAATTCGCTTCAGCTACAGGCACAGCATTTTTCAGGACAACGGCTGCATCATCTGCGAGGTCGAACTTTGCCTCAAGGAAGGCGAGAACGGCGCCATCGAGCACAAGATGGGGGACTATACCTGCCGGCGTGAAGCCAAGCAGCCCATCGAGATGCCCAGCGCCGGCAGCACCTTCAAGCGCCCGCCCGGTTTCTTCGCCGGTACGCTCATCGAAGAGACCGGCCTGAAAGGTCTCCGGATCGGCGGGGCCCAGGTTTCGCACAAACACGCCGGCTTTATCATCAATGTCGGCGGCGCCAAGGCCGCTGACGTTCTCGCCCTGATCGGCGAAATCCAGCGGCGGGTGTTTGAAAAGTTCAATGTCAGATTGCAGCCGGAAGTCCAGATATTGGGCGAAGAATAAGCTTCGGGCGGTTGAAAAGCTGCGCTGTTTTCCGTTTGGAACAGCCAAGATGTAACGTTATTCAGGTGGGCCCTGCGGGGCCTCTTATTCTTCACTGCAGGAGAAGCGAGGAACATTGTGGAATAAAATCAGATGACCACTTTTACTGCGACAAAGGAGCGGACAGGCATGCGACTAACATTCCTCGGAGCCTCGATGATGGTGACAGGCTCATCTTATCTGCTGGAAGTCGGCAATAGGAAAATCCTGGTGGACTGCGGCATGTTCCAGGGATCAAAGGCCACGGAGGCCCTGAACCGCAGGCCCTTTCAGTTCGATCCCGCCACCATCGACGCCGTGCTGCTGACCCACGCCCATATCGACCACAGCGGACTTTTGCCCCGGCTCTGCAAGTCAGGTTACCGCGGCAAAATCTATACAAGCAAAGCCACCACCGATCTGTGCCGGATCATGTTGGCCGACAGCGCCCATATCCAGGAGTTCGAAGCTGAAATAGGCAACCGCAAAGGCCGCCGCGCCGGTAAAGTCCCCGTCGAGCCTTTGTATACAGTGGCTGATGCCGAGCACTGCCTGAAGCAGTTCCAGCCTGTTCCCTACAACGAGCTGTTCGACATCTTCCCCGAGATCCGGGTCAAGCTGGATGACGCCGGCCATATTCTCGGCTCTTCCATCATTGAAATCTGGCTCAGCGAAAACGACAAAACCGTCAAACTGGTCTTTTCCGGCGACCTGGGCCGGCCTGACCAGCCGATCATCAAAGACCCCACCTACATCGATGAAGCCGACTACATCATCATGGAAACCACCTACGGCGACCGCCGGCACGAGCACTACGACCAGCTGGACGCCCTGGCCGGGATTATCAACGACACCGTCAAACGCGGCGGCAACATCGTCATTCCCGCCTTTGCCGTGGGCCGTACCCAGACCATCCTCTATTTTCTCCACCAACTGCTCAAAGCCGGCAAGATTCCTGACATCCCGGTCTTTATCGACAGTCCGCTGGCGATATCGGCCACCGACATCTTCATGCATAATCCCCAGGAGTTTGACGTCGAGGCCTACGACATGATCTACAAGCAGCAGGACAATCCGCTCAAGCTGCCTCACCTCAACTTCACCCGGACCAGCGACGAATCCAAGGCCATCAACCTGCTGGACGAACCGGTGATCATCATCTCGGCCAGCGGCATGGCCGACGCCGGGCGGATTCTTCACCATCTCAAGCACAACCTGTGGCGGCCGGAAGCAAGCATCCTGTTTGTCGGCTATCAGGCCCAGGGCAGTTTGGGCCGGCGCCTGCTCGAAGGGGCGAAAAGGGTCAAGATCATGGGTGAGGAAATCAGCGTCAAAGCCAAGATTCACAACATGGAGGGCTTCTCGGCCCACGCCGACCAGGAGCAGCTCCTGGACTGGCTGGAACACCTGAAGACTCCACCGGCCAACGTCTTTTTAGTCCACGGCGAGCACGAAGCCGCGGAAGCCTTCGCCAAGGTCCTGGCGGAGCGCCTGCATCTGCCGGCCTACATCCCCCACTACGGCGACAGCGCCATACTCGACGGCCGCAATCTCACCGTCGAAAGCAGCTCCATCACCCTGCTGGATCCCAAGCTGCAGCAGCTCCACGAAGTTCTCGACCAACTGGACAGCGACTACATGGAACTGAAGAGACGCCTCGAGCACCTCGCCGCCGAAGGCGGTCAGAAGCTGCCTGACGTCCTGCAGGATGTGGAAAGAGCCGCCAGGTTCATCCGCAAAACAGCGGAAGCCGTCGGCGACGGTAAACACTGACAGCATATTCCGGCCGATCGGCCATAAAAGGATGCGAGGTTGGGCTGCATCCTTTAGTATTTTTATTAATTCAAGGAGGCTAATACATGCAACGCGACGATCTACGCAACATCGCCATCATCGCTCACGTCGACCATGGCAAGACCACTCTGGTGGATGCCATGCTGCGGCAGAGCGGGGTTTTTCGCAGCAACGAACAGGTAATCGAACGGGTTATGGATTCCAACGACCTGGAACGGGAACGGGGCATCACCATCCTTGCCAAGAACACCGCCATCATGTACGACGGCATCAAGATCAACATCGTCGACACTCCTGGCCACGCCGATTTCGGCGGCGAAGTGGAGCGGGTCCTCAACATGGTTGACGGCGTGCTGCTCCTGGTGGACGCCTTCGAGGGGCCCATGCCCCAGACAAAGTATGTGCTGCGCAAGGCCCTGGAACAGGACCTGCAGGCAATTGTGGTCATCAACAAAATCGACCGGCCTGATCAAAGGGTGGTCGATGTTCTGGATGAAGTGCTGGAACTGTTCATCGAGCTTGAGGCCAACGACAAGCAGCTCGATTTTCCGGTGGTTTACACCGCCGCCCGCGAGGGTATCGCCAAGCTGAAGATGTCTGATCCCAGCGAGAATCTCAAACCGCTGTTCGAGCTGCTGGTTAAATCCATTCCGATGCCCCAGGGTGACATCGAGGGGCCGCTGCAGATCATGGTCACTACCCTCGATTATGATGATTATGTCGGCCGGATAGCCATCGGCCGGGTGATGCGGGGCCGGGTCAGCGGCGGACAGATGGTTTCCATCCTCAACGGCGAAAGCGAATCCAAGAGCAGGGTCGGCAAACTGTACATCTACGAAGGCCTGAAACGCACCGAGGTGAAAGAGGCAGCGCTGGGCGACATCATCGCCATCACCGGCCTCGACAATATCAACATCGGCGAAACCATCGCCGACACGGAGCATCCGGAAGCTTTGCCGACCATTCATATCGACGAGCCGACCCTGGCCATGGTGTTCAGTGTCAGCAACAGCCCCTTCGCCGGCAAGGACGGGCAGTATATCACCACCCGCCATATCCGCGACCGGCTGTTCAAGGAAGTCGAAACCAACGTCAGCCTCAAGGTTGCCGAGACCGACAGTGCGGACTCCTTCGAGGTTTCGGGCCGCGGCGAGTTGCACCTGGCCATCCTCATCGAGACCATGCGCCGTGAAGGCTACGAGTTTCAGGTCGGCAAACCCAAGGTAATCTACAAGCACATCAACGGCAAACTGTGCGAACCGCTGGAGTTTCTCACCATCGACGTGCCCCAGGATTTCATGGGGACGGTCATGGAGTCGCTGGGAACGCGGCGGGCCGAACTCATCAACATGATCGAGCTGGCGGGCTACCTCAGGATGGAATTCGTCATTCCCGCCCGGGGCCTCATTGGTTTTCGTTCCGAGTTTCTTACCAACACCAAAGGCAACGGCATCATGCACCATGTCTTTCACGGCTACGCTCCTTACAAAGGAGACATGCAGGGGCGGACCCGGGGCGCGCTGGTGGCCTTCGAGTCGGGTGAGACCACGACCTACGGCATCCACAGCGTCCAGGACCGGGGTGTCATGTTCGTCGTACCCGGCCAGGCCGTGTATGAAGGGATGATCGTCGGCGAGAACTCCCGCGAGATGGATATGGACGTCAACCCCTGCAAGAAAAAACACATCACAAACATGCGGTCCAGCTCGGCCGATGAAGCGCTGCGGCTCACGTCGCCCCGCATTCTCAGCCTGGAGCAGGCCCTTGAACACATTAACGACGATGAAGCCGTGGAAGTCACCCCCAAGACCATCCGCCTGCGCAAGGCTGTGCTCGACCGACAGACGCGGGCCAGGGAAAGGAAGAACGCCCTGACGGCCCCGGAAGGAGACTGATCATGGTTTCTCAAGAGGGCCTGGCTGTGCTCAAGGCCCGCTACCTGAGGCCCGGTGAGACACCGGCTGATATGTTCCGGCGAGTCGCGGACCACGTCGCCGGGGGCGAGGCCCTGCACGGCGACGACGCCGCGAGAGCCGCCGAGGAATACTATCAGTTGATGTCCGGTCTGATCTTCCTGCCCAATTCGCCGACCCTGATCAACGCCGGCCGGGACCGGGCCCAACTGGCAGCCTGTTTTGTGCTGCCGGTGGAGGACTCCCTGGCCGCTATTTTCGAGACCCTGAAAAACGCCGCTCTGATTCATCAGAGCGGCGGTGGTACAGGGTTTTCTTTTTCCCGGCTGCGGTCCCGCGGCGAAACCGTCGCCAGCACCGGCGGCGAGGCCAGCGGACCGGTCTCCTTCATCCATGTCTACGACGCCGCCACCGAGGTGGTGAAGCAGGGGGCGGTGCGAAGCGGTGCCAACATGGCGGTGCTGCGGGTCGACCATCCCGATATTGAGGAGTTCATCACCGCCAAACGGCGACACGACGTCCTGAACAACTTCAACCTGTCGGTGGCTGTCACTGATGCATTCATGAAAGCGGTGGAAGAAGACAGGCCCTTTGACCTGGTCAGTCCCGCCGACGGCCGGACGATAAAAACGCTGCAGGCCCGCAAGATCTTTTCGCTGCTTGTCCGGCTGGCCTGGGAAAACGGCGAGCCAGGCCTCTTCTTTCTCGATACCGTCAACCGTTTCAACCCCACCCCTGATCTGGGCGGCTTCGAAGCCCCCAACCCCTGCTCGGAACAGCCGCTGCTCCCGTATGAATCCTGCGTGCTGGGCTCAGTCAACCTGACCAGGATGATCAAACAGGAGGGAAGGGAGCGGAAAATCGACTTTCCGCGGCTGGGCAGCGTGGTGCGGACCGCGGTGAGCTTTCTTGACAATGTGGTCGATGTGAACGACTATCCTCTGCCCGAAGTGGCCGAAGCCACCCGCCGGACCCGCAAAATCGGCCTGGGGGTCATGGGGCTGGCCGAAGTGTTTATACTGCTGGACATCCCCTACGCCAGCCGGCAGGCGACGGAACTGACCGGCGAGATCCTCCGGTTCATCACCCGGGAGGCCCGGGCGGCGTCCTGCGAGCTCGGCCGCAGGCGCGGCAGTTTTCCGGCCTTCGCCGGCAGCGTCCTTGCCGCCGACGGCTGGGAAGCCATGCGCAATGCCACCGTCACCACCATCGCCCCCACCGGGACCATCAGCATCATCGCCGGCTGCTCCAGCGGCATCGAGCCGCTCTTCGCGCTGGCCATGTCCCGCCGCGTTCTGGACGGACAAGTCCTGGTCAGCACCAGCCAGGCAGTGATCGATTATCTTAGTGAACCTAACCTGTTTACAGAAGAAGTTAAAGCCCTCATTATGGCCCAGGGCAGTGTCCAGGCGTCGAATCTGCCGGAGCGGGTTAAACAGGTTCTGGCCACAGCGCACGAGATCACCCCTTACTGGCATGTGGAGCAGCTTGCCGCCGCCCAGCGCTACGTCGACAACGGCGTGTCCAAGACGGTGAACATGCCCTACGACGCAGGGGAAGACGATGTTGCCCAGATTTTCCGCCAGGCGTATGCCAGCGGCTGCAAGGGCATCACCGTTTACCGCGACGCCAGCCGCAGCCAGCAGGTTCTCACCGGCGGCACCGCGGTTTGCGACGACTGCGGCTGCAGCCTGTAATCCTTTTTCTTGACATAAAACAGGTCGTTTTGACGAAATTTCCAGCTTCTAACAGGAAAAATTACAAATTTGTCGCTATTAAGCAGGAAAAATTAGGTTACTGTCGAATGTTTACCAGAAATTCAGTAATTTTTCTTGTTATGTTAAGGAGGTGGAAAGCTTGGCTCTCGGTCTTATTGATAAACTCACGAATTTTCTGATGCCGGTGGAAGAAGCTGAGCCGGCAGAGCACATCAGTGCCGGTGATCGGCGGGCGAATCTGAAGGTGCACACTCCTGCGGCGCTGAAAGTTTTTATAACAGCTCCCCAGGCTTTTGACGACGTCAAGGTTTGCGCCGACTGTCTGAAGGCCCATGTTGCCGTGCTGATCAATTTTGAGGACGTCGACAGCGTCACCCAGCAGCGCATCGGCGATTTTCTCGGCGGCGTCTGCGTCGTCACCGACGGCGCCAGTCAGCGGGTGTCGGACACCGTCGTGCTCTACGTCCCGTCCAACGTCGACATCAACAAAGAAATGTACGCCTACTCCGTCCCGACCTATACCAAACGCAAGCTATGACCTGCGCGAAATAATTGTGAACTGATAATATACTCGTAAACCAGTAATATATTTCTAAACTCAGGAATATCCCCATAAATTGAATAATGCAAGATACCCAACGGAGTGCTGATTGCCACTCCGTTCTTTTATTTTCCGGTTGCTTTCAATCTTTCTAGCCACGGAAATGGCGACAAGCGTCCTATAGCGAATGGGACGCTCGTCTCATTACAATATACCAATATATAACTATAATGGAATTAGAACCCTCCAGGGGCGCCCTGTTTCCCACTCAGCCTCCGCGCTGAAAGCGGAAATAATAATTCCCAAAGGGGAGGGAAAGTGTTGATGGAAGAAACCTCAACGCAAGTAATGAAACCCCAAAATGACGCTTTCAGCTTGATTCTTTTCATTCTTTTCATTGCTCTGCTCTGGATTGGCTTTGGCGTATTGGCAGCTTTATCTTTGGCGAGCTACACGTACCAGGATTTCGGGTTGGGAGAGTTGTTAATTTTCGGGTTACCAACCTTTTATTATTTGAAATATTGGGAGAAAGTCAGTATTGTCGATTTTCTAAAATTGCATAAGATTACAAGGACCGGAATTTACATTGTAATCGCCTTTGCATTGTTTTGGATTTCTCTACGCTTGTGGGTGGTTGATACTGTTTACGGGAGTATCCTTTTTAACTATAATTCCGGTTCTGTGAGCGTATGGATTGGACTAACAATCATAAGCTTTATCGAAGAGGTGGTATACAGGGGAGTAATCCTGCAAAAAAGTACCCCATTGATATCCTTTTGGCCGGCTAATATCCTTTCTTGTTTCTTGCAACTGCTATCAAGTGGTGGTTTATCGGTTTATGTAGCTGCGTTGCATCTGGGCTTAGGGCTTACGAAAGGATATGTGTTTAAGAAGTCGGGATCGCTGTGGCCCTGTATACTCATCAGTTGGATAGTGAGATTTATGGCGCTACTGATTTACGCTTGATACCATTATTTCGATATGGGTCCAGACCAATTTAAGAATATATTCCGTAAAATAGGGAAATTTCATTGTTTACGATTATTCAGGTTGTATATGTTTTATCCTTCCCGTTCTTCTGAACTCAGCGAATATCGCCTTGCTAGTTCAAAAGAATATTCCGTATCTACAATAAACTGTGTTTGCAATAATTATAATCAGTAACCAGACTCGGGTCGGGCCAACAGATTAAAGCCAAAGCGACTGATTGATCGCTTTGGCTTTTGTATTGGGACGAGTGTAAAAGCATAATTAACTGTTAAACCAGTAGTGGTATAATAAGAAAAGCAAGATACTTTCGCCACAAGGAGACTAAGCCATGACCGCAAAACGGATCCACCTCGTTTTTGACAGCAAGATCGGCGGCACCAAACCGGTGACCGTTGTCGATAACGGCTTGAAATGTCCCTTCTGCTGCCGCAGCGAACTTGAAGGCATCATCGCCGAAGACGGGCCGATACTCCTTATTGCCAACAAATACCCGGTGCTCCAGGATACCTTCCAGACCGTTCTCATCGAAACCGAGGACTGCACATCCGAATTTTCGCTCTATCCCAAGGACCACCTCCACCGGGTCATCCGCTTCGGCACTGAGAAATGGCTGGATATGATGGCTGCCGGCGAATATGCCTCGGTCCTGTTCTTCAAAAACCACGGCCCCAACTCGGGTGGCACCATTCGTCACCCCCATATGCAGATCGTCGGTCTCCGTCACCTGGACTACACCGCCAACATCCCCCCGTCCAGCCTCGAAGGCATCGTCATCAGCCGCGACGGCGGCGTCGAACTCGCCATCGCCGACAAGCCGCTGGTCGGCTTTGTTGAGCTCAACGTAAGGCTCGCCGACCTCGGGCAACTTGATCGCCTGGCCGACTACCTGCAGATTTGCGCCCACTACTTCCTTCATCACTTCAATCGCCACTGCAACAGCTACAACATCTTCTTCTACCATATAGGCGGTCAGATAACCGCCAAAGTCATGCCCCGGTTCGTTACTTCCCCCATCTACGTCGGCTACGCCATTCCCCAGTTGTCCACCCGCATTCCCGACGTCGTCGCCGACCTGAAGCGAATATACGGCTTATAATATCAGCCGAGATACAGTTGCCATACCTGCCGTACTGTCCGCCTTGACGTGGGGACTGCTATTATAACGTTCCGACCCAGTAATCGGAAACTAAATCTGGCATGAAATAGCCGTAGGGCATATAGCAATAGCCCTTGTCGCCCCAGTCTTCGCCCCAGGAATTTCGGACAATCACCCATCCTTTTGTATCGTCATAGCCCACCGCCAGCACGGCATGACCACCTAACAATTCTTCTTTGTTAATGTGCGGGATAGGGATAATACCAGTTTTCGCCACCTCATCGCTTTCGAAGGATGAGTAAACCAGGAAGCCCAGGACAACCGGGTTTCCTTCTGCTAATGCGGCTTTCATAAGCGCAAGGGAAGACACAGCGCGGTATTCGGCGATTTTATACGGAGTCGCATCGAGAATATCCTGACTTGTCGGCGCAGTGGTAAAATCAGTGTCCGAGTACGGCATGTCTGATTCGGGACAAACTCCAATGTCTTTGAGCGTAGCCATTCCATCAACAGGCATGGCGCCGGCATCCTGATCAACGGTGCCTTCTTTCTCTCGTTCCTCATAATACAAAAAGGCGCGAGATAGCCGCACCAGCGCTATGCCGCTCTTGATTTCCAAATATTCACGCAGGCCGGATACGATAGCATTGGCTGTGCAGCTCCCCTGCTGGCCCTGATCGACCACTGGACTGCACAGGGTGCGCAGGTCGACTTTGTCCGGCAATTGGTCTTCGGTGTGATAGTGAGTCGCAGAGTACAATTTATACGAAAGCAGCTTTGGACTCGGGATCATCCCGTATTTTCTGTTCATCATTCTACTCCTTTTTTATACAATCACATATTTGCCTTAAAACGGGGCTGTGACGCTTCGACTCTTATCTATCCCGACAGTAACCGACCGTTGTGGCTATTCAAAATACTCGTTCCCGTCAAAGACTTGTCCGTTGATGTCCAGGGAATCCGTGAACTGCCACATTTTAGCGGACGAAAAGTCGTTGGAATCACCCCATTGCGCATTCCAATACGGTACATATTCAGCTAACTGTTTCGTGTCGATGATGTCCGTCAGCCACGAATAGGAAGCATAAATCCCGACATGTGAATAGCCGGCTTTATTTAGTTCGCAAATAAAAGAAGAGCACATGTCGGTGATAGTTTGATTGTCCGGCATCCCTTGGCGCTCTTTATACCCGTCGGCGTCCTCCATATCAAACCATATTCCCAGTTCGGGATTTATACCTTGGTCCTGCAAAACTTCATGCACAAATTGTGCTTCTGCCGTGGCGGCTTCCACATCAAGCGCGTAGCTGTAGTAATATACGCCGATTCTTAGCCCGGCCGCCAGAGCACCATTCGCGTTGTCGGTAAAACTTCCGTCAAGATGCCTATTGCCATAGCCAAGCCGGATAATGGCAAATTCATAGCCCGCCTCCTTGACAACCTGCCAATCAACTGTGCCGTTGTGGACTGAGACGTCAATACCCTTCACTTTTCAATCCCTCCTTTATCTATCATATGGTTCTTTTGCCCTGGTTGACTGTGGTGGCTCCCAAGGCAACATAATAAATTTATGTTGCATCGCCCTTGTGCGCCAATTGTGTACCAATTGGCGACCCGGCCTGGCCTTCCTTAAGAAGGGCTGCGAGATGATTGACGACCTTTATAAACAGGTATGTGCTGCAGCGTAAAAGGCCATGGAAGATCGGCTAGTCTCTATCTTGAAGTGTGAAAATTACTTGAAACCCCCAAAAACGCGGCAAGCGTATTTGGGGGTCTTTTTTCCTGGTGAAAAACCGCAGGCGGTGAATGGAAAAGGACCGGCTGCTGCTTCTTCCGGTTGTCCCGCAACCCTTCGGGGCATCATTTTAATGGAAGAAGAATCAGTTCGATTTGTGATGCTATTTGGGTGGTTTGGATTATAACAATATACCAATAACCTGAATTCGCTAATCCTTGGAATCGCAGTATGACAAAGTTGAGTCCATTGATAGGGCGAGCAATCTTCTTGGCACGCGTTTTGCTCTGGTAAGGGGAATATACTTTATTTGGTTCAGTCTGGAGGGGAGCCTATTGGCCAACATTCGCGAAATTGTGGGAGAGTTCCGGTTGCGCAACCAAAAGTTTGATTTGGGAGGTGGGCAGCAGAAGATCGACAGGCAGCATAAACAAGGTAAGTTATATGTCCGGGAGCGTATCGACAAATTGTTCGACCCGGGAACTTTCGTCGAGATTGATAAGTTTGTCGAACACCGCTGCACTCTTTTCGGTTATGACAAGGCAGAGGGACCAGGCGACGGAGTGGTTACAGGCTATGGCAAGATCAACGGCCGGCAGGTTTTCCTTTATGCCGACGATTTCACCGTATTTGGCGGATCGCTGGGTGAAATGCACGCAAAAAAGATTTGTAAGGTTCTCGATCTGGCTGTTGAGAACGGAGCACCGGTGATTGGGCTTCATGATTCCGGCGGCGGGCGAATTCAGGAAGGGGTCGATGCCAAGCACGGCTATGGGGAGATCTTTTACAGGAATTCCGTAATGTCCGGCGCCGTGCCGCAGATTTCGGCCATCATCGGCCCGTGCGCCGGCGGCGCGGTTTATTCTCCGGCGCTGACCGATTTCATCATCATGGTCGACAAGATCAGCCATATGTTTGTGACCGGCCCTGGTGTCATTAAGTCCGCGCTCAGTGAAGAGGTTACGGTGGAGGAGCTGGGCGGAGCCCGGACCCAAAGCGAAAAAAGCGGCGTGGCCCATTTTATGGCCAATTCCGAGGATGACTGTTTTGAACTGATTAAAGCTCTTCTCGGCTATCTTCCGCAAAACGCGCGGGAGAAGGCGCCGCACAGCGCCGGGGACGACCGGCCGGACCGGCTGGTGGACAGCCTGCTGGATATCGTTCCTGTCGATAAAAACATGGGCTATGACATGAAACAGGTTATTGCCGAAATCGTTGACCAGGAGTCATTCCTTGAGGTTCAGCCGCTGTTCGCCACCAACATCATCATCGGCTTTGCCCGGTTCGACGGCCATTCGGTGGGGATCGTCGCCAGTCAGCCGAGGAATTTGGCAGGCTGCATCGATATCAACGCAGCAGATAAGGCGGCACGGTTTATCCGCTGTTGTGACGCCTTTAATATCCCGCTTGTGACTCTTGTGGATGTGCCGGGCTTTTTGCCGGGTATCAACCAGGAAACCGGCGGCATCATCCGTCATGGCGCCAAAATGCTTTATGCCTATTCGGAAGCGACTGTTCCGAAAATCACCATGGTGATACGCAAGGCTTACGGGGGAGCGCAAAATGCCATGTGTTCCAAGGAGCTCAGAGCAGATCAGGTGCTGATATGGCCCACCGGGGAGATCGCCGTCATGGGGGCGGAGGGTGCGGCCAGGGTGATTTTCAAAAAAGAAATCGAGGCCTCGCCTAACCCAGAAGAGACCCGAAAAGAAAAAATCGCGGAATACCACGCCAACTTTTCCAACCCTTATGCCGCGGCAAAACGCGGCTATGTCGACCGCGTGATTGACCCGCGGGATTCGCGGCTTGAGATTGTCCGGGCCTTGGAGGCGACCAGAAATAAAGAAGTCGTCCGGCCCTACAGAAAACACTGCAATTTGCCTTTATAGGCAGAGATTTTGGAGGGATGAAAATGAAGCCATTAGACGGTGTACGAGTACTTGATCTGACGAGAATTCTTTCCGGACCGTTTTCCACCATGCTGCTTGCCGATCTCGGCGCCGCAGTGATCAAACTGGAACCGTATCCGGAAGGCGACGACTCCAGAGGCAATCCTCCGTTTGTGAACGGGGAAAGCATGTATTACGTCAGTCTTAACCGTGGCAAGAAGAGTATTGTGGTAAACTTGAAAACCGAAGAAGGCAAAGAGATTTTTTATCGTCTGCTGGCGAAAGCCGACATATTGGTTGAAAACTTCAAGCCCGGCACCATGGAAAAACTGGGGCTTGGCTATGAGCTTTTAAAACAGCGGGAGCCTAAGCTGATTTACTGCGCGATCTCCGGTTTCGGACAGACCGGACCGTACCGCAGCCGTCCGGCGTACGACACGGTGATCCAGGCGATGGGCGGTATCATGAGCGTTACCGGTCAGGCCGGAGGCTCGCCCACGCGGGTCGGAACCTCGATCGGTGATATAACCGCCGGCTTGTTTGCCACCATTGGCATCCTGGGAGCGTTGCGGGTCGTGGAACAGGGCGGGGAAGGCCAATTCCTCGACATCAGCATGCTCGACTGCCAGGTGGCGTTGGTAGAAGGACAAATTGCCCGCTATTTCGGTACAGGCAAAGTACCCCAGCCTGTCGGCAACCGTCATGCGACAGCTACCCCGTTCGATATGTTCAAATCGAAAGACGGACATGTTATTGTGGCGGTTCAGAAAAACTCGATGTGGGAGAGTTTTTGCAAGGCTACCGGGCTCGATTACCTGCTTGAGGACGGTCGGTTTGCGACGAACGCGACGCGCAGTGACAACGAAAAGGCGCTGAAGGCGATTATTGAGCCTGTGTTGCTGGAGAAGACCACCCAGGAGTGGATCGACATTTTCTCTAAGGCCAACGTGGCCTGCGGTCCGCTCAACAATATTGCCGGTCTGGTTAGCGACCCGCATGTCTTGTCGCGGGAAATGATCGTGGAAGTCGATGGCCATAAGAAACTCGGGAAGGTAAAGTATCCCGGCATCCCGATAAAATACTCCCGGACAAAATGCACCGTCGAAACCCCCGCACCCGTCCTGGGGCAGCATTCGGAGGAAATTCTCAGCAGCATCGCTTTCGCGGGTGAAGAGATCGAAGCCCTGAAAAAAGGAGGTGTGGTCAAATAAGCCTCTCTTAAAGACGCGGTAGCAAAAACAGGAAGAGAAGTGAGCTGAATATCCCCTACGATGCCATCGTTGGTAAAGGATTTCTTCCCGGTGGGACAAATTTGATTTCATTCTGGTCCGAAAATACCTCGCAAAAAGCAGCAATCTGTGCAGAGGGGAAAACGCCCCCTATCTGTTTAGAAGATGAAAGCCCAAGGATGTAAATTTGCTTTAAGGGGGGGACTTATAATGATGAAGTATGTCAGATTTCTAGTGCCGGTTTTGGTGCCTGCGATCATCTTGTTGCTGCCTGCGCCCGCTGGGCTGTCGCTGCCTGCGTGGCAATTATTTGCCATGTACATTGCGGCCATACTTGGCCTGGTGTTGCGGCCGGTGTCCGAGCCGATTGTATTGCTGGTGGTTATCAGTGTATCAAGTATTTGTTTCAATAACCTAGCCGTCATGTTATCTGGATTCTCCAATGGAACAGCCTGGCTGGTCTTTACAGCGTTTATGCTGGGGCAGGCGTTTATCGAAACCGGGCTGGGGCTGCGAATCGCCTATATCTTAATCGGGAAAATCGGGAAAACGACTTTGGGGCTGGGCTATGTCGCAGCTTTGACAGATTTGGTTATCAGTCCGGCAATACCCTCCAATACCGCGCGGACCGGCGGCGTAGTTTATCCGATTTTTCGCAGCTTGGCGGTAACGTTGGATTCCACGCCCGGTCCTTCCGCACGGCGAATTGGGGGATATCTCACCGTACTTCTCTATCAAATCAGCTTAACGACCTCTGCGATTTTTTTGACGGCCCAGGCCGTCAATCCGTTAGTGGCGACCTTTGCCAAAAGTATCTTGAAAGTGGACGTTACTTGGCTCTCCTGGGCTCAGGCCAACATTGTGCCGGGGCTAATCATCCTGTTGGTGGTTCCGTATCTTGTCTATAAAATATTTCCTCCGGAATTAAAACATATCGAAAATAATGAGATTTCACAAAAGGGGTTGGCTAAAATCGGCCCTACCACCAGGCGCGAAAAGATTTTGATGGCGTTGTTCATACTGGCGCTTGTCAGCTGGGCCACAGGCTCTATTACCAAGATTGATCCCACGGCGGTGGCTATTTGTTTTATCACTTCCTGTCTTGTTACCGGCGTGATTTCCTGGGAAAACTTGCTTAATGCGAAAGGGGCCTGGACCACATTTATCTGGTATGCCGGCATCATCAGCTTGGCGGATGGCTTGGCCAAAGCAAAGTTTTTTTCCTGGTGCAGCGATTACTTGGCTCATCATATAAGCTTCGTTGGCTATAATGATTATGTTGTACTATTCGGGCTGCTTGTTCTAAGCATTGTTGCCCGCTATTTTTTCGCGTCGGCGGCGGCATATGTCACCAGTTTTATTCCGGTGTTATTCTCGCTGGGAATGGTCGCCAACGTGCCTCTCTTGGCTTTGACGTACATGATGGGTGCCTCGGCGGCGTATAGCGCTCTCTTGACTCATTACGGCAATGCAGCAGCCCCGGTGCTGTTTGGTACCGGCTATGTGGACCAAAAAACCTGGTGGATGGTTGGCACTGCAGTGACGGTTTTGTGTGCGGTCGTCTACATGACCATAGGTCTCCCGTATTGGAAATGGCTGGGCTTGTGGTAGCAGGTCATTCCGGGGTCTTCGTTGAAATGCAGACATTACAGGCAATGTAATTTGGTGATGCTGTGTTTTCACCAAAAATATTCAGGGAGGTATATTCTGTGCAAGTATTAAAGGACAAGATCGTATTTATCAGCGGGGCAAGCAGCGGAATCGGCAAATCCTGTGCCGAGGCCTTTGCCCAAGCGGGAGCGAAGCTGATTTTGTGTGCAAGAAATCGTGAAAAAGTCAGCCTGTTAGCCAATGAGCTTAAGGCTAAGCATCAAACCGATGTTCTGGCGCTGGAACTGGATGTGCAAGATAAGCTGGCGGTAAATGAAGTAATTGATTCTTTGCCTGAGGGCTGGCAAAAAATCGACATTCTGATTAATAACGCAGGTCTGGCTCTGGGCTTGGAGAAACTGCATGAAGGTCAATTGGCTGATTGGGATGCCATGATCGATACAAACATTAAAGGGTTACTGTATCTGACCAGAAAGATTGTTCCCAATATGCTCAAATACCAATTGAATGGGCATGTTGTCAATATTGGGTCCGCTGCCGGGATTCATGCCTATCCTGGCGGGGCGGTGTATTGCGCGACCAAAGCGGCCGTAAGATTTATCAGCGACGGTCTCAGAATGGATGTGGTGGATACCCCGATAAGGGTAACCAATATTCAGCCAGGTATGGTGCACACCAATTTCAGTGCAGTCAGGTTTCACGGCGACCAGCAAAAGGCTGACGGCGTATATACCGGCATCACGCCGCTTGCACCGGGCGACATCGCCGATATCGTTGTGTACGCGGCAAGCGCGCCGGCCCATGTTCAGATTTGTGAAGTTACTGTCACCCCCACCCATCAGGCTACCGGGCGGGTTATTCATAAAGAGAAAGGATAAGCTTTATTCATAAAAAGTTTCGCGGATTTTGACTCGGTTTCGTTCCTGCGGAGTGATCCGGGCGAGCTGCTTTCTTTCTGCGTGGCGGCATCCTTCGCAATTTGGAGCCATGCGGCGGGTTAACGCGCGTAAGGGGCCGGACAAAAAGTCCGGCTTCTATTATTTGTGCTTTATCGTTACAATTAAAGTATGAGTATTCACCAGGGAGGGCTATCGTGAATAAAAAGAAGGTCGGGTTTATCGGCCACACCGAGGCGACCTGCAGCTATATCGAACATCAGCTGGCGGAGTTTTTGGGCCACTATGTCGTTGTCACAGTATGGTGCCTGAATCATCGGCAGGTTCCTCCCCCCGACTTTGAAAATGCCGACATTTTTATCTGTTCCAATCAGACGGTGCTCGACTCGGTTCGCAGCTATCTGCCGGCGGGAACGCCTGTCTTAAAGGCCAACCGGATCATCAGCGCCGTTGCCCTGGATAAACTCTTCGACCTGGAGCCGACCAGCAGGGTGCTGGTTGTCGGCACCACCGAAGAAACGGC
Organism: Negativicutes bacterium; assembly: GCA_031292015.1. The sequence goes on along the minus strand of JARLHY010000104.1, from coordinate 25,616 downwards.
CGGGAATACCATCGAGATTCTGGACAATCTGGGGTTCAGGCATTTCGAGTATTTTCGTTATTACCCCGGAACGTTGGACGCGTTGCCTGAAGGTGTGGAAATTGCCATTACCACAGGACTGGCCTATCTTGTTCCCCGCCAGATTGAACGGATTATCGATCTGGGTGGAAAGGGCATTGATTTATCGACCTTCGCCGAGATATTGAAATATCTGGATATGCCCATGACCCTGCTGAACGATATGTATCACTTTTATCTGGAGGCTATTGTAAACAATACCGTACGGATCCGTGACTTCGGCAAGGTCAATGAGGCGCTGAGAAAACGGCTGGAAGTGATTCTGGATACCGTGGACGAGGCAATTATAGCGGTGGAAGCAAGCTGCAATGTTATGGTCTTTAATCCTGCTGCCGAAAAGCTCCTGCAGGTAACGGCGGAGGAAGCCGCCGGCCGCAACCTTGCCGATATTGTTCCCGGCATTGATTTCAGGGAATGCCTTAAGACCGGCGTGGGCTTTCGCCATCGGGTGGTAAAGATTGAGGATAATTATTATGTTATAAACGCTAACGTGATTGCCGGCTCTGACAACGGTGTTTTGGGGGTTGTGGCTATTATCCGGCCTGTCAAGGAAGTCCAGGAGCTTGAAACCGAGGTGCGGCGGGAGCTTAGGAAGAAGGGCAATTTCGCGAAATATACCTTCAACAACATAGTTGGGCGGTCGGAAGCGCTTGCCCATGCAGTCGCCCTTGCCAAAAAGTTTGCCCAGACCGACCTTACCATTTTACTGGAGGGGGAAAGCGGGACAGGAAAGGAGGTTTTCGCCCAGGCGATCCATAACGCGTCGTCTCATCGAAAGGGTCCTTTTGTTGCCGTGAATTTCGCCGCCATGCCGGAGAATCTGGTGGAAAGCGAGTTGTTCGGCTATGAGGACGGCGCGTTTACTGGGGCGAAAAAAGGCGGCAAGCCCGGACTGTTCGAGGAAGCTCACACCGGCACGATGTTTCTTGACGAAATCGGCAGTGCGTCCCTTGATGTTCAGAAGCGATTGCTGCGAGTTCTGGAGGAACGCGAGGTAAGGCGGGTCGGCAGCGGTTTCGTGGTGCCGGTGGATGTCAGGATCATTGCCGCCGCCAATCAGCGGCTGGAGGAAATGGTCAGGCAGGGAACGTTCCGTTATGACCTGTTTTATCGGCTTTGCACGCTGCCGGTGAACATTCCGCCGCTTAGGCAGCGGCCGCAGGATATCTTACTGATGGTAGAATATTTTGCCGAAAAGTACTATCGCCGTCAATTGCAGCTAAGCGGCGAACTGGCAAAATTCCTTGAGAATTACGCATGGCCGGGTAATGTGCGGGAAATTCAAAATACGGTGAGGTATCTCTGCAGCCTCCTTGGCAGCGGACAGGTTGCCCAAAAGAACGATCTGCCTCTTTACTTTTTCCGGGAACAGGTTATGCCTGCCGGACATTCGCCTGACCCGGCCGAACCCGAAATCACTGATCTTCCGGCATCCGACCTGACGCAGCTGCTTCTTGCCGAGATATCCGAAGCTACCAGTGCCGGCAGCGGTATCGGCTGGCAGGGGTTGCTAAAAAGACTTCAAGGCAGGGCCGATGTTTCGGAGAATATCATAAAGCGCTGTCTTGTCCGGCTGAAGAATAGGGGCTATACCCAGACAGGAACTACCCGGCAGGGTACCCGCATTACGCCAAAAGGCTTGGAGCTTTTGGCTAGAGCAAGGTAGCAAAAGAGTTTCTCAGCCCGCCTGGCTGAAGAGGAGATCGTTTTTTGCTTTTCAAGCATTCTCTTCCCTGATTTAATGGGGCTGTCTGCTTACTAGGTCGAGAGGAGATGAAAAGATGCGCGGGAAACTTTTCAAGGGCACCATATGCGTCGCGGTGCCGGTGCTGGTGCTGCTGCTGCCTGTTCCCCAGGGGCTGACATTGTTGGCCTGGCAGCTGCTGGCCGTCTATCTGGGCGCGGTTCTCGGCATCATCCTGAAACCGGCTTCAGAACCTGTCGTTCTTCTTGCCGCCATGGCCGCGGCCGCGTTATTCTTCAGGCAAATCCACGCCGCGCTGGGAGCCTTTGGCGAAACGACCCCGTGGCTGGTCTTCACGGCATTCATCATCGGACAGTGCTTTGTCGAGACCGGGCTCGGCAGCAGGATCGCCTATTTTCTTATTGACAAGTTTGGCAAGTCCAGTTTGCGCCTGGGCTATATCTCGACCCTCACCGACCTCATTCTGTCCCCGGCAATACCTTCCAACACTGCCAGGACAGGTGGCCTGGTGTATCCGATATTTCAAAGCCTTGCCGTCACGCTCGACTCCCGGCCTGATTCCAATCCGCGGCGTATCGGCTCTTTCCTCATGGTGTTGATGTACCAGAACAGCCTGATCACCGGTACCATGTTCGTCACAGCGGGAGCCATCATGCCGATGATGATAAAGCTGACGAACAATATCATGCATGCCGACATCTCCTGGATGCAGTGGGCCGTCGCCATGTGTGTGCCAGGCTCGCTGTGCCTGCTGCTTGTGCCTTATCTGGTCTATACGATTTACCCGCCCGATATCAAGGAAGTGAGCAATAAGGCCATCGCCGAGGACGGCTATCGTAAGCTGGGAGCAATGAGCCGGCGGGAAAAAACCCTGGGAATACTTTTCATTCTGGCCGTTGTGGGTTGGGCGACTGGAACAATAACCCGGATCGATTCCACCGCTGTCGCTCTCGGTATGCTGTCGCTTTGCCTGTTGACAGGAGTAATATCGTGGGAGAAGGTTCTGCAGTGCAAGAGCGCCTGGAGCACCTTCATCTGGTATGCCGGCATCATTTCATTGGCGAACGGCCTGAACGACGCCAAGTTTTTTGCCTGGCTGGGAAAGGTATTCGAGCAAAACCTCAACCTTGCAGGCATGAACAGTTTAGTCATACTTGCCGGACTGATTTTTCTGACTGTCATCGTGCGCTACTTTTTCGCCTCAACCATTGCCTTTGTCGTGACCTTTATTCCGGTGATATTCACCATGGGGGCAGCCGCGAAATTGCCGGCGCTTCCGCTGCTGCTGCTGTGCGCTGCATCGGCCCAGATTGCAAGCCTGATGACCCATTACGGCAACGCCGTGGGCCCGGTGTTATTCGGCGCCGGATACGTGGATCAGGGAACCTGGTGGAAGATAGGCCACATCGTAACAGTCGTCGGGTTGACCATCTATTTCATAGTGGGCTTAGCCTGGTGGAAAGTCCTGGGGCTTTGGTAGGCCGGCAGCCGGCCGAATATAAAAAGGAGTGATCGCATGACTCTGAAAGCGGTTAAGGTATCATTAATTTTGATGATGGTGGTGTTGTTGATGAGTGGTTATGTGCAGGCGGCTGAAGTCAAAGTTATGAGTTCGGGAGGATTTTATTCCGCGCTGGAGGAACTGGCCCCGCTCTACGAGCGGACCACCGAAAACAAAATCATTCTGATATCGGGGTCGTCGATGGGGTCTTCGCCGACCGCCATTCCCGCCAGACTGAAACGGGGCGAGGAAGCGGACCTTGTAATCATGGCCGGCTCCGAGCTTGATAAACTGATTGAGGAGGGGCTTGTCGTTCCCGGCAGTCGTGTTGATCTCGTCCTGTCGAAAATCGGAATGGCGGTTCGGGCCGGTGCTCCCAAACCCGACATCAGCACAACCGATGCTTTCATTCGCACCTTGCTTGACGCCAAATCGATAGGTTATTCGGCCAGTGCCAGCGGCACCTATCTCTCCGAACAGCTTTTCCCCAGGCTGGGTATCTGGGAAACGATTAAAGACAAGTCGAAGCTGATCGTAAAAGACCGTGTCGGCTCCTGGGTTGCCAGAGGAGACCTGGAAATAGGATTTCAGCAGGTCAGCGAGCTGTTGGCGATACCTGGGATCGATTTTGTCGGCCCAATACCTGATGAACTGCAGAAAGTCACCGTGTTTTCGGTTGGTGTCGCCGTTGGTTCAAAAGAACTGGCGGAAGGCGAAAAATTAGTCCGGTTTTTCCTCTCGTCCGAGGCCCGTCCGGTCATCATAAAACAAGGGTTGGAGCCCGCCCGCTGAAGACCGGTCACACCAACCCGGCGAATAATACCTCCGGGGCAGGGGTCAGTTGGAGATAAGTACAATATCAGCAAGAAGAGGAGAGGAAAGTATGCCGAGATGGTTCGGGAAATTCGTCCTTGTCATGCTTGTTGCGGCGCTGGCTGTTTTGCAGCTGGGCGCTGGGATGAAAGCGTATGCCGCGGAGCCTGCCGGTATTCAGGTCAGTAAGGTTTTTAACGGCTCGGTGGGAGCGCGGTCCTGGTATGAATACAGATCAAGCGAATATGTTCCGGGGAAGGGAACGCGCCTGATTATTGTTTTGGGCGACAACGGACAGACCGGAAAAGACGTGGCAATGACCGGCGACTGGATCGAAATTGCCGAGAAGGATGGCGGTATCGCCATATTCCCCGACCCTCAAAACGGGGTGTGGTCCCTGGAGGATATCGCCTTCTTGCGGGAGTTGTACGGTAATTGCACCAGCGGCACATATTCGATTGCTTCGGCTTCGCGCTACATAGTCGGTACCGGTGCCGGCGGCAAACTGGCCGCTGAATGGGCCGTCCAGGATACCGCCAGGTTTGCCGCGCTTGCGACGGTCAATGCTCCTGCGGCTGACCTCGGCGCCCTGAAACCGGCGAACCAGCCCCTGCCGGTGCTCATGCTGAGCGCAAGCGGTACTTTCGACCAGCAAACAGTGGAATATTTTAAGAACGCAAACGGGGTTACTGCAGCGAAAGCAGGGACGAATGAGGTGAAATACTTTAAGCAGGGCGGCGCGCCATGGAATGAGGACTTTACGAAGACAAATTACATCAGGCTGGTCACAAAACAGGCCAGCGGCCCTGAAGCCAGCCGGTTCGTATGGAATGACCTGTTCAACACAGTCCGGCGATGGGCCACGATTGAAGGCCAAGGTACGCTGAGGGCCAGGAAGGTTGCGGCTGACATCGGGCTGGTCAGGATCGTTGAGCAGGATACCATCAACAACCTTTCCCGTGAAGCCTTTGTTTACATTCCCTCGCAGGTCAAAACCGGTAAAATAGCGGCTCCGGTTCCGGTTGTCATGCTGTTTCACGGCGTGACAGCAAACGGTGAATACCACGCCGACCAGACCGAATGGTGGAAAATAGCCGAGAAATACAACTTTATTCTCTATTCGCCCACCGGCGTCAATAATCGCTGGGATGTGGGAAACTGGGACGGAAAAATCCGAGATCTTGAATATTTTTCCGGGCGTATCGATGAGTTCGTCGCCAACGGTATCACCGTTGATGGCAAGAACTACAGAATAGACAGCGGCAAGATCTATCTCACCGGCTTTTCCAACGGCTGCAGAATGGTTAACACCATGGCCATGAAATATCCGGAAAAGATAACAGCTATTGCCGGCTTCAGCGCTCCGGCCAATCCGGGGAAAGACGCCGACCCGGCTGTTGTAAAACCTGTCCCGGTGTGGCTTGGCCTTGGCGAAAAAGATGAAAATATTCCTGTGCGTCATTTTGATAAAGACATGCTGGTATTGCTGGATTTCTGGAAGGGGCTTGCCGGGTGCGGTCCGGACGAAATTCCTGTCGTAACATCAGATTCGATTTTGGGAATAAGCGGCAACCTCGTGACCAGAATCTATAAAAGCGGCTCTGTGGAAATAAGATTTACCGACGAAAAGAACATCGTTCATGGCATGCCGAACGAACTTCCCGAAAAGGTCTGGGTCGAGTTTTTCGCCCGCTACAAAAAGCAGGACGGAGCGTCAGTTGAAATAAGATAGCATAGGAAATGACCGAAAAATCCCGTGAGCGCTCCTCGCGGGATTTTTGCTTTTGACTGGCAAGCTCTTTTAACAGGGTTCAGCAGGTTTATTTCTGGCTGAATCGGTTCGAAATTCGTGTCCCGGCTCATGGGAGTGCTATCGCCTGGCGCGTGATTGCCGCAGGGCCGATCCCCGACTAAGTTCATAATATTTTGACAAATGTCGCTATCTGCCTTATAATTATAGTTAGTCGACTAACTATAATTGTTAAAGGAGGAACTGTTCTGGATATCGGTAAGAGAGAGATGCCGACTCGTGAGGCTTTGCTGCAGTTTGCAAAGCTGATCCCGGAAATTGATGTCTCGTCCGTGGAAGTGCTGCTGCAATTTTTGCGGGCTTTCCTTGAAATACAGCATTCCATATTTGATGTATTGGAAAAGAAAAATAAAATTTCCGATGGTAAATTGACGGTAATGATTATCCTCTACCAATCGCCAAAAGGCATGGCCCCGTCCAAACTGGCGGAAAGGGCATGCGTGACACGGGCTACCATCAGTGCGATGCTGCAGCGGATGATTCGGGACGGTCTTGCTTATACATTTTCCGATTCCGCCGACGGGCGAGGAAAGTTCATCGCCCTCACAGAGAAAGGACGCAGCTTTATGGATGAAATCCTGCCGGAACATTTTTTGCGTACCGCCCGTTTAATGAGCAGCTTGACAGAAAATGAACGAAATGAGTTGGTTCGGTTGCTGCGAAAAATAAAAACGGATTGACGTTAGCCACGAATCTTTTTGCCTGTATAATTAGCCGGCTAACTATTTTCCTTTATATCTTCATGAAAGGGCAATTTTCATGCTACATAAATTACCGATAAATGTTTCGAAATGGAGTGCTGCGTTATGGTTATCCACACAATTGGCGGGCGGGAATATGATTTCGGGGTGGAAGATGTCGAGGAAAGAATGAGTAAGGTAGAACCTGCAAGGATTACGAAAACGACATTCACAGCCCGCATTCTGGGAGCGAATTACCCGGTGAAACAGGTTGTTTGCGTACTTACTGGGTTACATAGCGGTGATTTTCTTACTCTCGAGGCGTGTCTGGCGCTTGAAAGACTGGGATATAAGATGCGACTTTCCCGCCACAAGCCCTGGTGAATAATATAGAAGTTTTGGTTAAAGCGGGGCTGACAGGGTCTGGGAGGGAGATTAAAATGTTTGAGGTGAAAGAGATGAATATAGTAGCAGAAGAAATAGAACACTGCCTGTTTGGCAAGGGAAAAGTTATCAGTCAGGAAGCGGAGATGTTATCCATTCAGTTTTCCGAAGAATATGGACTAAAGCAATTCATATATCCGGACGCATTTGAAAAATATCTGAGGCTGTGTAATCCGGGTATCGAGATGTCGGTACTGGAAGAATTATCTGCTAAACAAATGCTGATTCAGGATGAATTATTGAAAAGAGAGAACGAGTTCAAAACTTGCAATCCGAAAAAGGAAACAGTTGGACAAAAGAAAGGAGGGAAAGCAGCAAAGAAGAAGTAATTTGATTGTCCCTGAAAGGCCGGGTTATAGTGGAAATTTATCGTAGAGGGGGTTTCCTCCTATGGTAGAGTCAAAGTGGATGATTGTTCCGCCGCTTAAAAAGACAGAAGCCTTAAAACAGGGAATAAAAGCAGGAGGAGTAATCCTGACCGGCGGTATAATGATGTTTCTGTTAGGCCTCAAGCTACTTAGTACGGTATTCATTTTCGCCGGGCTGTTTTTTATGGTTGCCAGTCCGTTCATTTTTAGAGATACCACGATAAAGGGTTATTGTCCAAGTTGTAATCGCTTCATGCGTACCAGCCTGAAAGATCACATCGCTTGTCCGTTTTGTAAACATGAAATTGATACCGACACTGTCAGTAGCAAGTAGCAATCGCGTCGCCCCAGGCTGCTATCCCCGCGGCCGGATTGACGTTTAATCCGGCTCTGCTACTGCTATTCCCATCGCCTTTTCCAGAGCGGCCCTGCTGACATTATAATCATAGAGGGATTGAACATAAGCCGTTTTGGCTGCCGTAAGGGCAACCTGAGCATCCACTACGTCCAGGTTTGTGTAAAGATTGACACTGTAACGGGCCTGGGCCAGCGCAAAATCTTCCGTGGCTTTATCCACGGCCAGCTTGTTTGTGGCAATATTGCTTTCGGCTTTTACCATGTTAAGATACGCTTGTTGAACGCCCAGTTCGACGGCAGCGGCCGTATCCTGCGCCAGATGCCTGGTTTGATCGAGCAGCCCTTGGGCAGCTTTGATGCCGGCGATGGTCACATTTCCGTCAAAAACGTTTAAATGCAGCGTTACCCCGACCACCCATTGCTTTACATTAAACTCATCGATCTTTGTATCATACCAGTTGTAGGATGCGTTCATTGACACATCCAAATTTTTCTTGGATTCAGCAACTTTGATACCGGCCTCGGCCTGTTTGACCGCTTTTTGTGAAACGATTTTATCCGGGCTGTGTTGGAGAGCGTAAGCAACGCAATCAGCCAGATTATAGTCGTTTTTTTCATAGTTGAGGACATCCTTCACGGCAGTCTCCGTCTGGATAGGCAAGCCGACAATCTTGTTGAATATGGCTGTTGCCAATTGGGTATTGTTTTTTGCTGTCACTAAACTTTGCCTGGAATTGGCCAGCTCTACTTCGGAACGCAATACATCCGCTTTGGTAATTGCGCCGACGGCATACTGGGTTTCCACATTTTTAAGATGCTGTGTGAGCTGCTGGACAGCTGCTTGCCTGACTTGCTGAAAATATTGACAGGCTAAAATGTTGTAATAGCTTTGTGTTGTCTGGTATTTGATTTCCTGCTTTGTATTTTGCAGCTGGAGTTCGCTGATGTCACTGCCCAATTTAGCCTGTTTGATCGTATTTTCAATGCGTCCCCCTGTATAAAGCGGCAGCGAGGCAGTAACTGAATTGACATAATAGCTTGTAGGTACCTCGTAGATACGGAAAACCTGCCAGTATTCACCGCCTAGTTTCTGATCGTTGTTAAATAGATCAACCGAGATACTATTCGCGCCCCTGGCCTTCGCCAGATTCCATTTGGCGACTGCCGTGCCGCTGGTGGCAGCTTTTATCTGTTCGTTATTGTTGAGAGCCAGCTTGATACTCTCGTCCAATGACAGTACCACTGGTTCGGCGGCAAAGGCCGGTGGCGTTGCGACTATAAAAGAAGCCAGCAGGAGACCCGCTATAAAAAATTTCTTTTTGAACACCATCTTGATCTAATCTCCTTCCGTCGTAAATATCTTATCTAATTACCAGAACCAGACAGGGCACGAATTGTTTCGCGGTTTTCGGCATCAGAATTCTCTTGCGACAGTAACGTTTTGCGGTCATGATAAAAGCGTATACATACAAGTATCGCGAGCACACCGGTATAAATCATGAACTCGCCGAAATTTTGGGCAATATCCATGAAAGATGCGCCCCGCAACATAATGTCCCTGACAAAACGATACTCCCAGACCAGCGGAAACACATTAGAAACGACATGTACCCACCCAGGATGAAGATCTAACGGACCTGACATTCCGCCGAGAATAAAGCCTCCCGGTATAAACAAAATCATCCTGCCTGTAGCAACGCCTGGATTAGCGGCCCCCCAACCAAAGAGCATGCTCATAAAACCGAGTGATATCGCCAGCAGCAATATTGACAGCAATAATGTGAAAAAGTTCCCTGTAAAGCTTAAATCACCAATTACTCGTAATATAGCCAGGCCGACGATAATGGACACTGTTAGGCAAATACTATACGGGGTAAGGCGCAACATAAGATCGAAAGGGTTTCCCTCCAAAAGCTGAGTATTCCATTGACCTTCCAAGCGTAGGCGAGCGATGATGCCAATGGTCGCGAAAACAAAAAACATCGAAGAAAAAAAGAATAAGAAGCCTATTGTTGTAGAATTGCTGGAAGAACTAGTTGGATTAAAAAGCAATCGTTCATTGAGGGAAATATTGTTCATAACCGCCGCTGTCTGTTCACCAGCTAAACCAAGTGCCTGTATCTGCGGCAAACCGATCTTCTGATTCTGGACCGCAATAATTGTATTGAGTGCGCCTTTAAGGCTGCCGCTTTGGGCCGTATTGATATTATCATAAAAGACACCAATGTTATTGACGCCTTCACTATAGCGATTCTTTTCAAAGCCGGTAGGGATATAAATAACCGCAAGATAACGATCTTGATATAAAAGTGTTTTGGGATCGGCAGGAACATTTAAAACATCCTTGACTTTCATATAAGGGGATGTATTCATTTCTTCGATAAATTCATGGCTAAACTTTGAATTATCCAGATCAATAACCGCAACTTTACCGTCCTTAATATAATTGTCAGAAAATACAGCAGTAAATATCAAAACGACAACGATGGCAATCATCATTGAAACTTTACCGTACGGCATCCCTTTTCCTGAGAAAAAATAAGTGAGTTCACCTTTTAAGGAATGCATCTTTATTCACCTCAATCGTCATGCCTGGCAGCAGATTTTCCTCCGGCTTGACATAAATTCTGACCTGAAAAGCAGCAAGGTCTGCTTGCCCTTTTTCCCGGCTCATCTTTAAATCGGCAAAACCGGGTGCTGCCGTAATAAAGCGAATGCTCCCAGTGACGGTTTTATTGCCGGCAACGGCCCGACCGGCAATCTCGTCGCCCGCGTTAAGGCGTGCGGCCTGTTGCTCATCTAAATAAATGTCATAATAATAACGCTTGCTCTCCAGCAAAATAACCGGTGCATTGGCGGAAACCATTTCCCCTGCTTTGGCAATGATTTTCAGTATTTTGCCATCCTCCGGCGCCTTTAAGGTCAACCGGGCTTTTTTTACCTGTAATTCTTTGAGTTGAACCAGCAGGTTTTCTTTTTGGCGAATGAGGATTTGGACCCCGAATCTGCTGTTCTCCAGATCCTGCCGTTTTTGATCGATTTCCGGCAAATAGATATTGCTGGCATCGCCGCTTGATAAAACCTGAGCCTTTTCCGTTTCTCCGGTGCCGGCAAGCATTCTTTCCAACAACCGCTGCTGCTGGCCTACATTGGCAGCAGCGACATCAAGCGACATCTGGGCACTGTCAAGCTCCGACTGCGAAACAGCCCCGGTTGTTGCCAAGACCTTTTTGCGGTTATAAGTGAGCAGCTGATTGTCATAGGTGGCCTTGGCTGCATCAAGAGCCATTTTTTGCTGCTCGATTTGCCGATAGGTCTGTTGTTCACTTGTAGATGTTTTGGCAAACCCAATCTGAATGCTTCCACTCAGCTGGCTAATCTGGGCGTCCACCTGGTTAATCTGCGTTTGCAGCCGGTCGATGGAAAGGTCGATATCCGTACTGTCAAGCGTCATGAGAATATCGCCTTTTTTGACTTCTTGTGATTCCTGAACCATTTCACTAACTAATCGGCCACCAATACTTTGAAAAGAGATTTTGACCTGCTCGGCTGCCAGCAGCCCTTCCTTTTTTTCCATTGCCAGTGTGACGGCGTCATGCCCTTTAAACGCCAATAAAAGACCGCTGACGAAAAGTAATACCAAAAATACAATTCCCATTCGTAATGATTGTTCTTTTAAATTCATTGGTGTGACCCCTATCTTAATAAATATTCATAGAATTAGAATGACGCTATAGCTTTCATGGTTTCATCAAAATCTTTTCTTTAAATAAGAGTTTATTGCTCTGCGATTGAGATAAATATGGACCACGCCTGCCAACATAAACAGATAACCGGCCCATTCATGCATTCGCTTGGGATAAAACGGCGGATCAGCCTTTTCCGCCAGCCGCGTCGAGACGTTGTCTTTTGCCATGCTGACCGAAGGATCAGTACTCCTGTCATGTGGAAGAAGCAACTGTATACCGGTTATTGACAGTGCCAGATAGGTAATTAACAATGTGATCGAAATGATTTTTCGCATAAACAATTTCCTTTCTTTTTATGTTAGTTAGTATAACTAACATAAGTCTCGAAAAAATTAAACCTGTACCCCCTTGGCAAACAAATGGATTGCTGTTTTAATATATTGTTCATCAGAGATAGTAACTATTTCATGTCCACATACCTTAAAAAAGAAATAACCAAAATTAATTGCCATAAACGCCAATGTTAGCGATTCGGTATCACTTTCTGCTATTTTTTGCTTATCGTGCATCAGGCAAAAATAATTTTTCAAAAAAGACTTGAACTGGGGTGGTCCCTGACGGATAAATTCACTGACCTCAGGAATTGTTTTTTCTTCGTGTAAAGTGATTAAAAAGGCTAATTGATTCTCTGTCATAATTCTTTGGTAAGTTTCACTGATTAACAATAAGTCTGTTTCTAACTCCCAGCAAATTTTGTCTTTAAACACTTCCATCAAAGGAGGCAGATAGGAAATCTTCTTAATCACGGCTTCCAAAACTTTCTTTTTTGAGGAGAAATGACGAAATACCGTCATTTCACTGACATTGGCCCGGCCTGCGATATTCTTCATCGATACCGGATGAAACCCTTTTTCTTGGAATAATTCACTTGCTGCCAATAAAATTCTATCTGCGGTTATCAAGGCATCATCACTCATAATATATGCTCCCTGTTAGTTATTATAACTAACATTATAATGTCTGCCGGTAAAATTTTCAATAGATGACTTATTACAGGAGCCGTTTAGCGCTCGACTGTACCCCCTCCGGCTGAAGTGAAAGGTCAAAAGGTAACGCCATTTCTTTGGCGTTACCTTTTGACCTTCTTAAGGGGATATATACCATTTCAGTTGTTGTTATAGAAAGATGAGGGTTTATCTATTTCTGGATGATCTTCGCAAAGCAATTTTGCAGGATCAGAAAATTGCTCCATAAAGTAATTGATTACAAATGCTTTAAAATGTTGCGCGGTTTTCGATAAGTATTTCCCCTTGAGGTATGACAAGCTGATAGTACGGCTGCAGAAGGGTTCTTCGATTCTCAAAAAGGCGGCGGGTGTTTTGATATATAAATTGGATGACGATCTTGATATAAATTTGATACCATGCCCAGCCTGCAGCATTTCATAGGCCAGCGGCGGGTCACCTTCGAAAATAACTTTCGGCGTGAACCCGGCTTGTTTGCATATATTATTTACTATGTCCTGAAAGCAGTAGTTCTTTGTTAAAAATATAAAGGGATCATCAGCCAGCTCTGCCAGTTTGACGCTGGTGCGTCCGGCTAACCTATGATTTGTCGGTACGCACAAAAGGATCTCATCTTCCAGCAGCGGAATACTTTCGACTTCAAATCCTTCGATAGGCATCGAGGTAATACAGAAGTCAATTTCTCCTGATTTCAAATGGTATTGTATTTCAGGCATGGAGGCCACAAATTGACGAAACTTGGTTTCGGGATAGTTCGACAAGAATTTTTTCAGTAATCCTAGTAAAAATCGGGGGTTAGTCACTGCCAGGGAGATATGGTGGTCGCTATTGTTTGACATTTCTTTAATTTCACATTTGGCATCACTCAGTTCGTTAAATACCTGATTGACATGAGCGAGGAATACCTTTCCCGGTTCGTTAAGTTTAATATTGCGGCCTTCACGGTTAAAAAGCGAACAGTTTAATTCTTTCTCAAGCCTCGCAATTACAGTGCTCAAGGCGGGTTGGGTAATGTGTAGTTCCGCGGCAGCTTGAGTCATATGTTCATGTTTAGCCACGATTCGAAAATACTCGAGCTGATGAAGATCCATACTTTCCCCTCCTTATAAGTAAATATATAACAATATTCGTATATATTGATTATAAATTATACATTGGACGCTAAGTAAATTCAAGAATATTATGAAAGTGTAAAAATGCTGGCCAGATAAATCTCGATTTGAAGAAAATATAAAGCGAAAAACCTTTCAAAAAGAGCGAAAATTTGGCCATTTTGCAATTTTATCAAGTAATGGGGGGATTTTATATGGCAAACGAAAAGGCAGCTTTGCAGGGAATTCGCATACTCGATCTGACTCAGTTTTTGGCGGGACCTATCTGCACAATGATCTTGGGAGATTTAGGGGCGGACGTCATCAAAATCGAGAAACCGGTTACAGGAGATCCGTCCAGGGAAACAGCGGTAAACATTAATGGACAGAGTGTGTACTTCCTGGGACTGAACAGCAGCAAACGCAGCATGGTTATGGACCTGAAAAAGCCGCGCTACAAAGAATTGTTTTTAAAATTGGCGACGAAGGCCGACATTATTATTGAAAATTTTGTTCCCGGTACCATGCGTAAGTTGGGACTTTCTTACGAAGAAGTCAAAAAAGTCAATCCCCAGATCATTTATGCTTCGGTGTCGGGGTTTGGCCAAACTGGTCCTTACCGCGAAAGAGGCGCTCTGGATATGATTATCCAGGCTATGTCCGGTTTTATGAGCGTTACCGGCGAGAAAGGCGGGCGGCCGCTCAAAGCCGGACCGTCGATCGCCGATACGGTCTCCGGCTTTTATGCCGCAATCGGAATACTTGCTGCGCTGCATCACCGGAGTGCGACCGGCGAAGGGCAGCATGTGGATGTTGCCATGCTGGATTCGATGTTCAGTATTCTGTCAACGCCGATCGGAAATTATCTGGCGAATGGAAAAGTTCCCAAACCCCAGGGGAACCGGCACCAGGTATCCGCCCCATTTCAGCCTTTCGAGACGATGGATGGCGAGATCATTATCGCCGCTCCGACCAACCGGGTCTTCCAGGATGTTTGCAAAGCGCTCGGGAGGAACGATTTGGCCGAGGACGGCAGATACGCCAATCGGAAAGGAAGAGTGGAAAACGTTGATGAACTGGCCGACGAAATTACGAAAACAACCAAAACCAAAACAACGGCCCAACTGGAACATGATCTGGAACATGCAAACGTACCTTTCGCCACGGTGAACACCATCGATAAAATCGTCCGCGATCCGCAGATTGCGGCCCGCGAGATGCTCCTGGAGACGGAGCACCCGGTAGCGGGGAAGATCAAGACAATCGGCTCACCCTTAAAAATGAGCGAAACCCCGGGAGTAAAGAGGCGAGCTGCCCCGACCCTGGGACAGCATACTAACGAAATACTCGGCGAACTGCTTGGAATGAGTGAACAGGATATCAAAGCACTGGATGAGTAAGACAAAAATGTCTTAACAGGGGAGGCAAAACAGTGAGCGAAAAGCTGGGAAAATTTTTTGAAGAGAAAAGCAGAATCGAACTCGGGGGCGGCCCGGAGAAGATTCAAAAACAGCATGATAGCGGAAAACTCACGGCCCGGGAACGGATCAACCTTCTTTTCGATGAGGGGACCTTTTCGGAGTACGGCCTATTTATTAAACACCGCTGCCACAATTTCGGCATGGAGAAGGTGGACGTACCGGCCGAAGCCATTGTGACCGGATTCGGGGAAATCGGCGGCAGGGGCGTGTTTGCCTATGCACATGACTTCACGGTTATGGGCGGCGCCGCCGGCGAAATGCAGTGCAGAAAAATAGGGCGTATTCTCGAAGCGGCTCTTGAAGCCAAGGTGCCGTTCTTAGGCTTGAACGACTCCGGTGGAGCGAGAATACAGGAGGGCGTCTACAGCAGCTATGGCGATGTTTTCTATTATAATGTGCAGGCTTCCGGCGTAATTCCGCAGATTTCGGCGATTATGGGTCCCTGCGCCGGGGGAGCGACCTATTCGCCGGCGTTGACCGATTTTACGATAGCGGTTGATAAAGTGAGCCGGATGTTCATCACCGGTCCGGAGGTAATCAAAGCCGTAACGGGCGAGGAAGTGACGGCAGAGCAGCTGGGCGGTGCCATGGCGCATAATTCGATATCCGGCGTGGCTCATCTTTTGGCGGTTGACGACTATGATTGCATCAACCAGGTGAAACGGCTGCTTGGCTATCTTCCCGACAACTGTTACGAAAAACCGCCCGTTATTGCAACAAGCGACGATCCGAACCGCAAAATTGAGGAGCTCAACGACTTCATCCCCGAAGACCACAGAACGACCTATGATGTCAAAGCATTAATTGCCCATATTGTCGATAACGGCGAGCTTTTTGAGATTCATCCCTATTATGCCATGAACATCGTAACAGGTTTTGCCAGAATGAATGGCCGGCCTGTGGGGATTGTGGCCAATCAGCCGCTGCATATGGCGGGATGCCTCGATATCAACGCCTCGGACAAGGCGGCGCGATTCGTCAGGACTTGTGACGCTTATAATGTACCGCTGATTTCAATCGTAGACGTTCCGGGGTATTTGCCTGGCGCGACGCAGGAGCACGGCGGAATCATCAGGCATGGTGCCAAAATGCTGTATGCCTGGGCGGAGGCAACTGTCCCCAAAATCACTGTTGTCACAGGTAAAGCTTATGGAGGAGCTGTCAACGCAATGTGCTCAAGGGAGCTGCGGGCCGATCTGATTTTAGCCTGGCCGACAGCGAACCGCGCGGTGATGGGAGCGGAAGGAGCGGCAAATATCATTTTCCGCAAAGAGATTAAGGCCGCGGAAGATCCCGCAGCAACAAGACAGAAGCTGATTGCGCAGTATAAAGAGGAGGTTCTTACTCCTTATACTGCGGCGGCCAACGGGAAGTTCGATGAGATTATCGAGCCTGCCTGGACAAGGAAAAGAATCATTGCCTGCCTTGAAATCATGAAGAATAAGCAGACCAATCGTATCCCGCGACGGCATGGCAATATGCCGTTGTAATACTGAAAAATCTAATCAAATAGCGATTGGGGGAGCGTCGTAATGAAAAAAAATTCCAGCGGAACTGATAATTGTTCGCCTGGCACCATAGCCAAGGGGAATCTTGGCTTGTCGGCAGCGGATGTCAACGATTTGCTGAACGGGGCTATCGAGATGCATGTGCATGGCGCGCCGGATATTGTTCCCCGGAAGGCGAGCGATATCGAACTATTGCGGGACGCCAAAGCGGCCGGAATCATCGGCGTAATGCTAAAATGCCATGCGACGCCGACTACAGTCCGCGCGGTATTGGCGCAGGAGGCCGTGGGGGGAGTACTGGCTTTCGGCGGCATTGTTCTGAATCAACCTATGGGAGGGCTGAATCCTCTTGCCGTAGAAACCGAGCTGACCCTGGGAGCCAAAGCGGTCTGGCTCCCTACCCAATCTGCGGTCAACGATATTGAATTCCATAAACGGATTTCTCTCGGCACGGTGCCTCTTTTCGATGAAGAAGGGAAGTTTTTGCCTGAACTGCACGAAATCATGGAACTGGTCGCCCAAAAAGACGTTATTCTCGGTACCGGCCATATTTCTTATCAGGAAAGTGAAAAGGTCGTTGCGCTGGCCAAGACAAAGGGTGTCAAAAAAATCGTTATCACTCATCCGGAAGCTCCGCGGATCAATATGCCGCTTCAGACTATGAAAGAGCTGGCTCGACAGGGGGTCATGTTCGAGTGGGTTGCGTTCAATATGACGACGTTGACTGCCGGGAGGGGAAAGGTGCCCCCGGAAGTATACGTCCGGAATATTAAAGCGGTTGGCGCTGAAGCCTGCGTGATGGCGACCGATTTCGGCCAGGTAAATAATGACAGCCCGGCTGTTGGGCTCGCCGGTTTTATCCGGGCGATGCTGGACAACGGGATTTCACCGAAAGACATCAGGATGATGGTCCGCGATAATCCGCTTAGCCTGCTGGGTTTACGTTAGCAGTGCCTGAGAAATGCGAAAAAGGAGATTGTTATGGTACTGACTTCGGGTCATATCGGCGGAATTGTGGCCACACTTGTTCTCTTAACCATAGTGGGGCTTTATGCCGGGCGCAAGGTTAAATCGTCGGCAGATTTTTCATCTAGCGGGAGAAAGGCCGGCTGGGGAGTAGTATCCGGTACCATCATGGGGACGCTGATCGGTGGATCTTCCACCATTGGTACAGCGCAGCTGGCGTTTGAGTTCGGATTTTCCGCATGGTGGTTCACGCTGGGCGCCGGTATAGCATTCGTCATCCTTGCTCTGGTGTTCGTTCGCCCTTGGTATCAAAGTTCAGTTGAGACAATACCTCAGTATTTGGTAAAAACCTATGGCACAAGCGTTGGCCCTGTTTCCACCGTCTTTACGACCGCAGGGATCCTTATCAACACTGTCGGCAATGTTTTATCGTTTGTGGCGGTAATGGGGGCCATGTTTCATGTCGGCCCCTTGCCTGCCCTGATGCTGGGGGTCTTTTTCGTTCTTTCCTATGTCATTTTCGGCGGCGTATGGGGGGCCGGGTGGACCGGCATTTTTAAAGTGGGGCTGCTTTGCATAACCATGGTAACCTGTGGGATTCTCGCTTATGTTTTCATGGGCGGTATCGCAGGCATGACAGCCGCGTTCCCCCCTTTCCCCTGGTTCTCCCTGTTTGGCCGCGGCGTTGGCAAGGATCTTGCGGCAGGATTTTCCCTGCTGGTGGGTTTGGTTTCCACCCAAATCTATTTTCAGGCCATTATAGCCGGAGAAAGCGTCGCCGCATCCCGCAAAGGGGTCTTGGTTTCGGCACTTATTACACCTGTGGTGGGCCTCGGGGGTATACTTGTGGGTTTATACATGCGGGCCAATTTCCCAGGCACTCCTTCCAGCGAGGTTTTGCCGGTCTTCATTATGAATTTTCTGCCGCCGGTTGTGGCAGGAATGACGCTGGCGACCCTGCTTGTTACCCCCATTGCCAGCTGGGCGGGGCAAACCCTCGGGATTTCTACGATGTTTACCCGCGATATATATCAGAAGTTTTTCCGGCCGCAGGCGGAGGGAAAAGAACGGCTGCTGGTGCAGCGTATCCTTATTGTCGTCATCTGCGTGACTCCGGCGGTGATTGCCAACGGCAACTTCGGCTCCCTCATCCTGGGCTGGGGCTTTTTATCAATGGGACTGCGGGGCTGTACTGTACTGTTCCCCCTCATCGGAGCAATGTTCTTCTCACGTTTGGTGACACCGACCGCCGGGGTCGTAGCGACACTGCTTGGGCCGCTGGCCAACTTCGCATGGTTCCTGGCGTATCCCAAGGGGATGGATCCACTGTATCCGGGACTCGCGGTCAGCCTCGTCACGTTGATTCTGGTGAGTTTATTCACCAGGCGAAAAACCGCTTAGACGGCGTCCGGCAACGAACCCCACCTTAGTTGAATCTCAGGATAACAGCAGCCTTTTACCTGCCGGAAAAGTTCGGAAAATGAACTGATTGGAGACTGATGAATCATGAACCGAAAAATGTTCTGGCTTGTTCTCGCGATAATCAGTATGCTGGGAATCATGGCCGCCGGACCCTTCGCCGGGTTGTCGGTGGAAGGTCAAAGAGTCTTGGCGGTCTTGGTTTTCGCGGTAATTGTCTGGATCTCGGAGGCGATTTCTTATCCGCTCAGTGCAATCGCCATCATCGCCTTTCTTGTTTTGGCACTTGGTTTTGCGCCGGCCGGCACTGGAGGAGCGGGGCTTCTCGGAACAGGCAAGGCCATTCCGCTGGCCTTGAGCGGTTTTACCAACAGCGGCTGGGTGCTGGTCGCGGCCGGGTTGTTTCTGGCGGCGATCATCTTGGAAACCGGTCTCGAACGACGGATGGCCTTGACGATATTAAAGTGTTTCGGCACAAAAACAAATAACATTATTTTCAGCATGATCCTGGCTATGTATGTATTTGCTTTTTTCATTCCGTCGATCATCGCCCGGGCGGCCACCCTGACCCCGATTGCCCTGGGCCTGATTGATGCCCTGAAGCTCAGCAGAAAAGGCGGGTTCGCCAAGGCCCTGCTGCTGGCTATCGCCCTATCTTCATCCATTTCTGGGCTTGGCGTTTTAAGCGGTGCCGCCCAAAACCCGGTGGTGGTGTCGTTTGTCGAAAAAATGACCGGCAAAACAATATCATGGATTGACTGGCTAATCTATGGGGAGCCGTTTGCCATTGTGCTGGCGGTTGTTCTGTATTTCCTGCTGACGCGGATGCTGAAATTCGAGTTTGACGAAGTCCCCGGGGGGCAGGCGATTGTCGCCCAGGAACTGCAGGCGCTCGGACCGATGCGGCGGGTCGAGAAGAAGGTTCTCATCATTCTTGTGGCGACAATCGTGGCCTGGGCCACTGAGCCTTGGCACAACATCGACGCCAACAGCGTGTCAATTATTGCGGTGATGGTGCTGCTGTCTCCGGTTGTCGGGGTCGCGGAATGGAAAAGCGTTGCCAAAAAAGTGGATTTGGGGACGATGCTGCTTTTTGCGGCAGGAATTTCTTTAGGCGAACTGCTGCTGAAAACAGGCGCGGCCACCTGGCTTGCCAAAAACTCTCTGGGAGCTATGGGAGTAACCGAAATGTCGCCGTTTATGATCATGATCGCTTTTGCTGTAGCCCTGTTCTTTGTGCGAATGGCTTTTTCCAGCAGCACATCCGCAACCGCGGCGCTGATTCCAACTATTTTGGGGTTCCTGCTGAGTGCAAAAACCCCCAATTTGCCGATCGCGGGAATGACCTATGCCTCCTCTTATGTCTTGTTGTTCGCATGCCTGCTGCCGGTAAATTCGCCGCAGACCATGATCCCTTATGCAACCGATACTTTTGAAGCAAAAGACTTCATAAGGATATCGATTCCATTTGTGATATGTGGAATATTCCTTTGGTTGCTGTTTTATGTGACTTACTGGCGCTGGATGGGATTGGTCTAAAAGCGAGAGGAGGATTATTGTGAGCGACTCAAAGATTACTCGTCTTACTTTTCTTAAGAGGGCTGGTTTTGCGGTGGCGGCTCTGAGCGGAATGAGCCTTCGTCAAGGTTACGCCGCGCTTCAATCCACAGAGGAGGAGATCATCGTGCCGTATTCGGCCGGCACACATAAAGCCCGTACCAAGATGCCACCGAACGCAACCGACTGTCATCATCATATCTACGAGGCGCGTTTTGGGTTGGATCCCAATTCGACATTGCGGCCGCCTGATGCTACTATTGCTGATTACCGGTTGCTGCAGAAACGGCTCGGCACTACACGCAACGTGGTCGTACAACCTTCTACCTATGGCGTGGACAACAGTGGGCTGACAGAGGTTCTTAACCAGTTCGGACCAGTGACGACGCGTGGGATTGCAGTGGTTAACGATCAAGTATCTGATGCTGAGCTGAAAAGGCTGGACGCAGCCGGAGTGAGGGGTATCCGCATTAACCTGGCGACACCGGGCGGGGCGACCAGCATGGATATGGTGGAATCGCTGGCCGCTCGGGTGACAGACTTCGGGTGGCACATCCAGGTTTATGCCACCGAACAACAGATCTTGGCTGGCTCGGATTTATGGAAGCGCATTCCCTGTCAGGTAGTGTTTGATCACCTAGGTAGCGTTGCGGATGTCAGTCATCCGGCATTCGGAGTCATCACGGGGCTATTACAGCAGGCCAAGGCCTGGGTAAAACTGTCTGCCGTCTACCATGAGTCAAAGGTCGGTCCGCCGACGTATGCCGACAGCGGCGAGGTGATAAAAGCGTATGTTAAAGAAGCACCAGACCGATTGGTCTGGGGAAGTAACTGGCCGCATCCGTCAGAAAAAACCGTCAAGCCTGACGATGCTCTTCTCCTCGACCTTTTAGCGAAATGGGTACCGGATGAAGCCACTCGTAACCGCATCCTGGTGGACAATCCGACAGTTCTGTACCGCTTCTAGAAACACGAGCTATTGACCGATAAAAAGAGGGTGTGTGCTTTTTGAAGATAAGAACAAAACTGGTTGTCATCATGGTTTTGTTGAGTTTCATACCACTTGTAACGTTGTCTTTTATCTCCATTCGCTATCTGAGCACAACGCTGGAGGAAGAAACAATCAACCAGTGCAGGGAATTGACCGGCGAGCTTCAATTGCAAATCGACGGTTTCCTGGACCGGCCGCTGACCACGATCAGGGTTATTGCCACAAATCCCGCCGCCAGGGCGGTTGATGTGCCACAAGTCAAAGGGGTGCTTGTTGAGGCATTCAAGGCTTATCCGGATATTGCTTTTTGTTTTGACGATGCTACCGGTTATATGGTGGCGCGCGGCGACAACCTTTCGCTGTTTAACCTGGCGGATCGCGCCTATGTTCAGTCAGCCTTAAAAGGGAATGAAGACGTAATCTCAGAGGTTATTGTCAGCAAAAATACGAATCAGCCGGCAATTGTCATGGCGACTCCGGTCCGCAGCGCCGACCAAGGAGCGATCGTCGGGGTCATGCAAGGAACGATTGAGTTGACCAAGATCAGCGAGTTCGTCAAAAACCTTTCTGCGAACGGGACTGTCGGATATGTAATTGACAGCGGTGGCAAAATATTGGCCCACCCGGACACCAAGCTGGTTCAAGACCGGACTGATATGAGCGCCGTAAGTTTTGTCAAGACAGGATTGGCGGAAAAGAAAAACGGGTATGCGGTCATCGAAGATCCGTCAGCAGGGAAAAAGCTGGTGTCGTACGCTTATCAAGCCCGAACAGGCTGGCTGATCTGCCTGGAAGAACCCTACACCGTCATAACGGCTAAGACCCGTTCCCTGTCCATCATACTGGGGGCTGTTACCCTGGTTGTCTTGGCGATTGTCGGGGGATTGGTCCTTTTAGTCGCCAGACGTTTCAGCGATCCGATTCTAAAGATGCAGAACATGGCTAGCCAGATCGCCCAGGGCGACCTTACCCGGAAGATCGAACTGGCTTCCAACGATGAAATCGGACTGCTGGCGAAGGCCTTTGATACCATGGTGACCAATTTGAAACAACTGATCGGACAAGTACAAGGAAACGCTCACAGGGTAGCGGCGTCGGCGGAGCAACTGACCGCCAGCGCCGGACAGTCGGCCCAGGCCGCCAACCAGGTGGCCGCATCAATAACCGAAGTGGCTCAAGGGGCTGATGAGCAGAGCCATGTGGTGCAGGAAGCTTCGGTGATTGCGCGGCAAATGTCGGAAAGCATCCGACAGGTCGCGTCCAACGCGACCGCAGTTTCGGAGCAGTCGACGAAAACCGCGGAAACCGCAAAAGAAGGCGGCAAATCAGTAGAGTGTGCGGTTCAACAAATGCTTGGGCTGGAACAGACGGTCAGCGCTTCGGCCCGGGTTGTCGCACGACTGGGTGAGCGGTCGAAAGAAATCGGGCAGATTGTCGACACGATCTCCGGGATTGCAGGGCAGACCAATCTGCTCGCTCTTAACGCCGCCATCGAGGCGGCCCGGGCGGGTGAACAGGGGCGCGGATTCGCCGTCGTGGCCGAAGAGGTCCGCAAACTGGCTGAACAGTCCCAGGAGGCGGCGAAACAGATAGCGCATCTGATCGGCGAAATTCGGGGCGAGACAGATCAGGCCGTTAGTGCCATGGATGCTGGCACGAGAGAAGTTAACGCCGGCACCGGGGTCGTAAATGAGGCCGGGAAAGCCTTCCGGGAAATTATCGCTCTGGTGACGGACCTGGCTGACCGGGTCGAAGAAATTTCGACGGCTATCCGGCAATTAGCCAGCGGCAGTCAACAAATCGTGTCCTCTGTTCAGCAAATCGATCAACTGACAAAAAAAGCGACCGGTGAGGCCCAGACGGTTTCTGCAGCCACAGAGGAACAGTCTGCTTCCATGCAAGAGATCGCATCCGCCAGCCAGAATCTGGCCAGTTTGGCGCAAGACCTGCAAATGGCGATCAGTAAGTTTCAGGTCTGATGAAGTCTCTTTAGGTAAAAAAATCCGACCGACGAGCGGGTAGGACGAAGCGCATCATCATAATGCATATGAGGCAAAAAGGCGGAATGGACTGGAGGGTACCGACAAGTCGGGCTCCTGGTTGTTGGATCCATCGCCGATATATTCGTAGGAGGTAAAGATGGAAAACTGCCTTTTGAAGGATGGGAGCACATCACGGAATGTAACCTGTCTAATTGTGTCAAATATACTTGAGGTACAAGCGGCAATGCAACTGGCAGCTAAAGAGGGCAGGCAATTGTACGCTTATCGTTCACCGGTACAGGACGGAATAAAACTGGAGTTATCAAATCTGAACCGGATTTTAGAAATTGATACAGCCAATCTTATTGCAACTGTTGATCCAGGTGTCAAAATCAATCAACTTAATGCAGCGCTTCTGGAAAAGGGTCTGCGCTTTATTCCTGGCGACAATCCTTTTTTTGGAGAAAAGACAGTCGGACAATTTTATCATGAAGGTTGCTCTAATGTTGCAAGTTCAAAATATGGTTTTGCCAAGCATTTTCTGATGGGCAGCGAAATAGTGGTGCCAAACGGCGAACTGCTGAAAACAGGTGGTAAAACCGTGAAGAATGTCACTGGTTATGATTTTACACGGTTTATGAATGGTCCCTATAGTGACTTCGGAGTGACAGTCAAGTTCTTGCTGAAATTATCACCAAGACCGGAGATGAAAAAAAAAGTCGGAATCGAGTTTCCGGGCTTCGATGGTCTTTGCGGTTTTGTGGACGCCTTGCGTGAGATGAGAATTGTTCCGGCATATTTATTTTGGATTGATGCGAAGACAAGACTTATGGCGGGCGCGGAAAATGGTTCGCCAAATCACCTTGCAGTGTTGGAGTTAGATGGCGTTAGTGCTGAGGTCGATGAACAGTGGGGAAGAGTGAGGCTTGTCTTACAAAGTGTGAGAGATGCAAGTTTCGACGAGACGGGTGCTTCGGTTAATCTCAGCGACTGGAGGGAACTATTTTCTCCAACTCATGGTTTTTCCTTAACCGATGAATTCAAGTTTCATTCAGAAGACCAGAGACATTTTATTGAACGGTTCTATACTGTGACTCAAAACAGGAAAATTCGGGCGGGCTTGTTTGGGCAAATCGGCGTAGGAAAACTTCATGTCTATTTTGACCAAAACGACATTGGTAAAGCGCAAGATCTGATTCAAGAAATTATAGGCCTTGCTAAAGAGGCTGGTGGATATGTGTCAGGTAAGTATTCTCGATTATCGGGACAATTTCAAACCACCCCCTTGGTACTGTTGGAACAAGAAATGAAAAAGAAATTTGATCCGGCCAGAATTTTTGGGGGGTAGGGCTTTGGAAAACATGGAGAGATATGTTCAAGAATGGCAAAAACAACTTGTTAAATGTATTCGCTGCGGCACATGTCGCTCAATTTGTCCGGTATTTAAGGTGGCTGACACTGAAACTACTACTGCCCGCGGCAAAGTAAGGATGCTTGAAGCGATCACCGAAAGTAAGCTTGATTTAACGCCGGAACTGCAAGAACGTATGTCCAAATGCTTGTTGTGCAAAGCGTGTGTCGCGGGCTGCCCTTCGGGAGTCAATACGAACGACCTCTTTCTAAGTGCTCGCAAAGTGTTGGCAGAAAAAAACGGAGTTCCTTTCATTAAGAAAATAGCATTTACCGGTCTTACTTATAGAAAACTGTTTGACCTGGGATTAAAAAGCGGAGCTGTATTTCAAAATCTGGTTTTTAAAAACTCCCCCGATGGAAGAGGAAAATTACCGAGAATTCCCGTCCCCGCAGCCGGTCTTAATGCAAGACGTCTGATACCGCCGCTGGCAATCCGGCCATTGCGCAGCAGGCTGCCAAAAGTCAACCTGGTGCCTAAGCCAAAAGCCCGGGTGGCGTTTTTCACTGGTTGTATGCTAAATTACGTCTATCCTGGCGCAGGGGAAGCTGTGGTGGAGATTCTGCGTGAAAATGATATTGAAGTTGTGATTCCTTCAAATCAATACTGTTGCGGTGCTCCTGCTTTTACCTCTGGAGACTTTGCCGTAGGCCGGTATTTGGCGGAACAGAATGTAAAATGTTTGACACGTGAGCCATACGACGCCATCATCACCGGATGTGGGACCTGTGGCGGCGCCT
>JARLHY010000103.1 GCA_031292015.1 Negativicutes bacterium | reverse complement strand
GACAGTCGGCCCAGGGCGATGCGTTCGGCCTCGTTCAAGCCTGCTTCGGCCACCAGCTCGATGCGCTGCACCCATTTGACGCTGGTGAAGCATACCTCGCCCGGGACAACCAGCCGTAAAGGGGCGCCATGTTCTAATGAAAGAGGCTCGCCGTTCATAAAATCACATAACAGCGCTTTTTGGACCTGGTCCAGCGAGAGTGGGACGACAAATTCTGCCTGGGCCGAATGGATGCGTACCGCCTTAGCCGTCGCCAGCGGCTGGCTGAGGGATAGCAGATCGGCCAGGCGGATGCCCCGCCAGCCCAAATCCTGCACCGACCAGCCCTCCTCGCAGCGAAAAGTCTCCTGGAAACTGACCCGAGGAAAAGCATCCAGGGCGGCCAGACCCAATTCGAGCGGTTTCTCGACCAGCCCATCGATCTGCAGCAGGAAATCACTGCCTGTTAAACCACCTGAGTTGACCAAGTCTTGTATTTTATCAGGGACGCCGTGCTCAGGAAGCTGATTGGTCCCTACCATTGCATCACTCCTTTAGCTCTTGATCCACGCGCCTTATCTTTTACCGGCGCTGCGCGCCAATAGGGTCACCCGCTGGATCAAGGACGAGAGGCTTTCCGGAACATCGGCCTCGTTGAATTCTATGGCATGGCTGCGTGCTTTGTCTGCTATGGTCAGTTTGTAGCTAAAGCGGTCAGCGCCCACATTGGAAGGTGGGATTCTGTCCGGTAGATCAAAGAAACCGGCCGATTCCACCATCGCTATGAGGTTTTTACTCTCCTCCGGCTCGAGCAGGTCGGTGTCAATCGATGACTGCAGCGGTATGGCCGTAAAGCCCCCGCTGCGTTCCAGTTGGATTTTCATAATTTATAATCCTTATCTTATCGTAGAGACGCACTATCTTGCGCACACTCTTAGTGCACCCGAAGGGGTGTTGCGCCAGTTCGTCCACCCTTGGTGTACCCGAAGGGGTACGGCGCTTCTACCTGATTAACGGCCCAGCAGCATCTTTTGCAGTCCTGGCAGGCAGCCTGGGCTTTCAACCTTGTACACATTAATCCCAACCCCGGCCCAGCCGTTTCTGACAGCCTGCTGTTCGAGACCGTTCACACCGAACAGTTCTCCGGCCGTCATATAGGTCAGGTTGGCGGCGTCCTGGAAGTTTGAGTTGGGTTTAATTTTGTCACGCAGCGTGACAAACCAGATTTTTCCGGCTTTTACCCAGGCATCTCCGCCTATCTCAACGGCAGTCAAATAGAAAGCGTGGTTGGGAATGCCGGAGTTGATATGCACCCCGCCGCTGTCCATGTTGGTATTGACGTAATCCTGTATCGTCCCTGGCTGTGGATCTTTACCCAGCAGGGGGTCGTCGTAGGCCGTGCCAGGCGCTTTCATCGAACGGATGCCCACCCCCTTGACGTTTGAAGTAAACAGACCCTTGCCGATAATCCAGTCTGCATCACGGGCCGGTTGGCCCAACCGGTACTGTTTGACGAGCGACCCGAATACATCCGAAAATGACTCATTTAATGCGCCGGGTTGGTTCGCATAACCCAGGTTGGCGGTATATTGCGTGACCCCATGGGTCAGTTCATGGCCGATGACATCGATAGCGATTGTAAAGCGGTTGAAAATGCGCTGGTCAGGCGGCAGGTCCTCGTCCCCATCGCCATAGACCATCTGCTGCCCGTTCCAGAAGGCGTTCTCGTAATTTTTGCCATAGTGGACGGTTGAATCCAGGCGCAGACCCTTGCCATCCAGCGAGTTGCGCTTGTAAATATCCCAATAAAGGTCGTAGGTCGCCCCGGCGCCAACATAAGCTTCATCGGCGGCCGGATCGCCGGTGAGCGGGGCGCCTTCCTGGCGTATCACCTGTCCGGGCAGATTGGAGGTATTGTTGGCGCTGTAAACGATGCGCTGTTTGGCTTCCGCCCTAGCCGAAGGGGGAGCATCTGTAATCACGTCCATGGCCTGCCGGGCCTCGCGCATCTGATTGGTAATCTGGCCGGTTTGCCGCGCCCTGAGGCGTTGGGTTTCTGACCCGAATTGCGATATGTTATTTTGAAGATGCGGGGGTAGGATACACTGGAGATCAAACTGTCTTGAAACCATTTTAAACACTCCCTACCGGAAGAAGGTTTTTGTGGGTAGATTTGATCCAGTATAGAAGTTCCAACCCCCAGTGTCAAGATACGCTTATGTAGAGACGCAATATTTTGCGCATTTGCGCCAACCTGTTCACCCCTGGTGTACCCGTAGGGGTACTGCGCACACTCTTAGTGCACCCGAAGGGGTGTTGCGCCAGCTAGCCCGGCGTCTCTGCTTAATTTAGGGTGTATTGAAGCTGCCCCCTGACCACAGGCTCGGCCCATTGCTGCCGTTGGCCCGCACCCGCCAGTACAATAAACGACCGGACGGCAGGTTGCTGGTTGGGGTGTAGCTATTAAAGGTCACTGTTTTATTCAGGCTCAGGCTGCTGAACTTGCTGCTGGTTGAGACCTGGAGGGTATAGTTGGAGGCGCCGTCAACGGGCCCCCAGTTAAAGGTCGGCTTCAGGCTTGAGATAGGATCACCGTTCCCCTGGTTGGGTATGGTCGGCGGGGGTAGGGCCGAGCGGAGATAATATACGCTCGACCAATCGCTGAATTGTCCGGCAGTATTGTAGGCTCGCACCCGCCAGTAGTAACCGGTGTTGGGAGAAAGCGGAGTGGTAAACGTGTAGATTGGGGTCGTTATCGGAGGTGTGTTTGGTTCCATCAGACCAACAGTAAAGCCCGTATTATTGGCTATCTGCAAGTCATAATGGTCAAAGGTAGTGTTCGCCGGCAGGCTGGCCTCACTCCATTTCAGGCTGGGCAGGTAATTGGAAGTAAGTGCATTGTTGGTAGGCGAGCTGAGTTTGGGGGCCTTGGGTGGGTTGGGACTGTAAAACAGGCGGGTTTCTGACCAGGCGCCCCACACCTTATTCACCATGGCGCGCACCCGCCAGTAGATCGCAACGTTGCCCGGTATGTCGCTGGTTGGGCTGTAGCTCGCCGTGCTGGTGGTCTTATTGAGGAAGCCCGAAGATAGCGTGCCCCTATTCGTGGAGGCCTGCAAGGTGTAGGAAGTGGCGCCAGCCACAGCGGGCCAATCAAAAGTAGGCCGCAAATTTGAGACTGCAATGCCGTAAGCCGGATCGATCGAGTACAGCGTCAAATTGAGCGATCCCGCCGAAAGACCACCGCCGGGCGCCGGGTTGAAGACGCTGATCACCGCTGTCCCTGGGTTTGTGAGGTCTGTCGCCGGGACTGCCGCCGTCAGCAAGCCGCTGTTTACAAAAGTGCTGGGCAGATCGGAGCTATTCCAGCGGACGATTGCGCCTGGAGCGAAGCTGCTGCCGGAAACTGACAGCGTAAAGGCCGGAGTGCCGGTAGCGCGTGTGGTTGGGGAAAGGCTGCTGAGCACCGGTAAGGGGTTATTCAGCGTAAAGGTCTGCGCCAAAGAGCTGCCGCCGCCGGGAGCCGGGTTGAAAACAGTCACAGAAACTGTCCCGGCGCTGCTAAGTTTGCTGGCCGGTACGGCCGCCGTGAGTTGAGCGCTGTTGACAAAAGTGGTGGTCAGGGCCGACCCGTTCCAATTGACCACTGAGCTGCTGACGAAGCTCGAACCGTTGGCCGTCAGGGTAAAGCCCGCGCTGCCAATAGCTGCGCTGGTTTGGCTGATGCTGTTGAGAACTGGTAGCG
>JARLHY010000102.1 GCA_031292015.1 Negativicutes bacterium | reverse complement strand
TCGAAGTTGAGCAGTTTGCTGGCGACGCGGTTGCTGTCGACTTTATAGCTGCCATCGGCAACCGCCTGCTTCAACTCGGCCACGCGGGCACTGTTGACGACAGGTTGGTCGCGCAGCTTGTCAGTGACTTGTTGCAACTGCTGAGCCTCATTACTGAGGTGTACCGATTCCCCGCTCTGGCTGACCGAGGCGGCCGGAGTGCTCACGGCCGCGGATTTGCCGGAGCCGTCGGCTTCCTTGTTGGCGCTGGTGCGCGTACTGCCTGTCAGTGACGGGGCGTTATTCAAACGACTGAAATCGATGACCATGATGAAAAAAACCTCTGGGTATTTGGACGCTTGCCTTGTTTTCGGCCATACCCGGAAAAACTTTAGGCTCGGATGAGAATGAGCCGGCACGTGTTGGCGGTGTTCCTGTCTGCCGCACAGTTTAGGAAAAGCTGCTGCTTAGCGCCAGTTCTCTACAACGCGACTTCCACTTGTCCCGGCCCGGTCACCCGTGCCTTGATCACCCGTTGAGAGTTCAGGTTCTTGATTCGGATCTGTTCGTTCAGGCCGCCGTTGGACAAGGCTTCACCTGGCATCTTGACCACCAGGCCGCCGCTCGTCGCACTGATGACCACCTGATCGCCCTTGCGAACTACCTCGGCCTGCTCCAGATGGACCAGGGTGATGACCTGATCCATGACCATTGGTCGGACAAGTTTCTGCCCGATGGCCTCGTCCGTGGTCGTCAGGAAGCCCTGGTTGATCAGGCTGATATCGCGTTCACGCAGGGTAACATCGCCGGGTTCGATGATACCGGCGCGTTTCAGCGGGCGCGTGGTGACCACCACATTGCGGAACAGCTTGACCTGGGCGGGCACGAACACGGTCCAGGGCGAACTGCCTTCGCAACGGACCTTGACCGTAACCCGACCAATGGGGGTGGCCGGGCTTTCCAGGCTGGCTGTCAATTCCTTGTCGCAGGCCGCCAGGCGTAAACGCGGATCGAGCTGGTTGACCTGGATTTCGTAGCGTCCTTCGGTTTGACTGGTAGTCAGGTAGTCTTCTACCGTGAACTCAAGAAAGCCTTGGGTCACGCCGATAAGCTGATCAGGCAAGGTCGCCGAGTCGGCAAAGGCAGGGCCACCGGGGTTCAGACTGCATAAAACCGCCAAGACCCAGAGCAATCTGCGGTACTGTGATGTCAGGCGTCGAAAAAATGTCGTTTGTGCTTTCATAACAGTATAAAAAGCAAGGCTCGTGCCGTTT
>JARLHY010000101.1 GCA_031292015.1 Negativicutes bacterium | reverse complement strand
GGCGAGCCGCTCTCATTAGAACATGGCGCCCCTTTACGGCTGGTTGTCCAGGGCGAGGTTTGTTTTACCAGCGTCAAATGGGTGCACCGCATCGAACTGGTAGCCGAAGCAGGCTTGAACGAGGCCGAACGCATTGCCCTGGGTAGGCTGCCAAAAGCGCAGACCTGATCATTAACCGTCTGGCCTAGCTAATTAACCGGATTCACCATCCAGCCGCCCACTTGTGAGGAGAGAAATCGCCTTAGATTGCTGCTTGCCCGCCTCCAATGGTCATAATCTGCCCCAAAATAAACTCTCGTTCGGCCTGGTTCTGGGTAAGCTCCAGGGCCTGTCCGTACGACTGGCGGGCCTCCACTGGCTGGCCCAGGCGCTGAAACATGTCTGCCCGCGCCAGGTGGAATGGCGCATAGCTGGCCAACTCAACCTTCAGCATTTCTAACAAGTGCAGGCCCTGCTCGGGGCCGGCGAACAGCGATACTGCCACGGCCTGATTGAGCCGGATGATGGCTGTATCGTTGAAGGTGCGCAGCTGCTCGTATAATCCGGCGATTTGTCGCCAGTCGGTCAGATCGGGGCTGGCAGCGCGGGCGTGCTGGGCGCTGATGGCAGCCTGGATCTGGTAAGGCCCAGGCGCGCCGATGTAGATGGCTTTCTCCACCAGCGCCAGGCCTTCCTGGATATTGCGCTGGTCCCATTGGGAGCGGTCCTGTGCGCTCAATAAGATCAGCCGGCCATCTGCTCCCACCCGGGCCGCCCGGCGCGAGTGGTGCAGCAGCATCAGCGCCAACAGGCCCAGCACCTCGGCGTATTGCCCGGCCGTCACATCGGTCTGCGTCTGGCGAATGAGCCGCTCGAGTACCCGGCACAGATAAATGGCCTCATCGCACAGCTCGTGGCGGATCAGCGCATCGCCGGCGGTGGCAGCGTAGCCTTCCGTAAATATCAGGTACAGGACGGCCAGCACCGCATCCAACCTTTCCGCCAGCAGGTGAGTGGGGGGGACATAGTAAGGGATACCGGCGTCTTTAATCTTGCGCTTGGCACGCACCAGGCGCTGGGCCATGGTAGGCAGCGGGACGAGGAAAGCTGCAGCGATTTCTGCCGTGGTCAGGCCGCCCAGGGTGTGCAGGGTCAGGGCGATCTGCTGGTCCTCAGGCAGAGCCGGGTGGCAGCAGGTAAAAATCAATTTTAGCCGCTGGTCGGGGATCTCATCCTGATCACCGGCCGGGTAGGCAGGCAGCAGCGCTTCGATATCCTGCGGATCGACGGCTATCGAACGGTCCCGCCGCAGGCGATCGATGGCCTTGCGGCGGGCGGTGGTAGTCAGCCAGGCGCCCGGCTTATCGGGGACACCCTGGCGCTGCCAATGCTCAACGGCCGCCAGGAAGGCGTCTTGCAAGGCTTCTTCAGCCAGCTCGAAATCACCCAGCCAGCCGATCAGAGTCGCCAGGAGCTGGCCATACTCCTGGCGGTGAACTCGTTCGATGCTGTGAAGCGTTGCGTCATTCATGATTCAGCACGATCCCCCTAAAGCCCCCCATTTTCGCCGGAAATGAGGGGACCTCTGGCAGGCGTCTTTGCCAGGAGGGGGTAAGAACCTATCTTACCGGACGAACCTCGATCGAGCCCCAGACGGCGGCCGGGCACTTGGCTGCCCAATCGATGGCTTCGTCCAGGTTTTTGGCGTCAATCAAATAGAAACCGCCCAGTTGTTCTTTGGTCTCGGCAAAGGGACCGTGTGTTACGACTTTCTTGCCGTTCGGGACACGCACTGTCGTGGCCGCTGAGGTCGGATGCAGTGCTTGAAAGGTGTTGTGCACCCCGGCCTTTTCCATCGCTTGTGACCAGGCGTCGATCTGGCCCATATAATATTTTATATCTTCTTCACTCACCTTCGAGCCGGCGATTTCGTCGGCATAAAGCATTAGCAGGTATTTCATGGCTTCCTCCTGTCAGGTTCTTGTTGCCGCGTCATCCAGCGCTGGAAAATTTGTTCGCGGCTGTTTCCGCAGGCTGGTAGGTTGCGACCACCACACCGTTGCCGGTCGTTTTGGCATCGATCAGCCGCAGAGTGGCATAAACTCCGCCGTCGGAGAAAAGACGGCGCCCCGATCCCAGAATAAGAGGGTGGATCAGGAGCACGTACAGGTCGACCAGGTTACGCTTCATCAATGATTGGACCAATTCACCGCTGCCCATCACCATGAAGTCCTTTCCCGGCTGAGCCTTAAGTTCGGCCAGCGCCTGCGCCGCATCGCCCTTGAGCAGAGTTGAGTTAACCCACGGCAGCGGATCCTTGAGCGTGGTTGAGGCGACATACTTTTGGGCGTTATTAAGCATCTCGGTAAAAGGACTGCCGGTTTGCCTGGGCCAGAATGAATAGAAACGCTCGTACGTCCGCCGCCCGAAAAGCATCGGACCGATATTCGCAAGGCTCAGGCTTTCTGCAGCGGCGCTGCTCTGCATGGCGGCGTAGGGCGCCCCCCAGCCGCCGTACTGGAAGCCTCCACGCGGATCCTCATCGGGGCTGCCCGGGGCCTGCATAACACCGTCCACCGTTAAATTTGTGAACACAACTATCTTGCGCATTCGATTTTCCTTCTGATCCATGATCATTTCTCCGTTATCTAGATTTTTAGCCGGCGGCTTATGCCACCGTTCTAGCTTAACGACGCAGCCAGCTGCCCGAATTCGACAATTTTACAGGCCAATCATTGGCTATCTTATCAAATTTAGCCCGATTATTGCAACTCAATAAGAAGAAGCTGTATTTCTATTAAACTAGTGGTTTTACACGGCAGCCCGGCTAACTTTTAGCTGCCAATCCGTTCGCCTTTCAATTATGATATGCCGGCCAGAACATCTTTTTTTCACTTAAACATATAATAAGTATGATTTAGATCATGATTTATCCTCGATCCATGCGCTTTATCCCCATTGGCGGGCATACCGGTAGAGCTCAACCAGCCCATCTTTCAAATCGTTATTTCCAGCGAAGGAAACTTACAACTATGCAGCAAACACACTTCAGCCGCTTATTAGCCCATCCGCACGGCACCTTCGGGTCGCGCAGCGCTTTAGGGCGCTTTTTTTGCAGCATCACGTTGCTTGGTATGCTTGTGATGGCTGCCTTACCCACGCTGGCGGCCCACGCTCAGGATGTGGAAACCCAGACGCCACCGGCCGTAACGATCCAGCCAACCGCAGCAGAAACAACCGCAGACCCAAGCGGTGCGCCAACCGATGCACCTGCGGCTACCCAGGTGGAGACGCAAGTTATCGCGTCACTACAAAGCCAAACACCTCCGGCCTCAACCCAGGCACCTGCGGCCTTAACCCAGGCACCTGCGGCCGCCACAACTGAGGAGACCAATACACCGCCGGTTGTGCCGACAACCCCGGTAGATACAGCTACGGCCAGTCCAGCAAAATTGCAGTCGAACCCGCTCTGCCAGAGCGGTGAAAAAACTGCCGATATCAAACTGGATGGGGTTACCCTTTCAGTTTGCGCGCCTTTTTTGCCCGGCGATTTTGTTACCCCTGATCCAAGCAGTTCCGACCAGATCGCTACGGCTGCCACCCTGAATCCCTATCAAGAATTCTCGATCACGGCAGTTGCGTACGGCTTAAAAGTCAGCACCGAGACCCTGCCAACGGCCGCAGCCGGCCTGGCCGGGCAATACTTGCAGGATTTAAAGGACGCCCGTATTGCACAAGGCGGGCAGGTAACAACAGGACCTGATGCAACAATTTTTGGCAGCCCGGTCAGCAGTATTGCCAGCCTGGTAAGCCTGAAAATCCACGGGGATAACCCCAGCAGCGTGGTGATTGTGGAATGGGTGGCGGACGCCGGCAAGCGCTTATGGATCATCCGCTATTCACAAGAAGTGGTAAAAGCTAACCAACCGGTCGAATCCATCATCAAGGCTATGATCCAACCGCTGGCAAATGTGATCGTCAGCAGTAAGGACATCACCGGCCCATCCACCAGCGCCAAATATTTCGCTGCGCCCAATCCACCACCGCCAGGCGCAGGTATCATCGCACAGGCTGCCGGCGACCTGCCATTTCCATCCTGGTGGAGCGGCGACTGCGATAAGGGTCATTACTCCGCCTCCTATGCCCTGGGCGGTATCTATAAGGGGGTAAAAGCCTGCGGGCCGACCGGAGATTATAATAATCCGGTCGTGCACTTTGCCCCGGGATTGTGGGGGGAATTGGAATGGCAGTGTGTAGAGCTATCCATGCGCTTCATGTACCTGGCTTACGGTATCCTACCTTACTCCGGCAATGGTAAAGATGTCGTCTGGAATTACACACCCCAAAGCACTGATAAAGTCCATCTCAAAAAAATATCCAATGACACGAAGGGCGCACACCCGCAGGCGGGTGATGTGCTTAGCTATGGCACTTCCTCAACCTACGGGCATACCTCGGTCGTGAGCGGTTCCAACGTTGACAGCAACGGCAACGGCACGATTAACGTCATCGAACAAAATGTTAGCAACCCGAGCAACGGTATGGAAACCCTGACCGTAACGAACTGGCACGTGTCTGCCTGGATGCTCATCACCGGCTGGCTGACCCCGGGGAATAATCCGGTTCCCACCCTCAGCAGTATCAGCAGCAGTCCCAGCAGCACGATCACCAGCGCCATGGCGGGCACACAAGGGTTGGCTATGATTGCTTACGGCAGCAATTTCATGGGCAGCTCGGTGATACGCTGGAACGGCGCCAGCCTGCTCACAGGCTTTGTTAGCGGCAATGAGTTGATCGCAGCCGTGCCCAACAATTTAATTACCAGCGGTAGTACGGCCAAGGTGACCGTCTACACTCCCAGCCCGGGCGGCGGCACTTCTTCAGCCATGGTCTTTACCATTAATAACCCCGTACCCGCCCTGAGCGGTCTCAGTCCCAGCACGGCCTGGATCGGCGGCAGCGGTTTTACCCTGACGGTAAGCGGTTCAAATTTTGTGAGCACCTCCAAGGTGCTGTGGAACGGCTCGGCATTGAGCACCAATTATGTCAGCGGCACCCAGCTGACCGCCTCAGTGCCGTCCTCCGACCTGACGGCAACCGGAGCGGTGAACATTACGGTGTCCAATCCAGCGCCGGCCGGCGGCACTTCGGGCGCGCAGACCTTTACGGTTAACTACCGCCTACCAACGCTGACCTCGATCTCGCCCACATCGGCACTGGCCGACTCGGGCAACCTGACCCTGACGGTCAAAGGCACAAACTTCGTGCCCGTCTCGGTGGTGCGCTGGAATGGGGCCAATCTGACCACCACTTACTCCAGCGGCACAAAGCTGACGGCGCTGATCCCGGCGGCGGATCTGCTGCAGTCGGCTGTGATACCCATTACGGTCTTCAACCCCAGCCCGGGTGGGGGCACCACTTCCGCTATGAATTTCACTATCACGAACCCGGTGCCCAGCATGAGCGGCCTGTCGCCAGACCACATCACGGCCGGGACAGGCACATTTACCCTGACTGTGAACGGTAAAAACTTTGTCCCCAGCTCGATCGTGCGCTGGAACGGCATCGACCTGACCACCAACAGTGCCAGCCCCACCCAGCTGACCGCCCAGGTAACCGCACAGCTGGCTGCCAACCCCGGCTGGATGAACATCACGGTATTCAACCCGGCCCCGGCGGGCGGAGCGGCCGGCCCGCTGACCTTCAAAGTCGCCAGCCAGACCCCGGGTGTGTGCGTGGCAGCTAAAACCATCTCCCTGGGCGAAAGCGACAGCAGCAGCAACTCAGCTAACGGCTCTACCAACAACATCGATACATACCCAATCGTTAGCTGGGACATGCACGGGCCGGAGTACACCTATCAATTTACAACGGCTCAACCGGCCACTGTAGCGCTGAATCTCTGGGATCGCACGGTTAATTTACAGGCTTTCGTGATCGATGGCGGGTCAGGCAGCTGCAGCGCCGCCAACGCACTGGCGGATGGCAGCAAGATTGTGTTCAATGCCCAGGCCAACCACACCTATTACTTCGTGGTGGATGGCTACCAGGGGGCCACCGGCAGCTACCGGATGACTGTAAATGCGTTTGCCCCCAGCAATGGATCAAACATCCAGACTGCCAGACCGGTCTTCCAATGGCCGCCCATCGAAGGGGCAAAAAGCTATACCCTGCAGGTATCTTCGAGCAGCAGCTTTGCCAACCTGTTATTAAACACCAGCACCAGTAATACCAGCTATGCCGTTGGGACGGCTCTAGCGGCCAACCATCAGTTTTATTGGCGGGTCAAGACCAACAGCGGCAGCTACATTTATATGCCGAAAGGGTATCTCAGCTTCCAGACCGGCAACCCGCCCAGCGTACCCAAATTATCCTCTCCGCCCGCCAATGGGCTGGTAACCAGCTACACTAACCTGTTATTAGATTGGAGCGATTCGAGCTTACCCTCCGGTGTTTCTCTCACCCAATACCAGCTGCAAGTATCTGCGATCGATACAACCTTTGCAACTACCGTGATCGACACGACCACCAGCCAGTCCAATTACCTGATGAGCTCGTTAACCGCGAACACAAAATATTACTGGAGAATCCAGGCCTTGGGCAGCAACGGCAGCTTTAGCAACTGGACCAGCGCCGGTTCTTTCCGGGTTGCCATGCTGCCACCCAGCCTGGCGTCACCAGCCAATACCACCAGCTCGGTGATGACCACTTTCCGGCCCAGCTTTAGCTGGAAGCCGGTAGACGGGGCCGGCTCTTACACCATCCAAATCTCGACCAGCCAGACCATCAGCAGCACGCTGGTCAACGACAGCGCCAGCGCCGCTATTACCAACGGAACGGTGTCCTATACACTACGCAGCGATTTACCTTTAAATAAAGTGCTGTACTGGCGAGTACGCGCAGAAGGGAGCAACGGGCCCGGACTGTGGTCAGATATTTGGACCTTCACCTCGGCCAACCCACCCAGCACCCCCAATTTATTATCACCACCCGCCCAAGAGCTGGTGACCAGCTACACCCCGCTGTTGGATTGGAGCGATTCGAGCTTACCCTCCGGCGTTACGCTCCAAGATTACTGGGTTCAGGTGTCTGCAACAGATAAATATTTTACAACAACTGTGATCGACACGACTACCACCCAATCCAATTATCCGATAAACACGGCCTTAACGCCCAACGTAAAATACTACTGGCGGGTACAGGCCCTCGGCAGCAATGGGCATTCCAGCGATTGGGCCAACTGGAGATCTTTCAGGACAGCCATTACGCCAACCAGCCTGTCGTCGCCGGCCAACGACGCCACCCTTACGACCCGGCTGCCAACCTTCCAGTGGGGCAGCGTCACTGGAGCCAGCTCGTATACCCTGCAGGTCTCTAGCTCGAGCAGTTTTTCCAGTTCAATTCTCAATAAAACAGTGACCGGCTCGAGCTATACGCCGTCAACCAGTCTGCCGGCGCACTCCACGCTGTACGGACGCGTGCAGGTCAACGCCACTAACGGGCCCAGCCTGTGGTCGGCAACAAATACTTTCAATACGCCGTAGGCTGAGCATTGCAAGCTAACGGGAATTCTACGATCCGGCCATCCTGCCAAACGAGGGTTTCAAAGCCGGGTATAACATCCGGTAGGTCGCATAGGCTTGTCGATAAGCTTCGGCTTTGGCCGGGTCAGGGTTAGTTTGGCCGGTGATGCGGATCGTATCTGCGCAGGCTGAAACGACATCGTGCCAGACTCCTACACACACACCCGCCAACAAGGCCGCACCGTACCCGGCTCCTTCACTGGTATTGACCGTCACCAGCTCGGCCTCGAGCACGTCTGCCAGGATCTGCCGCCAGAGGGCGCCTTTTGTTCCG
This sequence comes from Negativicutes bacterium, assembly GCA_031292015.1. Next base: position 4,534 of record JARLHY010000101.1, on the reverse strand, counting down.
CCGCCGGAGGCGCGCACCTGCTTGATTTCGCTATGCCCGGTTGAAGCCCCCACCGACTGGATCAGTGTAAAGCTGTCCTTCAAACCAAAGGAGACGCCTTCGAGAACGGCGCGGGTCATGTGCCCGCGCCCATGGCGGACGGTCAATCCGACGAAGGCGCCGCGCGCCAAGGGGTCGGGGTAAGGGGTGCGCTCGCCGGTCAGATAGGGCAGGAACTGCAGCCCCTCGCAGCCCGGCGGGACCGGCTCGGCTTCCGCCAGCAGCTCGTCAAAGCTGGCCGCCGGAGCAAGCGTATCGCGGTACCACTGCAGGCTGCCCGCCGCGCTCAACATAACTCCCATGAAATGCCATAAACCCGGGACGGCATGGCAAAAAGCGTGCAAACGTCCTTCCGGTTCGATCAACGGCGAGCGGGTGGGGGCAAAAACCACACCGGAGGTACCCACGGTGAGAGCTACGATGCCAGGTTCCACCGCGCCGACCCCCACAGCCTGGGCAGCCTGGTCACCGCCCCCGGCTGCAACCGATGTACCGGGCTGCAGGCCTGTTTCGGAAGCCGCTTCATTAGTGACCTCGCCGGTGATCTGTGGCCCTTCGTAGGTCAGTGGAAGCCATTTGTTGGGGATTTCCAGGGCCTTTAAAACCAGCGGGGACCAATTGCGATTTTTCAAGTCAAACAGGATCGTTCCCGAACCGTCGGCCTTATCCGTGGCAAAGTCGCCCGTCAGCCGGTAGCGGATGTAGTCTTTTGGCAGGAGGATATGTGCGATTTTAGCGTAGACCTCCGGCTCATTCTGCTGGACCCACAGGATTTTCGGGGCGGTAAAGCCGGTCAGCGCATCGTTGCCGGTGATCTTGATCAGGCGCTTGCGGCCCAAACGGGCGCGGATTTCATCGCATTGCGCCCCAGTGCGCTGGTCATTCCAAAGTATGGCAGGGCGGAGAACTTTGCCATTCGCATCCAGCAGAACCAGGCCATGCATCTGCCCGGTCAAACCCACTGCCGCTACCGCAGAGCCATCCACACCGGCCTGGTCAAGCGCTTTATGGATGCTGGCAGCCACCGCTTGCCACCAGTCTTCGGGGTTTTGCTCTGACCATAATGGTTTGGGTGTGGATAGCTTTAGCGGGGTAGAACCGACCGAAACGACGGCGCCCTTCGTATCTACCAACAGCGCTTTGGCGCTGCTGGTAGAGCTATCGATGCCAAGAAAAAAAGGTCCCTTTTTCATAGTTTTCCCTTCAATTTAAATTAACGGACGCCCAGCAGCAGCTCGATCACAGATTGGTCGAGGCGCTCGTACTTCAGACCGCGTTGACTGATGGCAGTACGGTCCAGATCCAGGGCCTTGAGACTGGCGGCCTTGTTCGGGTTGTATTTTCCAAGGTAGGGGGACATGGCGCCATCATCAGCGTTAATTTCGGCCAACAACGCCTGGATTTCCGGGTCCTGGTTGAAACGGCGGGCCTTTTCCTTCAGAATCAGGTAAGTGCGCATGCAGCCGCGCGCAAAGTCTTTAACCCCCTCGTAATCCTCGCTCCGGTAAGCATGGGCATCGAAATGCCGGCTGCCGGTATAACCCACATCCTCCAAAAATTTCACCAGGAAGAAGGCAGACTTCGGGTTGTTCGAACCAAAACGCAGGTCCTGGTCATACCGGCCAAAGGCCTGGTCGTTCAAATCGATATGGAACAGCTTGCCGGATTCCCAGGCCTGGGCAACCCCGTGCATAAAGTTCAAACCGGACATCTGTTCATGGGCGACTTCCGGGTTTACCCCAACCATGTTTGGGTGATCGAGCGTATTAATGAAAGCCAGCATATGACCGGTGGTGGCTAGATAGATATCTGCACGCGGCTCGTTTGGTTTGGCTTCCAGGGCAAACTTCAGATTATATCGATTATCAATGGCGTATTCGCACAGGTAGTTGAGTGCTTCGCGGAACCGTTTAGACGAATCCAGCGGATTTTTACTGGCATCCGTCTCGGTGCCCTCGCGCCCGCCCCAAAATACGTACACCCCGGCGCCCATTTCCGCGCCCAGGTCGATGGCCCGCATGGTCTTCTGTAGGGCGTACGTGCGCACTTTGGGGTCGTTTGAGGTAAAGGCGCCGTCTTTGAAAATCGGGTCGTAGAACAGGTTGGTGGTAGCCATCGGCACGACCAGCCCGGTCTCTTTGAGGGCAGCCTTGAAGTTCCGTACAATGTGGTCCCGCTCGGCCGGGGTAGCGTCGATCGGCACCAGGTCGTTATCATGGAAATTGACCCCGTAAGCGCCGACCTCACTCAGCAAGTGGACGAGTTCCACCGGGCTGAGCGCGTCGCGGGTAGGAGCGCCGAACGGATCGCGGCCGATCGAGCCAACAGTCCAAAGGCCAAAGGTAAATTTGTCTTCCGGTTTTGGATCATAATCAGTTTTCATTTTTATCCTATTCTTTGTAGTGGAAATAAATTTCCGAGAAAAGGGACTATTCAAAATATTATGCAATTAAACTTTCAAGCTACGAAAACGATCGTCGATTCATACAATTTCCAAAATCATCTATTAAATGTATTTTTATTTGCGACGCATCTTGAAGAAAACATCAATATAGACTGCCACAACCAGAATGATCGCTTTTACCACATATTGCCATGCGGGTTGCACATTTAGCATTTGAAGGCCAGTAGTCAGGCTGGCAATGATCAAAGCACCGATCAAAACACCGGGAATAGTGCCAACGCCGCCCAGTGGAGAAGTACCACCCAAAATGCATGCGGCGATGACGTCCAACTCATAACCCGTCCCTGCGGCAATCGTGCCATAACCAACATAGGAAGCCAATACGATACCTGCCAGGCCGGCGAAACCACCCATCAATATAAATATCGTGAAGACCAATTTTTTGGTATCAATACCAGAAAGTCGGGTAGCTTCCCGGTTGCCTCCAAAGGCGTAAGTATAGCGACCAAAGCGGGTGTTATTCGTTACATATGCCATAATAACTGCTGCAATCGCAAGGATCATGACCGGTACAGGTACACCTTTGTAACTATTGACGCTAATAACATAGGCGAGGATAAATATTACGATCACACCCACCGATATAAAATCAATGTAGAGAGGACGAACCGGAAAACCATACTTCTGCTTGCTGCGCCGGCCGCTGAACATATTCCAAACCAAGGCAGCCACAATCAATACGAATATCCCCCAACCCCAGACAGGTGGGATATAGCCCTGGCCGATTTCAGAAAACACCGGCTGATCCGCTGCAATGGTTTTTCCTTGGGTGACCAGCAGCAGCAGGCCATTGAACAACCACATGCCACCCAAAGTAACGATAAACGCAGGCAAATTTCCAAAGGCAATGATAGAGCCCTGCAGAGCGCCGGCCAGCAGGCCAACGATAAGACCACAAATAACGGACAGGATGGCTGGCAAGACCACCTGACCCGGTAAAAGTCTGAACCAAATGTTGAATTGCAAATAGGCCACTACTACGGATACGAAACCGGCCAGTTTGCCTACTGATAGGTCAATGCCTCCGGTAAGGATTACCAACAACATACCGAGGGTCATTAAGGAGGTGACGCTCATCTGGCGAAAAAGATTGGAAATATTCTGGGGATCCAGAAAGCTGCCATTTGTCAGGAAGAAAAAGATTCCCCAAATAATCACCACTGCCAAAAGGAGAATATAAGATTGAATGTTACGACTTACACTTTGAAGGATGCGGTTTTTTAAAGATTCACTCGGGATTTCTGCCGGTTTTGAAATGTCCACGGGATACCTCGCTTTTTTCCTTTGTCAGTTTTATGCAATTGCCACACCGGTGGCTAAAGCCATTATGTGTTCTTTATCGGCATTTTCAGCAGGTAAAGTAGCCGTGGAATGTCCGCGGCACATCACCATAATCCGATCGCTCATGCCCATCACTTCCTCCAAATCACTTGAGATCATGATAATTGCCACGCCTTTTTCAGCCAGCTCATTCATCAGCTTATAGATTTCGTATTTTGCCCCGACATCAATACCGCGAGTTGGATCATCCATGATCAAGACTTCCGGGTTGGATAGAAGCCATTTTGAAATGACCACTTTTTGCTGATTACCACCCGATAAAGTTTCAACCATCACATTAAGGTTAGGAGCTTTAATTGACAGGCTTTTGGCTTGTTGCATGCAAGCTTTCATTTCTTCATTAGCGTTTATATTGCTTCCTTTCGAAAAACGATCCAGATTGGGTAAAGAAATGTTCCTGATAATCGACTGGATCAGAACCAATCCCATCTTTTTCCGATCCTCCGGAACCAAACCCAAACCTGAATTAATCGCGTCTCGAGCGCTTTTAGGTTTGATCTCTTTGCCCTTCATCCGGATGCTGCCGCTGGTGACTTTCCCATACTCACCAAATAATGTCATCACCAGTTCGGTTCGACCTGAACCCATCAATCCGGCAATCCCGAGACTTTCACCCTTGCGTACGTTAAAACTTACTCCATCCAAGGCCTTACGATCTGGCGCAATGGGATTTGTCGCTTCAAGTCCTTC
>JARLHY010000100.1 GCA_031292015.1 Negativicutes bacterium | reverse complement strand
GGTGCATGCCGCCAAACGGGCCAAGGTCGGCCTGGGGGATGAAGTGGTGATCATCGGCGCCGGTCCGATCGGCCTGCTGGTGACCGCGGTGTGCCGGGCGGCAGGGGCAAAGGAGATCATTGTCGCAGATATCGCCGATGTGCGGCTGGAGACGGCGGCAAAGATGGGAGCAACCCGGACGATCAATTCCCAGCAGGAGCAGGTGCCGGATGTCATCCGCCAGATGACCGGCGGGCGCGGCATCGCCAAGTCCTTCGAATGCGTCGGCCGCGAGGAAACTTTCATCCAGGCCATGGCCTGCCTGTGTAAAGGCGGTCTGGCCACGATGCTCGGCATCTTCGAACAGCCTACCATCCAGATTCCGGCGACGATTTTCGTCTCCCAGGAGATCACTGTTCAGGGCTCCCAGGGCTATTGCTGGGATTTCCCCACCGCTCTCGGCCTGACCGGTACCATCGACCTTGACAAGATCGTCTCCCACGTTTTTCCGCTGAGCGAGGTCGGCAAAGCGCTGAAAGCGGCGCTGGACCCCGGCGAAAAAGCGGTAAAGATCGTTCTGAGACCATAACCGGGACAAACCTGTCAGTCACACAGACGGGTCAGCGAAAAGGAGACTGGGAAGATGTTTTTAGGCTTTGAACACGCGGCCATCGCTGCCTGCGACACCAAGGCGCTGGCGGAGTGGTATGTAAAGATGTTCGATTTTACGGTGGCCTCGGATAATGGCAAGGCGCCGGCTACCTATCTGCTCAAGACGCCGGACGGCACGATCCTGGAGATTTTGCCGGCCGCGAGCGGACAGCCCGGTGACTACGGCCAGCAGCAGGCCGGGATCAGGCACCTGGCCCTGACGGTGGCCGATTTTGAAGCAGCGCTGAAAACTCTCCAGGACAAAGGTATCACCGACTTTTTCGACGACCGCCGGTCGGAGAGCTACAAGCTGATCTTTTTCCGGGATCCGGAAGGAAACCTGCTGCACCTGATGTGGCGGCCAAAACCGCTGTGATCGGCGGTCAACGGGAGGATAAAAGCATGATAAACGAAAGAGTGGCCCTTGTCACCGGCTCGTCGCGGAGCATCGGCAAAGCGGTAGCCATCGGGCTGGCCCAAGAAGGTTACGCTGTGGCGATGAATTCCCGGCAGCCGGAAGCGGCGGTGCGGGAGGCCGTGGCTGAGGTTAAAGCGTTCGGCAGGCCGGTTTTGTACGCTCAGGGCGATATCGCCCGGCCGGAGGACCGGCAGGCGATGATCAAGCAGGTGATGCAGGAATTCGGCCGTATCGACCTATTAGTCAACAACGCCGGGGTCGGCCCAAAGGTCCGGCTGGACATCCTGGAAACCACCGAGGAGAGTATGGATTTCGTGCTGGGAGTCAATATTTACGGCACTTTCTTCCTCAGCCAGGCCGTGGCGAACATTATGCTGGACGAAAAGCGCGAGCACCCGGAGTGGTCACCAATGATCATCAATATTTCGTCGATTTCGGCCTACACCTCGTCGGTGAGCCGTGGCGAGTACTGCATATCGAAAGCCGGGGTGAGCATGATCACCCAGCTGTTCGCCGACCGTCTGGCCGATGACGGCATCCGGGTGTATGAAATCAGGCCGGGGATCATCGAAACCGAGCTGACGGCCAAGGTGCGGGACAAGTACACGCCGCTGATCGAAGGCGGGATCACGCCGATCAAGCGCTGGGGCCAGCCGGAAGATATTGCCCGGGTGGTGGTGACGCTGTCGGGGGGCGGCCTGTCCTTTTCCACCGGCGATGTCCTGAATGTGGACGGCGGGTTCCATCTCAGAAGATTATAAAAGGTTGCAGATATAAAAAGCCGCGAAGCGAGACTATCTCTTTAATACGGACACCGAAAAAGACAGTAGGAAAACCTACTGTCTTTTGCTTTACTTATCATAGGAGGTGTCACATGAGAAAGTATCGGAAGTGGACAATCGAAGAGAAGAACCGGCACGTAAGGGCTTAT
>JARLHY010000099.1 GCA_031292015.1 Negativicutes bacterium | reverse complement strand
GGCGATGATCGGGGTATATCGTCCGCTGCCAGCTTCCGCTTCCCTGATGCGCCGCGTGGCCTCCACGCCATTCATAACCGGCATCTGAATATCCATCAGAACGGCGTCGTAGCGTTTTTGGGCGAACATTTCGAGCGCCTGACGGCCGTTGGCAGCACAATCCACCTGATGCTTGAGCTTGCCCAGGTATTTCTGGACAATCATCCGACTGACAGGTTCATCTTCCGCCAGGAGCACAGAAAGTTCCTTGGGTTCTGAACGGTTTTCCGGCTTTGCTTTCCGGGCCGGCTCCCTGGTCTTGTGGACAGTGACAGCGAGCGGCAGCCTTATCGTAAAGGCGAAGGTACTGCCCTTGCCTATCTCGCTTTCCACCCAGATGCGCCCGCCCATCATCTCGACAAGCTGCTTTGAAATTACCAGTCCAAGGCCGGTTCCGCCATAGCGGCGGGTGTTCGACCCGTCGACCTGGCTGAAGGGCCTGAACAGCTTTTTCCTGTCCTCCTCGCTGATGCCGATACCGGTATCACTGACCGAAAAGGTCAGCTCGGCTCCTCCGTCCCCTGTATTGCCATACTTTACCAACAGCGTCACTTGCCCGCCGCTGTCGGTGAATTTTATCGCGTTGCTGACCAGATTGTTGAGAACCTGGCGCAGGCGGTTGGGATCGCCGGCAAGCATGGCCGGCACGGCCGCCGACAAGGAATAGCTGAGATCAAGCCCCTTGCCCAGAGCCGTCTTTGAATGCATTTTAACAACCTCGTCTATGATATCCTGACAGTTGAAATTTACCTTGTTGATCGACAGCTTGCCTGCTTCCATCTTGGAAAAATCCAGGATGTCGCTAATAATGCCGATAAGCGACTGAACACAGGATTTGGCGGTCAAAAGGTTATCCTGCTGCTCCCAGGTCAGCTCGGTCAGCAGCGTAAGGTCAATCATGCCCAGGATGCCGTTGACCGGAGTCCGGATCTCATGGCTCATATTGGCCAGGAACTCTCCCTTGACCCGATTGGCTCCCTCGGCCGCTTCCTGGGCTGCCTGCCGCTCCGCTATCTCCTCTTCCAGCGTCGCATTGATCTCCTGGAGCTGGGCCGTCCGATCGGACACTGTCGTCTCCAGTTCGGTATTGAAACGCTCCAGCCGCAGATTTGCTTCCCGGATCAGTTCCGCCGCCTGCTTCTCAGCCGTAATATCGTGGCTGATCTCCAGAACGGAATACTTGCCGTCAGAATTGCGGTGCAAAGTCCAGTGGCATCTGCTGACAGCCTGTGATCCCGCCTTGGTTGTGTCGACCAACTCCCCTTCCCAGTACCCCTCCCGCTCCAGCTCTTCGAAAATACTTTCCAGGGACTGAGGCAGCTCAGTGTTCAGCAGTTGATAAATATTCCGGCCCAGGACCTCCTCCCGGGAAAAACCGAACCCCCGCTCCGCACCGCGGTTCCAGTAGCGAATGGTACCGTCAAAATCAAAGATCACGATCTGGTCATTGGCAGAATCCAGCATCAGCGCCTGTTGGCTGATCAGTTCCTCCGCCTGCCGCTGGGCCGTCACGTCATGGTTGATTTCCAGAATCGACACAGGTTCGCCCAAGGCGTCCCGATTGAGGGTCCAATAGCTCTGCACAACAATCCGCGCTCCGTCCTTGTGGAAGTGGATCAGCTCCCCTTCCCAGCGTCCTTCGGAAAAAGTGCAGGCCATCGTCTTCTCCATCGACTCCGGAAATTCGGTCTTCAGCAACTCGTGGGTAATCCGCCCCACCGCCTCGACCGCCATGAATCCGTAGCCCCGCTCCGCTCCCCGGTTCCAATAGGTAACCCGGCTGTCCAGGTCGCGGACGAAAATGTAGTCATAAGCAAAGTCCAGGAGCTTGGCCTGTTCTCGAACGCACTGCTCGGCGGCATTCTTCTCCGTGATCTCCTCTTCCAGGGATGCGTTGATCTGCTGCAGCTCGGCCGTCCGCTCGACCACGACCTGTTCCAGGCCTGCGTTGAGCTCGCGCAGGGCTTCCTGCGCCTGCCGCCTCCGCCGCCGGCTCATCAGCAGCATTGCGATCACCGCCACCAGGACAGCCACCAGCAGCGCTCCGCTGGCTATCTGCCAGCGATAGATTTCCCACGCGCTGGGCTGACGAAATTCGATCCTGCTGCCCGCCGGCAGGCGCCCCTCGTCAATGCCCCAGCGTTTCAACTCCCGCCAGTCGAAAATGTATTCCGCCGCCACCGTTTTGTCGATCCCGGCGTGGGCCGCTATATTGCCCTGGAGAATATCCGCCCCTACTTCCGCCACCTTTGCCCCCAGCGTCTTCTGGCTGGACATGTAGCCCCCCACCGTACCACGGCCGATGAATACCGACACCGAGCTGTAGACAGGTACCCGGGCCACCTCGCAGAGCCTTTGCAGGGCATCTCCGGGCACAAAGACGCTGCCTGCCGCATCCCGGAAAAGGTATAAGTACAAGATAACCGAATCGTCCTCGCTGTTTTTTGCCTTCTCCAGCATCTCTTCGAAAGTCAGTTTATTGAGATAAACGAACTCGATCCGGCCGGCAAAGCCGGCTGTTTTTTCGGCAAAAGCCGCCACTGCTTTTCGTTCCCGCTCCGAATCCCCGGCCACCACATAGATTTTCCTGGTAGCCGGCTGCGCCTGGAGGATAAGGCTCACGGCATTTTGAATACCAAAAGTCCCGACCACGTCGCGGTAGTTGGCCGACGGCTCAGGATACTTCTCGCCCTCGCCTTCATACAGGCCGAAGACAGCCGGCACTCCGGGGAAGGTTTGTTCTCCGTGGGCGGTCATAAAATTGGCCGCCGGCTCGAAGTGGGTAACGACAAGGTCAGGACGGTTGGCCGCGTATTTCCCCTTAAGAAACCGCGACAGCGACTCGCCGTAATCCTTGTTGTCGGAATACCTGGCCATGTCAAGATATTCATACATATATTCGATTCTTCCGGCCAGAATCTGCCCCATCCGTTCCTGAACCCCGCTGGCAAACAATCCGTGAACCGGAATGTCGGAGCTGTTGGAATACAGGATCAGCACCTTTTTGGTCGGCACCGTCTCCGCCGCAAAGGCAGGCGCAAACACCGCCGTCAGCACCAGCACCGCCAAAACAGCAAGCCATTTCAGTTTGATCACCGTGCGTCTTTGTTTATCCATGTCTGCCCCGCTTCCCTGCGTCATGGCAAAAACCGCGCCCCGCCGAAAAGTCATACTCACGATTCCCGCAATCTTCTTCCTGCAACGATTCAAAACATTTTTCGCTATTATATGCTAAATTAATGCAATATCTTATTTAATTTGACAACAATGTTTTGTATTCCTGCCCCTGCCTCAACAAAAGTTGAGTTGCCACCTCACGCAAAAACGCCGCCTCACGGGGCGGTGTTTTGGGGCTCGCTATGTGTTTACAGTGCGAAGGCCGGCCAGTTGTCCTGACGGTAAAACCGGGAAAAATCTTCAAACTTTCTGACCTCGGCCCGGGTTATGGCAAACGGCAGCGGCGCGGAAAAAAACCGTCGGTTCATGGCGGCGATCAGGTCGCTCAGCTCCTTTTTCCGGTTTTCATCCAACATTTCTTCAATGTAACACAAGCTAACATGGCCCTTGAAACCGCGACTTCTGTCAACGCCCAGCTCTTTGAGCACGGTGTCGGTATACAGGCGATCCCGAAGCTCCTGCAAACCAAGATAATCAGCCGGGCCAACCGGCGAAACCATCGCTGCGACAACGCCCTGAGGAAAAAGGGACAGGCCTTTTATCTCATACTGTAAAGGTCCCGGTCTGGCAATCTTCAGAAACAGCCGCCTCAAAACGATAAGCAGACACTCTTCGCGGGCTTTCAGGACTTTTTTAACAAAAACATCCCCGGAAACCAGCCGTGCTACCGTCATATGCAGCGCCGTGTACGGCGCCATGACCACGCCGGCGAAGTCGAGTTCCCTGAGAAGAGCTTCCCTGACTTCGTCCAAAACCTGATAGGTGCCGGCATTGGCGCCATCGTCCGGCGCAGTGGGTGTAACGATTGTGTATCCGGCGTAAGGAACCGGCTCCCAGGACCCGGTCCCGTTCTTGCGAAATTTTCCCAGCGGGCGCACTTGACTGGCGATTTCTCTTATCGCTTCTTCCTCAAGGATTTTCGCTGCATACTCTTGATAATCTTGAAAATTCAGTTCCATACCGCCATCCCTTCAATAAGTCCTGACGTCTTTACTTTTAATTATAGCGGACCCGACCGGGGACTTGTGTTAAGATCAGGTAAGTTTTTTGTTAGCAAACATTGCCGCCAGGGCAGCTTTAATCAAAATTTAACAATAACTTAACCGGGTGTTAACCAACGCCAGTTAAAATTAAGTGATAGATTGTTAACACAAGGAGTGATACTAGCATGGAAAAAGAAACTACCTTGCTCGATCTCGCAATTGAAAAAAATCGCAATATAAGCCGCAGATCCCTTCTGAAAGCATTCGGAGCATCGCTGCTGCTGGCAGGGTTGCCGCTCAACCTGACAAAGGTCCTTGCGGATGAAAAGTCTCAGCTCGGGGCAGGGGTCAGCCCCGATCATGTCATGTTGACCTGGGATATGGACCCCAGAACGACTCAGACCATTGCCTGGCGTACAGACAGTGATCCTGTCAGCGGATTCATCCAGTGGGTTAAGACAGACGTTTTCGGGAAATCGGCGTGGAATGGCGCCGGCACCACCGCTGCTTCCACAGATCAGCTCAATACCGATTTGGGTGACATGACGATTCACTTTACCACTCTGACAGGCCTTAATCCCGGAACCAAATATACTTATCGGGTCGGAGACGGCGAAAACTGGAGCACGCCCTATGATTTCACCACCGAGCAGTCAGGAGACAAACCCTTTGAATTCTTGGTATTCGGCGATTCTCAGAGCGGACTGGCCAACAATCCGGAATACAGCCCATGGCGGACTACTGTCCATAACGCCTCCGCGGCCCATCCTGCCGCCGCCTTTTTCATGGTGATCGGCGACCTTGTAGAAGTTGGGCAAAGCTACGAGCACTGGAACAATTGGTACGCAGCCGCCAAGGATGTTATCGAAAAAGTCCCGCTTATGGCGGTGCTGGGCAATCACGAAACCTACGATGTTCTGGCGGAAAATCATTCCAGCCTGCCCTTCTACTTCACCAGGCAGATCAAGCTTCCCTCAAACGGCCCTGAACCTTTAAAAGGGCAGGCGTACTCCTTTGACTATGGAAATGCCCATTTTGCCGTAATCGATTCGCAGGAAGCCGAAGAAGGGCAATACATGCCTGACATGCTCCAGCGGGAAGCCGCCTGGCTTGACCAGGACCTGGCCGCTGCCGGCCAAAAATGGAAACTGGTGTTTTTCCACAAAACCCCGTACTACAACAAGGCGATCCGGGCCAATGAAAAAATCAAAGCCGCCCTGCTGCCGATAATTGACAAACATCATGTCGATCTGGTTGTTAATGGTCATGACCACGGCTATTCCCGTACCTACCCGCTTGCTCAAGATTCTTTTGTCGACAGTCCCGCCAAGGGCACGGTGTACGTGGTAGCCGGACGCAGCGGGAACAAGTTCTACACCGACTTATCCCAGAAAGTCTGGGATGCAGTTTTTCACGACCCCCAGGCCGAACCCAACTATGTCGTAATCGGGATAAACGGCGATAAACTGTCGCTTAAAGCTTATACCCAGAGCAGATCACTCATTGATGATTATGTTATCGACAAGCGGGACGGGACGGACAGTCCGCGAACGGTTTTACCGGAACGGTCCAACGAAACCCGCCTTGTGGTCTGGGGCAATATGCTGCAGACACCGCTGATCAGTGTTTCGCCCCGGAAAATAGCCGACGCCTGGTACATTCCGCTGCAGCCCTTTTTCGAATTCATCGGTGGCGCGGTGGAGTCGCCGGATGCCGGGCAAATGGCCGTGAGCTATGGCAAGCAGAAGTTCGCTTTCCGGTTAAACGACAGCCAGGTCCTGGTCGATCAGGAGCCAACCACCCTCCGGTATCCGGTTACCGCCGCCCAGGGCGCTCCGATGATCGCGGCCGAGGATATGAAAACCCTCGTGGGCTTCAGCTATAACTACAACGCCAATGCCAATATGCTGTTGCTGGCAAAATAAGCCGAAACAACAACTCCCCCGCTTGCCGGGGGAGTTGTTGTTTCACATGATTGGATACAGGGCTGCCAGCACCAAGGTGATGGTGCTGATCAGTTTCACCAGCACGTGCAGGGACGGGCCGGCAGTATCCTTGAAGGGATCGCCGACTGTGTCGATGATTACACCTGCCTTGTGGGCATTTGACCCTTTACCGCCGTGAGCCCCCATCTCAATCACTTTCTTGCCGTTGTCACAGGCGCCGCCAGTGTTGTTAAGATACAGGGCCATAAGCACACCGATCATCGTGCCGACCATCAGAAAACCGGCCGCCGCCTCAGCTCCGAGAAAACGGCCGACAAGGATCGGAACGATTACCACCAGCATCCCCGGCAGCATCATTTCTTTTAGCGCTTTTTTGGTTACAATATCGACGCAGGTGCCGTATTCCGGCTTTTGGGTACGATCCATAATCCCGGGCATCTCTTTGAACTGACGGCGCACCTCGACCACGATGGACTGGGCGGCGTTGCCGACAGCGCCGATCGCCGTGGCGCAGAACAGGAAGACCAGGGCCGCGGCGATAAACGCGCCGACAAAAACCGCCGGCTTGCCGATATCCACCGCGAACACGGAGACCTTGTTGATCAGCATAATTTCATCGATATAGGCTCTGAACAGGAGGAAGGTGGCGAGCGCAGCGCTGCCGACCGCGTACCCTTTGGTCAGCGCCTTGGTGGTGTTGCCGCAGGCGTCGAGACGGTCGGTACGAAGACGGACGGCTTCGGCGACGCCGGCCATCTCGGCGATCCCGCCGGCGTTGTCGGCGATGGCGCCGAAGGTGTCCATAGCCAAAATGTAAGCACAGGTTGACAGCATGCCCATCGTGGCCACAGCGGTGCCGTAAAGGCCCCCGTCGGCCAGACCGCTGCTGGAACCGAGACTGTAAGCCCCTAAAATGGCGGCGGAGATGAAAACCGCCGGCAGGGCGACACTCTCAAGCCCCATAGCCGTTCCCTGGATGACGGCGGTAGCGGGACCGGTCACGCAGGATCTGACGATCGCTTTCACCGGCCGGTACTGTGAGTCGGTGTAATACTGGGTGATGATGAAGAAAAAGCAGGAAAGCCCGATGCCGATCAGTACGCAATAGTAATAATTCATGAAATTGACGCCCGGTGCGCTCAGCATATTTTTGCAGACATAATACATAGCAGCCGCGCAGGCGACACATGTCACGAAATAGCCGCGGGCCATGGGTTTCATCGGATCTTCGTTTTCACCGCTCCGTACCGACAAAATGCCGATAATCGAGGCGAACATCCCGACAGCCCTCGCCACCAGGGGAAAGACGATGCCGGCAAGCCCGAAAGCCGGATAGAGGGCAATCCCCAAAATCATGGCCCCAATGTTTTCGGCAGCCGTGGATTCAAACAGGTCGGCGCCCCGGCCGGCGCAGTCGCCGACATTGTCGCCCACAAGGTCAGCCACCACCGCCGGGTTTCTTTCATCATCCTCGGGGATCCCGGCCTCGACTTTGCCGACGATGTCCGCCCCGACGTCGGCGGCTTTGGTATAGATGCCGCCACCCAACTGGGCAAACAGAGCCACGAAACTCGCGCCAAAGCCAAACCCGGTGATCAGCGTCGGCGCGACCCTGGCCGAACCGTTAAAGCCGCCGAAAAGAGCGAACAGGCCATAGACACCGAGAAGACTGAGGGAAGTTACCGCCAACCCGGTGACCGCTCCGCCGCGAAAGCAGATGGTAAGCGCCCTTGAGAAACTTTCCAGCGCCCCGGCCGCGGCCCGGATATTGGAATGGATAGCCACATACATACCGATGCAGCCGGCCAAGCCGGAACAGATCGCCCCGATCAGAAAAGCTATCGCGGTGTAGTAACCGTTGGCTGTCGCAAAATACAGCACCAAAGCAACCAAGGCGGCCCCGGCAAAGATGGTTTTATACTGCCGCCATAAGAAGGCATACGCACCTTCACGAATCGTGTCGGCGATGTTTTGCATGTTTTGATCGCCTCTGGGCCACCGGAAGACATCCACGGTTAAAGCAGCGGCAACAAGGATCGATATGGCCACAGAAATAGGAATAAGGTGTATGATGTTCATGGTATCACTGTCCTTTCACTGTAATGATTTTTCCTTTTAGGAGAGACTTGTCTTCCTCTGGGAAAAAAGCCTCACATTACCCGTTTGGACAAAGAATAATGTTACCATTTTTATATTTAGCATATTCTTATTATCATTTATTAATATATAGTATATACTATATATTAATTTAAAATCTTTTCTTATTTAGAGTATATACCAAACATTATAAATTTTCAATAAAAAGGTAATTATTTTCTGATTATTGTGATAAAAAACAAGAGGACGTCGATCTTTGCAGAAAATACGGCCAGCCGGAGAATAAAAAAAGGAAAGGAGGGTCTGGGAAAACCCAATCTTTTGTGTCAAAATATAATTGGTATCGTATAGCCAAAATAACGCTAAGATGGGAGAATGCCGGATGGATGTCGTTGTACTGGGGAATGTTTCCTTCGCTTTGGACACCGGGGATATTCTGGACAAGTTGCGTCTCAAAAGCGACAGTTCCTACTGCGAAGACGTGACAAAAATGGTTGCCGAGGCAGTGGCCATCGCAAGACCAAAGGCGATATACGGACTTGCTCCGGTAAAAATCAGGGGAGAAAGCGATGTAGCGATTGGCGGCATCGACTTTGCCAGCCGAGTCCTGCGGGTCAATCTGGATCAGGTCGACAAGGTGGTTCCGTATGTCATAACCGTCGGCCGGGAACTGGAAGAGTGGTCCCTTCAGTACAAGGATATGCTGTACAGTTATTACGCCGATTTTATCAAAGGAAGCGTGCTGACTTCGGCCAGGGAAACGGCGATGTCCGCGATCGACCGGCAGTATGACCTCAAACACACGGCACGGATGAACCCAGGCTCACTGGAGGACTGGCCGCTAACCCAGCAAGTGCCTTTATTTCAACTGCTTGGGGACGTCAAGGGGGCCATTGGTGTCGAACTTACCGAATCCTGTCTGATGTTCCCGGTCAAAACCGTTTCCGGCATTTATTACGAAACCGCCGATGATTTTGCCAGCTGCCAGCTGTGCCCGAAAGAAAATTGCCCCAACCGCCGGGCCAAATACGACGAACATCTCTATGAGCAAAAATACCAGGCGAAATAAAAAAGCCCCGAAGAGACTATCTCTTTAATACGGACACCGAAAAAGACAGTAGGAAAACCTACTGTCTTTTGCTTTACTTATCATAGGAGGTGTCACATGAGAAAGTATCGGAAGTGGACAATCGAAGAGAAGAACCGGCACGTAAGGGCTTAT
>JARLHY010000098.1 GCA_031292015.1 Negativicutes bacterium | reverse complement strand
GGCTGGACAGGCCCTAAGCTTACCTGCAGGGTGCGCGCGGACGTCACCCACGTCGCGTCCATGCGCCGGGGGTGACTGCTTCGGCATCGTGCCTCAGCCCGCCTTACCCTTACGCAGTCTTCACTAAGGGCCTGCTACCAGCCTCCACAACGTCGCGGCACGCCCAAATTTCACCTCAGGAGAGTACCCAGTCGAAGACACAAGCCTAACCGCGCCTTGATCTGAAACTCCGTCGTCCGGCACTTTTGTGGCCGGAAATGATACAAAAGAACCATCTCGTTGTATCTATCTTCACGAGAACACCTTCCAATCACGTGAGGCTTTCGATTTGATTCCAAAAATTCCTTTTATCGGTTTTATTTGCTAAATAATGCAGGAATTTGTTATAGAGAATCGAAAGCAATTCAAATGAAAATCAAATAATAATTCATACTATCCATAGCTTTGTAGCAACAAGATTCACGGCACATGATCAATATGTCGGACTAACGGTCGAAAGCCCTGAGGGCCAACTTACGGCGATATAATCATATGTAGTTTGCGGATTTTACATAGCGAAGGGGGCAATCTCATCTGAGACAATGAAGGGCTGTAGCTGCTGGAGAAATATGAGTCGAATCGGCTCATAGGGGGTGGCCAAAAAGTACAGATGAAACTCTGAAACAAATCGAAGAAAATTAGGAGGTCAAAATGAAAAGTGCAAAAGTTTTTGTTTTATTTTCTTTGATTCTACTAATGCTTTCCTTCCCTGTTTACGCCGCTGAACAATCAAACACACCGGTAACTCCCGATCAGAAAAGTACAATTCAGCTAGGCGACATCAACAGCGCCAGCAACAAAGACAACCAGGTTCCGTTGACCGGGATGGCCGGCCAGATTATTTCAAGTCAAGGCACCCTCACAACAACCGGAGTGGGTAATGCTTTGATTTCCGATCAAATCAACAATCTCACGAAAAGTAAAAACACTCCCGACTGGCTGAAAAGAACCGATCTCGGCTTCCAGCTCCAGGACGGCATCAAGCCCTTATACTTCATTCAGACCATCCAGCCACTGGGCCCAATGACCAACAAGGTCACGAATTTCTGGCAGTTCCGTTACGGCGATGACCTGAGCGCCGGTACTGTGATGAACCTTGGCTTTGGCAACCGCGTGTTGTCCAATGACAAAAAATCGATGTTCGGTGAAAATGTTTTCTATGACCGCGGTTTTCGGTATGGCCATGAGCGCGTCGGCGCCGGCCTGGAATATTTCCAGGGCCTTGGTGAATATCGCGTGAATTACTACCGGGCCATCTCCGGCGAAAAGTTGATCGATGCGACCAACCAGATCTACGAACAGGCTCTGAGCGGCTATGATCTTGAAGTCGGGACTTCCATCGCCAATGCACCCTGGGCCAAGATCTATATTCGAGGCTACCACTGGAATGGTGTTGTAGGCTTACCTGGAATCAATGGTTGGCAAGAACGTATGGTTCTTCAGGTCTTCCCGCAGCTCCAGCTTGAATTCGGTTATATCGGCGCCAACGAGGGGAACGGTGTCGATACTTTCGGCGGCCGCTACGTCAAACTGATGTACAATCTCGGCGCCAAGGCTCAGGCTATGTTCGAACACAACAAACCGGTATTCCGTACTGGTGACGATGTCACTGTCGAAGGCAAGCGCCTTGAAAAAGTAGAACGCCAGAACGACATCATCGTCGAGGACTATCAGAAGCGGGCGACTCCATCTGGTTCCTACAATCTGACAGTAAAATTCAGCCACATTTAGTAGCGGACCAACATACACCTAGGGAGGGAATTTTCGTGAAAAAATTGATTTTTTCGTTAATCATCCTGCTGATGGTTTCGTTGATTTCAGTTCCGGCTTATGCAGCTAATACACCGGCAATTGTCAACGCTTATCAAGTAAATATCGTGGCGATGGTCATTCACAACAGTACTACCGGCAAATGGTACATGTTGAATGCTGCTCAACAGAATATCGATTTCAACATTCCGTTTACCGACATGCAGCAGAACTGGCTGTCATCTCGTCAACTGACGGCCGGCACCTATGACAAAGTTGCTTTTTGTATTACCAGTCAGGTTAGCTTTAGCGCTTCCTATACGGATGGTTCTGGGACATATAATACTGGCGATTTAAATCATCTGATGATTGGCGGTCTTGTGACTGCAAATGTCGGGCCTACACCATACACCGATACTACCGGGTTCACCGCTCCTACAATTGACTACGCCAACGCGGTAAAGGCCAACAGAGTGACCAGCTATGTTCCAAACACTGCCGGCGGCCTTGAGATTATTCAAAATATCAATCTGACCCTTGGCGCCAATTCGTCAATCAGCGTCATGTGGGATACGACCAACTGTGTCCAGGTTGACCCCACGACAGAAGCTGGTGGTCTGATTACGATTACCGGCCTGTCCGTACCGCACATAACTGTTAATGTTCAGTCCTAACGAGGTATAGACTAATAAGGGCGACCTCGCCAAAACTAGAGCGGGGCCGCCTTTATATTTGACCGTATTTCCTTTGTCTCTGGCCCAGAGAAAGAGGAACGGTTCTCCCGCCTCATTGTAATCCGTGCTACTTGGACACAGTTTCTGTAAGACAGAGTGTCCCAAAATAGCAACCAATAACCTCGCTGAGTGGCTTATAGCCTTTTCAACGAGGTTTTATTTCTTTCAGGGTTAGTCCATTTCTCTTGAAATTTAGGCTGCGCGAGCGGAGCTCCGGCTGTACAGGCCCTAAGCTTGCCTGCAAGGTGCGCGCGGACGTCACCCACGTCGCGTCCATGCGCCGGGGGTGACACAAAATAACCGTCCGTTGTATCTGGTTTTATTGATTTTGTGCGGCTAGTATAGTAAGAAATTCATCACGCGATAATGCTTTTCGATCTATAAGTGCTAATATTATAGGTTTAATAAAGGTTTTTATATCCAAACGCTTAAAGGTTTCAATGTTATTTAATACCGCCCTATAAATATAGTCATTTACAGCATTTTCTTTATATTTAGTGTCAACTTTCTTTAAAAAATCATGTATATTTTTTCGGTCACATTGTGCTGAGCTAATAGCTGACAATTCATCATAAATCATATGAGTAATAGCTTCACCAGCAGTTTTAAATAGTAAATATTTTTCAATATTATCTTCAGTTTCTTCAATTTCATCATATCGAATGTATCCAGCTGTCCTTTCTCCCATTCCAATAGAAATCACAGACCACTTTACACCTAATTCTTCTGCAATTATCGCATGACCAATTTCATGAGTTGCCCTAAACCGTTCATTTTTGGTTAGTTCAACAAAATACATATTTACCTCATATTAAAATTTCTCTGCCCAATTATCTAATCTTTTCCTATGAATTCGCCACTGTTTTTCTATCTTCCTTGCAGGAAATGTCCCATCAATATACAGTAATTCAAAAAAAGCAGGACAGAGGAACGGTTCTCCCGCCTCATAGTAATCCGTGCTACTTGGACACAATTTATGGAAGCCAGAGGTTCCCCAAATGGCACCAAAAACCTCGCTGATAGGCTTGACGCCTTTTCAACGAGGTTTTATTTCGTTTCATAATCAATCCAATTCTCTTGAAATTTAGGCTGCGCGAGCGGAGCTCCGGCTGTACAGGCCCTAAGCTTGCCTGCAAGGTGCGCGCGGACGTCACCCACGTCGCGTCCATGCGCCGGGGGTGACTGCTTCGGCATCGTGCCTCAGCCCGCCTTACCCTTACGCAGTCTTCACTAAGGGCCTGCTACCAGCCTCCACAACGTCGCGGCACACCCAAATTTCACTTCGCCGCATAACCTTGTTCGCAGCCATGTAGCTAGAAAAGTCTCATTTAGACGAAGATCAGGCCGCAAAGGTGTCCGGCGGCGTTGTAGAAGATCGTAGGCGCTGTTGGCGTAGCTGGCAAGACCGCCGCACGCGCGATCAGGACGATCGCGCGCGGAGCCCTTGAGCATGGACGCTCATGGGCGCCCGGTGCTCGCGGGTCGAAGCCACAAGCCTTACAGCGCCTTGATCTGGAACTCCGCCGTCCGGCACTTTTGCGGCCGGAGAAAAAGCATTCACTCAGACATTGTCGAACTCTTGGCAAACTTATTCATGCATGGTATGCAACCACATATTAAGGCCCCGTTAATTCTTTTTGGGTTAATTTGTATTCTCGGAAAGGATTGGCTTTCCAACTGGAGAAATCTTTCAAAAAGGCTTAGCATGGAGGTGCGTTCTGTGTTCTATAAGTATGACTCTGCCCAGATTTGTGAGAACGGGCATATAGTCAACCTTGTCGCGGAATATCAACCCGAAAGAAATCAAGATTATTGCCTTCACTGTGGGGCCTCTACAATAACAAACTGCCCAAGTTGCTCTTCGCCAATACAAGGAGCGAGGTTACTCATGCGACAAACATGGATAAGTGTACGTAATAAAGGTACAGAGATTCATGTAGATCCTAATAATTTTGCCTTCCCAAAGTTCTGTATACAATGCGGCATTGCATTTCCCTGGACTAAGAAAAAGGAACAGATGCTGCGAGAATATATTGTCAATGTCTCGGATTTGAGCGAAGAAGATAAACAGCTCCTCTTAACCAACCTTGGAGACCTTATAAAAGCAACTCCCAGAGCTGACTTGGCCGTAGGTATCTGGAAATCGGTCCTGGCAAACAAGAAGAATATCGCCACAATTCTGTGGGAAGTTGGAAAGGACTATCTACCCGTTGCGCTACACAGCATGACTAAATAACGCAGGTAAAACTAAAAGAAGCCTTTCAATGGGACCTGCTGTTCAAAAACAAGAGGACTGTTCTCCCGTCCCATTTTACCTCGCACACAAACGCAAAAAACCCCGGGGGCGTTCACCCTCGGGGTTTATCTTTACTATGGAGCCGATATGGAGACTCGAACTCCAGACCTGCGCATTACGAATGCGCTGCTCTACCAACTGAGCTATATCGGCAATTAAACCATCCTTATTTTAGCCGTTAGCGGGCAAAAAGTCAACACCATGGATGCGGTAAACTATGGGAAGGCTTATTGGGCGGCTGTTTCCAGGCGATGGAGGAACCAGGTCACAGCCAGAAGATCCGCGGCTCCGCCGGGGCTGACGTTGTGGGCGATGAACTCCGCGTCCAGCGCGGTGACCATCGCCCGCCCGGGCGCACTGTGCATCCCGCCGGCGGCCAGGGCGACCTCGGCCCGCCCCCTCACCCACACCCGCATCTTGTCCGGGTCGTGGCGATGCATCACTGTGGTATCCTCGACACAGGTCATCAGCACCAGCAGCGTCTGCACCAGGGCGTCGTTGACCGGCAGACCCGCCGCCAGCGCCTGGCGCAGCGCCGGAAGGGACCGCTGCCGGACGCAGGGCAGCCCCTTTTCCATCTCGCCCCGGATCCCGCTGATACCGTACTGGCGATACAGCCGTTCGCCGGCGGTCAGCGGCCGCCCGGGTTCCCCGGTCGCGTCGAAATCCCGGGCCACAATGCCGGCCACGACGCCGGCCATGGCCTCCAGTACCCTGTCCGGGGTAAGGGTCTGGCCGCTTTGTTTCAGCCAGCCTGCCGCGCCTGCCGCCACCCCCAGGGAAAAAATCGCTCCCTTCTGGGTGTTGACCCCGGCGGTGGCTGCCAGCATCGCCTGCTCACCGTCCCGGCCGATCCAACGCAGCACCGGCAACAAGGCCTCAAGGCCCGTCTCGTGGTTCAGCCCGGCCTGAGCGCAACGGGCCATCGTCGCCGCCAGCGCCGCCGAACTGGCCATGAAGCTATAAAAATCCATGTCCCGGTGGGCACCGGCGTTGACCCGGTCCACCAGGCCCGGCGCCGGGGTGCAGGTCACTTCAAACAGCGTCGCCTCCAGTGCCAGGGCGCCGATTCCCTCTGCCACGCTCGTGAGCCTGCGGCTGCGGTGGGCGCTGAACCGGTCCATCAGCCGCCGGGTGGCCTGGCCGATTTCCGCCTGGCTGTGGCGCCGCTCACGCATGCACACCACCGCCGGTTCCCGGCACACCAGGCAAGACCTCAGCCGCCCTTCCTCCTGCCGCGAGACCAACTGGCCGGCGGCGTCGAATACGTCAAGATCCAGCAGCCGGCCAAAAGGCTGCTCCTCTTCAATTCTCATGCAGGTCGCCTTCACCGTCCGGGCGTCACCGGCCACCGCCGCCACAGCCTCCGGCCCGGTGGCAACGTTCACGCTCTCCAGCGCGAGGACCGCCAACCGCTGCCCGATCTCTTCCACGGCGTAGTCCCGCAGCTGCCTTGTCAGCGACGTGTCCTTGACCGCCCCGGCCATATTGACCGTCACGCTGACTATCGGAGTTTCCTGCCGCCTCCGCAGGCTGTCCTGCCTGGCCTTGCGGGCTTCCTTCGCTGCCAGGACCTCTTCCAGTGTAACCATTTTTTTCTCCGTTTCCCGCAAAAGCGCCGCCCTCTCCCGGCAGGCCTATCCCCCCGGACCGCCCGCCGCCCGCCTGCCCCTGATGCCAACTATTACTACAAGACAAACCCCGGCAAGTCTGGTAGACTGTAGATACCATAGAGAGGGGAGAACGCCTTGACCGTATATGATGTACTTAACCGCATAGACAAAGATCTTGCCTCCTGTGAAGAAACAATGAGCCGTTCTCGCCGCAGGAAGACCCTGTTCAATCTCGTGAAAATCACCGAGCGGAAAAAGACTCTTGCCGAGATCAAAAACTACATCCTGGCAAACCACTAACAACCGGCTTCATCTTATTGTAATACGGCAGAAGGCCCCAGTCAAAACTGGAGCCTTTTCTTTGTTTCTATACAAAACAAAGTCTAATTCTCACTTTCCAGGAGCGGCATGAAAAGAAACCAAACTTCGGTTCGTATCATAGGGCACAGAACTGGCAGAAGCCGCGCGGGAGGGGTTTTCCGTAGCGGGATTCGCCCACATGCATGGATAAGTTCAACTAAGCCTCGGGAAATCTCCCGAGGCCAGTTTCACTAATATCCCCAGCCGTCGGCAGCTCTGCTGCCGGTAATGGCGTAGGATATTATCCGTAGCGGAGGAATTCCCCTCCCGTGCGCCTCCGCCGCAAGCAGCGAAACAGGAACGAACCCTCCGGTTCAACTTATAGCTTTTTCAATAGCCGGAACCTATCCAGCGCAGGAGTATCACCGTCGTCAGCCCCAGCACCATCGTCAGCGCTGTGTTGCGGAAGCGGTAGGCGACCAGCGCCGCCAGCAGTCCGGCCAGCAGGTAATCATTGCCTGTCGTCAGGTCGAGATGGCCCCGCGGCAGCAGCAGCGGCGGCACGATCAGCGCCGTCAGTATCCCGGTGGGGACATGCTTCAGCCAGCGGTCAAACCACGGCGGCAGGCCGATCCGCCGGAACAGTGCCTGGGCGCCGAACCGGGTCAGAAATGTCGCCGCCGCCATCCCGGCGATGATGGCCACCATCTCAAACCGCATTTTCCCCGCCCCCTTCCAGCAGCCCGCCGATCAGGCTGCCGCCGATACAGGCCACGATGATGTACCATTTCCCCGGCAGATACAGGGCGCTTGCCACCGCAACCACCGCCGCCACCAGGCAGACGATGACGCTGGTCCGGTTGGACAGCCGGGGGATGAGCATCGCCAGGAAGGTGGCCGGCATGGCGAAATCCAGCCCCCAGGCCAGCGGGTCGGGGATGTAGCGGCCGAGAAAAACCCCGGCCAGCGTCGACAGGACCCAGATGGTGTAGCCCGCCGAATTGCTCCCCAACTGATAACTTTCGTTATAGCCGCTTTTTTGAATACGGTCCATGGTGATGGCATAGGTTTCATCAGCCATGCCGAAGGCCAGCAAGGCCTGTCGCCGCAGCGGCAAACCGCCTACATAAGGGGTCAGGGAGGCTCCCATCAGCAGGTGACGCAGATTGATGAGCAGGGTGGTAAACACGATCAGGGAAAAGTCAACCAGCCCGAGACCGATCATACTTGTGCAGATAAACTGCGCCGCGCCGGCGAATACCACCAGCGACATCAGCAGCGTTTCGCCCGGCGTCAGCCCCACCGCCAGGCCGACAACTCCGTATGTGATGCCGAACGGGATGACCCCCAGCAGCACCGGCAGGCTGTCGTACACCCCCCGCCAGTACTCGGGGCTGACCCCTGGGCCAAAAATCTGTTTTATGGCACGCATGGCTCCGCCTCCTGCACTTATTTATTCTTTATCATACCTGGCAGGAAAAACAGAGTAAATATCCAATTTCTAATATTAGCGCAATAATTGGATATTGAAAGGGATTTAAACAAAATGGATACATCCATTTTTAGCACCATTACCACGGACCCCGGCTCGGCGACCCCGCTCTACCTGCAGCTCGCCGAGCATATCGCCGCCCTGATCCGTAGCCAGCAGCTGACGGCCGGCACAAAGCTGCCGCCGGAACGTCAGCTGGCCCTGCAGTGCAGCGTCAGCCGCACCACAGCCATCAACGCCTACCGCAAACTGGAAGAATGGGGCCTGGTCAGAACAAAGATCGGCAGCGGCACCTATGTCACCGACAGCGGCAGCGAGACCGTCCTGCAGCCCATCCCCTGGAACCAGCTGCTGGTGCCCCATCCGCCAAGCCCTCTGTCCAGTATCCTGCGGGACCTTGTCTCGGTGGACATCGCCGGCAAGACCATATCGATGGATACCGGCCTGCCCGACCCGGCCCTGTATCCCCTGGCGGCGTTCAGCGACCTGCAGAACCGCCGCCGGAAAGACCTTGTCAACGCCGACATGGGCCACATCCCCACCGAAGGTTATCTGCCGCTGCGCAGCTGGCTGGCCTCGGCCCACAGCCAAAAGGGCGCCCCGGCATCGCCAGGCAATATCGCCGTGGTATCCGGCTCCCAGCAGGGGCTCTACCTTCTGGCCAAGATTTTTATCAATCCCGGTGACTATGTCATCATCGAGGCTCCCACTTATCTCGGAGCCCTGCCGGTCTTCCGGGCGGCCGGCGCCCGATTCCTCACCCTGCCGGCCCCCGGTCCGCTGCAGCTTGACCTGCTGGAAGACTACCTCATCCGCTACCGCCCCAAGCTGCTCTATCTTCTGCCGACCTTCCAGAACCCCAGCGGCAGAATGGTCTCCTTGAGCGAGCGCCAGGCCCTGCTCTCCCTCGCCGCCCGCCACCGGCTCATTATCATCGAAGACGATACCTACGGCGAGCTCTACTATGGTCAGGCACCGCCGCCGTCCTTAAAAACCCTGGATCATTACGGCGAGGTGATCTATCTCGGCACCGTTTCCAAAATACTCTTCCCCGGCCTGCGGATCGGCTGGGTAACCGCCCCGGAGGCGGTGATAACCCGGCTGGCCCTGGAAAAACAGTATGTCGACCTGCACAGCACCAACCTGTCGCAGTGGCAGCTGCGCGAATACCTGGCCAGCGGCCTGCTCCCCGGTCACCTGGCGACTATCCGCAAGGAATACCAGGCCCGTCGCGACGCCACCGCCAGCGCTCTCAAGCGCTACTGCGGCGACCGGCTCTCCTTCTCCATCCCCGCCGGCGGGTTCTACTTCTGGTGCAGGCTCACCCACCCCTTCGCCACCGCCCGCCAGCTGCTTCACGAAGCCACCCGGCTCGGCGTCTCCTTCGTGCCCGGCGAAGCCTTCTACCCAAGCGGCGAGGGCGAAAAGGAATTTCGCCTGTGCTTTGCCACCAACCGGGAAGAAGTCCTGCTGGAAGGAATCAAACGCCTGGCCAAAGCCCTGGAACTTCTGGAGAAAAACCTCCGCCACCACCAGCCGTCACCCCTGCCTTCCAAACCCATCATCTAGCCCCAAACCCAACGAAAGCCTGCGGTCACCCCGCAGGCTTTTGTCATTTATTCTCGATACTACGATTCTGGCGCAGGTTGTTCAAAAGGGCCAAGATGCTAGACAGCCATAGCGGGAGGGCTCGCAGACAGTACGAAATAGTACGGCAAGAGCCCTCCCGCTATGGCAAGTGCGTAGCTCTTACGCTTCAGCGTTTAGAGATACGGCCTACCCCTTGCGGGTGCAACGCAGATTGGTCGTTTTCAACAACCGCAACCTAGTACCAGTGGATTACCGCCAGACCCAAATACTCCTTCAACCCCAGCACCAGCCCCTGCAGTGCCCCGGCCGACGGCCAGAGGTCGGAAAACCGAAATGCGCCGCTTCTGTTGACCAGGTAATCGGCGGGGTAAGGAACCACCGCCACCCCCGCTTTCTCGAACTGAAGCACCGCCCGCCGCATATGAAACGCCGAGGTCACAAGGATCGGCTGTTTCAAGCCGCGCTGTTCCAGCAGGGCCGCGCTGTACCGGGCATTCTGGGTGGTATTCAGGCTGGCGGTCTCGGTGATGATTTTGTCGGCCGGCACACCGAGTCCGATCAGAATCCTCGATGCTATCTCGGCTTCCAGGCCGGTGTCTTCGAAAACCCTTCCGCCGGAAACGATGATCGGCACCCCAAGCTTACGCTGGAGCTGAACCGTGGTGAGCAGACGGTTGGCGGCGTATCCGGATAAGTGGCCCGGCCCGCCGACATCGGGGGTGTCCAGCGTTGCGCCGCCGCCCAGCATCACGATCACATCGCCCCGCGGCTCACCCGGCGGGGCATAGCTGCCTTCCAGGGAACGCAGCACCGCTCCGGCCAACAAACCGGTGGTGCAGAAATAAAAGACAACAGTAATGACCAAAACCGCCTTCGCGGTCCTCCCGCTGCGTCGCCAGCCCCACCAGGCCGCCAGCAGCAGGGCGATGATAAAAATCCCCGGCGGAAACAGCAGTACCCCGTAAATAAACTTAAGCAGATACAGCAATAGCCCGTACCTCCCAAAAATCCCGCCGGACGAAATCCGGCGGGATTTTTTTTAGCTGAAACCCTCAGCCGTTTTGCTGCTGAAACCTGACCATAAATTCCTTCAGTGCCAGACAGGCCTCATACGGCACCGCATTATAGGCCGATGCGCGGCAGCCGCCCACCGAGCGGTGTCCCGCCAGGCCCACGAAGCCCGCGGCTTTGGCTTCGGCCAGGAATTTTTTCTCCAGAGCCTCACCAGCCAGACGGAACGTGATGTTCATCAGCGACCGGCAGTCCGGTCGGGCATGCCCGGCGTAAAAGCCGCCGCTGGCGTCGATGGCGCCGTAAATGAGAGCCGCCTTTACCCTGTTGCGCTTTTCAATGGCCGCGGCGCCGCCCTGCTCCTTGGCCCAGGCCAGCACCAGCGCCATCATGTAGATACTGAAAGTTGGCGGGGTATTGTACAGGGAATTGTTCTGGGCGTGGGTGCCGTAGCGCAGCATGGTCGGTATCTTGGTGTTGGCCTTCTCCAGCAGGCTGCGCCGGATGATGGCCACCGTCACCCCGGACGGAGCGAGATTTTTCTGGGCCCCGGCATAGATCATGCTGAACTTTTCCACCGGCACCGGCCGGGAAAGGATATCGCTGGACATGTCGGCGATCAGCGGAACGTCGCCGCTGTCGGGAAAGGCGCTCCACTGGGTGCCGTGAATGGTATTGTTGGAGGTGATCTGCAGATAGGCGCTGTCCAGGCCATAGCGAAGCTCGGTAAGGTCCGGAATGCGCTGGTAGTTGCCTTCCTTGCTGCTGGCCGCCTCAAAAGCGTCTCCCAGCAGCCTGGCCTCGGCATAAGCCTTCTCGGCCCAGGAACCGGTCAGAACATAGCCCGCCTTTTTCCCGGCAGGCAAGAAATTCATCGGCACCATCGCAAACTGAAGACTCGCGCCCCCCTGCAAAAACAGCACCTCATAGTCGTCCGGTATCGCCAGCAGTTCTTTCAGCAGGCTGATGGCCTGGTTGTGGACCGCCTCGTACTCTTTAGAGCGGTGGCTCATTTCCAGCAGCGACATCCCTGTGCCGCCAAATTCCAGCAGTTCTGCCTGGGCCTTCTCCAGCACAGCCAGCGGCAGTGCCGACGGCCCGGCGTTAAAGTTGTAAGCCCTGTTCGGTTTCGCCATAAAAACCCCTCCTCTATCGATGGCGGTTGTAGTCAAATATTTAATTGTACTATATTTTACCTTTTCGGAGCTTTCCCGTCAAATCTATTATCGGCATTTGATCCTAAATTTAGCAAAGAACTGAGAGTTAACACTCTGCCCGCCCCACACGTTTTGGAACAAGCAGCTGCCGCGCGGGAGAGGTTTTCCATAAAGTTTCTAAACAGCCAAAACATAAAAAGGCCCCTCCGGCTTTCACCGGAAGGGCCCCGCAAAACTTATTTTCTTTTCAGCACTTTTTCCACCGCGTCGACAATATCTTTGGCGACAAGGCCGTACTTGACAGCAAGTTCTTCGGGAGCGCCGCTTTCGCCGAAGGTGTCCTGGATGCCCACCATCTCGATCGGCACCGGTTTGTTCTGGACCAGGAATTCAGCCACCGCGCTGCCCAGTCCGCCGGCGATCTGATGCTCTTCGGCGGTGACAATCGCTCCGGTTTCCTTGGCCGCCGCAAGCAACGCCGCTTCGTCCAGCGGCTTCACAGTGTGCAGGTTGATCACCCGGGCCGAAACCCCCTTGGCGGCCAGCTGCTCTTGCGCCAGCAGCGCCTCGTACACGATCGGGCCGCAGGCGATGATGGTCACATCGCGGCCGTCTTTGAGCACATTGGCTTTACCGATTTCGAAGAAGTCGCCTTCTTCGGTGAAGACCGCGGTCGCCTCTCTGGCGAAGCGCAGGAAGCAGGGGCCGTGCATGCCGGCGGCGGCGATGGTGGCCTTTTTGGCTTCAACGGCGTCGCAGGGAACGACAACCGTCATATTAGGTAACACCCGCATCAGGGCGATATCCTCCAGCGCCTGGTGAGTGGCGCCGTCGGGACCGACCGAGATGCCGCCGTGGGCTCCGGCGATCTTTACATTCAGGCCGGAGTAACAGACCGTGGTCCGGATCTGGTCCCATGCCCGTCCGGCGACGAACACGCCGTAGGTGGTGGCGAACGGGATCTTGCCGGCCAGCGACAGACCTGCGGCGGTGCCGATCATGTCCTGCTCGGAAATGCCGATATCGAAAAATCTGTCAGGATATTTATTGGCGAACCAGTCTGAGCGCGTCGATTTTGCCAAGTCGGCGTCCAAAACCACGACATCCGGATTGGCGGCTCCCAGTTCGACCAGCCCGTGACCGTAACCGTCCCTGTTTGGTAGCATCTTGACGCTCAATCTATGTACCCCCCTGCAAAAATTTCCGCCAGAGCTTTCTGCGCTTCATCCTCGCTTGGTGTCTTGCCGTGCCAGCCGGCCGCGTTCTCCATGTAGGAAACGCCTTTGCCCTTGATGGTGTTGGCGATGATCATCGTCGGTTTGCCTTTGGTGTTTTTGGCCGAATCGAAAGCTTTGAGTACCTGGGATAGGTCGTGGCCGTCGATTTCGATGACATGCCAGTTGAAGGCCGCCCATTTTTCCGGCAGCGGCGCAACCCCCATGACATCTTCGATATCGCCGTCGATCTGCAGGCCGTTGTAGTCGATCATCGCGCACACATTGTCAAGCTTGTAGTGCGCAGCGGTCATCGCGGCCTCCCAGACCTGGCCCTCCTGGATTTCTCCGTCGCCCATGAGACAGTACACCCGGTAGTCTTTTTTGTTCAGTTTGGCCGCCATAGCGAGACCATTAGTGATCGACAGGCCCTGGCCCAGCGAACCGCTGGAAACCTCAATGCCGGGAAGCGTTTTGCAGCTGGGATGGCCTTGCAGCCTGCTGCCGCATTTGCGCAGGGTCACCAGTTCGTCCACCGGCAGGTAGCCGGTTCTGGCCATGACCGAATAAACCACCGGGCAGGCGTGTCCTTTGGACAGGATGAAACGGTCCCGGTCCGGCCAGCAATAGTCGTCAGGCTTATGCTTCATGACGCTGAAATACAGCGCGGTCATGAGCTCCACCGCCGACAGGCTGCCCCCGGGATGACCCGAACCGGCCGCCGCCGTCATTTTGACGATGTCGGCCCGTACGTCCTTGCAGATGGCGCTAAGCTTCTCTATGTCGTTCGTGAACAAAAAACTACACCCCTTTCAATGACTGTACCAAGATGGAAATCCAGCAGGTTCAGATTCTATACTTTGGCCCAGGCAAGATTCAGGACACGTTTGGCGTTGGCGATGACCAGGTCGGGGTCCTCGTCGCCCACCGGTTTTACTTCGAAGCTGACGAAGGGGCGTTTATGAGGGTTCAGGAAGCCGATGGCCAGCAGTACCCGCAGATACTCGACAAGCTCGTCGACGTCATTTTCGCCGCCGGGATAGCCGAAGCGGGGATGAGCGTCGCCGTAGGCCGGGCAGGACTTATCCCTGACAACCGCGTTGCCCATATGCGCATGGATGATGTAGTCCTTGACCGGGATCAGTGATTCCCAGGCCGTTTCATGGAGCAGCGGCAGATGGCTGAGGTCGACCATCAGGCCGAAATTATCGAATTCTTTGCAGATCTCTTCGGCATACCGTTTGGTGATGTCCACCGGGCCGATGATCGAGCATTTTTCGATATCATAGTCGAAAACTTCCAGGGCGACTTTCATGTTCCCTTTGGATTTGGCGTAGGCGCACAATTCCTTGGTGGATTTGACCAGCGCCTGGTAAGCTTCTTCTTTCCTGTCTTCCGGATATTTGCCGCTCAGGAAACCGAAGCCCACCGCGCCAATTTCATAAGCCTCGTCGATACCTTCCTTGAGGTTGGCCAGCGCCGTCTGGCGGGCCGCTTCGTCAAGGTCGTTGATATTCTGTTTGGTGGTCAGAAGGCGCGGCTGTCCGCCGTAGGCCACTTCCATGTGCGAGGTTTCGATCATCTTCTTGACTTCTTTTCTCACCGCGGGATCCTTGATCTGGGTGATTTCCGCCACATCAAAATAATCGTCCAGAGCGATCTTCCTGAACGTCTCGGCGATCGGGCCTTCCCCTTTCATCGTGCTGGGATAGGCCATAAAGTGGATCAGACCTACCTTCATATATTTGCGAATCGACTCATTCATAACAATATTCCTCCTCAATCACATTTTTCCAGGCTCGTCCCTGTCGATCACTGTTCATTTAGCCGGCCTAACGCAGTTATTCCCTCCCTTAGCTGCTATTATACTTTAGTCTTCGGGTTTGGTAAAATTCAATTTCTGAATATTCAATATGCAGTGAGACTATATCCCCCACGCCGTCAGACTATAGCAGAAGCAGGGTGTCCCGCCCCTTCCGGACCGGGTTTGCCAACCCTCCTCTCAGCGCTGCTCGCCGCGCTTATTCAAGTGTCCTCAAAGTAAACTTTTTCGGAAACTGGCCCCCCGATTCCTGCTTTTGTATACATTTTTGCCCACATTTTTTTCCACCCGGCTTTCCCCCGAAAAGGCCTTTTTGGCGTCCACCGCCGGAAGGCTTTGAAGCTTTTATCGCTGTCAGGATGGCAAAAAGCCGGCCTGCCCTCGGGGCAAGCCGGCTTTCCCAGCAGTATCGGTTATGGTTTGGCCGGCATCTGTTTCATCATGCCGCCGATATCGGTGATCTTCACACCGCTGGGCAGCTGGAATGTGTCGGCCGGCACCGGGCCCACCTTCAGGTTTTTGTATTCCATCACCATCTTGCCGCCGCTGGCGTCGGTGCTCTCCACCCGGACCGGCAGGCCGTAGTCTTCCCGCAGCCACATCTTGGACTGCCCTTTGCCGTCCTGGTTGTCGATCTGCACCACCCGGCATCGTACGCCGTCATAAGTCGTGGTTTCCAGCACCTTGGCCTTGGCGGGATCCAGCTCCCGGGTGTAACCGCCCGGGGTCTGCGCCTGTTTTGCGCTGTCCAGCGCGATCTTCATCGCCGAGTTTTGGTCAGGGTTGTACATATACGCCACATTGGCGTCGCCGTCGATGATCATGATCATTTTCTGATTCTGCACCGTCGTCTCACTTCTGGCTTTCTTGCCGTCGACCCACATCTTGCCGGTCATCTGCGGCCCGTCCTTCGCGGTCATGACATAGTCATAGGCAAGCCCCGCCGGCTTTTTGCCCTTGCTGAGCAGATCGGCCAGCGACTCTTCCCTGGCCGGCTGGACGGTGCTGCCTGTCTCTTTCTTGTCGCCGCCGCCACAGCCGCTGAGCCCCAGGCTGGCCAGCACCATCAAAACCGCCAGAAATACCATTGTCCATCTTTTCATTGTCAACCCTCCTCAAGCATCATCCGTTTTTTACCACATATATACAATTATTGTAATTTAATTGTATTCCTTCGGCGTCCCGGCGGAAAACACCTTTCTTGTTTCTCCAAATTCGTTAAGAAACGACAAAAAACAAGCCTCCGGCCGAACCGCAAGGCTTGCATGCAGCAGTATTAAGTATGGATTTTCCTGTTCGCCTAAAACTCGAACAGTTCTGTGCTCAGATAACGCTCCCCGGTGTCAGGCAGTATGGTTACCACCTTCGCCGCCGGCCCCAGTTTCTGAGCGATGCGCAGCGCGGCGCAGATGTTGGTGCCGCTGGATACGCCGCAGAGCAGCCCTTCGTCTTTCGCCAGGCGGCGGGCCGCGGCCAGGGCGTCGGCGTCGCTCACCAGAATGATGCCGTCGACGATGGCGGTGTTCATGATCGGCGGGATTACTCCGTCGCCGATGCCTTGCTGAATATGATGGCCGATTGCCAGACCTGACAGAATGGCGGCATTTTCAGGCTCGGCTGCAATAATTTTAATGTCCGGGTAGGCCTTTTTCAGGATTTCGCCGATGCCGGTGATGGTTCCGTCGGTGCCGAAGCCGGCGACGAAAGCATCCAGCGGGCCTTCCAGCTGGGCAATGATCTCTTCGGCCGTGGTTTGACGGTGAATATCCGGGTTGGCCGGATTCTCGAACTGCTTGGGCAGAAACACCCGCGGGTCCTGGTCTGCCATCCGCTTGGCCACCGTCAGGGCCGCCTCAATGGCTTCCTGGATGTTCTCGCCAGCCGGGGTGAGCACCACCTCGGCGCCATAGGCCTGGATCAGCTTGCGCCGTTCGATGCTCATATTCTCCGGCATGATGATCCGTACCCGGTAGCCTTTGACCGCCCCGATCAGGGCCATTGAGATGCCCTGGTTGCCGCTGGTCACTTCGACGATGATCGAGTCCGGCTTTAAAAGGCCGGCCTCCTCGGCCGCCGTGATCATCCCCAGGGCGGTGCGGATCTTGATGCTGCCGCCGGGATTCAGGCATTCCACCTTGGCGAAGATGCTGGCGCCGGTCGCCGGCGCTATCCGGCCCATTTTTACCAGCGGGGTATTGCCCACCGCCTCTAATATATTCTCTACATATCTAGCCATATCAAACTTGTCCTTTCAGCTGCGTTGTTTCGTCCGGGAAGCTCAGGCCTTTTTCTTGGTGACGACCAGTTCGCAGTAAGGTTTCCCTTCAGCGATGACGCCGTTGAAGCTGAGCTCCAGGTCCGGGAAACAGCTGATCACCCCGTGGTCGCCGCAACTGGCCAGCTCGCACAGGTGGGCGATTTCGTCCTGGCTGCAGCCCAGCTGCTTCCAGGCCTCGACCAGCGCGCAATGATGAAAGCGGTAGTAGCCCCTGTCTTCTGTCACTTCGCCCGGTTCCATGGCAAAGGCCAGGAAGGCGTTCTTGGTGGCGATGCCGTCGAAAAATTCCTTGGGGGTAGCGGCTTTGCCGATTTTCTTGCCCTTGCCTTGTCCGAATTTAAAGATGGCTTTTTCAGCCACGGCGTCAGGGTCGCCGCCGGCAGCCTCAATCTCTTTCAGCAGCAGATAGAACCAGATGGCCCGGTCCTGGATCGCCATACGGACAGCCTCGGTCAGCTCTTTTTCCGATACCGTGTTGTTGTTGCAGCACTCTTTTTCTTGCATCATGTTTTCTCCTTTTTGCTGTTTATTTTATTCTCCCAGATAGGCTTTTCTCACTTCGTCGCGGCTGAGCAGTTCCCCGGCCGCATCACTCAGCAGGATCCGTCCGGTTTCCAGGATGTAGCCCCGGTGGGCGATCATCAGCGCCATACGGGCGTTTTGCTCTATCAGCAGCACCGGCATGCCCTGACGGTTGATCTCCTTGATCAGGCTGAAGATCGACTCCACCAGCAGGGGCGACAGCCCCAGGGACGGCTCATCCAGCAGCAGCAGCTTCGGTTTGGCCATCAGCGCCCGGCCGATGGCCAGCATCTGCTGCTCGCCGCCGCTCAGCGTCCCGGCCTGCTGGCGGCGCCGCTCCCACAGCTTTGGGAACAGCTGATACACCTGATCAAAGCTTTCCTTCAAACCTGCCGCGCCGCCGCTGCGAGTGTACGCCCCCATTTCCAGGTTTTCCAGCACCGTCATATAGGGAAAAACCTGCCGCCCTTCCGGGACAAGCGAAATTCCCGCCCGCACGATTTTGTCCGGCGCCGTTTCCGAAATGTCCTGGCCGTCGAACTCGACATAGCCGTCGGCCGAAGGCAGCAGTCCGGCGATGGTCTTGACGGTGGTGGTTTTGCCGGCGCCGTTGCTGCCGATGAGGGTCACGATCTCGCCGGCGCTGACCTCCAGCGAGATACCTTTGAGGGCGTGGATGTTGCCATAGTAGGTGTGCAGGTTTTCTACTTTGAGCACGTCTCAGCCCCCCCTGCCCAGGTAAGCTTCGATGACCTGAGGATTCGCCTGGATCTCCTTGGGCAGACCCTCGGCGATTTTGCTGCCATGGTCCAGCACCACCACTTTGTGGGAGATGCCCATAACGACTTTCATGTCATGTTCGATCAGCAGGATGGCCAGACCGTTTTCGTTCAGCCTGGCGATAAGCTCCATCAGTTGCCAGCTTTCCTGGGGATTCATACCGGCGGCCGGTTCGTCCAGGAACAGGACTTTGGGGTCGGTGGCCAGCGCCCGGGCGATTTCCAGGCGGCGCTGTTCCCCGTAGGACAGGTTGCTGGCTTTCTCGCCCGACTTGGCCGCCAGACCCACCATGGCCAACAGTTCCATCGACCGCTCCCGGATGGCGGCTTCCTCCCGCCGGGTGCCGGCGGTGCGCAGCAGTACCCCGAGGAGGCCGGCTCCGGTCCGGCAGTGGCGGCCGATGCGGACATTGTCCAGCACTGTCATCTGGCCGAACAGCCGGATATTCTGAAAGGTGCGGGTGATCCCTTTGCAGGTGACAAGATGAGAAGGCAAGCCGGTGATGTCTTCGCCCTGCAGGCGGATCTGCCCCTCGCTGCGGGGATACACCCCGGTGATGACGTTGAACACTGTGGTTTTACCGGCGCCGTTGGGGCCGATCAGCCCGACGATCTGCCTGTCTTCCACCAGCAGCTCCAGTTTATCGATGGCCGTCAGTCCGCCAAAGCGTTTGGTAAGATTCTTGACTTCCAGCAGGCTCAAGCGCGGCCACCTCCCCGTGTTCTCATCTTTCCGGCGCTCCGGGCGAACTCGCGGCCCTTGCCCATGATGCCCTGAGGCCGGAGAATCATCACCGCCATCATAATCAGCCCGTACATGATCATCCGGTACTCGGACAGGCCACGCAGCATCTCAGGGATAATACTCAGGATCAGGGCGCCGATGATCGAACCGGTAATGCTGCCCATCCCGCCCAGCACCACCATCGCCAGGATCGAGATCGATTCCATGAACGAGAAGGTGTGGGGGTCGATGAACGAAGTGTAGTGAGCGTAGAAGCTGCCGGCGATGCCGGCGAAAAAGGCGCCGATGGCAAAGGCCATGACTTTATAGGCCGTGATGTCTATCCCCGCAGTCTTGGCCGCCAGATCGTCCTCCCGGATGGCGATCAGCGCCCGGCCGAGACGGGAATCGATCAGCCGGTGCATCGTAAACACCGTGATCAGCACCAAAACCAGAATCAGATAATAATAAGGCAGGTTGCTGGAAAACTCGTAGCCGAAAAGCCGCGGCGAAGGAATTCCCGGCAGACCCATCGAGCCCCGGGTGAGGTCGGTCCAGTTGAGCATAATCAGCCGGATGATCTCGCCGAACCCCAGGGTGGTGATTGCCAGGTAGATATCCTTCAGGCGCAGGGTCGGTATGCCCAGCAGGATCCCGAATGCAGCCGCCATCACTCCTCCCAGCGGCAGCGCCAGCCAGAAGGAGAACCCCAGCTTCATCGCCAGCAGGGCCGAGGTGTAGGCCCCGATGCCGTAAAAGGCCGCCCAGCCGAGGCAGAACTGTCCGGTATAGCCGGTCACCAGGTTGAGGCTGAGGGTCAAAATGGTGAACACTCCGGCAATGGTCAGCACCCGCAGGATATAATCGTTGTTGATGAAAGGAGGCAGTACAGCAGCCAGAACGACCACCGCAGCAATCAGCGATTTCTTCTGTTTTTCCGTTATCGCCATCATTACACCTTCCCTTGCGGGTCCCGCCCGAACAAGCCTGACGGCTTGACCAGCAGGACCAGGATCAGGATGAAAAAGGCGATCATATCCCGGTAGCCGGAAGAAATATAGGCCGCCCCGAGATTTTCGGCCACCCCGATGATCAGTCCGCCCACCACCGCCCCGGGAACGCTGGTCAAGCCGCCGAAGACGGTGGCGGTGAAAGCTTTCAGTCCGGCGGTAAAGCCCATCATCGGGTAAAAGGCATTGTAATACATGCCGACAAGCACGCCGGCCGCTCCGCCCAGGGCCGACCCCAGCGCGAAAGTGGCGGAAATCACCCTGTTGATGTTGACGCCCATCAGGCTGGCGGCGTCCTTGTTCTGAGCCGTGGCCCGGATGGCTTTGCCCATCCGGGAGCGGTACAGGATGAACTGCAGCAGCACCATCAGGGCGATGGATACAGCGAAGATTACCAGCTGCGAACCGG
This sequence comes from Negativicutes bacterium, assembly GCA_031292015.1. The sequence continues at coordinate 63,330 of JARLHY010000098.1, read as the reverse complement.
AAATCTGGGCGTTCCACAAGGGTATGAGATCCCCTGTGGATATATCCACAGGCAAACTCTTGGTGTCCGACCCCATCACCAGCATCACCACATTCTGCAGCACCACCGAAAGCCCCAGGGTACACACCATCGGCGCCACGTCAGGCGCCCGGCGCAGTGTCCTGAAAGCGACGAATTCGACCACGACCCCTAAAGCCGCCGCCCCGACCATGGCCAGAACCAGGGCCGGCAGGAAAGGCAGATGAAACAGAGCGATCAGGATGAAGCCCAAAAAAGCACCGACCATATACACTTCGCCATGGGCGAAGTTGACGAGACCCAGCACCCCGAAGATCAGCGCGAAGCCGATGGCCACCAGTGCGTAGATGCTGCCCTGGGTGAGCCCGTTGATGATTTGCTGCAGTAACATACTTCACCTTCTTTTTTCTGCTGCCAGGCGAAAAAACGCAGCCTGCCATTCCGGGAAAGCACACCAGTGTGCTCATCCCGGCCTGACAGGCAACAGTTCATGATCTGCTACATTCCGGGCTGGTAGGGTACGTATTTGCCGTCTTTCACAACCAGTTCGGCCAGTCCTTTGTTTACGTCGCGATTCTCATCAAAAGAGGTCTTGCCGGTGACGCCCGGGAAGTCCTTGATTTCGGCCAGCTTGTCGCGCAGCGACTTGCGGTCGGTGGCACCGTTCTTCAGCGCCTGGATAACCAGGTTCGTGGCATCAAAAGCCTGGGCCGCGAACATTGTCGGCAGCTTGCCGTATTTGGCCTGATAACTCTTGACGAAATCCTGCACCTCGGGACGGGGGTCGTTGGGATAGAAGGAGCAGGTGAGATACAGTCCATCCACTGCGCTGCCGCCGAGTTTGATGAGTTCATCCGAGTACAGCGAACCGGTGCCGATCAGCGGCGCGGTCAGCCCCGCCTTCCGGGCCTGCTGAGCGAAAAGGGCGGCATCGGTGTACATCATGCCGAGATAGACCATGTCAGGGTTGGCGGCCCTGACCTTGGTGACAATGGCGCTGAAATCCTTGCCCTGCTCAGGCAGGTACGGCTCGACCGTCAGGATTTCCGCCCCCAGGGCTTTGGCTTTTTTCATGAAGTTGCCGTGGGCGACGATGCCCCAGTCATTGTTTATGTAAACGATGGCGATCTTGTTCTTCTTCAGTTTGTTAACGGCGTATTCGGCAAGGATCGCCCCTTCCACTTCCTGGGTGGCGATATTGCGGAACATATAAGTGCCTTGCTTGGTGAAGTCGGGATGGGACGAAGTGGGCGAAAGCTGCACCAGGCCGCCTTTTTGGTATATCGGCGCTCCGGCCAGGGCCGCAGTGCTGGTGAAATCACCGATGACCCCTATTATGCCGGAGTCGGAGACAAATTTTTGGGCGATGTTGGCCGCTTCCTTGGGATCAGCCTTGCTGTCCCCCACCACCAGTTTCAGCTTCTGGCCGTTGACGCCTCCCTGGGCGTTGATCTTTTCGATCGCCAGCTCGGCGGCGTTTTTGAAGACTGTGCCGTATTCGGCATAGTCGCCGGTCATCGGCGCCGTGAGGCCGAGGGTGATTTCCTTGGGACCTGTCGCCGTTCCCCCGCCGCAGCCGACAACGAATACCAGGACCAGGGCCAGGGCGATAAAGGCGATACTTCTGGACGGGACCATTCTGAACATATTGGGGTACCTCCTTCAATTTTTGCTTCCTTGCAAAGGATTCAACAGAATCTGATGCTGCGGATAACACGGACCGGCAGAGGAGGGGTCGCCGCGGGTCTTCCCGTCCCGAACGGCTGCTTGCTAACGTTACCGGAGTGGATATTAATATTCAACATCCGCCATTCCCAGACCTTCTTCACCGGCAGCCGAAAACAGCGTTTTTTTCCCGGTCCCCGGCGCTTTGTCCTGCCGGCCCGACCGCTTGCGAGCCCCGGCGAAAAAGGACATCTGAGGGCAATCCCCCAGATGTCCTTGCCTTTTCCGGACCCTCAGCCGGATACCGTGTTGTCTGTCTGGACCGCTTGTTTATACACCAGCGGCCATTTGTCGAAAAAGGTGTTAAAGTACAAGAACACCATCAGTAGGGCAAACTGCCCGGCCAGCACCCCCATCACCGGAAAACCGAGACCAAGGTCGTTGCCGGCAAAAGGCAGCAGCACATAAACCTTCAGCCACAGCAGGCCAAACACCGACCCCAGGGACAGCCAGATGACGACCCTGGTGATAATCCGTTTCGCGACATCAGGCTGCTGCTCGACGCCAGGAAAGTCGTCGAACAGGTGGTGCCAGCAAAGCATCGTGACAATCAGCGAAAGCTCCAGGGATGCGGCGGTGATCAGCGGATTCACTCCCGGATTGATCTTAAACAGCCCGATGACCGCCACATAAAACGCCGGCATCGCAAACCCGCCGCACGCCAGGGCGAGCACCAGGCCGAAGAGCCCCAGCCAGGGCTGCCTGGCGCTGAGCAGCTTGTAAGGATACCCCTCGCCCCCTTCAGCCGGAATGAGAAACCAGAAGATGAACCCCTGGCAGAAGGCCAGCACCGCCGGCCACGACCCGAGGGGCTGGCTGGTGATGGCATGCCCGCCCAGCTCCAGATGCATGAAACTGGGAATAAATAGCCCCACCCAGACGAGGATCGCCGCCGCCGTGCTTGTCATCATCACCGCCAGGCCGTCCAGCGGCGGTTTCAGATTGCCGGCCCACGGTTTCTTCTGGAACAGGGATACGAAGGGGATCTGGGCGATGATGGCCGGCAGCACATAGAAGTTGGATGCCTCCCAGCCCTCCAGCGCCAGCTTGAGCTCATCCTGATTGGCAGGGGCGAACATGATGCCCAGGCTGAACGGCTTCCACCATAGCCCGAGAAAGGATATCAGCGCAAGGAAAACACCGCAGCCGCAGACAAAACTCAAAAAGGTGTACCAAATGCCCGCCCGGGGCTGAGTTTCACCCAGATGGTATTTGCCGTAATTGCCAAAAATCAGGGTCTGCCAGATCCAGGCGCAGATGCTGCACCAGAAGAACGTCCCTTCGGCAAACGCGGCTACGAATTTTTTGGCCAGGGCCGGATCAGCGGCCTGCAGACCCGCCGCAGCCGTAGTCGTGATGATGGCTTTCGCCACCGAAGCCCAGACCGGCCAGTATATCATGGCATAAACAAAGCAGACCGCCACCCCGGCGATTCCGGTGGTAAGCTTGCTGTCAAATCTTTTTTTTACGATATAGTCCACGCATTTTCCCCCTACTTATTATTAGCCGCTGCTGCCGATGGTCTTGGCGACGGCGCTGCCCACCACCATCTTCAGCACCTCCGAGGCTCCCACTCCGATATCCAGCAGGCGGGCATCCCGGGCATACCGTTCCAGATCAAGGTTCTTCATATAGCCATGCCCGCCAAAAACCTGGAGGGCTTTATGACAGACCTCGGTTACCATCTCAGCGACAAAAAGCTTCGCCACTGATGTGTCCAGGGAATAATCGGCGCCGTCGTCCCGTTTTTGGGCAGCCTGCTCCACCAGCAGTCTGGCTGCTTCCATTTTCACGTACATATCCGCCAGCATCGCCTGGATGGCGTAAAGAGCGCTGAGCGGTTTACCGAAGGCCAACCGCCGGTTGACATACCGGGCCGCCGCTTCCATCGCCGCTTCGGCGATTCCAAGCCCCATCGACGCCATCCCCAGGCGGCCGCCGTTCAGGCCGTACATCGCGACCCTGAACCCGTCGTTGGCCTTGCCGACCAGAGCGCCGGCGCCCACACGGCAGTCCTTGAAAACAAGGCCGGTGGTCAGCGAGCTCCGGCAGCCCATCTTTTCTTCGCCGACACCGATCTGAAAACCCGGGGTTCCTTTCTCCACCACGAACATGCTGATGCCCTTGGCCCCGGCCTCCGGCTCTGTCTTGAACGCCACGAAATAGACATCTGCCAGACCGCCGTTGGTGCAAAAATACTTCGAGCCGTTTAAAATCCAGCCGTCACCGTCGGGGGCCGCGTTGGCCCTGATCGCCGCCGCATCAGAGCCGGCCTGGGCTTCGCTGATGGTATAGGCCGCTATCTTCCGGCCCTGTACCAGATCAGGAAGATAATTCTGTTTTTGGGCGTCCGATCCGTATTTCAGCAGCACATCCAGCGCCATCCAGTGGACATGAAGGGTCAGGGCGACCCCGGCGCTGACCTTGGCGAATTCCTTGATGGCTTTGTGGGTTTCCACCGCGCTGTAGCCGCCTCCGCCGCAAGCCGCAGGATAGTTCATCCCGAAGAATCCTTCCTCCCTCATCTGACCCAGCAGTTCGGTGGGGAAGCGATTCTGCCGGTCCAGCTCCCTGGCGACAGGCTGAAGATTAATTTCACAGAATATTCTGGCTTTTTGAACGATGAGACTGTCCCCTTGTTTGTCTAAAGCTTCCATTCCTGAACCTCCTGTATTTTCTAAGGGAGGCTGCCGCAGGAGCCCCCCTTTTCCCCGCTGTATTCTATAATTTCATTTCCCGGAAGGTATCGGCAACAACAAAATCGGCCTCAGTCAGCTTTTTGATCTCTTCCAGTGTCACCCCCGGGGCGTGTTCTTTCAGAATCAGAACATTGTCCCCGACATCGAAAACCGCTTTGTCGGTGATGACGGTTTTGACGCAGCCCTTACCGGTCAGAGGCAGGGTGCATTTTTTCAGGATTTTGGACTCCCCGCTCTTGTCGGCGTGCATCAGACAGGCGATGACCATTTTCGTGCCGTAGCACAGGTCCATGGCCCCGCCGATTCCCGGCCACCACCGGCCGCCCCGCTTCACGGCCCAGTTGGCGATATTGCCAAGCTGATCGACTTCCAGGGCCCCGAGAATGGTAACATCCAGCCGGCCGCTGCGCATCGCCCCCAGCGAAGTCGCCAGGTCCATGATCGCCGCGCCGGGTGCCAGGGTAATCGGCTCGGCGCCGGCGTTGGTCATATCTGCTGTCGCCTCCGAGGCCTTTGGCCGCGGGCCGACTCCGAAAACTCCGTTTTCCGCGTGGAACATGACGCTCACGCCTTCAGGCAAATAGTTCGAGGCTTGGGTCGGCATGCCGAAACCCAGGTTGACCAGCTGGCCGTCCTTCAGTTCCTGAGCCGCCCGCTTTGCGATTAAAACTCTCGGATCCATATCTTTCCCTCCTGCCGCAATTATTTTTCCGGAGTCAGTTTCCCGATTTTCAGCCAGTGCTGGCGGTATATTTCGTCATGCTCCTTCAGGCTCAGACCCTTAACGACAGCATGGACAAAGGCGCCGGGGGTACCCACCCGTTCCGGCGGGATGGTTCCCACCGGTACGATTTCCTCCACTTCGGCCACGGTATAATCGCAGGCCATCGCCACCATCGGGTTGCAGTTCACGCTGGTATAGCGGTACTCCAGATTGCCTATTTCGTCGGCCCGCCAGGCTTTGACCAGCCCGTACGGCGCCCGCAGCGGCGGCTCCACGAAACACTTTACGCCGTTGACTTCGATAACCTGCTTCGGTTCCTTCAGCTCCGAGAACAAACCAGGCTCATCCAGGATCCCGACCCCTACCGGGATCAGAGCCCCGCCCAGGCCCATCGCGCCGGCCCGTACTTTTTCGATCCAGGTGCCCATGGGATAGAACTGCTCGACTTTGAGGGACCCTTTCAGATATTCATCCGTCGATTCCTGGGTGGTGCCGACATGGCTGGAGATAATCTCCCGCACCAGCCCGTTCTTGTACAGCATTGCCCGGCCGAAGCCGCTCAAACCCGGTTCATTGGTAATCAGCGTTATCTCGCTGATCCTGTTGTTGATCAGCCACTCGATGCAGCAAGTCGGTTCGGCGGCACCGACGAATCCCCCCATCATGATGATCGCGCCGCTTTTCTCGATTACCCCCAAGGCTTCGTCGATGGATTTTACTTTGTTTGCGAATTTGGACACTGACCTTCCCTCCTTATGGCAACATTTCATTCCTACCACTGACGGCCATCAGCAATCATAGTCTATTGCAATACCTGTGCCAATCCCGGTGAAAGTCCCTCAACCCGCGCCGCCGGCCAATAGTATCCGGCGCCAGGCAACTGCCGGGCCTCGCCAGGCCGTATCGTTTTCGGACATCTGTCCGCAAAGACTACACTTGCCGCTAGATTTTCATTCTCTCCAGCTTCTTGTACAGGACCGAACGCTGCATATTCAGCGATCGGGCGGCCCGGGCCTTGTTGCCGTTCGTGTGTTCCAGGGCCTTGATGATCAGTTCTTTCTCCGTTTCCTCCACCTGGCTGCGGAAGGGCCGGTTCCCGTCAGGCTGCCAGCGGCCCTGGTCGCTTTCCCACGGCCGGATCGGTATCTTCCTGATATCGATGACCGGGTCCTCGCTCCAGTTGACGGCCTGCTCCAGCAGATTTTCCAGTTCCCGCACATTGCCCGGCCAGCTGTAGGCCTTCAGGATGCCCAGCGATTCTTCGCTGATGCCGCGCGCGTCGGAACCGATTTTTTGGTTGATCCGCTGGATGAGGACCTCGGCCAAAAGCGGCAGATCCTCGGTCCGTTCCCGCAGCGGCGGGATGTTGATCTCAAGGACGTTCAGCCGGTAATACAGGTCTTCACGGAACTTCTTTTCCCGCACCAGCGTCTTCAGGTCGGTGTGGGTGGAGGCCATGACCCGGACATCCAGCGTCGTCGGCGTGGTCGCCCCGACCCGCCAGACCGCCCTTTCCTGCAGCACCCGCAGAATTTTCACCTGCATGTACAGCGGCATATCGCCGATCTCGTCCAGCAGGATCGTTCCCCCGTTCGCCAGTTCGAATTTCCCCGGTTTACCGCCTTTCCTGGCCCCGGTGAAAGCCCCTTCGACATAGCCGAACAGCTCCGACTCCAAAAGATTTTCCGGTATCGCCCCGCAGTTTACGCTGATGAACGGAGCTTCGCGCCGCACCGAGCGGGTGTGAATCGCCTGGGCGATGATCTCTTTGCCGGTACCGCTCTCACCGGTGATAAGCAGCGTCGAACTGGTCCGGGAAGCCCGCCGCGCCAGTTTCTTCACGTACAGCATCGGCGGGGTCTCGCCGACGATATCCCGGCAGGTGCACAGCAGCTGCATGCTGTAGCTGCCTGAGGCCGCCGGCTGCGACAACTTGTGGACAATCTCCTTGGCGATGGTCTGGTCGGGAAAAACCGTCTTGACCATCGCTCCCACCGTCTGTCCGTCGACTTTGAGGGGAAAGCGGGCCACCAGAAATTCCCGGTCGTTGACCTTCAGGGTTTCGCCCCAGATGGAGTAGCCCTGGCCGACGGTTTCAAACAGCCGACTGCCGGGAATGACGTCCCATATCTTTTTGCCCAGCACCTGCCGCGGATCGCAGCTGAGCATTTCCAGGAAAAACGCGTTGGCAAAAAAGACCTCCCCTGTCGCGTCGATCGCCAGAATACCTTCGAAAGGATTGTCGATGACCGCGTGCAGGCGGGCATCTGCGGCCTGAGTCTTCTGACCGGGGCTTGTCGCCTTCATTCCACACCTCTCCTTTATTTTTTTAAAACCTGAGTTGCGCCGCGCCTCAGCGACCGCGCAATTCGCTGATTGCGCCTACGCGGTCAGCTAAAAAGATCTATTGTCCGATCGGCGGGAAAATCCGGGTTGTGCCTATTCGTTATTTCTATGCAATAACTGTACCAGACCGGCATCCCAGGCGGGCCGGGCTTCCCGCGCGATCACGCCGGTTTAAAGTGTCCATTTTATAGACAGGTGTCTTTTTTATGGACACAACAAGACAGCAACATGTCTCCCGGAAATACACCGCTTACTCAGCTTTACTACCGGGTATCTATAGCAAAAGGGCTGCCTCACTGCGAGACAGCCCCTCGTCGCCGGCCTCAGCCGGCTGCTTGCAGGTCTGTTGCTATTTGGGATACCCCACCGAAGTCGACAGGATAACCTTCTGGTCCGGGCTCAACCGCATGATCTGAGCAAGTTTGGCTGTATCCATGTTCAGCCGGGGCACCGAGACAAGGCCTTCCGAGGCGCAAAACAGCGCCGCGTTCTCGGCGATGAAACCGACGTCGATGTAGGCGATGGACAGCTTGCCGTTCATGTCAGGCATCCAGCTGATCTTGGACAGATCGGCGACATACATCAGATCCACCGGGGCAGTAGCCACATAGGCCTGCGATCCGGCGCTCCCACGGTAGTCGCCCTCTACCACCGGCACCAGCTCATGGTTTTTCGGCTCGTAGACATAGACCCCTTGCTCCATGATGACATAGATTTCATATTCCTGGACGTTCCTGGCCGAAGGAGCCGTGTGTTTGCCGTCTTGGCGGTTTATTCCGTAGGCCGCCCACAGCAGATTGGACAGGTCCTGCAGTTCAAGGTTCCTGTTCGCGAATTCCCGTCCCGACTGCCGTTCCTGAAATACCTGCATCAGCGGTTTTCCCTTGTCCGTCTCCGGGGGGCTGAGCTTGATGGTGGTGAAATCCTGAGCGCTCGCGGTGTTCATCACCAGCGTCATCATCAGGACAAAACTTAGCAGCACCAGTGCCTTTGCCATGCTTTTCATACTCTCACCTCATTAATATTTTTTCGGGCATCCGTCCGAAGCTTCTTGTTAATCCTTTCTGGAAATCCCGCCAGATTCCTGTTGCCGTTTCCCCTGTCAGCAAGAATATTTCGCAGAATCCTTCCTGCGATAACCGGATCGGCCACCTCACGATTGCGCCCCCTATTTGTCCGGGTTATAATAAAGACAACTGGAGGTGATGTTATGAAAAAAATCGTGCTTGCTGCTCTGCTCTTTGCCTTTGTCCTTGGCAGCATCGGCTACGCCGCGGACATAAAATGGACCCTTGTCAACGAAACCAAGGACACCTCGGTCTACCTGAACCTCGACTCCATTTCGTCCGCCACCCTGAACGACAAAGCCGTCAAGCAATTCGACGTCAAACTGGTGTCCAAGCCTGCCAGCGACTATCGCACCGACATCGTTTACCTCAACCCGGACAACAAAACCTGGACCGTCATCCATGAGGAGCGCTACGACAACAAGGGAAAGCTGCTTAACGTCAAGGAGTCTCCCCCCACCGACCGTTGGAATCCCTATGACGACCCCCTGTGGAAGCCGGTGCTGGATAAGGTACTGGAGAGGCGCTAGCCTCTCTTTTTTTTGGCCGGCTGTAGTTATCACGCAATACTAAAAACGAAGCTACGCGGCCAGGGGAAGTTTGGCCTGGCGGACATCGGTGCAGCGGTCGTCGAGGAGCGGCGAAATCAGCGGGGTTTTCTGCAGGTAGTCCGCCAGAACGTTCCGCAGCGGCATATTGGTATCCACCATATTCTGCCCTTCCCTGAACATCGTGAACCCGTCACCGCCTGCGGCCATAAAATCGTTGGTCACCACCCGGTAGCTGCGGTCCGCTGCCAGCGGCGTCCCGTCCGGCAGAGTAACGGCAAGGATCCTGCCCTCGGCCGGCAGGGAAGAGTCCCAAGCCACCTTGATCCCGGAAAACTGGACCATGCCGAATTTGCCGCCCGGCAGCCCGTGCTGCAGCACCTTCATGATCTGGGCCCCGGTCATGTCGACAGTGACCAGGGTATTGTCAAAAGGCAGCACCTCATAGAAGTTGCCCATGGTGATATCGCCGGCCGGGATGGCGGTCCGCAGTCCGCCGGCGTTTTCAAAGGCGATGTCGGCGCCGGCGGCTTCCCGCATCCTGTCGGTGGTCCACTGCCCCAGCAGCGAGGATTCCTGCCCCTCCCTGTCATGGTCCAGCCTGACCGTGGTCTTGCCCATGAGCCTGTTTTTGACTGGAGCGACCTCCTGGCCGGCTTTGGCGACCAGCGCCGCCACCACCGGGTCGGATGGCGCCCCTTCGACCGTCACTTTCATCACTGTGGCGGTGGAAAAGATAACCTGATGGGTGCTTTTCTTGTAAATCAGTTCGATTTCTCCCACCGCCCGGCCGGAGTACCACGCCTGGACCACGGGAATGCCTGCGACTTTGCCGGCCACTGTCTGATGGGAGTGGCCTGAGACCACCGCAGCCAGTGCCGGTTCCCTGGCTGCCAGGACCGCCGCGTCGTCACTGATCGTCCCGTCGCTGTCCTGGTAGGCCGCCAGGTGGGTCAGGGCGATAATCACATCCACCTTCTGCCGCTCAAGCTCCGGCAGCAGGGCGTGGACGGTGGCGGACGGATCCTGGAAGATAAAAGCCGCCACCGTTTTGGCGTCGGATTTGTAAGCCGTTTCCGGCGTGGACAGCCCGATGACGGCGATTTTCACGCCGCAGCGCTCCAGGATGCTGTAGGGCCGGACAAAAGCTGCAACCTGGTTTGTGGCCTTATCGACAACATTGGCGGCCAGGTAAGGGAAGGTCGACTCGCCGATCCGCTCCTTCAGCACCCCGATTCCCCAGTCGAACTCGTGGTTGCCCAGCGCCATGGCGTCGAAACCGACGGCGTTCATCACCGCCACCACCGGTTTGCCGCCAAGCAGGTTGGAATCCGGCGTACCCTGGAACATATCGCCGGCGCTTAAGATCAGCGTCCCGACGGGGTTTTTGTCTTTGGCGGCCCGAATGACCCCGGCCAGTTTCGCCGCTCCGGGATTCAGCCCATTCTCGCTCAGGGCGCCGTGAAAGTCGTTCACCGTCAAAACCTGAATTCCCACAAGATCGGCGGCGCTTTCCGCCGCCAGAGCGAAGCCCGGGGGCGACGCGAGCAGGAGAAGGATCAAAACTGCAATAACGCTGCGACAGCCAGCTCTCATAACAACCTCCGCATAACATGAATTGCGGCCGTAGCGGCCGCCTGCCTATGAATAACTTCCCCCGCCCTGCCTCTTTTTCCTGCCTGGACTCCAGTTGGGGCCGCCAAAGCGCCCGGCCTGACGAAGTTCCGGACGAAGGCGCCGCAAGCTAATTTGGCTTCCAACAACCGAAAAAGACCTCGTTGCAACGGCGACTGCCGATGCAGCAAGGTCTTTTTTGCTGCTACGAAAAGTATGTCAGGCTCAGGTTGAAATATCGGGCGGGACCGTTTCCTTGCCAAGCCCCAGTTCGTCCGCCACCGAAACCTCCGGGTTGGTCCACAGCCACAGCAGTGCGGCAATTACCAGCAGGACGCTGGCGACCACAAAAGGAATGACCCAGGAGCCTGTGTATTGGACGATAATGCCAAATAGCAGCGGCGATCCGAAGGAGCCGATGTTGCCGATGCAGTTCATCATCCCTGACACGGTTCCGGCGTATTCGTGACCGATATCAAGACAGACTGCCCAGTAGACGCCCACCGCCATTTCCAGGCCGAACAGCGAGCAGGCCAGCAGGAATACCGCCAAATTGGCCGAGTCGGTCATGGCGCCGGGAATCATGAAGCCTGCAGCTATCAGCAAACCAACCATGGCAACGATCCGGCGCGAGAATTTGCCCCGGCCGGTCCTCTGCCAGATTTTGTCCGACAGCCAGCCGCCCAGAGTATCACCGATAGTTCCGGCCAGCAGCGGCAGGCTCGCGAATATCCCCATTTTGAGAATCGTGAAGCCGCGGGCGTCCACCAGATAGGTGGGCAGCCAGGTCAGATAAATCCAGATATTCCAGCAATAGCACAGATAGCCGATACACAGCGCCCACAGGTTTTTGCTCTTGATCATTGTCCGGAAGGGCAGCTTGGGCTTGTTTTTGTTTTCGACCTTGCCCTCGTTGATGATATCCAGCTCGGCCTGGTTGAGGCTGCCCCATTTTTCCTGGTATTCGGTGGGTTTGTCGCGGTACCAGAAGTACCAGACCGCAGACCACGCCAGCCCGGAGGCGGCGCAGATATAGAACGCGGCCCGCCAGCCCAGGGCAACCACCAGCGGGGCGACGATCAGCGGCGCGAACGCTCCGCCGCCCCGGGCGAAAGCATGGGTCAAGCCCTGGGCGAAGCCGCGTTCCGTGGAAGGCATCCAGTTGGAGAAAGCCCGGGTGGCGTTGGGAAAGGCCCCGGCTTCGCCGATGCCGAACACGAAGCGGATGACCAGCATCGAGGAGAAGCTCCAGGCCAGCGCCGTGGCAGCGGTCATGACTGACCAGAAGGACACCAGCCCTGCCAGGACTTTGCGGGGCCCAAACCGGTCACCCATCATGCCGATGGGGATTTGGAACAGAAAATATGAAAGCGAGAAGGCGGAAAAGAGCGCCCCCAGTTCCACCTTGCTGATGTTGAATTCCTTGCTTAGCACCGGCGCCGCTACCGCGATGTTGACACGATCGAGGTAGGTAATGAAATAAACCAGGCAGACCACAAACAATACCCAATAACGGATCTTGGTCGGTTTCTCACCCATGGTAATTCCTCCGTGCTGTTATTTTTCTGCTACGCAATAGAGCGCACAGTGCTCTTCGATCAGTTCGGCCGCCCGTACCGGGTTGAACACCCCGCACTGGCAGGGCTTGGCCAGCTCGTCCCCGGCCTCGGCCGGCGTCATCTCCCCTTTCTTTATCTTGCGGATCAGCCGCCGCACCAGCCCCTGCGACACCATGGCATGGCCGCACATCGTCGTGATCTGCATGATTTCATCGTCCGGCAGCCGGGCCGTATTCCCCAGTACCCCCAGCGAATGCTCCATGGCGAAAGGCGTTATCCCGGCTTTGTTGCAACAGGCGAACAACTTATCCAAAAGACCCGAGGTAGTGATGGACATGCCCACGTCGGCTTCCTTCAGTTCCCGCAGCACCTCGGTCAGGGCGTCCTCGTCGGTGAATACGGCGTGAGTGATGGTTGCCAGGTTCTCGTACATGTCGTCCGGTTCAAGATAATACTTGTTGCCCCGCTTGCCGTCACCGGTGTTGACCGCGCCATGGCGGCGGACGATTTCGAGAAACTTCTGCAGCTTGGGTCGGGCGCCTTCGTGGTTGAAGCCCCGGGCCGGCATGGAATGGATGACAAAATCGTGGGACAGGCTTTCTTTGCTGCCCCGGCGATGCAGAGTATGGGTCATCTATTGCACCTCCCTTGCGAGCGGCCGTCCCAGGCCGTTGTTCACTTTGCCGTTGGGCGGCACCTGCCAGCCGAGGGATTCCAAAATGGCGACGGTCGGGACCGAACCGTCCTCAGCCAACGGGCAGATCAGATCGACGCTGAACACACAGCCCACCTCACCGGCTACCTGGCGAATGGTGGCCAGCACCTCTTTCGCCTCAGCCAGCGGAACAATCATCTCGATGATCGCCGACAGCACCTTTTCGTTTTTGACCTCTTCCTTGAAGGTGCCCTTCTTGGGGTCAGCCATTACCTGGGTGCAGGGGTTTGCAGGCTCAAACTCGACCCCCAGCTTGGCCAGCGCCATTGCCACTTTCTCCACATCGGTAAAACGCGCTCCCACCGTCGGCCGCCCCATCTCACAGGCGATGCCGACGAAGCCGCGTTTGATCCGGCCGGTAACTTCGATGGTCTTCATTTCTTCGGTGCCGCGGCCCGGCACGTTGGTTTTCGGGTGTACCACCAGCGGATCGCTGAACTGGCCCCGCAAAATCCGCGGGTAGTCATAATCCGGCATATGCAGCGCCTCGGTCGAACACACTCCGGACCGCAAGCACACGCCGCAATCGACGCATTCATCCTCATCGATTTCATAGTATAGTCGCCCGGTTTTGTCGTCACGCCGGCGACTGGTGATGTTGCCGATGGTGCAATACTCGCCGCATTGCCCGCAACCGGCACACTTGCCTTTGTCTATACGCATGCCTTCCCCCCCTTATCCGGCAATAAGATCGATAAAGCTGAACAGCGGCGATACCAGGCGATAGGGATCGTCCAGTTCGGTCCGGCGCAGAATAAGCCCGCCGATTGCCCCCGCCTGACGGATGTCGCCCAGACAGAGCACGCCTCGTACCACCTTGCCGCGCAGCACGATTTTTCTGTAATTGCCGCCCTTGCGGCTGATAAAAACCTCATCTTCGGCCTGGCCTTCGATGTCTCCCACCGAAACCAGCGGCATTCCGGCCACCTCCACCGAATTCATCGCGACAGCACCGTCGTACTCCAGCCTGCTGCCCGCCATGTTCCAGGCGGCGATCCGGCCCTGTTCCACAGCCGCCGGCCAGATAGCCGGCACAGCCGGCTCACCGCTCAGGGCGTCGGTGGTTTCGGCCGCGTCGCCGGCAGCGTAGACGCCTTCGGTCGAAGTCATCTGACAAAGATCGACGGCAATTCCCCGACCGGTCCGCAGTCCGGCGGCTGCAGCCAGCGCGGTGCTCGGTTTGACCCCGATGGCCATGATCACCATGTCGCAGGCCAGCTTTTTGCCGGCCAGCTCGACCCCGGTTACGACTCCGTCGGCGGCAACGATGCCCCGAACCTCGGTATCGACAAGCACCTCGACATTTTTGGCTGCAAGTCGCTCGGAGACCATCGCGGCGGCGGCGTCATCCAGCTGGCGGGGCATAACCCTGGGCAGCCTTTCCACCACCGTGACCTTGAGGCCCCGGGCCGTCAGCGCCAAAGCCGTTTTCAGCCCGATCAGCCCCGCTCCGACTACCACCGCGCTTTTCGCGGCAGCGGCAGCGGCGATCATCGCCCGGGCCTGGTCCATCGTCCACAGAGTATGGACTCCCTGGGCGTCGATACCGGGCAGCCGCGGCATCACCGGCTCCGAACCGGTGGCCAGCAGCAGTTTCTTATAATTCAGCCGCTCGCCGGTCGCCAGCTCCACCTGCTGCGAATCAGTGTGGATCGCCTTGACGGTCGTATCCATCAGGCAGGTCACGCCCATTGCCTCGAAAGCCTCCGGCGTCTGGAGTACTGCCGTTTCCGGCTCAACCTTTCCGCCGATGATGTCCGGCAGGTCGATCCGGCTGTAAAAATAGTCCCGCTCGGCCGTGATCACCGTCACCGGTGTAGCCGGGTCTATCTCCCGCAGCGTTTTGGCGGCTGTGGTACCTGCCGCCCCTTGGCCAATTATGATATACATATCCTCTCCTCCGCTCTACTTCGCGGCGGCGACTGCGGCCAGCGCCTGCGGCAGCTCTTGGAACTCGGCGAAGGTCTGGACCCGTCCGCCGAGTAGGCCCCCCGGCAGGGCGATCTCGCCCATACCGACGAAAGTGGCGATACCGAGGCTGGCAAAACCGATGATGGTAGCCAGTGTTTTGTTGTGAACCAGCTCCGGCAGCACCGCAGCCACCGGCACCCCGTAAGCCGACACGATTTTGGCGATAGCGGCAAACTCGCCGGCGTCATGGCAGGAACCCAGATAGATCACCGGCGGAACGTCGGCGCTGACAGCGCTCTTTATACCGGCCGCCCCGGCGTGGTCGGGATGGCACAGGCCGGCCTTGGCCAGCGCGGTGCCGGCGCAGCCGGAGGTGACAATCAGGTAGCCGTTGTTGATCAGACCTGCAGCGGTCTTTACCAGTTCGGCGTCCTGGGTGCTGGACATATTGCCGCAGCCGCCCATATACACAACCCCCCGCAGAACCCCCCTGCGGTGAGCTTTGGCCACAGCTTCGAACAAAGCCGGGCTGTTATCGGCGGTGTAGCCGACGTACAGTTCTTCCTTAACAGCCGGGATGTCGGTCTTTTTCCCGGCACGGCGCTTGAAGGCCGCTACTGCGACAGCCACCGCCGCGTCGGCCTGTTTCAGGTCGGCTGCATTCATAACCGGTATCCCGAGTTTGTCGGCCAGAGCCACCATCGCCGGCATGACGCACTGCCCGCCGAGGACCAGCAGATCGACAGCCCCGGTAAGAAGCGGCGTCTCCTGGGAATCGTAGTTGGTGAGCACCGGGATATTCATCGCCCCGCTCAGCTCGCTGCCGCACAGCGCGACAACCTGTACTCCGGCCGCGCCGGCTGCGGTCGCCAGCTCCTGCACCGCTTGCGGCGGCACATGGCCGTGCAGCACAATATTGGCGCCCTCGCCGTTCAGCACTCCCATATTGACGGCGCTGACATCCGGCTGGGTCTGGCCATAAACAGCGGTTTTAGCTTTGCCGATAGCCGCCAACGCGGTGACGGCTACCTCGCCGAGCTCCCGCAGACGGCGGTCGTAATTCGCGATGAACATCGCATCGTCGCTGGCGGTGACCTTCTGCCAGGTTTTATAGCCGATATCGCCGCCGAACTCCGCCGCCAGCTTCACCAGCGCCCCGGCTCCGTCGGCGGTTCTCCTGATAAAATGACTGGCGATGAGCGCGGCCTGATCGCGTCCGCAGGTCGTCCGCTGGGCTTCGTCGGCAAAGGGGTTTACCCGGCAGGGTCCTTCAAAACAGTCGGTACAGCAGATTGCCAGCCGGCCGAAGCCGCACTGGGGCTGCATGGCCTCGGCCCGGTCCCAGGCCAGGTCCACTTGCTGCCGGTAGGCCTTGACAATCATCTGATTCACAGCAGGGTCCGCCGATTTTTTTCGTACTTCTTTCATCTGTCAGTCATCTCCCCGTACAAAATCTAAGCTGATTATTTCAGAGCCGGCGCCGGTTTTGACATAAGTGGCGATACGGCCGCGTTTTTTGGCCAGCACCTTGCCGAAGCCGGCTTCATCCTCGTACACCAGCGCCCCGGTAGGACAGGCAGCCACACAGGCCGGTTCCTCCATCTGGGCGCAGGTGTCGCACTTCACCGCCACCTTGAAAGCGGCGGAAGGGTGCACCGCCCCAAAGGGACAGGACATGACGCACATCCAGCAGCCACGGCATTTGGTCTGATCGATGAAAGTATGGCCTTTTTCCGGATCCCGCTGCGCCGCCCCGGCTGGGCAGGCCTTCAGGCAGGTGGCGTCTTCGCAGTGACGGCACTGCAGGGGAAAGCTGCTGCCCGACGGGCCGAAAACCCCAACCCGCGCCAGCGGTTTCGGGTCTTCCTTCACCGCGCCGGCAAGGGTCTTGGCTACCGACCCCCGTTCAACGGCACACTGCAGCTCGCAGGTCTTGCAGCCCAAACATTTGTCTTGATCAACCCACACTCGTTTCATCTTGTTCCTCCATTCTTTAGCGGTCCTTGGCCGCTCCGGCGGCCATTTTAGCGGTAAGAATCACCGCCTGCTCGGTAGCGTCGGGGTTGGCGACGCCCTGGCCGGCGATATCAAAAGCGGTGCCGTGGGCCGGCGTGGCTATCGGGTAAGGCAGCCCGGCCGCCACAGTGACCCCGAACTGAAAACCCATGATCTTGATGGCAATCTGACCCTGGTCGTGGAACATGGTGACCACCGCGTCATAAGTACCCTTGAAGGCGTTGATGAAGATCGTGTCCGCCGAAAATGGACCGAGGGCGCTGATGCCTTCCTCGGCGCAAAGCCGGACCGTCGGGGCAATGATGTCGATCTCCTGGCGGCCGCACAGACCCCCTTCGCCATTGTGGGGATTTACTGCCGCCACGGCGATGCGGGGCCGGGTAAAACCGGCCAGACGAAGCGTCCTGTCGGCCAGGCGGACAGCCCGCAAAATGCTGTCGGTGGTAATGTTTCGGCACACCTCTTCCAGCGGAATATGGCTGGTCACCCTGGACGTCCAGAGGTTATTGAGGACATTCATTTCGCCGCAGGGCTCCTTCCAGTTCAGGTAGTGAGCCATCAGCTTCTGCTCGTCCTCGAATTCATAGCCGCCGTATTTCAGTGCCGCCTTGTTCAAAGGAGCATAGACGAAGCCGTCGATGCTGCCCTGCTGGGCCAGCCGCAGGGCGGTAACCAGCATATCGCCTGTAACCTTGCCGGACAGGTTGTTGATTTTTCCAAACTCGACTTCAGCCGGATCAAGGTTTTGCTGGTCCAGCAGCGGCACACTGTCGTCCCAACTGGCCTGGGACACGTCGGCGATTTTTTTCACCGCAAAATGGACTCCGGCGACCTGCTGGGCCTTGGCCAGCACCCGGGCGTCGCCGATCAGCACCGGCCAGCAGTAGGGCATAAGCCGGTCCTGAGCGCACAGCTTGGCCACAATCTCCGGGCCGATTCCCGTCGCATCACCCAGCAGAATTCCTAAAACAGGTTTCATCTTTTTGCATCCTTCCTTAGGCTGTACGTATACCCCACAGGCACATGATTTCTTCCAGCATCGCCGCCGCCCGGCCGGGATTGAACACCCCGCACTGGCAGGGTTTGGCCAGTTCCTCGGCGGCGTCCCGGATGCTGCGCCTGCCGACCTTGACGTCTTCAATCATCTTCCTCACCAGGTTGAAGGGCACCATCCCGTGGCCGCACATCGTCGTGAACCGCAGGATTTCCTCCTCCGGCAGCCGTCCGGTATTGCCCCAGATCCCCAGCGACGTTTCGCAGGTGTGCCGGTTGACGCCTGCCTCGCGGCAGCATTCGTGCACATCCTCCAGCAGGCCGCTGACGATGACCGAAACCCCCAGATCCTCGTCCTTCAGCGCCTTCATCGCCCGGATCAGATCCTCCCGGTTGGCGAAAACGCCGTGGACGATGGAGGTATCCTTGGTGCTGTCGACGATATGGTCCTCGGCGGCAATAAACTTGTTGCCTGTCTTCATGTCGCCGACATTAACCGGGTTGTACTCTCTGACAATCTCCAGAAACCGTTTGAGTTTGATGTTCGAGTCGGCCTCATTGATGCCCTTGGCCGACATCGCGAACAGTACGAAATCGTTCTTCAGGCTGGCGCCGTCGCCCCGCCGGTGCAGTGTATGGCTCATGCTTTTGCCTCCTCGACAAACAGCGGCCGTCCGAGGCCAAGATTGGTCTTGCCGTTGATGGTGGGCTTGACGCCTGCACCGCGGGCCAGCTCAAAGGCCTTGATCGAACCGTCCTGGTCGACCTTGGCCGTGAGATCAAAGCTGCATACCGTGGACAGTTCCCCGGCGACCTTGCGGACTGCGTCGATCACCTCAGGCACTCTGTCCACCGGCACCGTCATCTCGATAATCGCCGACAGCACCTTTTCCTCCATCAACTCATCATTCATCTTGCCGGTCGTTTTGTCGGTCATCAGCCCGGTGAGCGGATTCTTGGGCTCGAAATTGATGCCCCCCAGAGCGGCGATGGCCATGGTTACCTTTTCAATATCGCTGAACCGGGCCCCGATGCTCGGCCGTCCCATTTCCACCGCCATCCCGGCTTCACCCCATTTGAAGCGGCCGGTCACGTCGCTGGTTTTCATCTCTTCGGTGCCGCGCCCGGGAACGCGGGTTTCTTTGTGCTCCACCAGCGGATTGCTGAAGGTGCCGCGCACCGACCGCGGCCACTGGGGCAACGGCTCGTAAAGCGCGTCCGCCGGGCAGACGCCGGCCCGGAAACACACCCCGCAGTCGACGCATTCCTGCTGATCGACGCTGGCGCACACCCGGCCGCGGCCGTCCCGCACGAAGCCGATGGCTCCCATCGTGCAGTAGGCCCGGCAGCGGCCGCAGCCCACGCACTTCTCTTCCTTTACTTTCATCCGGTCCTACCTCCTAATACTAAGGGCGCAGCACGATTTTGACGGCGCTGTCGTCCCTCACCGCCAGATCGAAGGCGGCGGCGATATCGTCCAGTTTAAACTCATGGGTAATCAGCGGTTTTACCTCCACCAGGCCTTTGATTACCGGTTTCAGCGCCCAGGGAGTCCACACATGGCGCTGTTCGCGAGTGTGATGCACCAGGCAGGTGTTGCGGAAATCCAGGCCGTCGTCGTGCCAGCGGCTGATATTGAGTTTGATCGGAGTGGTGACCCAGCTGTAAAAAACAAAAATGCCGTTGTGTTTGATCAGCTCGGACGCGGCGTTAAACGAGGTTTCGCTTCCGGCCGCCTCTACCACCACGTCGGCTCCGACCCCTTCGGTGAGGTCCTTGACCACCGCCACCGGGTCTTCGTTCATGGCGTTGATGACCACGTCGGCCCCCAGCCGCTTGGCGATAGCCAGCTTGGCGTCATCGACATCCACCACCACCACAGTGGAGGCCCCTTGCTTCTTGGCGCACTGGGCGATGACCTGGCCGGCGAAGCCGCCCCCCATCACCACCGTGGTGTCGCCGATGTTGGTCCCGGAGTTCAGTCCGGAAAACATAGCGCAGGCGATGGGTTCGCCCAGGCTGGCCAGGTCCATGTCAAGGCCCGCCGGCACCGGCTGAAGCTCCCACACCTTAGCCTTAAAGTATTCGGCAAAATTATTGTTCCAGCCGAAACACATCACTTTATCTCCCGGCTGGAATTCCCGCACCTTTGCCCCCACCTCCACCACCGTGCCGCCACTCTCGTGGCCGAGATAGAAGGGGAATTTGGGATCCTGGCGGAACTCGGCCGTTTTCGGCGGCAGCTGGCCTTTGAAGAAACTTTTGTCCGAGCCGCAGATGCCTACCAGGTGATTTTTGACGATGACTTCGTCGTCGCCGACGGTGAGTTCGCGCTCCACCAGCCCGATTTCATAAGGAGCCTTGAGTAATGCTGCTTTGGTGACTACACTCATAGTTCTACCTCCTGAGAATATTCACCCTGGATAAGTGCAATATCTGTGCCAATGTTCTGACAAATGCAAAAATAAAAAAACGACTGGTGTCGCCACCTGTCATTCGGACATAGTGATCCCTTTCACATTTCCCCGCACCGCTGCCGCCGCACCCCATCTTTGCAACAAATTGTTTCAACTGTTTCAATTGTTGCGTGCGGCAGTGTCTTTAAGCCGTCGCCACAGCGTCGTCCGGCTGATGCCCAGCATGGCCGCCGCCTTGCCGTAGTGATAATTCGCGTCCGCCAGCGCTTTAAGCAGCAGATCCTGGTTCAGATCGCCGGTCGGCCTGACCTCCCTTGTCAACGGCCCGCCCGGGGGCAGCACCCCCGCCAGGGCCGGCTCGTCGATCACGCTGCCGCCGCTCAGCACAGCCAGGCGTTCGGCAATATTGCGCAGTTCCCGCACGTTGCCCGGCCAGTCGTGGGCCGCGAGCCGGGCCTCCGCCGCCGGATTTATTTCCTTGGCGGCCTTGTTGAACCGCAGGCAGTAAATTCTGAGAAAATGGCGGAACAGCGGAATGATGTCTTCCCGGCGCTGCCTGAGAGGCGGCAGAATGAGCCTGAGAATATCCAGCCGGTAGTACAGATCCTGACGGAAGGCGCCCTCCTGCATCAGGGCGTAAAGCTCGCGATTGGTGGCGGCGATGATCCTCAGATCCACCGGAACCACCCGGTCGTCCCCCAGCCGCATGATCTCCCGTTCCTGCAGCACCCGCAGCAGCCGCCCCTGCAGCTTGGGGGATATTTCCGAAATTTCGTCAAGAAAAATTGTGCCGCGGTGGGCCTGCTCGAACAGGCCGATCTTGCCGCCGCGGACCGCCCCGGTAAAGGCCCCCTCGGTGTAGCCGAACAGTTCGCTTTCCAGCAGATTCTCCGGCAGGGCCGCGCAGTTCACGGCGACAAATGGGCCGCGGCCGCGGCTGCTGGCGTTGTGAATGCTCTGGGCAAAGACCTCTTTGCCTGTGCCGGTTTCACCGACAATCAGCACATTGGAATTGACCTTGGAAAACTCGTGGGCCATGGCCACAACCCGCCGGATCGCCGGGCTCTCGCCGAGAACATCGGCGAAGGTCTGGCGGGCGACATGGCCGCGGCGGTATATCTTCTCGCGGATTTTTCCTTCCAGTTCCTGAATGGCGGCCACCGGTTGAAAAGTGGCCACAGCCCCCACCGTATCCTCACCGACGATGATCGGCACTTTGTTGACCGCCATCTGCTGTCCGTTGATGGTGATGATCTCGCCCAGTTCGCCCTGGCTGTCGGCCAGCACCTTGTCGAGGCCGAACTGCGGCACCATCCGTTCGCTGTGCCGGCCGATGGCATCCTCCCGCAGCGCCGTCAGGTTGACCGCCGCTGTATTGACAAGGTTGATCATACCGCGGGCATCCACAGCGATGACTCCTTCGCTGGAATAGTTGAGAATCGCCCGGAACTGTTCGCCACGCTCCTGTTCCTGGCGGCGGACGGCCGCCACCCGCTTCGCCTCCCGCAGGGCGTGATAGATGGCCTCCCGGCCGCTCTGGACAAACACGGCGCTGATGCCCAGCCGGTCGGCAATCCCGGTGGACATCACGCCACCGATAATGATGTCGATGCCGCTGCTTTTCAGGTCTCTGATACTCTGTTCAGCGTCGTCCTCGTCCCGCACCGGGACGACAACAAGCTCCACCGGCATGATTTCTTCGATCCCTTTGGCGCCATAAAGCATTTCCTCCGAACCGACAATCCCTATCCGGCGGGCACCGAACCGCTGCTGACATTCCTTGATGGCCCGCATGATGTCATAGCCGCTTACCTGAAGCTCGACGGTGGGCGTGTCCGGCAGGACGCGCTTCAGCGCGGCGGCGGTCACGCCCCGGGCAACGACCACGTCGCTGACGATATTATGACGGATCATCCCCTTGACGCCCATCGACAGGATGATCTCCAGTTCCCACTCGCCGTTTTGCTGTTCTTCAAAAATACTCTCCACCACCGGCCTGATTTCCGGATAGGGAATGACGAAAGTGATCTTGCCCATATTATCTCCTTGAAGCTAAGTTAGCACCTATATTCGCCGCCGAATGTCAAAGTCCTTGATACCCTGCTAAAGGGAAACAGCAGGCAGCACCGAAATATAACCATCGCACGCAAATACCGGAGCCAAGACAATGATTCTAATGGAGGCTGGACATGGCGGTAACAGTAGAAGATGTCCTGAAAATCGATTTCATGGCCGAAAGGGCCACCCTGGTTGCTGGCCGCTCGGGCCTTGACAACGTCATTTCCTATGTAACTATCATGGAGGCCCCCGATTTTTACGAATGGGTCACCGGGGGCGAGTTCGTCCTGACCACCTGGTACGCCTTTGTCGAGCATCCCGAGCTGCAGGTTCCCGCTTTCACCGAGCTGGCCAAACGCGGCATCGCGGCCATGGGGATCAAGGTCAACCGCTTCGTCAAAGAAATTCCCCAGGACATCATCGACATTGCCAACCAGTTCAGACTGCCGGTGTTCGCCATTCGCCGGGAAACCAAGTTTCGCGAGATCATTCAGGCTATTTCCGCAGAATTGAACGACTATCATATGAACGTGCTGCTTGATGTGGACAAGCACTATCAGGAACTGTCCAAAGCAGCGGTGACCGGCGGCGAAATTGACACCATGCTCCAGGGGCTGAGCCGGCGGCGAAATTGCCCGTGTCTTTGTCTCAACCGCCAGTACGAGCTCATTGCCTGGCATGCCCCGGACAACCGCCAGCTGCCTGTCGGCCCGATCTCCGAAGAGGTGCGACGCCTCTATTCCGGCGAAAAGCAAGGCTGGCAGCATTGCCGGAGCGACGGGCTGCACATTTTCCCCTGTGTGGCCCAGGAAAATCCGCTGGGCTTTCTGGTGCTTGTGGATAAACGGATCCTGTCAGAGCGCTATATCCTGATGGCCCATCAGCTGGCCACTTTCCTCACCATGAAACTGCTCGACCGGCTGGAAACCGAGCAAAAGCTCATATCTTCCCTCTTGGAGGATATACTGTTCAAGAACAGTCTTGACGAACAGGAGCTGCGGGACCGTCTGGATCTGTTCGGCCTGAAACCCCAGGGCCACTTCCGGATCATCGTTATCAAGCTCCAGGCCGGGGAACCGGACATTGACAACGCTCAAATCCTGCGCCACTACGGCTATGCTGTCCGCGACATCCTCGGCGACGCCCTGCTTGTCATTAAACCTGATGAAGTCGTCCTGATCGCCGCCAGCCAGCTCCCAGACACCGTCGGCGCCAAACCGAAATGGCTGAAAAGGCTGGCAGAATTTGTAGCAGGCACCAAAGAGGCCATCTCGGTGGGAATCGGTCCCTCGGTGGCCGAGGCGACAACCATCAAGACAAGTTACGGCATAGCCAAACGCACTCTGAAAGCATCGGTTTCCCTCGGCGGCTCCGGCCTTTTGTACTACGGCGAATACCTGGCGCACACCGCGCTTTTAAGAGCGGTCGACACCCCCGAGCAGGAGCTCCTGCTGGACAGCGTGATCAGGCCTATCCAGGAGTATGACGGCAAGTATCACGCCAACCTTCTCCAGACCATGGCAGCGGTTATCTTTTCCCCTGATCTTGAGAAATCGGCGGCAATGATGCATATCCATATCAATACAGTGAGATATCGGCTGGGTAAGATCAGGTCCATTACCGGCCTGGACTTCTTTGCGCCGAGGGACCGCTACATTCTGGCGACAGCTTATCTGTTGCACACTTTTAGTTGATTTGTAGAAAACTACAAAAAGCCGGTTAATTTTTCGAGCCTTTAACAAAGGCTTTTTTTGTTAATTTCGTAAATTTAATAAAAGATTCAGTAATTTGAGGGAGGTAATGATTACGCAAGCACTAGTGAAAACCCAAAGAGAGCCCGGAGCCGTGAAACTGCTGGAAGTTTCCAAACCCGAAGTCAAACCTGGTCATGTGCTGATCAAAATAAAGGCCACCGCCATCTGCGGCAGCGACCTGCATGCTTACGAATACCCCAAGGGCTATGAATTTATGCAGGTTCCCGTGACCCTCGGCCATGAATACAGCGGCATCGTGGAAGCCGTAGGCGAGGGTGCCGTTCTCTTCAAGCCCGGGCAGCGGGTCATGGGGGAATCCAATCAATACTGCGGCCACTGCCCCAACTGCCACCAGGGACGGACCAACATCTGCGAAAACAACCGGATGACCGGACTTCATGTCGACGGCGGCATGGCCGAATACATCTGCGTGCCGGAAAACATCGTCCATCTCCTGCCGGACGGCGTTTCCTTCGAGGAAGCCGCCGTCGCCCAGCCCTGCGCCGTGAGCTTTCACGGTGTGTTCGACAACAGCGGGATCCGGCCGGCAGACGTCGTCGTCGTGTTCGGGCCAGGCATCGTCGGCCTGATGGCCGCCCAGGGCGCCAAAATCATGGGAGCCGGTAAAGTCGTGGTCGTCGGCACCAATATCGACGAGGAAACCCGCCTTCCCATCGCCCGCCGCATGGGCTTCGGCGTCATCAACGCCGAGCGTCAGGACGTCAAAAAGGCCCTTGCCGAAATCGCCGGCGCAGCCGCGGCCGATGTGGTGGTGGAGTGCTCCGGAGCGGCTCCCGCCCTGGCCAAGGCGCTGGAGATCGTCAAAAAAGGCGGCTCGCTCACGCTGCTGGGCATCTACTCCCGCCCGCTCGACATCTTTTTCACGCCGCTGATCCGCAATGAAGTAACTGTCAACACAAGCTACACCTGCACCTGGAAAAATTACGAACAGGCCCTGCAGCTTATCGCCAGCGGCCAGGTCGACCTTGAGCCGGTGATGGCCCTCTATCCCTTCCAGGATGGCCTCAAAGCCTTCGAGGACGCGCTGGCCAAAAAAGTCGTCAAACCGGTGCTTGTTCTTTAACCGGCGAGCACAGGCGGGACGGCGGCAGACAGTCGATTCAAAAAAAAGGAGGTGACTAGTATGAGCTTAGACAAAATCGCGGTAATCGGCGCCGGCATCATGGGGCACGGCATCGCCCAGGTCTGTGCCCAGGGCGGCAAGCAGGTGACCCTGGTCGATGTCAGCCCGCAGGTGCTGGAAAACGCCCGGCAAAAAATTCGAGAGGGATTGCGGCTTCTTGTGGATAACGGACTGGCGGCGGCCGGCGATGAAGTCGCCGCCCTGGGCAGAATCAGCTTCAGCGCCGATCTGGCGGTCGGGGTGAAAGACGCCGACATCGTCATTGAGGCCATTCCCGAAAAAATCCAGCTGAAAGAAAAACTGTTCGCCCAGTTGGAAGCAGCCTGCGGCCCAAAGACCATTTTCGCCAGCAACACCTCGGGGATTCCCATCAACAAACTGGCGGCGCTGACCCGCCGGCCGGACAGGGTCATCGGCGCCCATTTCTACATGCCGGCCCATCTTGTGCCGTTGGTCGAAGTCATTCAGGGCGACGCGACCGCCGAAGACGTCATTGTCCGGACGATGGAGCTGCTGACCGAAATCGGCAAGCGACCGGTGCGGGTTAGGAAAGACGTTCCCGGGTTTATCGGCAACCGCCTGCAGCACGCCCTGGCCCGGGAAGCCATGTCCCTTGTCGAAAAAGGCGTGGCAACCGCCGAGGACATCGACACCGTGGTCAAAACCAGTCTTGCGATACGGCTGGTGTTCACCGGTCCGCTGGAGCAGCGGGATTTCAACGGGCTTGACACCCACATGTCCATCGCCGAGTATCTGTATCCCGATCTGGAGGATGCCAAGTCGCCGCTGACCATTCTCCGGGACAAGGTGACGGCAGGCAGCCTCGGCCTGAAGACCGGCGAAGGGTTTTACGACTGGCGGGGACAATCGGCCCCCGCGGTAATCAACACCAAGAATCAGCAACTCATCGACTTATTGAAGTTTTTGGCCTCATCCCAAAACAATAAAGACAAGGGAGCGATTTGAGAGTGCAAACAATTCTGCAATCCATGACCAAATTCTTCACCGGCCTGATGCGTAAATACCTGCCTGATCCTTTCGTTTTCGCCATTGTTCTGACCTTCCTCACCCTGATACTGGGAGTGGCGCTGCAGCAAAAGTCGCCCTTCCAGATGGTCGAATACTGGGGCAAGGGCTTCTGGTCCCTCCTGCCTTTCACCACCCAGATGGCCACCATGCTGGCCACCGGCTATGTTCTGGCCAGAGCCCCATTTGTCGATAAAGGGGTCGACATTATCGTCAAATTCGCCAAAACCCCGCGCATGGCCATCGCCGTTGCTACGGTAGTCGGCGGCGTAGGCAGCTACCTGAACTGGGGCTTCGGCCTCATCGTCGGGGCACTGGTGGCCCGGCGCCTGGCCATGAGCATCAAAGGCGTCCACTATCCGCTGATCATGGCGGCGGCATATAGCGGCTTTGTCTTTTACGGCACCGGCTTTACCGGCACCATCCCCATCCTGATCGCCACCAAGGGCCATCCGTTTGAAAAAAGCATGGGCCTCGTCCCCCTGACCGACACCATCTTCTCGGCCCCGATCCTGATTATGACCGTGATCCTGCTGATCACCCTGCCGATTTTAAACGCCATGTCCTCGCCGAAGAACCCCAAGGATATCATCGAGATCGACCCTTCGGTGTTCAAGGACCAGGCCGCTGCCGCCCAGAAGGTGGAGACCGACCAGACTTTCGCCGAAAAAATGAACAACAGCAAGCTGCTGAGCGCCCTCATCGGCCTGGTGGGCCTCGGCTACCTGGCCTACTACTTCCACGGCGGCGGCGCCCTTGATATCAACATGATCAACTTTGCCATCATCTTCCTTGGCGTATTGTTGATGGGAACCCCGGCCAAGTATATCGCCGCCCTCAGCGAAGGCGCCAAAACTGTCGGCGGGATTATCCTTCAGTATCCGTTCTACGCCGGGATTATGGCGATGATGGGCGGCTCCGGCCTGGTCAACACCATGGCCCAGTGGTTTGTCAGCGTCTCCAATGTGCACACCCTGCCCTTCTGGGGGCTGGTCAGCTCTTTTGTCATCAACTTCTTCGCCCCCTCGGCCGGCGGGCACTGGGTAATCCAGGGACCCTTCATGATTGAAGCCGCCAAAGCCCTCGGGGCCGACATGGGCAAAACGGCCATGGCCGTTATGCTCGGCAACGCCTGGAACGACCTTGTCCAGCCCTTCTGGCTGCTGCCGACCCTGGCCATATCCGGCCTCAAGCTCAGTGACGTCATGGGTTATACCGTGCTATGCATGCTCTGGACGACGCTGGTCTTCTCGGTGGGAGTACTGCTCTGGGGCTATATGTAAACAAGAAAAGGAGACAGCGAAATGAAAGTTATCGATTTGACGGTGCCGCTGTATGACGGCCTGCAATCCTTCCCCACCCATCCCAAGGTAACAGTCATCGACCATGTAACCCACGCTTTTTCCGCACCTCGCTACACCCCGCCGTGCAAAGGTTACGCCAGCAAGCTTGTGCTCATCTCCGACCACGGCGGTACCCATCTTGACGCTCCGTTTCATTTCTTCGAAGAAGGCAGGACCATCGACCAGGTTCCTCTGGAATCCACCTTCGGCGAAGCGGTCCTGATCGACGTCTCCGCCCGCGATCCCCGGCAGCCGGTGACCGCCGCCATGCTCGAAGAACGGCTCGCCGCGACCAATACCGAAGTCAAGCCTGGCGACATCGTTCTTATCCGGGCCTGGGCCGGCGAGTGGAACGGCCCGGGCTTCCACCACGCCGAAGCCCTCGACATCTCTGCCGCCAAATGGCTCTCAGCGCGTTCCGTCAAGGCGATCGGCATGGACCTGTCCAATGTTGATACCCTCAGCAACATGGGCCGCACGGCCCACCTGGAGCTGCTGGGGAAAAACATCGGGATCATGGAGAATCTGACCAACCTTGACAAGCTTTCCAAAACCCGCTTTTTCTTTATGGGAATACCGCTCAATATCCGCGGCCTGTCCGGGTCCCCCATCAGGGCCCTCGCCGTGGAAGAGTGGCAGTAGCAGAGAAATCCGGCGTCGGCCAGGCACCGCGGGACCGGTCGGGGTGAGACAGCAAGCAGTGACAAATCAGGCGGAAGGAAGAGTGACTGACGGATGAAATTTGTGAAACTGTTTGAACCCATAGGCATCAACAAATTGGAACTGAAAAACCGCATTGTCATGCCGGCGATGGTCACTAATTTCGGCAACGCCGACAACACCGTAAGCCCGCGGCTGATCGCCTATCATGTCGCCCGCGCCAAAGGCGGGTTCGGTCTTTGCATTGTCGAAAATTTTGCCGTTCATCCCTGGGGCAAGGCCTTCGGCGCGGTGCTGGGGCTTTGGGATGACCGCTTTATTGCCGATTGCGCCCGCTTGACCGAAGCGGTGCACCGGGAAAACGGGAAGATCTTTGCCCAAATCTATCACGCCGGCGCCCAAACGACGCAAAAGGCCATCGGGGCCCAACCGGTGGCGCCGACCGCCTTATTGCACCCGGGGAACGGCACATTGCCCCGGGAGCTGTCGACAAAAGAAATTGAAGAAATTATCGAGGCTTTCGGCCTAGCCGCCTGGCGGGCCAAACAGGCGGGCTTCGACGGGGTCGAAATCCATGGGTCCCACGGTTATCTGATCTCTGAATTCATGTCGCCCTACACCAATAAACGCACCGATGAATATGGCGGAAACCTGCTGGGCCGGCTGCGCTTCCCCCTGGATATCCTGAAAAGCGTCCGGGACCGGACCGGCGAGGATTATCCGGTAATCATCAGGATGGCTGGGGAAGAACGGATTTCCGACGGAACAGCGATAGAGGAATCAAAGATTATTGTTCAGCTTCTGGATGCTGCCGGCTACGACGGCTTTCACATCACCACCGCCAACACCGCCAGCCAGCACTATGTGGCCCCGCCTTACTATATCGGCCTGGCGAACAATGTGCAGTACGCCGAGAAAATCAAAAAAGTCACCGCCAAACCGGTGATCACCACCGGCAGGATCAATGATCCGCTGATGGCGGAGTCGATCCTGTCCGAAGGCCGGGCCGACATGATCGGTATGGGCCGGGCCGCGATAGCCGATCCGGACATGCCGAACAAAGCGGCCCAAGGGAATCTGGCTGAAATCCAGTATTGCGTCGGCTGTCTGCAGGGATGTATCGGCAAGCTTTATTACGACCTCCCCATCTGCTGTCTGGCCAATTCAGAGGTAGGAAAAGAAAGTGAACCCATCGGCAGAGCCGCCGGCCGCAAGAAGCTTCTCATCGTCGGCGGCGGCATCGCCGGGCTGGAAGTAGCCCGGATTGCCGCCCTCAGGGGCCACGAAACGATACTGTGCGAGAAGACCGACAAGCTGGGCGGCCAGCTGCGGATTGCCTGCATGCCGCCTCATAAACAGGCGATTTCCCAGCTGGTCAAGCAAAAAATCCAGCAGGCGCGGCAAGCCGGCGTCGATATCCGCCTGAATAGCCTGGTAACAGAAAAAAGCGTCGCCGAAATCAATCCTGATCTTGTGGTGCTGGCAACCGGCGGCCAGCCGATTGTCCCCCCCATTCCGGCCGCCGACGGCGCTAATGTGTCCAGCGCCTGGGATGTACTGCTGGGTAAGCTGAAAGTCGGCAAAAAAGTGCTGGTTGTCGGCGGCGGAAGCGTCGGTTGTGAAACAGCCGACTTTTTGGCGGCCCAGGGCAAGACGGTTACCATCGTGGAAATGCGCGATGAAATCGGTATCGGTATTGTCCAGAGGGTAAAGCATTTCTTGCTGAAGCGACTCAAAGACGCCGGTGTTGAGACCCAAACCTCGGCCACCGTCTGCGCCTTTATCCCCGGTGGCGCGTCGGTGGAACAGTTCGGCGAACGGAAACGGTTCACAGGCTATGATGACGTTGTCCTGGCGCTCGGGACCAAGGCGGACAACGCGCTTCAGGCCCAGCTCGAAAACAGCGGTTATAAAACGATCCTGGCTGGTGACGCCGGAAAGCCGGGTGACGCGCTTGACGCCCTCTGCCAGGCCAGGGATCTGGGTTGTAGTTTTTAACCTTCTTGTCTGCCACCGCAATATGCCGCAAACAAGGCCGCAGCCAATTGACCCCCAAAGCAACGAAGAATAAATCACTACTTAATAGCATGCGGAAACAAAATGCTGAGCAAAAAGGAGATTCTACTATGGCCATTATTAAAACAGCCAAGGAAGCCGTGCAAGAAATAAAAAGCGGCGCTTCCATCATGATCGGCGGTTTCGGCCGGGTGGGCAGCCCGGAAGCGATGCTTGCCGCTCTGGCGGAACACGATGTGAAAGATCTGACGATCATCGGCAACGACCTTGGCAGTCACAACGAAGGAATCGGCGTGGTCTTGCTGCAGGATAAAATCAAAAGAGCCATCGGTTCATTTTTTACCCCCAACCCGGATGCCGCGAAGTACAATCGCGAAGGAAAAATCGAAATCGTCCTGATTCCCCAGGGCAATTTCGCTGAAGCGATCCGCGCGGCCGGCGCCGGCCTGGGCGGCTTCCTGACACCGGTGGGTGTCGGAACCGAACTGGCCAAAGGGCATCAGATCCTGACCCTAAACGGCACCGAATATCTGCTGCAGGAGCCTATCTCCGCCGACTACGCTTTTGTCCGGGCGAAAAAGGCCGACACCCTCGGCAACCTGGTCTACAGCAAATCTGCCCGGAACTTCAACCCGATCATGGCGACCGCGGCAAAAGTCTGCATCGCCGAAGTCGACGAAATCGTCGAACCTGGGGAACTGTCCCCCGAAGACGTTATCACGCCGTTTCTTTATGTGGACATTCTTGTCAAAAGGGGGGACTGCTAATGCTTAGCGATGAACAACGCAAAATCCGAATCGCCAAACGTGCCTCTGAAGAAATCTCCGACGGCACGGTGGTCAATCTGGGTGTAGGCATCCCCACCCTGGTAGCAAATTATGTCAACGGCAAAAAAGTATATCTCCAGAGCGAGAACGGCCTTCTGGGCGTCGGCCCGTATCCCGAGCCGGGCCAGGAAGACCGTGAACTCATCAACGCCGGTCGCAAGCATGTAACCGTCCTGCCGGGAGCCTCCTTCTTCGACAGCGCCGAGTCCTTCGCCCAGATCCGCGGCGGCCATATCGGCTGCACCATCATCGGCGGCCTTCAGGTCAGCGAAACCGGCGATCTGGCCAACTGGCTGGTGCCAGGCAAAGACGTTCTCGGAGTCGGCGGGGCGATGGACCTGGTGGTCGGCGCCGCGAAAGTCATCATCGCCACCCAGCACGCCACCAGGGACGGGGGGGCGAAGATCATCCCTCAGTGCACCCTGCCGCTTACCGCCAAAAATGCGGTGGACATGATCATCACCGAGTACGCGGTGTTTCATTTCGAAGCAGGCCGGCTGATCCTGGACGAAATCACCTCCGACATTACACTGGAGGAAGTCGCAGCCATCACCACCGCCAAGTACACCGTCAGCCCGCAGTTCAAAATAAGAGAGGTGTCCCAGGATGCATGAAGCAGTAATCACCACCGGAGTCCGCACCGCCATCGGCAAAATCGGCGGCACCCTTAAAAATGTTTTGGTCGAACAGCTGGCCAGCGCCGTCATCAAGGAATGCGCCGCAAGAATCCCCGGCGACCCCGGCCAGATCGACGAAGTGATCTTCGGCCACGGCAAGCAGAGCAGCGATACCCCCAACCTCGCCCGGGTAGCCGCGCTTTACGCCGAGCTGCCGTTAGAGCTGTCCGCCTTCACCGTCCATCGCCAGTGCGCCTCAGGCCTGCAGGCCATCATCTCCGCCACCCAGGCCATCCGCCTGGGCGACGCGCAGGTCGTCATCGCCGGCGGCGCCGAAAGCATGAGTACCGCCCCCTACTACCTGCGCAGCGCCCGTTTCGGCTACTCTGCCGGCAACGGCGAAATCCTTGATCCCAACACCGAAAGTCAGCCCAAATCCCAGCCGGTGGAAAAGTACGGCCGGCTGACCATGGGAATGACGGCCGAGAACCTTGCCGAGAAATACGTCATATCCCGCACCCAGCAGGACGAATTTGCCCTGGCCAGTCAGCAGCGGGCTCTGGACGCCATTGCCGCCGGCCGGTTCAAGGACGAGATTCTTCCCTTTGAAGTAAAAGTAAGCCGGAAAGAAACCCGCCTGTTCGATACCGACGAATACCCCCGGCAGACGACGCCGGAAGAGCTGGCGAAGCTGAAGGCTGTATTCAAAAAAGACGGTTCGGTTACCGCCGGCAACGCCTCCGGCCGCAACGACGGCGCCGCGGCGGTGGTCATGATGGAGCGGAGCCGGGCCGAAGCCCTGGGCCTCAAACCGCTGGTAAAAGTCGTCTCCTACGCCAGCGCCGGGGTATCGCCGGAAATCATGGGCATCGGGCCGGTGCCGGCGGTGCGCAAAGCCTTGTCCCTGGCCGGACTAAGTCTTGGCGACATCGGGCTGGTGGAGCTGAATGAAGCGTTTGCTGCGCAGAGCCTCGCCGTCGTCAAAGAGCTGGGGCTTGACCGGGGCATCGTCAACGTCAACGGCGGCGCCATCTCCCTTGGCCATCCCATCGGCTGCAGCGGCGCCCGGATCATGGTTACCCTGATGTACGAAATGCAGCGGCGCAAGGTCCGCTACGGCCTGGCCACCCTCTGCACCGCCGGCGGCCAGGGCAGCGCGGTCATCGTGGAAAACTGCCAGTAGCGACAACAAAATACCCATGGATTCCGTATTGAGCATTCAGCAACCTAACCCAGACAGGGGGCAACTTCGAACCTAATCATTGACAATAGTAACCGGTTTTTTCAATGCTGCCAATCAGTTGCCCCCTTAACATCCTCCAGGCTCAATCGCTCTGGAGGATGTTTTTTTCAAAACAAGCAGCGCTGGAATCTCAGACCGGACCTGCAATTTTCAGAATAACCCTTTCCGAGGTGATACCAAAACATGAGACGTATTTTTATCATCATAGCCCTTACAGCCTTTTGCATTTTCGTCGTCTACAACAGTGCCAGCGAGGAGACGGCCGCCTACCAGGTGAGCCTCGCCCAGCAGGAAATGACGGCGCGGCCTATTCAAACAGAAGATACTTACCTTGAAGAACTGCTGCTATCGGCGGAAAATGGGGCGGATTTCGCCGAACCCTTCCGACCGAAAGACAAAATAAAATAAGTTGCGTATAACCAGTTTGGATGTCTGGTAATTGGATTGTGGAAAAAACGAGAGGGGGAATTACATTGGATAATCCGAAAAAAATTGTCGAGGAATTGCTGGATGAAATAGTTCTGGACGAAAAAAAACGCAAAGAGATGCTGCAGCAAGAAACGCAGGAGCGTCTTAACGACTTGATGTCAGAGTACATATCCAAAGATTAAATGCTACGTTTCCTTTGCGCTGAATACTGTGAACAGGCAAGAAGCCTTCCGCTGACGCCGGAAGGCTTCTTGCCTGAGGCTCCTAATGAGCCGTGTTCTTTCTCCGCTTTTTCTCAGTACCGCGGCAACTTGCTTTGTTCGGCGCAGTACGCCGCCGGACCGATCTCTTTCATCCGGTCGTTTTCAACAGCTCCAAAAAATTATTCCCCCAGATATGCGTTCCTGACTTGCTCGTTGTCGGCCAGCTCGGCCGCCGGCCCGGCCAGGACGATCGCGCCGGTTTCCAGGGCGTAGGCCCGGGCGGCGATGGATAGCGCCATGCGGGCATTCTGCTCCACCAGCAGCACCGTTGTGCCCATGGCGTTGATTTCGACAATGGTCCGGAAAATCTGAGCCACCAGCACCGGGGCCAGCCCCATTGACGGCTCATCAAGGAGCAGCAGCCGCGGCCGGCTCATCAGCCCCCGGCCGATGGCCACCATCTGCTGTTCGCCGCCGCTCAGCGTCCCGGCCGACTGCTTCTTCCGCTCCCCCAGCCGGGGGAACATCTCATAGATCCGCGCCAGGTCGGCGTCCACCTCTTTATCCTTGCGGGCATAAGCCCCCAGAATCAGATTGTCGGCCACACTCAGACGGGGAAAGACCCTCCGGCCCTCCGGCACCAGAGCAATACCCCGGGAAACGATCTTCGCCGTGGGCAGCCTGGTGATATCTTCGCCCTCGAAGGCTATCTTGCCGGTCCTGGCCTGCAAGAGACCCATGATCGTTTTTTGAATGGTGGTTTTGCCGGCGCCGTTGGCCCCGATGATGGTAACGATTTCCCCTTGCTCAACCTTCAGCGAGACGTCGCGGATCGCCTGAATATTGTCGTAATAAACACTGATACCCTCAATGTTTAGCACCGGCGTTCACCTCTGTTCCAATATAGGCTTCGACAACCTTCGGGTTGTGGCGGACCTCCTTCGGCGCTCCTTCGGCGATTTTCTCGCCATGATCGAAGACGATCAGCCGTTCGGCGATCCCCATGACCAGCCGCATCTGATGCTCGATCAGTAGGATGGTGAGCCCTGTGGCCTTAAGTTTGCCGATCAGTTGGAGCAGGGCGTCCACTTCCCTGGGATTCATCCCGGCCGCCGGTTCGTCCAGCAGCAACAAAGCCGGCTGGCTGGCCAGGGCCCTGGCGATCTCGAGGCGGCGCTGGGCGCCGTAGGGCAGACTTCGCGCTTTTACATCCCGGTGGGCCGTCAGGCCGACGAACTCCAGCAGTTCGGCCGCCTTGACCTCGTTTTCCCGCTCCTCCTGCTTCAGCCGGGCAGTGTGGAACAGCCCGTCAAATAGGCCTGATGAATTCTGGCTGTAGCGGCCGATGATGATATTGTCTCTGGCTGTCAGGTTCTGGAACAGGCGGATATTCTGGAACGTCCTGGCCATCCCCTGTTTGGTGATGTCATGGGCCTTGAGGGCGGTGACATCCCGGTCCTTGAACAGAATCCGCCCCGAAGTCGCCGGCAGAATCCCGCTGATCACGTTGAAAAAGGTGGTCTTGCCCGAACCGTTGGGACCGATGACCGCCACGACTTCGCCGGCGTCGATATGAAAGTCGATACCGTTGACCGCCGTCAGTCCGCCGAATTTTTTACAAAGCTGCTCCGTTTTCAGTAGCATCTCTTCACCCCTAACGCCGGAATACCGTGTCCACTCCCAGGATACCCTGGGGTTTGACCCGCATCATGATGACCAGCAGCAGTCCGAACAGCACCAGCCATGGGTCGTAGCTCAGCCCGACGATATCTTTCAGGTACCTGAGGGCTTCCGGCAGAACGGTCAGCAAAAACGCTCCGACAAAGGAACCGGTGATGCTGAGCGTCCCTCCCACCACCACCATCGTCAGAATCATGATCGACTCGTTCGAGCCCAGCATGTCCGGACTGATAAACGAAAGATAGTGGACGAACAGGCTGCCGGTCAGCCCGGCGAAAAACGCGCCAAGGACAAAAGCCAGCAGTTTATGATAGTTGACATTCACGCCCATGGCTGCTGCAGCGATTTCATCCTCGCGGATGGCCGCAAAGGCATGGCCCACCCGGGACTCGCCGATCTGCCGCATGAAAAAAGCCAGAAAGAGCGCCATCATCAGCATGATCACAATAAAAACTTCCTTGCCTGACACTCCGATGCTGCTGAAGCTGACGCCGCCGATGGCCGGAGTGATCAGCCCCGGCAGCCCGGCCGGTCCGCCAGTGATATCCAGGTTGATGGCGATGAACCGGAACACCTCGCCGAAACCATAGGTCACCACCACCAGAAACGGTCCCCTGATCCTCAGCGCCGGCGCCCCCAGCGGTATGCCCACCAACGCCGCCACGATCCCGGCCAGCAGGAAACTCGGCCAGAAAGGCGCCTGATAGACCTGGGTCAACAGGGCCGAGACATAGCCGCCGAGACCGAAAAAAGCGGCGTGACCGAGAGAGACCTGGCCGATGAAGCCGGAAATGATGTTCAGGCTGAGAGTCAGCACGCTGTAAGCCAGACTGACGAACAGGATGTGCTTGAAATACGAGGGGAAAATATAATCGCGGGTGAGGTCCAGCGAATCAAAAAAGGTCACCGCCAGCACCACCAATGAAAAAATGACAGCCTTGCGCATCGCGGTCCCCCCTAAACCTTCTCTTCAAACTTAAAGCCCATCAGGCCCGTAGGTTTGACGATCAGGGTGATGATCATGATCACGAAGGCGATGGCGTCACGGTAGCCGGAGGAAATATAGCTGGAAGAAATGTTCTCGGCCACCCCCAAGAGCAGCCCGGCAATCATTGCGCCGCTGATACTGCCCACCCCGCCGAGCACCGCCACCGCCCAGCCTTTCAGCCCCGCCAGGGCTCCCATCTGGGGATTGATGGCGTACAGCACCCCGACCAGCACCCCGGCCGCGCCACCCAAGATTCCGCTGACCCAGAAAGTGATGTTGATCAGACTGTTGACCTCGACCCCCATCAGGCTGACCACTTCTAGGTCCTGGGACGCGGCCAGCATGGCCTTGCCCATCATCGTCCTGGTGATGAACCACTGGAGAAAAGCCATGA
This sequence comes from Negativicutes bacterium, assembly GCA_031292015.1. The sequence continues at coordinate 26,596 of JARLHY010000098.1, read as the reverse complement.
TAAACAGCGTGACCGCGAAGATAAACAGCTGCAGCGTGTTCACCGTCAGCACGCTGCCCCCGACGCTGAAGGTCTGAACCGAAAACTCAAGCGTCGGCGGATAGGCCCGGGAATGGGGTTCCCACAGCAGCGCCGCCAGATTGCGCAGAAAAGTCGAAGCCCCGAGAGCGGTAATGAACAGCGCCAGCTTCGGTCCGGTCCGCAGCGGCCGGTAGGCGGAATGGTTGAGCAGATAGGCGGTAAATCCGCCGGCGATCATCGCCCCGAACAGCGCTACAAAAAAATTGACCTTGAAGGAAGTGATCAGAAAATAGCCGACAAAGGCTCCGATCATGAACACTTCCCCGTGGGTCCAGTTGATAAGGCCGACAATCCCGAACACCACCGTCCAGCCGATGGCGATCAGCGAATAAATCCCGCCCAGAGCCAGCCCGTTGATGATCTGTTGTACAAGCAGCATCACTTATACCTCCGCTTCAGTCAGCAAACGGGGAGCGGTTTGGCCGCTCCCCGCGCATCGAGCTAGTTATACATTACAAATTGGCCGTCTTTAATCGTCAGGTACAGGTAGGGGCGCACCCAGTCACCCTTGTCGTCGAAGGTCACGGTGCCGGTGATTCCGGGATAGTTGCTTGCCGCCATCGCCGCGCGGACATTCTCCCGGGTGATGGCCCCTTTCTCGGCCGCCTTTTCCATCGCCTTGGCGATCACGTACATCTGGTCATAGCCCAGCGCCGCGAAGGTGTCCGGCGCGGTACCGTATTTCTCGGTGTACTTTTTCACGAAACCCTGGACTTTGGGATCAGGGTTGCTGGAAACGAAAGCGTTCAGGAAAATGGCTTTCTCCGAAGCCTTGCCGGCGATCTCGATGAATTTCGGGCTGTAAAAACCAGGTCCGCTGATTACCGGTACAGTGAGACCGATTTCGCTGGCCTGTTTGACGATCAGGCCGCCGTCGGTATAGGTGCCGCACACTGCCAGCGCGTCAATATTCTGGGCCTTGATCACCGTCAGCAGCGCCGAGAAATCTTTGTCGGTGACAAGGTAAGCCTGGGATGACGTCACATTGACATTCTGCTTTTTCAGCTGCGACTCCACCACCGCCGCCAGACCCTTGCCGAAATCATTGTTGGGGTACAGAATGGCGACATTTTTCGCCCCCAGCTTCTGGGCCATCAGGTCGCCCATCAGGATGCCGATCTGGGCGTCCTGCACCGCCATCCGGAAGAAATACTGGCTCATGCCGCTCAGTTTCGGCGTGCTTGACGACACCACCGAATGAGGCAGCTTGGCTTTATCGGTGATCGGTACCATTGCCAGGGTATTGGAGCTCAGCGCCGAACCGACGATGGCGATGACGTCCTTCTGGTCGGCGAATTTCTGGGCCCCAGCCGCAGCCTGCTTGGGATCGCCGGCGTCGTCATGGAACAGGGCGTCGATCTGCTGGCCCTTGATGCCACCTGCTTTGTTGATCTCTTCCCGGGCCAGTTCGAAGCCGTTCTTGTGGCTCATTCCATAGGTAGCGGCGTCACCTGACAACGGATTTACCATCGCCACAACCAGACCGCTCTTTTTTTCGCCGCCGCAGCCTGCTCCCACGATCATAAAGACCACCACCAGCAGTACCGCCATAATCCTCGTGTACTTGTTCACGCGCCTTCCTCCTCTTAAATACTCATGTCTTGCCAAAGCAGCCAAAATGGATCAGACCCTGCCAATTTAGAAAAGCAGCACAGCCCCGGTATTGAGCCGGGGGAGTGCCGCCTTCACTGCGGATGTCTTGTCGCCCTGATTCCGCCCAGCGGATTGGACCGCTGATTTGTTGAAACTCATTTGGCGGGCCGCTTCCGGTAGACTGCCGCAGGACAATTTTGGACATGTATAACTTCACGTTCGGCAGAAAAATTCCTGCCCATTTTCCGTAACAATTTGGAGAAAAATGTTTCCCTGGCTGCCGGGCGCCCTGCGGGGGCTACAGCCCGGGTCCCTTCCGCCTCCCGTCACACTCCGGAGGCGGCAAAGGTATCGCTGACGATTCTTTGCGCTTCCTCCTGGATCTGGCGAAGGTGGGCCTGCCCCTTGAAGCTTTCGGCGTATATCTTGTAAACATCCTCGGTGCCTGACGGTCGCGCCGCGAACCACCCGCTGCCGGTGGTGACCTTCAGTCCGCCGATGGCGGCGTTGTTGCCCGGAGCCCTCGTAAGCTTGGCGGTGATCTTTTCCCCGGCCAGGCTGGCGGCTGTTACCTGCTCTGCCGACAGTTTGGCCAGGCAGGCCTTCTGCTGCGGGTTGGCCGCCGCGTCGATCCGCTCATAGACCGGCGCGCCGAATTTAACCGTCAGTTCCTGATAGTGCTCCCCGGGATCCCGGCCGGTCTTCGCCATGATTTCCGCCGCCAGCAGACAAAGGATGATACCGTCCTTGTCGGTGGTCCAGACGGTGCCGTCCTTTCTCAGGAAAGACGCCCCGGCGCTTTCTTCCCCGCCGAAACCGAACGAGCCGTCCACAAGCCCGTCGACAAACCACTTGAACCCCACCGGGACTTCGGCCAGTCTCCGGTTCAGACCTTCGGCGACGCGGTCGATCATCGACGAGCTGACAAGGGTTTTGCCGATGGCGGCGTCCTGCCGCCAGCCGGTGCGGTCGCGGAACAGGTAGGAAATGGCCACCGCCAGATAGTGGTTCGGGTTCATCAGCCCGCTGCTGCGGGTGACAATGCCGTGCCTGTCAAAATCCGGATCGTTGCCGAAAGCGAGGTCATACTTGTTTTTGAGGTCGATCAGCCCTGCCATGGCGTAGGGCGAGGAGCAGTCCATCCGGATTTTGCCGTCGCTGTCGACGTTCATGAACCCGAAGGTCGGGTCGGCATAACCGTTGCGCAGATCGATATCGATGCCGTACAGCGCCGCTATCGCCGGCCAATACCCCAGACCGGCGCCGCCGAGGGCATCCGCCCCGAGCTTCAGGCCGGCCCCTGTGATAGCGTCCATGTCGATGATGTTTTTCAGGTCGCTGACATAAGCGCCGATGAAATCGTGCTGACGCACATTGTCGGCCTTCAGGGCCTTTTCGTAGGTTATCCGCTTTACTTCTTTGTTCCCGTCCGCCAGAAAACCGTTGGCCTTGGCGGCAATCCAGGAAGTTGCGTCGGTGTCGGCGGGCCCGCCGCTCGGCGGGTTGTACTTGATGCCGCCGTTGTCCGGCGGATTGTGGGACGGAGTGATGACCACGCCGTCGGCCAGCCCTGTTTTGCGGCCCAGGTTGTAAGTCAGAATCGCGTGGGACACTCCCGGTGTCGGCGTATAATTCATGTCCTTGGCGATCAGCGTCTGGACCCCGTTGGCGGCCAGCACCTCCAGCGCCGAGATGAACGCCGGCTCGGACAAAGCGTGGGTGTCAAAGCCTAAGTACAGCGGGCCGGTGATGCCCTGCTCCCGGCGGTAGCAACAGATCGCCTGAGTGATGGCGTGGATGTGAGCCTCGTTGAAGCTTCCGCCCAGCGAACTGCCGCGGTGGCCGGAAGTGCCGAAGGCGACCTTCTGCCCGGGGTCGCCGACATCGGGACGATTGATGTAGTATGCGCTGATCAGGCGCGGAATGTTGACCAGGATCGACTGGGGCGCCTTTTTGCCTGCCAGGGGATGAATCGACACAGCTAACCACCCTCCAAATACCGCATTGTCCGGGAAACGCCGGGAACCCCGGCTGTTGCCCTTTGCTGCTATTTCGTCACTACCACGATCCCCGACTCGGTCACCGTATAGCCTTTTTTCCGGTCGGCATCATGGTCGTAGCCGATCTCCAGGCCGTCGCGGATTTTGACATTTTCATCGATGATCGCCCGTTTGATCTTGCAATGCCGGCCTATTTCCACATTTTCAAAAAAGATTGAATCCTCCACCAGGCTGAAGCTGTTGACCTTGCAGCGCGGCCCGATAATCGACCGGCGCACCGTGCTGCCGCTGGTGATGCAGCCGCCGCAGATATAAGAGCTGAGATTCTGGCCCCGCCGGCCTTCCTCGTCAAAAACCGTCTTCGCCGGCGGGAGATTGCCCTGATTGGTCAGGATCGGCCACTTGTAGTTGTAAAGATTCAGCTGCGGGCTTATGTTGACAAGGTCCATGTTGGCGTCATAATAGGAGTCGATGGTGCCGACATCTTTCCAGTAGCCTTTTTCCTCCGGCTTCATCCCGGGAATCAGATTGTCGATGAAGTTGTAGGCGAACACCCTGTCGCCCCGCTCCAGCATCATCGGAATGACATGCTTGCCAAAATCGAGGTCGGCGTATTTTTTCCGGCCTTCTTTCAGCACCTCGATCAGCTTTTTGGTAGAAAAAATATAATTGCCCATTGAGGCGAAACAGGTGGACCGGTCGGGGATGGTCACAGGCTCCTCCGGTTTTTCGGTGAAGGCCGTCACCTGGAAATCCTCATCCACTGAAAAAATCCCGAACCGCCTGGCCTCGTCCACCGGCACCTCCAGCGCCGCCAGGGTGATGTCCGCTTTGTTCACGATATGATAGCTGATCATCTGGCTGACATCCATCTTGTAGATATGGTCGCCGCCGAAGATTGCCACATAATCGGCGTCTGAGGATTCGATGAACCGCAGGAACTGAAAGATGGCGTCCGCGGTGCCCTTGAACCACTCTTCGCTGGCGCTGCTGGTCTCAGGGGAAATCGTGTCAAAGAATTCGCCGAGACCGGCCCACCTGGCCCAGGACTCCTTGATGTGTTTATTTAATGGATATGCCCGGTATTGGGTCAGGATATACACCTTCCGGATCCCGGAATTGAACAGGTTGCTCAGCACGAAATCGATGATTTTGTACTTGCCGCCGAACTGGACGCTCGGTTTCGGCCGGTTCATGGTAATCGGGCTGAGCCGCTCCCCTTTGCCGCCGGCCAGCACCATTGCAATCGTGTTCCTGGTGACGTTGCCCAAGATATACATGACGGCCCCTCCTTTCCGTTTCTTTATTCTTTATGTTAAATATATTCGGTTCGCCGGACTATTTGTCCTATAATCGTCTTACGGACATCCACTTTTTGCTCTATTCCACGCCGTCCGCGACTTTTCCCTTGTCGCAGCGGACTATTTTCCAACAATTCTGCTTCTTTTTTTCGGATTCCGGAGGCATAACATCCGGACAAAAAATAAAAGAACCGCCTGACAAGTATTGATGCTTGTTGGGCAGTCTTTATTTTCTGGTCTTTTTCCATGACTATGGCGCTGGCACTGTATCTGTAAATAAATACAACAGCCTCAGGTTAGTGCCGCTTCTATTTCCTTCTCCAGCCTGCCGGCCACCTCCCGGCTCTCGCTCACGATCCGCTTGCCCCGTTCCTTGTAGCTGGCGACGAAAGCTTCGTCCTTGATGCCGCCGAGGTTGATCAGCACATTCAGCCAGCCCCCCTGGACGGCCCCCAGCAGGCACCCGGCCCCGACTCCCAGATCGCTCATAGCCGACGGGTTGGTTTTGTTCACCGCCTTGGCCACAAGGGCCAGCGCCGCCGCCGACTTCTCCATGATCGCGAAAGGCACCTCGGTGGCGAAGCGAAGCCCCGCCTGCAGGGCCGTCGCCCGCCGCCGCTTTTCGTCCTCCGTCGTTTTCGGCATATTCAGCGCCGCCATGACTTTATTGAAAGCCTCGGTGTCGCGGTCGATGAGAACCAACAGTTCCCGGCTGAGTTCCCGGCTGGCGCCGAGGAGCTCCTGCACCAGCGGCTCGCTGTCCTTAAACTTCTCCCTGCCGGTGGTGAGGTTGGCTACCATCACCGTCAGAGCGGCGCCCAGCGATCCAAGCAGGGCCGCTGTGGAACCTCCGCCGGGCGCCGGCGCGTCCGAGGCCAGCAGTTCAACAAAATCCTTTACCTGATACTCGATCAATCGCATAGCTTACCCTCACCTTTCCTGAAAACGACTTCGCCGCGTTTGACCACCGTCCCGACCAGGTTGACTCCCCAGTGATAAAACAGAAACTCCAGATCAGGCGCGTTCCAGATCACCAGGTCGGCCTGCTTGCCTTCTTCGAGACTGCCGACCCCGGCGCTGCGGTTGATCGCCGCCGCGGCGTTCAAAGTGACCGCCGTCAGCACCTCCTCCGGCGTCAGCCGGTATTTGAGGCAGGCGATAGTCATCGGCATCTGCAGCGACTCGGTGGGGCACGACCCGGGGTTGAAGTCGCTGGCCACCGCCACCGCGATCCCCAGTTCCACCATCGTCCGGGCCCTGGCGAAAGCTTCACCCAGGTAGAAAGAAGTGCCTGGCAGCAGTACAGCTACGGTGCCGGCGGCCGCTATTTTGGCCAGCCCCTCGTCTCCGGCATGGATCAAGTGCTCGGCCGAAACCGCGCCCAGTTCACCGGCCAGCCCTGCGCCGCCCAGCGCCGTGATTTCGTCGGCGTGGATTTTCGGCAGCAGGCCGTGGCGTCTGCCGCACTCCAGGATGCGCCGCGACTGGGCCAGGTCGAACACGCTGTCTTCGCAGAAAACATCGCAGAATTCGGCCACTCCCTGCTGGCTGACCGCCGGGATCATCTGGTCGCAGACAAGATCGACATAGTTCTCCTGGGCCTGCTTATACTCCGCCGGCACGGCGTGGGCCCCCATGAAGGTGGGCACAAGCTCCACCGGCTGACTGCCCTGCAGTTCGCGGACGGCGGCCAGGGATTTGAGCTCATCTTCCACCGTCAGGCCGTAGCCGCTTTTCACCTCGCAGGTGGTGGTGCCGTGGGCCAGCATCACCGCCAGCGAACTCGCCCCGGCTGCCGCCAGTTCTCCCAGCGTGGCCTGGCGGGTGCTTTTTACCGTGGACAGGATCCCGCCGCCCTGGCTTAAGATATCCAGGTAGCTGGCGCCGCGGAGCTTGAGGGCCAGTTCCCGCTGCCGCCAGCCGGAAAAGATCAGGTGGGTGTGGGCATCCACCAGGCCGGGCGTCACCAGCGCCCCGCCGGCGTCGATGATATTCCCTCCGTCGGTTGGACAGGCCCCTTCCCCCATCGCTGCGATCCGGCCGTCCTCAATGACGACATAGGCATCCCTGAGCCTTATGATCTCTCCCTGTTCGCCGCCTCTGCGGGGGCCTTTGCCTTGGGGAGTGGCCAGCACGCCGATATTGTTGATGATTGTCTTCATATTCCGCCTCGCTCTGTCTCTATTCGCTCTGGAGAAGATGGTTCTCCAGCACCTGTTTTTCGGCGCTGAACCCTTCCAGCTGCAGGTAGTATTTCGCCGAATCGATCAGGGCGTTGGCCGGGGTCAGGCCGACGATTTCGCTGCCGACAACGCCCACTCCGTAGCGCCGGGCTTCGCTTCTGACCAGTTCAAACACCCGGTACAGCGGTGTTTTCTCGAAATTGGTCATGTTGATCGAGACCTGAGCCAGGTTGCGGTCCTCCAGCATCACACCGATGGCTTTGACAAACTTCAGGCCGCCGCTGCTCTCGCGGATGATTTTGGCGATCTCTTTGGCGATATTCAGGTCGGCGGTAGCCAGGTTGATGTTGTAGGCCACCAGCGGCATGCGGGCCCCCACCGCCACAACCCCGGCGGTGGGATGGACGGCGTCCGGACCGTAATCAGGCCGCCACTCGGGCTGACTGATTTTCGCGGCCATCCCTTCAAACTCGCCCCGCCGAATGTCGGCCAGGTTGCGGCGCCTTGGGTCGGACGCCGCCTCCTCGTACAAAAAAACCGGCAGCCCAAGCTCGGCCGCGATCCGCGCCCCGACTTCCCGGGAAAGGGTCACGCATTCCTCCATGCCCATGTTCTTCACCGGCACAAAGGGAACGACATCCACCGCGCCCATCCTGGGGTGTTCGCCTTTATGGCCGGTCATGTCGATCAGTTCCACCGCCTTGCGGGCCGCGGCCACAGCGGCTTCCCCGGCGCCCTCCGGCGTGCCGACAAAAGTGAACACACTCCGGTTGTGACTCTGGTCGGAGGAATGATCCAGCAGGATAACTCCCGGCACGGCTTTGATGGTCTCAGCCAGGGCAGCAATGACTTCCGGCCGCCGGCCCTCGCTGAAATTCGGTATGCATTCGACTAGTTTTGCCATCTTGTTACCTCGCTCACAGTTTACTGGTCAGACTTTTTGAAGGCCCGGCCGACTAGTTCCTCCACAAGCTTTTCCGCCGGAATGTAAGGCAGAGTGATATGGCCCTGGCCGGCGTAGTTGTTGTTGAATTCAACGCAGGTCGCGACGGAGTTGGCGTTGCGGGCCCAGGACCGCCGGGCCACCCCGCCCATGACATCCCACAGCATCGCTGACTTGATCACCTCGTCCACCCGGTCGCTGCCGTCCAGCACCAGCCCGAAGCCGCCGTTGATGGCCTTGCCGATCCCCACGCCGCCACCGTTGTGCAGCGCCACCAGGCTCATGCCCCGGGCGGCGTTGCCGGCGAAGCATTGGACCGCCATATCGGCCATCACGTTGCTGCCGTCCTTGATGTTCGCCGTCTCCCGGAAGGGTGAGTCGGTGCCGCCGGTGTCGTGATGATCCCGCCCCAGCATTACCGGGCCGATCTCCCGCCTCCGCACCATGTCGTTAAACTTAAGGGCGATATTCTTCCGCCCTTCGGCGTCCTGATAGAGAATTCTTGCTTTGGTGCCGACCACCAGCTTATTTTTCCGGGCGTCCCTGATCCATATCCAGTTATCCCGGTCCTGGCCCCGCCGGTCAGGGTCAATACAGTCCATCGCAGCCTGGTCGGTCTTGAATAGGTCCTCTTCTTTTCCGCTGAGACACACCCAGCGGAAAGGCCCGTAGCCGTAGTCGAACAGCTCCGGCCCCATGATGTCTTCCACATAGGACGGAAAGATGAAGCCCTCTTTTTCGTCGACGCCGTTTTTGGATATCTCCTGAACCCCGGCGTCATATACCGCCTTCAGGAACGAGTTGCCGTAATCGAAGAAATAGACCCCGCGGCCGACCAGTGTCCTGATCAGTTCAAAGTGGCGCCGCAGGCTTTTATTCACCAAGGCGGTGAATTCGGCCCGGTCGCCGGCCAGCAGAGCCGTCCGTTCCTCGAAGGTCAGCCCCTGCGGGCAGTAGCCGCCGCTGTAGGCCACATGACACGACGTCTGATCAGACAGCAGATCGATGGCGATATTGTGCCGGACCGCGTATTCCAAAAGGTCGACCACATTGCCGTAGTAGGCGATGGAAATCGCCTCACCGCTCTTTTGATGGCTGGCCGCCAGGCTGAACACCTCGCCCAGGTCGGCCGAATAAGTCGTGATCCAGCCCTGATCGAGCCTTGTCTTGATCCGGGAAAAATCCACCTCGGCGATAACCCCGACGCCGCCGGCGATTTCCATCGCCTTGGACTGGGCGCCGCTCATGCCGCCCAGCCCCGAACTGACAAACAGCTTGCCCTGCAGGTCGCCGTCTGCCGCAACCCCCAGCTTCTGCCGGCCGGCGGTGAGCAGCGTGTTGAAAGTGCCGTGAACAATGCCCTGCGGCCCGATATACATCCAGCCGCCGGCGGTCATCTGACCGTAGTTGGCTACCCCCATCTGCTCGGCGATTTCCCAGTCGGCCTGGTTGTCAAACATACCGATCATCAGGGCGTTGGTGATGATGACCCTGGGCGCATCCGGCCCGGAAGGGAACAGGCCCAGCGGGTGACCGGATTCGATGACCAGCGTCTGCTGCGAGGTCAGCTCCTCCAGGTATTTTTTGATCAGCCGGTACTGCAGCCAGTTCTGGCAGACCTGGCCTGTTTCGCCGTAAGTAGTCAGCTCGTACGGATAAAGAGCCACCTCGAAGTCAAGATTGTTGTCGATCATTACCTGAAAGGCTTTCCCTTCCAGACAGTTGCCCTCATAATCATGGACCGGCCTGCCGTAAATCCTTCCTGCCGGCCGGTAGCGATAGGCGTAGATCCGCCCATAGGTCATGAGCTCGCTCAGAAATTCGCCGGCCAGCTCCTGATGGTACTCCGCCGGCACGTAGCGCAGGGCGTTTTTCAGCGCAATCACGGTCTGGGCCTCGCTCAGCGTAAAACCCCGGTTCGGCGCCCGCCGGATTCCCTCCTGAAAAACCGGCAGCGGCGGCAGACCGCCGTCCGGCTTGATCGTCATGGCCCCAGCAACATCGAAATTGGTAACCATCCTTCTTAACCTCCTTCACTCGATACCAGTCTTTCCCTCGACGCTTCTTGTCCGTTCACTCGGATCGGCCCGGCATCGGACTGATCAGCAGCGGCCCCGCCGCCGCCTCCGCCGCCCGCACCAGCGAGCCGTCTGCAATCAGCCGGCAGATCGCCCTGATATCCGGCGCCGGCACCCGGTCTTCCTCCAGATGCGGCACCGCCTGCCGGACCGCCGCGTGAACCGCCCTGGTGCCGGTCCCTGGCGCCAGCGGCGCCAGAAAGTCGATCCCCTGAACCGCCGCCAGACATTCGATGGCCAGGATCAGACGGACGTTTTCCAGTATCTCCCGGGCCTGCCGGGCGGCGATGGTTCCCATGCTGACATGGTCTTCCTGGTTGGCGGAAGTGGGGATGGAATCGGCGCTGGCCGGGTGGACCAGTACTTTATTTTCCGACACCAGGGCCGCCGCCGTGTACTGAGTGATCATCAGCCCCGAGTCCACCCCCGGATAGGCGGTAAGAAACGGCGGCAGGTCGCTCAGGTTCGGATCCAGCAGCCGGTTGGTGCGCCGTTCGGAAATATTGCCGATTTCCGCCAGGGCCAGTTTCAGATAATCCATCACCAGCGCTATCGGCTGGCCGTGAAAATTGCCGCCGGAAATGGCCTCGCCACTGTCCGGCATGATCAGCGGGTTATCGGTGACGGCGTTGATTTCCACCGCCAGCGTCTCCTCCACCCGCCGCAGGGCGTCTTTGGAGGCCCCGTGCACCTGGGGCACGCAGCGCAGGGAATAAGCGTCCTGCACCTTGGCACAGTGGACGTGGGAGTTGATGATCGGGCTGTCGGCCGTCAGCCGCAGAATGTTGTCGGTGGTGGCCTGCTGGCCGGCATGCGGCCGTACCAGGCTGATCCGCGGATCGAAGGCGGTGCGGGTTCCCCGCAGGGCCTCCAGACAGAGCGCTGCCGCGATATCCGCGGTCTTCATCAGATCCACCGCGTCGCGCCACACCATGCAGCCCACCGCGGTCATGATCTGGGTACCGTTGATCAGCGCCAGACCTTCCTTACCGCCCAGCACCACCGGCGACAGTCCGGCGCAGGCCAACGCCTCGGCCCCGCTCACCAGCCGGCCGTCGACAAAAGCCTCCCCCTCGCCCAGCATCACCAGCACCAGATGGGCCAGCGGCGCCAGATCCCCGCTCGCCCCCACCGAACCTTTGGCCGGAATCGCCGGATACACCCGGCGGTTCAGCATCTCCAGCAGCATCTCCACCGTCGCCATTTTTATGCCGGAATAGCCCTTGGCCAGGGAATTGGCCCTGAGCAGCATCGCCGCCCGCACCACGTCTTCCGGCAGGTTGTCCCCCACCCCGGCCGCATGGCTGAGGATCAGGTTTTTCTGCAGTTTTTCCCGTTCCTGGCGCGAGATGATGATCCGGCTGAAGTCGCCGAACCCGGTGGAAATCCCGTACACCGGCTGCTCGTCCTGGAGAATCTTGTCCACAATCGCCCTGCTGGCCAAAATCTGACGCCGTCCGGCGTCGTTTAAGGCCGCTTCCTCAAACCCGCGGGCCACCTTTACCACATCCTCCAGCCGCAGGGAACATCCGTCAATCCATACCATTAAAGGGCCTCCTTATTTCTTGCCATATAATCTGCCCGAGCACTTACATCGCCGCTAACGCGAATCGCCCGCCTGGCCGCCTCTCGTCTTAGACAGCAAAGCAGCAGTTATCAAAAATTTCGCCGCCTGGCTTAATCTTCCTGCCGGAGCCGGTCCGGAGTGGCCCGGTTGGCCCACATCCTGGCAGAAAAAAAGAATAAACAGGAAATAGTGCCGCAAAAGGGGTATTATAGTATAATACGAAACAAGACAGCCCATCAAAAATGAGGAGGATTACCATGTTGCACAAAAGAGGTGATCGGCCATGAGCGATAAAAAAGACCGGAACGTCCTGAACTTTCGCAGTAAACGGCCCCGTACTTCCCAGATGGAAATCGAGAGCAAGGCCGCAGAAATGGACCGGATTGCCGACACCGTCGCCCTGAGAATCTTTCACGGCGAAGATGTGCCGGAGAACTCCATCTCGTCCACCGCCGGTGGACTGGCTTGCCTCGCCGACCGGATCCGCCTGCTCCAGGAGGCGGCGGCAGTGTTCGCCTACGGCGGGGGCCAGGGACCGCTCGACGAAACAGGCATAAAAATTATTATTGCCTTTGCCGAAGACACCTACCGGATCGCCAAACGGCTGGAACAGGGCGGCGAGCTGGCCCTCGGCCTGGTTGAAGGCTGGAAGGCGGGTCTGGACGCTTTTGACGCCTGGCTGGAGCTGAAGGTGCCCTACGACGGCTGACCGCCGGACCGCGCCCGGCAAATCCTGCACCCCGAAAATAACTATACCGTCATTTGTGATTACCGGGTATCCGAGGACAGGATTGCCCGGTTTTTTTATTCCTATTTCCTGTCGGCCGAAAAAATTGCCTCCCGTTTAGCAGGAAAAACGGACTAAACATAGTATTCCATAAATAGGAAGTTGAGAATATTGCCAAAATTCCGGTAAGAAAACTATTTTCCCCACCCGGCGCTGTCCACAGCGCTTCTGTTAAATCCGTATATGTGAACAAAGTTCACATATACGGACGATTCGTAATTTCACCCGGCTCCCGGGTACACCAGGAGGTGAAGGTAAACCCTACGTCCTTACGGCCCTTTTAATGGCCGATCCCGCGGCGGCGCATAAAATAAAGGAGGACTATCTATGACCGACCAAGCATTTGAAAAGGCCATCATCAACAAAGTGTCCTGGCGACTCATCCCCTTTCTGGTCTTCGCCTACCTGCTGTGCTACGTCGATCGCGTCAACCTTGGCTTTGCTGCTCTGACCATGAATAAGGACCTCGGCTTCACAGCCACTATTTTCGGCTGGGGAGCAGGCATTTTATTTTTCGGCTATTTCCTGTTCGAAGTTCCCAGCAACCTCGCCTTGCAGAGATTCGGCGCCCGGATCTGGATCGCCCGGATCATGATCACCTGGGGTATCATTTCCGCGGCGATGTGCCTGGTACAGGGAACAGTCAGCTTTCTCATCATGCGTTTCCTGCTCGGCGCCGCCGAAGCGGGATTTTTCCCGGGAATCCTCCTCTACCTGACCTACTGGTATCCGGCGCGATACCGGGGTGTCATCGTCTCCCGCTTCATGTTCGCCCAGCCCATCGCCCTCATGCTCGGTTCGGCTGTTTCCGGCTGGATTTTGAATATGGACGGCGTAATGGGAGTCGCCGGCTGGAAATGGCTGTTCTTCCTTGAAGGAATACCGTCGATCCTGCTCGGCTTCGTCACCCTCGCCTATCTCACCGACAAGCCTGTTAAGGCAACCTGGCTCGAACCCGCGGAGCGGGAATGGCTGCAGGCTCAGATCGATGAAGAGAAATCCAAAGTGGAAGCCGTCTGCGACTACAGTCTCTGGCAGACCCTGATGCATCCCCGGGTCCTTGTGCTTGGCCTCGTTTATTTCTGCGTCGTCATCGGCATCTACGGTCTGAATATGTGGCTGCCCCAAATCGTAAAAGCTTTCGGCGGATTGTCCAACGTCGAGATCGGCCTGATCAGCGCCATCCCGTTTGTGGCGGCCGCAATCGGCATGCTGCTCATCGGCGTCAGCTCCGACCATTATCACGAACGGAAATGGCACATGACCGCCGCCATGGTAATCGGCGGCCTGTGTCTGATCGTCAGTGCCTACACCAGCGCCAACGCCGGTCTGACTGTCGCCCTGCTGGCGCTTTGCAGCGTCGGCTGCTACGGCTCGATGCCGATTTTCTGGACCGTCCCGCCCACCTTCCTCACCGGTACCGCCGCCGCTGCGGGCATTGCCCTGATCAACTCCATCGGCAACCTCGGCGGTTTCGTCGGTCCGTTCATGGTCGGCTGGATCAAGGACACCACCGGCAATTTCGTCTACGGACTGGTCTTCCTCGGTGCCAGCGTGCTGCTGGCCGGTCTGATCGGCTACCTGGTCTGCGATCGGGCCGAAAAAACCTCGCCGCTGCGTACCGACACCTCGGCCAAGGCTTAACCCTGCCGCGGCCTCGTACCCAGATCATGGCGGTTTCTCAAAATTAAATGTGCTGTCTTCCAGGCCGCCCGGTGACCTCCGACTGCAGTGTTGGTTGCCGGGCGGCCTGACGGGTTGGTGGAAAGGTGAGGTTTCCACCAACTTGTTTTTCGTGGTAAAATGGTACAATGGAGGACGTGAAAAAGATGAAAACGCTTGACGGTATTTGCCCGATCATCATGGCTCCCTTCTGCGAAAACGGCGATCTCGACCCGGAAAGCTTCCAGCGTCTGGTGCGGCATTTGCTCCAGACCGGCATCCAGGGCCTGACGCTGTTCGGCCTGGTGACCGAGTTTTACAAGCTGACCGACGCCGAGAAACAAACCCTGCAGAAGATCATGCTGGCTGAAACCAGCCGGTCCTCCACCGTCGCCGGCGTTGTCTCCATAACCGACCACGCCTGGGAAGTGGCGGTGATCCGGGCCATAGAAGCCCAAGAAGCGGGCGCTGATGCCCTGATGGTCCTGCCGCCTTTTTTCCTTGGTGCCAGCGAACAGGCCGTAATTCAGCACCTGCAGGCCATCGCCGCCGCAGTCAGCGTTCCCATTGTCGTCCAGTACGCCCCGGTCCAGACCGGAGTCAAACTGTCGCCTGATGTTTTTGTCCGGCTGAGCAGCGAATTCGCCAACATCAAATTCGTCAAAGTGGAATGCCAACCGCCGGGCCCCTACGTTTCCGCCCTGCAGCAGGGGGCGGCCGGCACAATAAAAAGCCTGGTCGGCTACGCCGGAGTGCAAATGCCTGACGTTCTCGCCCGCGGCGCGACCGGCATTCAGCCCGGCTGCTCTTTCAGCGAAATCTATGTTCGCCTCTTTGGCCTCTTCGCCGCCGGCAAGCGGTCGGAAATGCTCGCTCTTCACCGCCGGCTGCTGCCCTATATATCCTACTGGATGCAGGGCATCGAACTGCTCATCAAAGCAGAAAAAATCATACTCCAGCGGCGGGGCATCATCGCCAGCGACTACTGTCGTGCCATATCCTATGTCATGGACCCCAGCGAAACCCGGCTGATCGATGCCTTTCTCGAGGAGTTCGCCGAGTTTTTCAAGTAAACGGCTCCAGCAAAGACCAAAATCACAGCGTCAGTGAAAACAAGGAGAAAACGCATGCCAAAGCTAACAACAATCCACCGGAAACTTGTCCTTGCCTGCTTCTTGGCGGTCACGGTGCTCTGCACCAGCCTTACCTTTGCCGAACCCCAGTCGGAAGGTCATCAGCCGCTCGCCGCAGGAACCGCGCCGGCAGTCACCGATCAAAAAGGACCGGCCAGTGCCGTCACCACCGTACCCATAGGCCCCGACGGCAAGATTGACCTGTTCAAAGCCTATTCCATCAGCGAAATCAATCAGTATCTGTCCCAGATGGATTCCGCCGATCTGGCGGCAACCCTGAAGCTGCTGCGGGTGATGCAGCTGGCTAAGGCCAAATACGACGGCGAGGTATCCTCGGATGTCATGCTGGCCGGCGCCGTCAAGGGCGCGGTGGGTGCCCTGGGCGATCCTTACTCCCTGTACCTTGAGCCTAAAACCTACAAGGAAATGATGATAACCACCAAAGGCTCCTTCGGCGGCGTCGGCATCGTGCTGGGCATGAAGGACAACATTCTGACCGTTGTCGCTCCCATCGAAGGAACTCCGGGCGACGCGGCCGGTATTCTGACCGGCGATCAGGTGGTCAAAATCGACGGCCAGGACACCAAAGACATGGCCCTCGATGAGGCGGTGACCAAGATCCGCGGTACGGAAGGCAGCCAGGTAACTCTTACCATCGCCCGCGCCGGGCAGGAAACCAAGGAATATCCCCTGGTCCGCGCCATTATCCCGATCAAAACCGTTGGCGGGAAGATGCTGGAAAGCAACATCGGCTACATCCGGATTGCCATGTTCAACGAAAGCACCAGCGAAGACTTCGCCAAAAAGCTGCAGGAACTGGCCGACCAGGGTATGAAGGCCCTGATTCTCGACCTCAGGAACAATCCGGGCGGACTGGTGGAGCAGTGCGTCAAGGTCGCCGGCCATCTGGTCCCCAAAGGCCCTATAGTTTCTGTCATTCCTAAAAGCAACGCCCCGGAAACCTGGTATTCGCAGCTGGAAAAACCGGAATATCCCCTGGTGGTCCTGGTCAACGGCGGCAGCGCCAGCGCTTCGGAAATCGTGGCCGGAGCGGTGCAGGACACCGACGCGGGAACACTGATCGGCACAAAAACCTTCGGCAAGGGCTCGGTGCAAAATATCGTACCCCTGGGCGACGCCTCGGCGGTAAAACTCACCATCGCCCACTACTACACCCCCAACGGCCGGTCGATCCACCATGTGGGCATCGAGCCGGACATCAAGCTCGAAATGCCGGACTTCAAGGAAACAGGCAAAGATCTGCAACTGGAAAAAGCCATCGAAGTTCTGAAAGAGAAACTGCCGGGCCAAGAAGGCTGATTTCGAGTCAGCCTATCGCCCTGGCCGATAGAAAGGGAAAGGAGGGGATTTCCGCAGCGGGACTCTTATCTCCAGCCGTCGGCAGCTTTGCTGCCGGTAACGGCGTAGGATATCGTCCGTAGCGGAGGAATTCCCCTCCTTTTCCCCACTTTGTCTACAAGTTGACCTGTCAAGCAATACTTGACAGGTCAACTTTCTTTATCCTTCTGTTTTCATTTGACCCACCAGTTGACTGACATGATTCAGACCGCGCCGGGTCAGATAGTCGGCCAGCCCGTGGGCAACCTCGCTGACAGCGCGGGGATTGACGAAATTGGCCGCCCCCACCTGCACCGCGCTGGCGCCGGCCAGCAGGAATTCCACCGCGTCTTCGGCGCAAGATATTCCTCCCATCCCGATCACCGGAATCTTCACCGCCCGGGCCACCTGCCAGACCATCCGCACCGCCACCGGCTTCACCGCCGGCCCGGACAGGCCGCCGGTGACATTCCCCAGCACCGGCCGCCATGTATTGATATCGATAGCCAGCCCCACCAGGGTATTGATCAGCGAAATGGCGTCCGCACCGGCCGCCTCCACCGCCTGGGCGATTTCGGCGATATCGGTCACGTTGGGTGAAAGTTTGACAATGACCGGCAGAGTCGTTGCCTGCTTGACTGTCCTGACCACCTGGGCCGCTGTCTCCGGAATGACCCCGAAGGCCATACAGCCATGTTCGGTGTTGGGACAGGAAATGTTGACCTCCAGGCCGGCGACGGCGGACCCTTCCAGGGCCTCGGCCACCCGGCCGTATTCGTCCACTGTGCCGCCGTTGATGTTGGCGATGATCGGCACCGCATAGTCCTTAATCCGGGGCAGGATCTCCTCCGCAAAAACCTTGACCCCGGGATTTTGCAGCCCGATGGAGTTGAGCATACCGGCAGGAGTCTCCACGATCCGCCGGCCGGGGTTGCCGCGGCGGGGCGCCAGGGTCAGGCCCTTTGCAACAATGCCCCCCACCGCCCGCCAGTCGACAAAGTCGGCGAATTCCTCACCATAGCCGAAGGTGCCGGACGCCCCCATCACCGGGGTTTTCATTTTGATGCCGGCCACCTCGACCGCCAGCAGCGACTCCAGCTTTTGCTGATCTATTTTCATGCCAGGTTCACCTCTTCCGCCCGGAACACCGGACCGTCCTTGCAGACCTGGAGAGGGTCACCGCTCTTGCCGTCGCAGGTGCAGGACAGGCAGGCACCAACGCCGCAGGCCATGAACTCCTCCAGCGAAACCTGGCAGGGCACCTTAAAGGCACCGGCGCACTCCGCTACCCGCCGCAGCATCGGCCGCGGTCCGCAGGTCAGAACGCCGTCAAACCGGCCTGTTGCCAGCAGGTCAGGCAACAGGTCGACACAAGTGCCGCGCGTTCCCAGCGACCCGTCGTCGGTGGTCACGCTGACCTTGTCGCAGCTGCCCCGAAACAGCTCGGTCCAGAACAACTCGGCCCCGGTCCGTCCCCCTGCCAGTACTTCCAGCGGTCGGGGACACAGCGCCTGGGCCGCGAAGAGCAGCGGCGCCAGCCCCATTCCGCCGCCCACCAGCAGCAGGCGCTGCCCGGACAGGTCGAAGCCCTTCCCCAAGGGTCCCACCACATCAAGCCCTGTTCCCGGCTTGATTCCGGCCAGGTGGCCGGTGCCCCGGCCAACGATGCGATAAAGGATTGACACCGTTCCGGCTTGGGGATCGGCTCCGGCGAGGCTGAAGGGCCGCCGCAGCAGCGGATCACTGAACTCACTCAGCCGCAGCATGACAAACTGGCCGGGCTGCGCCGCGGCGGCGATGGCCGGCGCCTGCAGCACCAGTTGGAACACCTCGCCGGTGATGGCCCGGTTCTCGATCGTTTCTGCCATCAGGCAGTGTTTTGTCATATCCATCGTCCCCTTTTGCCGGTCAGCAATAACCGGGATTTTTCAAATTTATTACTATTATCGCCTGAATCAGCATAAAAGGCAACCAAGCTGCCACCCTGATGTCGTTTAAACGCGGTCCGTCTTTCCGTATCATTTTACCATCATTGCCACCGCCTAGCCAGACCGGTTTATCCAGCGGCGCCAAGCCGGGCTATACTGCTTTTGGGCGATAATCACGGCGCGATTATCGCTTCAGGGGGCTTTTTTATAATAAAATAAGAATAGGAAGCCGCAAAGTGATGGCGGTATGCTAATAGGCGAAGAAAGCGGGGGCAATACCGGTGAAAATCAGCAAGAACAGCGCCGAACACTATGTGTGGGGAAAAATATGCGACGGCTGGCATCTGGTCAAAACAGCCGGCATGAGCGTCATTCACGAAAAGATGCCGCCTGATACAGCCGAAGTCAGACACTTTCATCAAAAGGCCAGGCAATTTTTCTTCGTACTCGCCAGGCAAGCCACTCTGGAAGTGGACGGTGAAGTCTTTTTGCTGGACGAGCACGAAGGAATCGAGATTGCGCCCCAAGTCCCGCATCAAATGATGAATGCTTCAGCCGGAGCTACTGAATTTATCGTTGTCTCCGTGCCCACCAGCAAAGGCGACCGGGTCACGCAACCGCACCGTTAACCGGGTTTCTCCTTCCCGGGCCTGGGGTTGTCCGGCGGCCGGCTGCTGCGGTATAATATGGTCAGGCCTGTAGTAAGAAATCCTTTTTTAAAAGAGGCGCCGAATGAGTCAAATCTATCACAGCAATATTGTTACCACCGTGAACAGGATTGGTCCCGGCCGGATCATCGCCCAGACCATACTGCTGAGTTCCGCTTACGAAGCCGCCGCCAGGATGATTCTGGCCACCGACAGTTTTATCATCAGTGAGGCCGCCTGGGATATCTACCGCTCTCCCGGCAGAAAGCTGAACGGAAGTAGCGCGGCATCCCCATTGGTTGGCCAGGAAGCTTATTTCAGCATCGGTCCTGCTCTGCGGGCTGTCGGCCGGGAGAACGGCGAACTGCCGCGGGAGCTGCTGGCTGACTGCGTCAAGGGCGTCATTCAGGCCGAGACCCATCTGTTTGGTGAACGGGGCTTCCCCTCGGCCGCCGCCTATGATGATTTCTGGCGGGACAACTACCGCAACTCCTGCCGGCGTTACAGCAGCGACGAAGGAATCGCCCAGTCCTGGTTCGAATTTGTCGCCGACCGCAAGGCGGCAGGTGACTGTCTGTTCACCCGCTGCAAAACAGCGTCCGTCCACGCTATGGCTGACGGAACGTTGTCGGCCAGTGCCAGTTTCATCGACTCCTATCACGAACTTTCCCTGTTCATGACCAGCGCCGCAGGTGTTATCACCGGCTGCAGCGCCGAACTTGTGCGGGTGCCGCACACCGTCTGCCGCGAAACTCTGGCCCGTCTGGCGGCGCTCCGTGGCCAAGCCGTCGACGACATCAACGGCAAAGCGGCTGCAGAGTCGGTCGGCGGAGCGCTGGGCTGCAACCATCTTGTGGACCTTGTCTATCATACCGCCAAAACCCTCCGTCAGTCCCAGGACGGCCAATAGCAAGACCAGACCTCCAGGCAGCCTTTATCCGCGGGCTGCTTTTTTGCTTGCCAAACTTATTATTGCAATTTATAATTACTATAAAACATTGTAAAGGAATGTATCAGATGCTTGATTCGATCGATTTAAAGGCAACCAAGAAATTAATGGCCCAGGCCCGCACCACCTGGTCGGAGCTGGGCCTGGAGCTGGAGCTGTCGGCGCCGGCTGCGGCCGACCGGGTCCATCGGCTGGAAAAACAGGGAATCATCAAAGGTTATCATGCCTTGGTCGACCCGGATGCTCTGGGCTACGGGCTGGCGGCCTTCGTCGCCGTCAGCCTGGAAAAGCCCGAGCACCGCGGCGCTTTTCTGGCCAAAGTCCAAAAGTCCCCTTTGATCCAGGAGTGCCACCATGTCGCCGGCGACGACGACTACCTGCTCAAGGTGCGCTGCAGCGGACCCCGCCAGCTGGAATGGCTGATCAGCGAAGAGCTGAAAGCAGTGCCCGGCGTCAGCCGGACAAGAACCACGGTGGTGCTGTCCACCGCCAAAGAGACCCCTGTGGTTCCGCTCCAGCAGGTCTAGCGGCCATGGAAACGCTGTTTTTTCTGAAGGGGCTGCTGCTGGGGTTCTCCATCGCCGCCCCGGTGGGTCCCATCGGGGTGCTCTGCATCCGCCGCACTCTGGCTTCCGGAATGCTGACCGGATTTGTCTCCGGCCTCGGGACCGCCACCGCCGACGCTATTTATGGCCTGGTAGCCGCCTTTGGCGTCACTGCCGTGGCCGGCGCCCTGCTGGATCATCAGTTCGCCCTGCGCCTGATCGGCGGCAGCTTCCTCGCCTATCTCGGCTGGCGCACTTTCTCGGCCGAACCGGCAGCCCGGGCAGCTGACCTCCGGGGCGGGAGTATGCTGGCGGCGTACACCTCGGCTTTCTTTCTCACCCTGACCAACCCAATGACCATTTTGTCTTTCGCGGCGGTCTTCGCCGGACTGGGAGTCGGCGCCGGCAGCCAGTGGACAGCCGGTTTCCTGGTGCTCGGTGTCTTCATCGGCTCGGCCGGCTGGTGGCTGACCCTCAGCGCCGCCGCCGGCGCTTTTCGATCCAGATTGGACCACCGGCGGCTGAAAATTGTCAACCGTCTGTCCGGTCTGGTGATCTTAGGTTTTGCCGCCGCCTGCTTTTTGACCCTGTGACGCTCCAGCTGTTGAGTACATTCAGAACCCCGCAGACCGACGGTTGGAACGGCCTGGAGTTATTTTTTTTTGCGGCCGGGGCATGCTATCTTCCAAGGGGAGGGTTATTTATGCCGGATATTGAAGAAATCAAGGCCCGCACCCAGGAAGTGCTGACGACCTTGTGGCGGCTTACCAAGGAACAGGACGGGATTTGCACCGCAGCGCTGAGTTCCGGTGTTGCTGTCGACACGCAGGGCGTGGCCGAACTGGAAGACCTCCGTCATCAGACCGAAACCCTGCGGCGCCAGTTGCAGGAACTCAAAACCAAAAGCCGGCTTGACCCGGAAGTGCTGAAGGCCGAACGGCAGCTGGACGAAGCCCTCAGCCGCTACTACTGGCTGTGGCAGAAATGCAAAGACAACTTCAGCGACCAGGAACACTGAAACAGTTATGGTCACGCAAAAGCAACCGGAATTCTCCGGTTGCTTTTCATAAAGAATGCTAAATGACTTGACACCAGGCAGCTGGACTGTCGGCCGCAGTTGCAATG
Source organism: Negativicutes bacterium (assembly GCA_031292015.1). The sequence continues at coordinate 4,736 of JARLHY010000098.1, read as the reverse complement.
TTTCCTATACACGCTTGCCTCTACAGACATACTATGGTCGAGGAAATTTCACCAAAAAAACAGTGCCGGAGGCCCCGGTCTTCACCTCTATTTGGGCATTATGCCGGTGGGCGATGTTGTAGCATATCGCCAACCCCAATCCGGTGCCATTTTCTTTTGTCGTCAGAAACGGCGTGCCTAATTTCTGCGCCACTTCCTGCGGAATACCCGTCCCCTGGTCCTGAACGAACAAAACCACGTGGTCGCCGTCGGCAGACGTGCCGACAGTCACTTGTCCGCCCGACGACATGGCCTCCAGTCCGTTCCTGACGAAATTGAGGATCAGTTGCCGTATTTCTGGGGCGTCAAGAAGCAAAGCGGGAATATCAGCCGACAGTTCGGCAACAATCCACTTCTTCTGGAGCAGAGCGTCAGACTCCATCAACGGCAGCAGGCTTCCGATGATCCCATTCAGGCTGTGCTGCGACCGGTTGAGCGGTTTGTTCCCGGCCAGGGACAGATATTCCGTGATGATGGAGTTGGCCCTGTCCAGTTCGGTAATCATCAGATTAAGCTGTACCTCAAACCGGGCAAAATCCGTTCTCCTTGCAAAGGACTGCAGGAATCCCCTCACCGTCGTCATCGGATTCCTGATTTCATGGGCGATCCCGGCGGCCATTTCCCCGATCAGATGTAACTTTTCCATGCGGAACATTTCTTTTTCCATGCGTTTGCGCTCAGTAATGTCGGCGATAATCGACCTGTATTTTGCCCCGCAACCGTCGTCGCCCGCCATGGGCATACTGATGATCTGGACACAGATCGCGGCGGCGTTTGGGAGTGCAATATCTAATTCGGTTGTAACCCTGTTACCGGTCAGACGGCATGATCTTAGATGATCGAAAAAAAGTTTGCAGCTACTTTTTTCAATAAAAACAGCCATCGGCATACCGATCAGCCGTGTTCGCTCCAGGCCCAGGAGCGCCGCGCCGGCGAGGTTGATTTCGCTGATACGGCCTTTTTCGTCGAAAGTCACATAACCCACAGGCGCGAAATCATAAAGATCGGCATAGCGGTTGCGGGATTCCTCCAGCTCCCCGAGAGTTTCCTTCATCACCCGGCACTGAAGCTCCAGGTCCCACTCCTGCGCCTGGATCTCGTCTTTCAGTCGCTCTATTTCTTCTGATTCGCCAGCAATTTTGCGCTTTCTTTTCGTATCCGATCGGGTCACGAGGTCTCCTCCTGGTTGCCGGGCGCAAGCCACAGTCATCAATGTTCAGCCTTCGACCGGTCCGTCATGGACCGTAAAATACATTGTCGTTCCGGCACCAAGCCGGGATTGGCACCATACTTTCCCGTGCAGTTGCCTGACAAGAGTCCGCACATAGGCCAGGCCCATGCCCTCTCCGGGTATATCCTGCTTGCCGGCCCGCTGAAAAATCTCGAAAATCGACGCAAGCTCGGCTGCGGCGATGCCGCGGCCGTTATCTTCCAGACAAAAAAGATATTCGCCGCCTCCAGCGGTGCAGGATACCGATATCTCCCCCGGACGGTCCGGGTCGAGAAACTTTATGGCGTTGTCCAGCAGATTGGCGAAAATCTGTTCCAGCGCCTGCTGGTCGGTTTCCAGCTTAGGCAACGGCCCGATTTTGAACCGAATACCCTGCTGCTCGATCTGATGGCGGAAAGAACGGGACACCGCCGCAACAAGTTCGCCGGCGTCGACAGTTTCATACGTCCACTCGCGCCGGCCCAGGCGGGCAAGCTTACGCAGGGCATCCACCATCCGGGCCAGCCTGTCGACCGAGGAATCGATAAACCCCAGCGCTTCCGGAATGGCCCGCTCCATCAGCTCTTCGGCTGTGTTCCGGCTGTCTGCCGGAAGCTGCGAAACCGCCTGACCCATGATCTGGTTCAAATCATCCAGGGAACGGCCAAGCTCCTGGGCGAAACCTTTCATATTGGCCAGGGGGGTTCGAAAATCATGGGCGATGATTTGGGCGAACGCTTTCAGTTCATTATTGGTCGCTGCCAGCTCGAGGGCGTAATGCTCCAGTCGCTCCTCGCTGGCCAGCAGCGCTGTCTGGGTCGTCTGCAGATCGGCGATCTCCGCCTCCGCGCTCTTCAGGCCGGTAATATCGGCGATGGCCGTCCGGTAGTGTGATCCGACCCCGCCGGCGCCAGGCACCGGCATGGTAACAAGCTGCACATAGTCTATCTTCGCTTTTTTTGATGAGAGCCTCAGTTCAGTGATCACTTTTGCGCCGCTTTGTTTGCAGGAGCGCAGATGACTGAAAAAAAGACTCAGACTGTCCGGATGAATAAAAACCGCCAGCGGCATGCCACTCAGGCGTGACCGCTCCATACCCAGCAGCTCTGCGCCGGCGAGGTTGATATCAATGATCGAGCCCTTCTCATCAAAAGTCACATAGCCCACAGGGGCGAAATCATAGAGATCGGCATAACGGTTGCGGGATTCCTCCAGCTCCGCGACATTCTCCTGCAGCGTCCGGCACTGGATTTCCAGATCCCAGGCCTGAGCCTCAACTTCGTCTTTCAGCAGTTCAAGTTCTTCCGTGGCGGCATTGTCCCTTGGTTGGAATTGCTTGGCGGCATCAGTCTTTTCGCGGTTCCCGCCGGTCCGGGGTCGGGCCATACGTTCACCCCCTGCCGTAGTGATCCGTCAGTACGGCTATTTCGTCGAAAGTCCGCCGTTGTCGGGCCAAGATCTCTCCGCTATTTTGCTATTGGGTCGGCGACGCAACCGTTTCAAAAGCCAAAAGAAGCAGTTTCGTCTTGTCGGACAAGTTTTCGAGCCGACGGGCATTAATCAGCATCGTTAGCTTGCCGACATCAGGGAAATGGGCGCTGACGGCGAAATCTTCGAAGGCAGCGTCATGTTCCAGAAGATCGGTCAGCAGGATGCGCAGCTCCGGCAAGTCCCACTGGCCGGATTTTATTCGGAAAATGGATTGGCCTGCCGCTTCCCCGGTTGTCATCCGGAAGGTCTGATAAAAAGCCTTGTTGGCTGTTTTCAGGTGCAGGTCGGCGTCGAGAACCAGCATCGGGTGCCGCACGGTTTCCACGATGGCTTCGGCGTAATTGCGGGCCTCCTGGGCTGCCTTGAGGCTGTTTTTGATGACGTCGATGTCGGCGAAGGTAATGATCACGCCATCGATCCTGTTCTCCGAAGTGCGATACGGGCGGATCTGCATTGAATACCAGTGCCCCCACCGGTCCTGGACTTCCTGCTCCGTGCTGTTCAGGGTTTCGATGACCTGAAGGCTGGCCTGCTCCAGATCGGGGATATTGACGTTCGGCTTGATGTTGCTGATCGGCCGGCCGACGTCAGCGCCGATCAGGTTGAACACCTTTTCGGCCACCGAGTTGAACCGCCTGATCCGCAGATCGCTGCTCAGGATGAGGACAGGAAGGCTGATGCTGCGGAGCAGATTGATCATATCGTTGTTGACATGGTTGAGTTCCATGTTGCGGGTGGCCAGTTCCTCGTTCAGGGTCATCAGCTCTTCGTTGGTCGACTGAAGTTCCTCTTTGGCTGACTCCATCTCCTCGTTCATACTCTGCAGCTCTTCGTTGCTTGACTGCACCTCTTCGTTCGCATACCTGAGGTCTTCGTTGGCTGCTTCGTGCTGATCGATGATCGACTGCAGATATTCCTTGGTGGCGGCAACCTCCTGCTTCAGGCGCAGGATTTCGTCGGCAGCGGCAGCTTCATAGCAATCCGTCCGCGGCGCAGCGCTGTCAGGTACCGGGCGTGTATCGGCATCGCGGAACACGATCAGGAAGTATTCACCCTTGGGAAACGACCCATTGATCGGGATAACCTCGACATTGACCTGGAACGAGTGCCCGTTTCTGAGAACCTGCAGTCCTTCTTTCTTCACCAGGAGATTGTCTTTTCTAGCCTGGTGAACGGCAGCCCTCAGCCCGGCGAAAAGGCCGTCCCGGGCCATCTTCAGCAAGTTTACGCTGGGCGTTCCTGCCGCCGGTTCAAGGTAGACGCCGGTACGACCCCGGAACTGGATGATATCCAGCCTGCTGTTGATGATAACGCCAGCCGGGGCATACCGGCCGAGCACGATCCGGTCGGCCTCTTTCTGCACATCAAGCCACGAACCGCCGCCAAGGCCTTCCGGCTCGTCCGCGCTGCGGCTTTGGGCCGCTGCCGCGTGCTGGGCGGCGGAAAAGTCAAACACCACCGGGGTCGCCACCGATTTTTTCGTATAGACCCGGTGTTTTTTATCCACCAGGTTGAACAAATCCGAAAATACGCCGATGGATTCCGACGCTCCCAACATCAGAAAGCCGCCGGGCGATAAGGCATAATGGAAGATCGGAAAGACCCGCTTGTGCAGCGCCGGCCCGAAATAGATCATCACATTGCGGCAACTGATGAGGTCGACTCTGGAAATGGGCGGATCCTGCCCGATGTCCTGTCTGGCGAACACGCATATGTCGCGAATGGTCTTGCTGACCTGATAGCCATGATCCACCTCGACAAAAAAGCGGCTGAGCCGTGCGGGGGATATATCGGCTACAATGGTTCTGGGATAGATTCCGGCCCGCGCTTTGTCGATAACCGCTTCGTTGATATCGGTGGCGAATATCTGGACCCGTCTGTTGACAGGATTCTCCTCCAGATATTCCAGCAAAGCGATGGCCAGCGAATACGCTTCCTCGCCGGTCGAGCAGCCGGGCACCCACAGCCGGATGGAGGCGGTAGGCGCCGTGTTGCG
>JARLHY010000097.1 GCA_031292015.1 Negativicutes bacterium | reverse complement strand
TGACCGGCACGGCGAGTGTGGCGGCGGTGTCGGAGGACGTAATCTGGTAGTAAACGGCAGTTGAAAAAGCCTGAACTACCTTAAGGTTTATGAAGGATTCTGGGGCACCGTCCAGACTGTCGTTTGAGCGGCAGCCGCGGCGGTGCTTCTTCATATTTTGTCTTTAGTAATTTAAAGTGTCAGCAGGAATCTGCGGTGACTGGTAGAATACTATATTCCATCAAATGGTGGGGGGATAAAGTTATGCAAAAAAGACTCTTGGCGGTCGGATTAGCGGCCATTTTCCTGTTGACGGCCGTTCTGGCCGGGTGCGGATCCAGCCAACCGGCGCAGCCGGCGCAACCAGCGCAGCCGCAGAAGGTTATCATCGCTTATACGCCTTGGACTGGTTACGGAGCCTTGTTTGTCGCGAAAGAAAAGGGAATGTTCAAAGCCAGAGGGCTTGATGTCGAACTGCAATCCATCGAAGGTGTAGGCGACCGCAAGCAGGCCCTGGCCGCCGATAAAATCCAGGGCATGGCCGCATCCCTCGACGTTACGGTCTCGGCTGTCGCCGAACTGCCGCTGAAGTGCGTCTGGGCCTTCGACTCATCGGCCGGAGCCGACGGACTGCTGGTCAAGCCGGAGATCAAGAGCCTGGCTGATCTCAAGGGCAAGCAAGTCGCTTACCATAAAGGTTCCGCGGCCCATCTCCTTTTGGCCGCATTGCTGGATAAGGCCAACATGAAAGAAGCGGATATCGTCTCTGTTGACATGAAAGCTTCGGAAGCTGCCGCAGCGTTCATGGCCGGCAAAGTTGACGCCGCCATCACCTGGGAGCCGCATCTGGGCAAGGCCGCCAGAGCCGGCGGATCGATCCTGGCTACTTCGAAAGACACCCCCGGCCTGATCGCTGACGTGATGGTGTTCAAAGAAGACTATGTCAAGGCCAACCCCGCGACAGTCGAGAAAATCGTGGCCGCGCTGGCCGAAGCTACCGAGTTTATGCTGAAAAATCCGGCCGAAGCCGCCAAGCCGATTGCTGAAGCTTTCAAGATGAAGCCGGAGGAAGTGGCGGAAGATTTCAAGGTTCTGAAGTTCTATGATCTTCAGGGCAACCTCGACTTCTACGGCACCGCCGAAAAGCCTGGCCCGATTTATACTGTAGGCAAGCGGGCCGCCCAGTTCTATGTCGACCAGAAGGTGCTGAAAGAACTGCCGGATCTAAGCAAGAACATTGATTCGTCCTTTGTCCTCAAGCTAAAGAAATAGGATGAAATAAAGGCAGCAAGAGGCTGTTGACAAGGCGCCACGCCTTTCGCAGCCTCTTTGTCAGTCTAATCGCAGAATTCAGGGAAGGTGGCCGCTTTGACCAGATCTAAATTATTCGCTCCCAAAGCCGCTATTTCGCCGCATCTGTACTGGCTGTGCAGTGCGCTGGCTTTTTTCGTTCTGTTCGCCGTCTGGTCGGTGCTGACCTACGGTAAGTTTATCCCGCCGCTGTTTCTGCCGACACCCGGGGCGATTGCCAGCAGCGCCGTGGAGCTTTTTGGCCAGTTTCAGCTGCTGGACGACGTCTGGGCCAGCGTCCTCAGGGTGAGCGTCGGATTTCTGCTGGCGGCGGTGATCGGAGTGCCGCTGGGGATCATGATGGGGAGCCTGAAAACCTTTGAAGCTTTCTTCGAGCCCTTGCTGGGCTTTGTCCGCTATATGCCGGCGTCGGCGTTTATTCCGCTGTTCATCCTGTGGCTGGGTATCGGGGAAAGCGAGAAGATCGCGGTGATCTTCTTCGGCACTTTCTTTCAGCTGACGCTGATGGTGATGGATGTGACGAAAAACGTTTCGTTGGACCTCATCAATACCGCCTATACGCTGGGGGTTTCCCAGCGGGGCGTCTTCCGGAGGATCATCCTGCCGGCCAGCCTGCCGGGCATTGTTGATACGCTGCGCATCACCTTCGGCTGGGCCTGGACTTATCTGGTGGTGGCCGAGATTGTGGCCGCCAGCTCGGGCCTCGGCTATATGATCATGCAGTCGCAGCGCTTTTTGAAGACTTCCAACATCATTGTCGGTATTGTGGTGATCGGGGTTATCGGTATTATCATCGACGTATTTTTTAAATGGCTGTACGCCCGGCTCTTCCCGTGGCTGGGAAAAGGGGGGGTGAGCTGATGGCAGCCAAGCTTTTGGTGGAGAACGTTTCCAAGGTTTTTCTTGATAAAGAGCGGCGGGTGACGGCGCTGGAGAACACCAATTTCAGCGTCGCCGCCAACGAATTTATTACTATTTTGGGTCCATCCGGCTGCGGTAAATCGACGATCCTGAAGGTTGTCGCCGGGCTGGAGGAACCGTCCAGCGGCCGGGTAACGCTGGATGGTCGGGAAATCAAAGGGCCAGGCAAGGATCGCGGCATGGTTTTCCAGAGTTATACCCTGTTTCCCTGGCTCAGCGTCCAGGAAAATATCGAATTCGGCCTGGCGGTGGCCGGCCGGCCGAAAGGCGAGAAACGAGAAATCGCCGAGCATTATCTGGAGAAGATCGGGCTGAAAGGTTTCGAAAAAGCGTATCCGGCAAGCTTGTCCGGCGGGATGAAGCAGCGGGTGGCCATCGCCCGGGCCCTGGCCAACGACCCGCAGATCCTGCTGATGGATGAGCCGTTTGGGGCGCTGGACGCCCAGACCCGCTCTGTGATGCAGGAGCTGTTGCTCAGTGTGTGGGAAGAGTCGCACAAAACGATTTTATTTGTCACCCACGACGTGGAGGAAGCGGTGTTCATGGGCGATACCGTCTATGTCATGACAGCCCGGCCGGGGCGGATCAAGGCCCGGATCGAGATTCCCCTGTCCCGGCCCCGGGACTACAGTGTCAAAATGTCCGATGTTTTCGTCAACCTCAAAAAAGAGATCTTCGAGCTTATCCGGGAAGAAAGCTGGAGGGCGGCGAATAGCCTGGAGCTGTTGGAGGAAAAACAATGAAGAAAGTTTATGATCTCCTGGCTACCGACTGGGGTTACGCCGCGGCGGTATGGTCATCGCAGGGACTGTGGGAGATCACTTTTCCCCGCCCGCAGGCCGAAGCCGCCCTGGCGGAAGTCCGGACCCAGGGGGTTGTCCTGAATGACGACAAAGTCCTGGCCGAGGAACTGCAAAAAGAGCTGAAACTGTATTTCAATGGGTTTCGTGTCGACTTTGGGGTGCCGATCGACTGGTCCGGCTACACGCCGTTCCAGGCGGCGGTGCTGAAATATACCGCCCAGATTCCTTACGGCGAAGTATCCACCTACGGCCAGGTGGCGGCAGCCATCGGCTCGCCCCGGGCCTGCCGGGCGGTGGGCGGAGCTTTGCATATCAACCGCACCCCGGTGGTTGTTCCCTGTCACCGGGTACTGGCGGCGGGGGGCAACCTCGGCGGGTTTGGCGGCGGGACGGAATTAAAAAAAGCGCTGCTCCTTTTGGAGCAGGGAGTCGCCCGGATTTAGGGAGTCAGCCGGACAGGCGCCGGTGGTGAAATAGATGTTGCCAGAGCCTTGTCCCACAAGATATAATAGTGATATTAAGTATACTTCGGGGAGGCTGAACCGTGTCCGGTTTTCTTCTGCGGATTATTATCAACGCGGTGGTGCTGTTTGTCGTAGCTGTCGAACTACCGGGAATTTTCGTCGATACTCTGGGCGGGACGCTGCTTGGGGCGGCAATCATCGGTTTGGCGAACGCGGCAATCCGGCCGCTGCTGTCGATGGCTCCCGTTCCGTTTAATATCCTTACTTTGGGCGGATGCACCTTTTTTACCAATTTGCTGACACCGCTGATGGTGGTTAAGACGCTGCCGGGTTTTGCGATATCGAGCTTTCTGGCGCCGGCGGCCGGTGTTTTGTTGATGACGGTCTGCAGTTGTACCCTGTCCAAGGTGATTCACGACCGCTAGTCGGCTGTTGAAAAACTTCGCCTAGCGTCGTTACTCCTCAGATCGCTTGCTTGGGTACGCCAGTACGCGGCGCGGCGCGCTCTTCCGGTGCGCCTACCTATGCTAGTTTTTGAACAGCCTGGGTATGTGAAGATCTGAGCACCTC
>JARLHY010000096.1 GCA_031292015.1 Negativicutes bacterium | reverse complement strand
TCGGCGTATTCGCTGTCCGGCATGGCATAGCCGAGAGAGCCGCAGGCTGCCGGGCCCGACACGCCGTTCAGGTTGCCGTAGTCGTCGGCCGCCGGGGCGGCGATGAAAGCGACATCTACTCTGAGCTGGCCGCATTCCAGCGCCCTGGCTCTGCCGCCGTGGGTCCTGAGAATGACCGGCTTTTCCATCAGGCCTTTGGCGACGGCGGTGCCCACCGGTCCCCCCATATAGTTGCAGTCGATCTGCGAGACCACGCCATTTTTGATGTGGTCCACCAGCGGCGCATGAACAGGGAAAATCGAGCTTGAGGCCACTTTTAGGTTTTTCAGGCCCAGTTTGGCTGCGACGGCGAGCACCATATTCAGGACATAGTCGCCGTCCCGGAAGTGATGATGGAAAGACAGCGTCATGCCGTCCTTAATGCCGATTTTGGCGAAAACATCCTCGATACTGGCGAGGAGTTTGCTGTTGCCGGGCCAGGCTGCCTTAACCTTGGGTGCGTAGCGGCACATATCCGGCAGCGTCTGAAAAGCTCCGGCGAAAGGGCGGACCTGGCCGTAGCCGTCCAGTTGCTCCGGCACTTGTCTGTTTACTTTGTTCAGCATAGTTAGTTGCCCCCTTCGATGCCGAGGAGTTTCGCCAGGGCGAGCACTCTTTCGGCCCGATCGACGATCGGCTTGTCAATCATTTTTCCGTCCAGGGAGATGGCGCCGGCTCCCTGGGCTTCCGCTTCCTTGATGACTTCCACCACCCGTTCGGCCCAGGCAACTTCCTTCGGCGTCGGGTTGAAGACTTTGTGGATGGCGTCGACATGGCGGGGGTTGATGGAAAGCTTTCCTTTGAAGCCGAGTTTTTTGGCAAAGAGGGTGTCTTCCACCAGACCGGCTTCATCGGTGACGTCGGTCCAGGGAGTATCAAGGGGATGGACGCCGGCGGCCATGGCGGCGTTGACGATCCTGGAGCGGGCGCTGAAGATCTCCTGGCCGCCTTTGGTCCGCTCAGCGCCGATACCGGCAGTGTAGTCCTCGGCCCCGAGGCAGATGGCGACAACCCGGCTGTCGGCGCCGGCGATCTGAAAGGCGTTCTCGATCCCCAGCGGGGTCTCGATCAGGGCGAAAATCTTGACTTTTTTCTGGCCGGGTTTTTCGGCCGCTTTGATCATCGCCACTACCTGGCGGATATCTTCAGCCGAATTGACTTTGGGAACCAGAAGGGCGTCCGGGCGGCAGGGAACGATCGCCGCGATATCGATATCCGCGTAAGTATCCAGGGCGTTGATCCGGACCACTTTTTCCGATGTCCCGTAATCGACGGTCCGCAGGGCGTGCCCGACCAGGAAGCGGGCCGCGTCTTTTTCCCGCGGGGCGACGGCGTCCTCCAGATCGAAGGCCAGGGAATCGGCTCCCAGGACTCCGCCGTTTTGCAGCATTCCCGGGTTGTTGCCAGGGATGAAGAGCAATGTTCTTCTCAGGCTCATGCCATCGCCTCCTTCACAGCGGCGCCGCCGCGGGACAGGGCGGTCAGCACCCGGGCCCGGATGGTGCAGTCCAGCGCGCCGCGGTCGTTGATTTTGACGAAAGCGTCGGCGAGGCCTTGTTCCTTCACCGTATCTTCGACGACTTTTTTGATCTGGGCGCCAAACTGGGCCATAACGATGCTGGTCATCTCAATGGTGATCCCGCTTCCTTTGCCGACAGGCGCGACAGTGACGACAACGTCGTTGGATTCCAGGGTTCCGGCCTGGGCCGGCTTCGTTACTTCGTTCATGGTTTTCCTCCTATAAGGTGAGTCTCATCAGTATTGCGGCCAGGACAACCATGCATGCTCCGCCCAGCCGGGTGGAAACTTGGGCGAACGGCATCAGCTGCATGCGGTTGGAGGCCGACAGGATAGCAACATCGCCGGTGCCGCCGAGGCCGCTGTGGCAGCTTGTCACGATCGCCGCCTCGATGGGGTACATATTGACATACTTGGCGATGAAGAAGCCGCTGGCAATCATCGCCGACACGGTGGCGACAACGGTGGCGATATAGGCCGGGGTCAGAGCCGCCATGACGTCTTTCCACGGGGTGTAGACCACGCCGACCCCGATGAGCAGAGGCCAGGTCATGGAAGACGCGGCAAAGCGGTACATGTGGTACGCGCCCTGTTCCATGATCGGCGGCATGATATTCAGTACTTTAACCGCCGCGGCGGTAAAGATCATGATAATCGGAGCCGGAATAGGGATGAACAGACTTGCCACTGTGCCGAACAGGAAGAAGGTCATGGCCATCAGGAGGCCTGCGCCCATGATCGGAAAGTCCACCGGTTTCTCGGTGGATTGGGCGGCCCGCAGAAATTCCTCGTCACCGCTTTTTACCAGCAGTCCGCCGCCGTCGTACTGGGGTTTTCTTTGGCCCAGCTTACGCAGGTAACCGGCACACATGATGGCCACGACGTTGCCGAGGGTTGCTGCCGGGATCAGCATCGGGATCAGCTTTTCATACGGCATATGGGTCAGCTCGGCGTAGGCCAGCGAAAGGGGCAGAACGCCTTCCCCGACGCCGCCGGACAGAATCGGAATCACGACATAAAAGAAGCTTTTGTCCCAGCCCATTCCGCAGATCGTGCCGACAGCGGTGCCGGCGACCACCGCACCGACCGTGCCGACAAAGAGGGGAATGAACATCCGCAGGAAACCCTGGACCAGGATAACCCGCTGCATGCCGAGAATACTGCCGGTAATCAGGCAGGATATGTAGAAATACAGGAAGTTGCTGACTTTCATGAAAGACGTGATGGTTTTCAGGGAAGCCGGATTGATCATGTTGTAAAAGACCATGACGCTGGGGATAAAGATCGAAAGAATCGCCGGGCCGCCGATATCTCTCAGTACCGGGACCCGCAGCCCGATGTCGCCCAGCAGGACACCCATGATCATCATCACGGCGAAGCCGCCGATCATGTCGGTGGGCAGCTTATTATAGTAGGATGCCGCATAGATGACCGCTGCCAGTATGACATAAAGGGGCAGGGGAATAGGACCGACCTTGAGCTTCATAAGCGAAAAAGCGCCAGGCTCGGCTCCGGGGGGGCTAACTTGGGGTTCACTCATTTTCATACACCTCCTACCCTGATGTTACAATAATCCAACTACGGTAAGAGGTTATCTAAGTTATCTAAGAGATATGTAAATAAAGTAAGTGAGTGGTTTTTGGCAGGGATAACCTGCCAGTCGGTCAAATAGATATATCATTCACCCTGGGAGTGACGTTATGAAAAACATGAGCCTGCAAAAAAAAATAATCCTGCTGGTCTGTGGAGTTGTGCTGTTGGCCCTGGTTGTGACCAACGCCCTGATTTCCTCCCAGCTCGGCGACGATATCAGCGACGGCATCGGCCGCAGCGCCATGAACGTCGCCCGCATCGTCGCCCAGTCGCCGGTTGTGATCGATGGCCTTGCCGGCCGCAGCGAGTCAGCCAAAGTCCAGCAGTACGCCGATCAGATCCGCCGGCTGACTGATGTCGCCCTGGTGGTGGTGTTCGACATGAACAGCATCCGCATGTCCCACCCCAACGAAGCACGCATCGGCAAGCATGTTGTCGGCGGCGACGAAGCGGCGGCCCTGTCCGGCCAGGAGTATATATCCTATGCCAGCGGTACCCTCGGCCCGCAGCTGCGGGCCTTTGTGCCGATTTACGACGGCGGGCGGCAGGTCGGGGCGGTGGTTGTCGGCGTACTGCTCGACGACGTAAATAAAGCAGTCGCATCCAGTCGCAACAACATCGTTATCGCCACGCTGTTCGGCCTGGCGGTCGGAACCGCCGGGGCGCTGATGCTCGCCAGAAGCGTCAAACGCACCCTGTTCGGCTTCGAGCCTGCCGGCATCGCCCGGCTGCTGGAAGAGCGAAACGCCATGCTCCAGTCGGTCCGGGAAGGGGTGCTGGCCGTCGACCGCAGCGGGATCATCAACCTGGTAAGCGACGAGGCCCGGCGGCTGTTCGCCATCGGCGGACTGCAGGGCGATCCGGTGGGCCGGCATGTCGACGAGTATGTTCCCAACACCTGTCTGGTGAGAGTTATGGCGTCAGGCCAGGCTGAACTGAATCAGGAGCAGGACCTTGTCGGCGTCCAGATCATAACCAACCGGGTGCCGCTCTATGTCGGCGGAACCATCGTCGGCGCCATCGCCACTTTCCGCGACAAAACAGAAATAAACCAGCTGGCCGAGGAACTCACCGGTGTCCGGAGCTACGCCGAAGCCCTCCGCTCCCAGGCCCACGAATTCATGAACAAGCTCCATGTCATCTTGGGGATGGTCCGGCTGGAATCCTACGACGAACTCATCCGCTATGTCCGTCAGGTCGCCGACGACCAGCAGGCCGAAGTGAGCTTTGTCGGCCAAAGAATAAGGGACACGGTGGTCGCCGGCCTTATCCTCAGCAAACTCAGCCGGTCCCGTGAAATCGGCGTTACGATGACCCTCACCGAAGATTCCTTTCTGCCGGCTGTTGACAGCCTGTCCCACGACATTGTCACCATCCTCGGCAACCTTGTGGACAACGCCCTGGAGGCGATTCAGCAGCAGCCTGAAAGAGCGGTGTCTGTCGGCATCTACTGCGACCAGGACGAGCTTGCCATCGAGGTGACCGACAACGGGCCGGGGATTGCCGGCGAAGAGGTTTTCCGGCTCGGCTATTCGACTAAGGGCGACGGGCGGGGTTTTGGCCTGTATCTTGTGAAAACGGCGGTAGCCAGACTGGGAGGTGCGGTAAGCATCGCCTCCGTCGCCGGCGGCACGGAAGCGATTGTCACCATCCCGTACCAGGCGGAAGGAGTGGCGGAATGATCAAGGTGCTCATTGTGGAAGACGACCCGATGGTGGCCGAGCTGAGCCGGCGCTATATCGAAAAATGCGACGGTTTCACCGTTGAGGCCATTGCGGGCGACGCCGCCAAGGCCCTGCAGCACTTGCGGGAAACCCGGACCGATCTGGTGCTTGCCGACATATTCATGCCCGGAGCCAGCGGTCTCAAACTGTTGGCGGACATCCGCTCCGTCGGGCTGGGGGTCGACGTCATCATGGTCACCGCGGCCCGTGACGCGACCAGCATCAATCAGGCCCTGCGGCTTGGGGCGGTGGACTATCTCATCAAACCCTTCGACTTCGATCGTCTCAGCCTGGCTCTGGCCAACTACCGGGCCAGGCGGGAAACCATCGCCGGCCAGGAGCAACTGAGTCAGGAGGACATCGATACCAAGATCCTGGAAAGGCACTCCAGTGGCCTGCTGCCCAAAGGCCTCGACCGCCAGACGCTGCAGGTCGTAACCTCGGCGGTGGCTGCCCGCAGCGAGTCCTTCACCACCGAGGAGCTGTCCAAACAACTCGGCATTTCCCGGGTCACCCTCAGGAAGTATATCGATTACCTTGTCGCCTCAGGCTCGTTGACCTCAAAGCTGACCTACGGCGCCGTGGGCCGGCCGGTAAACATCTACAAGCGCTGGGAATGAGGCAAAACAAAGAGGCTTCTGTTATTCAACAGAAGCCTCTTTTAATTCCCGGCGAAACCTGCCGGTTATACCTTGAAATTCGCCACTGCCGCCTGGAGCTCGGCCGACGTCTGAGCCAACGCCTGACTGGCAGACGCGATTTCCTCCATGGAGGCCGATTGTTCCTGGGTTGCGGCTGAAACGTTTTGGGCCTCGGCGGCGTTCTCCCGGCTCGCGTGATCGATGTTCTGCACCGATGCGACAAGATTCTGGCTGCCTTGGGCAATTTGGCCGATAGATCCTGTGACTTCGCCGATCCGGGCCGACAGCCGGTCAACAGAATCCGCTATGGCCCGGAAGGTATCTCCCGCCGACGCCACAAGGTTGATGCCTGTATTCACGGTCTCGCTGCTGGTCTGGGTGACGGTGATGGCCTGATGCATATCGGTTTCGTTCGTTTGGATGAGAGCCGCGATCTTCTGGGCGGCGCGATTGGATTCTTCCGCCAGCTTCCGCACTTCTTCGGCGACAACGGCAAAGCCCCGGCCTGCTTCTCCGGCCCGGGCCGCCTCGATGGCGGCGTTGAGGGCCAGCAGATTGGTTTGGCCGGCTATCGAGGAAATAAGAGTGACGATTTCACCGATTTCCCTTGACCCGTTCGCCAGTTTGCCGATCGTCTTTTGGACCTCCTGCGACATCTCACCGATATTTTTCATCTGTTCCATCGCCGTGGCGATGGCTTGACGACCGTCTTCGGTAGAGTGGGAAGTGCCGGCGGCGATTTCCTCGATCTGTTTGCTTGTCGTAGAAATCTGCCCGATACTTGTCGTGATTTCCTCCACTACCACCGACATTTTGTCGATCGCCTCCGTCTGCCGTTCCGAACCGGCGGCGATCTCGGTGATCGAAGATGCCACCTGGTTGGCGGCATGAGCCGACTGCTGGGAACTTGCCGTAAGTTCCTCACTGGAAGAGGCGACGGTTTCGGCCTTGAGCTGCACTTTCATGATCAGACCACGCAGATTGTCAGCCATTTGCCCGAAGGTAGCCGCCAATTGGCCGATTTCATTGTTGGAGCGAACGCCGGTTGTCCGCTGCCGCAGGTCGCCCCCGGCCAGCAGCAGGGCTTCGTCCCGGATGGTAATGATAGGCCGGGCGATTCTGGAACTGATGAAAACCACCACAATGATTCCCAGGACGAGACAGGCAAAAACGATGGCAAGCATGGCCTTGGTAAGCTGCCCCACTTCCCGGACGACCTCGCTCTCCGGCGCCGTCACCATAATGATCCAGTTCTGATCGCCAGGCAGGCTGATTGGTGTCAGAACACCGTGCCGGGGCACATCGTCAAGAAAGGCATAGGTCCCATGAATCTGTTTCTTGCCTTCGGCGGCAGTCTTGAAAAGCGACATGAGGCTGGCGTCAAGTTCCGCTGCTCCCAGTTTCAGATCAGGATTAATCTTTTTCTCTTTAAAGTTTATCTTCCCGACAAGCTCCGGCCTTTTGCCATGCGCGATCACTGTGCCGGAGTCGTCGATAATCAAACCGTAGCCGGTGTCTTTGAACTTGATGTCCTTGACAAGCTCGTTCAGACCCTCCAGCGAAATCGTTCCGGTCAATAAACCGGTGATTTTTCCATGATCGAATACCGGTACGGCGATCGGAACCGACCACTTCCCGGTGGCTTTGGCGATCAGGGGATCGGATACAACCGGTTTCTGTGTCTTGAAAGCCTGTTGGACATAAGCCCGGTCAGCCACATTCGAAGGTGCTCCGTCATCCCGCAGCGAGTTAAAATCCGGGAAAGTGAAACTGATGACAGAGAAATTAAGCCGACTGCGGGTTTCCGCCATTGCTTCGATGATCTGCTGTCTGTCGCTGGCGGTACGGATCCGCGGGTCGTTGGCCAGGTCCTCCAGCTGGGTTATCCGTTCCCGGATATCGGCAGAAACCCGGGTGGCGTAATCGTTGCTCAAAGTCTCTGCCGTCTGATTGACACTGGCCGACAGAGCCTGTTTGGCAAAATAATAGCTCAGGCCGAACATCGCTCCCAGGGAGACGATCATCAGCGACAGGATAATAGCCAGCAGGTGCACGCGAATACTTGATACCTTTGAAGCAATACCGCTCATCAAGGTTCCCTCCTTGGCAAATAACCTTGGTGTGTTGCAAAGATCAGCATGGTGCCCTTAGTTTCAGGGACTGTACCGTATCAGGCGCCGGTTTTACTAAAAGAAGCATAAATAGCCATTTACGCTTCTGCTCCGACTTTGCAAAACCTTGGTTTTATTGGCGGGAGTGTGTAGGAATCGAACCCACCCACGATGTGTTAGCACCGCGCGAACGGTTTTGAAGACCGCAGGAGCCACCAGGCCCCATCCACCCCCGAATAGAGATAGTCTGTTATTTCATTACCAGGGAAAGGAAATGGACACCTTTCGCCCAGCCAGGGAATATCCGGCATTCAGTGCAGAAACTCAAGGAAGGAGAACCGTCTCCCTCCTTGAGTTCTTTCCAGTTACTTCTGCACTTTGACAGTAACGACTGTTTGGGCCTGTGAGTTCGGATTGTTGAAAAGGGTGAAGCCAGGCCAGTACTGTGAGTGTTTACCTTGACCGCCGGCGACAAATATCTTGTAGTGTTCCGGCTTGCTGACCGTCGGCACCGGTGTACTGTCGTCCACCGGGATGCCCAGCGTCTTTGCCGCGTTGACCCCGCACAGATCGGGATAAGCGCCGGCAGGTTTGCGGGCATTCTCCCACAGCCAAACCTGAAGTTTTTCTTTGGTAAAGCCGGCATCATTAAACAGATTCGCGAACTCGGGGTTGATCACCAGGATCACATCCCGGTCGACACCGCAGGCCGTGTTTTGCCCGGCATAAGTCACCGTATCGGCAAAGGCCCGCAGCACGCCGTCAATCGTCTTGCTGGTATGATCGGCGATATTCAGGGGAGGGCCGCCGGAGAAAACAGTAACCGTACTGTCTTCCGGACCAAAACCCTTATCGATGCTGAACGGCTTCCAGGGACTTTCGTCAATGTTTTCCGCCACAACCGTGGCGATGGCATTGCCAGCCCATCCCTGGGCCGTGTTGTCGTTGGTCTGCGGCCTGGAATCGCCGACGACGTCGGTGATCAGGGCTATCGCATATCCAATCGATGTATTGGCCTGGTAACCTCCGCCCATCGCTCCTCTGCCGGAGGCAAGACCGATTTCTTTCGCTATCGGTCCGTTCACCATAATCAGGGGGGCGTTCGGGTGAGTAGTCGTCGTCAGGGCCTGCCAGTTAAAGGCCTGGTCCTTCATGGCGTCCAGGGCTGAGAGGATGACCGGCATGTAAGCAGGTTTGCAGCCTGCCATAACGGCGTAGGTCGCCACCAGCTCCACCGTCACAACACCTTTGCGCGGTGGAACTATCCATACCACTTCATCCGGTTGGCGCGTCGTGCCTTTCAGCATTGTGGCAACCTTCTCCGGAGTCGGGGGAATGATCGGAATCCCGTTGGACCAACCTTTGTCGATAAACATCTGATTTAATTCGGCGGAGGTGCCTTTGAAGGTGAAAGTGGGAGCAGGATAAGACGGCGCTTGTTTCAGGGCCGATTCATCCACCGCCGTGGGCGCCCACTTGGTAGCTGCTTCGAGAATTTCCGGGAAAGCAGCTTTGGCTTTGGCGGCTACCGATTCTTTGCCAATACCGCCCATGGGATGCTTGACAACTACAAAACTGATTTTGGAACCGGAGAAATCCATGGATGCTTGCTCCGCAAGCTTGATGAAATCCGTTGTTGCAATCGTGACCGTGGGAAGGCCTGCTGCCTCGAATTTAAGCTGGTCAACTACCAGCTGTGCTGTGCAGCTCCCTCAATCGGCCTGGCCGGAAATGATGATATCAGGCTTAAGAGCCTTGATCTTTGCCACCACTTCCGGCGTCACCGCGGCAGGACTATAGCCTACCGATTCGGGCATTGTCTCGTATACCTTGACAATGCGGACATCTTTCACATTCTGCTGCAGCTGAACAGCCACCTCATCAAGGAAATTGTTGCCGTTCTCCTTGCCATTCCAGCGCAGGACAACCGTTTTGCCCTCAAGGGTCGTGGGATGGGCGTTTATTTTGATGATTTGCGATTGGACAACGCCCAGAGGATTGACCAGCGTCCATTCTCTGGCTGTTTCCACCTTCGATGATCCGCAACCGTAGAGCGGAAACGTTGCGACCATGAACACTGCAATCATGATAAACGCCAAAAACTGTCGGTGCTCTGTTTTACGCATCAAGCGTATGCCTCCTTTTTTGTGGATTAGGATAAGGAACGAAGTATTTTAGGAATGTTTGGACGGTCTTTAAAAAAGACATTGGTTAAGGAACAGAAATTGCGGTTCGGCGATGTGTAGACCAACAGCCCGAATATCACCATAAACGCACTCAGGTAGATGGTTACCGACATCATTGTGCCGACGAGCCCGCCGAAACAGCCGCAGTTGATGTCCCTGCCCTGAAGCAGCACAATCCCCTCTCCCGCGGCAAATGACAGGCCGAGGAGCGCTCCGCCCAGCGACGCCAGCCTCGTAAGCAGGCCAAACAGCAATGCCAGACCCACGCCGAGCTCCAGGAAGGGCAATACATACCCGAAAGCTGCGGCAATATCGACTGGTTCGACCGGGAGGAGTCCGTACTCATAAACTGCGTTGACGGAATATTGCCTGATATCCTGCAGCTTGGCTACGGCTCCGATGGCAAACAAAGCGCCGACGAATAAGCGGCAGAACAGTGTGATCCCTTTGCTGTGAATGATTGCCAGAAATCGGGCCAACCCGCCGGGCGATTTCCCTTCCTGTTCCGAAGCCGGCATGTTCGTAACTTGGTTCATCCTTTATGGTCCTCCTTTCCTTAATTAATAGTGCTCACCACTTCAGGGGTGATTTGGCGCTAAAAGACAAAGTACATTTATTCACAATGTCTTAATCGTATCTTAGCCTCTGGGCGGTTGATCGGCAATAAAAGGAAAATTTAAAAACAACTTTTTTTATTAATTTTATTCGGTTTACTAATTTAACCGGGGCGGAACCGCATCGATCAGGAGAAAAGAAAAGCAAAAACGCCAAAAGCGACGATTCGTAAAAATCAGTCAAGTTTTGGTCCGATTATAATAATAAAGCGGAATATATTGAAAATAGGATTCGTGGTATAATGTAACATAACGTGAAGTTTATGCAAAGAAGCAGGGACCCGGTAATGATAAGGTAAGCAGGACTTTCACCGGCTAGGGGATGATATAATGCTTTCACTAAAACAGCGGGTTTCATTTCTGGTGATGGGGATAGCGGTCTTTTTGGCCGTGAGTTTTATGCTTGTTTTTTATTTCCGGGTGGAAACTGCGGCCTGGAAAGCTGAGGAAGTCAAAGCAATCACCGATCTTGAGGTAACCCAGGCAATTCTTGATCTGAGATATCCGGGTCACTGGAATGTCAAAGACGGGGAGCTTTATAAGGGACAGACCCAGATAAGCAATAACCATTCGGTGGTCGATGACATCAAAGGCCTGACCGGGGATGCCTGTGTCATATTCCTGAGGAACATCTGCGTGGCAACCACCGTGCCGGAGGGTGAGTGCAGCAGGGCGATCGGCGTTTACGCGCCTTATGAAGTGATAAGCAAATCCCTGGAATTCGGCGGTTACCATACCGGCCGGGCCGAATTGGCAGGCACGGTTTATCGGACCGCCTACAAACCGATAAAAAGCGAATACGGCGAGATCATCGGCGTATTGTACGTAGGTGTGCCGACGCTGGTTTATGACACCGTTTTTTATGATTCCTTTAAAACATTAGGTTGGTCGGGGCTTGGGCTGATCATGCTGGCAGGGCTGATTACCCGGGTTTTCGTCGCCCGGTCCGTCGGTGGACCCAGGCGGGAGACTCCCGCGGCCCTCACTTCGGACCCCGATCGCGCGCCGGAGGTCCGGCAACAGGCTCCTGACCCGGTGGGTGAGCCGCTGCAGCCGGCGGAACGGGAACAGGCGGGACGTTCTAAGCCGGAAGAGAATCAGGATTGTCCTAAAGAAGACGAAAACGGCTGGCCCGATGCCTCTATTGACCTGCTGCAGGATTTGCCGAAAGGCTTGAATCGGGGTACCCTGAACCAGATCGTATCCTTTTTAAAACGACAGGCAGGCAATGAGATCACTATTCAGGAAGTATCCATGGCACTGAGTTTTTCAAAGGTTACGGTGCGAAACTATTTTGACTACCTACACGAGAGCGGCTTGGTTGACATGGAACAGAAATACGGCTCAGTCGGAAGACCGTTGAAAATTTACAGACTGAAGAAATGAGTCTAAGGTCTGGGGTGTTGAAGCAAAAAATGGTCGCCTGTATCAGGCGGCCATTTTTTTGTGCTGACAGAGCCCCTGTTCGAAAATTGCCTCTAAGGGTACAATAAAGCGGATTCTAGACTAGCTGGCACTTTTCTTGCATTAATAAAATCTGAAACCAGCTGTTTGAACGAAAGAGAGCAGCAAAGGATAAAGGAGTGTTGCCGTGGCACGGGGGAATGCGGTCCCGGATGACTTTCAGGAGCAAAAACGGCTCAAGGCCAGGGTGCACGTCAGGGTGTGCGAAAAGGTACAACCGGACTTTTCGGTATAAAGCTGACGACAGCGCCGACTGGTCAACAAATGCGCTAGGCGAGCGATCAATAAAAATAGGGAGGTTATTTCTATGACAAAGAAAATGCTGGCGATTACCTTTTTCCTTATCTGCCTGTTCCTGGTGGCGACGGCCTCGACTGGATTGGCCCAGCCGGATTACACCGTCATGACCGCCCAAACCCCCGGCTTGGGCAACTACCTTGTCGACAGTCAGGGCAGAACCCTCTACTATTTTACCAAGGATGTCCCCGGAGCCAGCACCACCATGGGTCAGGTCGCAGCTAACTGGCCGGCGTTTTATGCCGGGCAAATAGTAGTTCCCTCCAATCTGGACGCCACCGACTTCGGCATGATTACCCGGGCGGACGGCATGAAACAAACCACGTTCAAAGGCTGGCCGCTCTACTATTTCGTCAAAGACATGGCTGACGGCGACGTCAAAGGCCAAAATGTGAACAGTGTCTGGTTTGTCGTCAATGTAAATTGACAGATCCCGAACCAGGATGAAGGAGAACGGACTGCGAAGTCCGTTCTCCCAGGTTGTAGACAAGTAGACGGAACCGGGAGGGGATTTCCTTCGCTACGGACGATAGCCTACGCCGTTTTCGGCAGCAAAGCTGCCCGGATGCGGATAAGAGTTCCGTTGCGGAAATCCCTTTCCGCGTGTCATCTGCCGGGTTTTCTTCTCTTCGCAACCTTTTTTCATAACAAGGCCAGCAAAGGTGTCCGGCGGCGTAGAGGACAAG
>JARLHY010000013.1 GCA_031292015.1 Negativicutes bacterium | reverse complement strand
TGAACTTTTGAGAGGCCTCTTTTTCGTTTGTCATTGTCAGTCGGGGTTGCTGCCAATTCGGGCGACAGCAATAGGGGGAGCGATAGTGACTATTCCTGGCGGACAGAATCTGGCGATCTGGTTGGGCACAAGTGTGCATGATTTGCATTGTAACAGACTTATTGGTGTCCGTTTTCGTACAGTTGTTTGCCAAAGGATTCCCTTATTCGCCATTTTACGGTAATCGGGGTATTGGCACGTATTTTGCTAAATATATAGAAAAGCGCGGGATGAGTGATCCAGTGAGTGGTTGCCTCTTGCCGGGGATCTTGTCCGTTATGGAGTGTGACACCTTGCCTTATATTACCTGAAAGGGATGAGTCGATATGAGCAACAAAGAGTGCATTGCCCTGATTTTAGCGGGGGGACAGGGGAGTCGCCTGGCGGCGCTTACCACCCAGATTCCTAAACCGGCGATTCCATTTGGCGGGAAATACCGACTGATTGATTTCTCGTTGAGTAACTGTATCAACTCCGGCATCAATACCATCGGAGTACTTACCGCGAAAAAGGCTTTAGAAATTGAAAACGTCATTGGTTCAGGCACCTCGATAGAACCGGCAAAGACCCATTCTATCATTCAAACCCTGCCGCCGCGAAACGGGCTTTCGTCCTATACAGGTACAGCCAACGCCGTGTTCGCGAATATAGAGTTTATCGAAAAATTCTCGCCAGAATACGTTCTCGTTTTATCCGGTGATCATGTCTACAACATGGACTATAGCTTGTTTATCAGACATCACAAGGAAAACAGAGCCGACTTGTCCATTGCTGTTATGGAAGTTTCATGGTCAG
Source organism: Negativicutes bacterium (assembly GCA_031292015.1). The sequence continues at coordinate 36,831 of JARLHY010000013.1, read as the reverse complement.
AAGCGTCCCGCTTCGGGATCATGGCAACAAATCCCGACGGATCCATCGCCGATTTCACCGAAAAGCCGATTCAGCCGAAAAGTAACCTTGCTTCCATGGGGATCTATGTGTTTTCCTGGCCAAAATTAAAGCGTTATCTGGAGTGGGATGAAGCCAACCTCCTCTCTGCCCATGACTTTGGCAAAAATATCATCCCGGCGATGTTGGGGCAAGGTGAGAGGCTGTATGCGTATCCTTTCAACGGATACTGGAAAGATGTAGGAACTGTTGAAAGTTTCTATCAGGCTCACATGGATTTGCTGTCGGAACCGCCGGGCTTTGACATCGATGATGCGAGATGGCCTATCCATTCCACCTTGGCAGGGGTTGCCCCAAACCTAGTATCCTTTGAACGACAAAAGAAATTGATCATTGGTGGCAGGGGATTTCTCCGGGGCGAAATAGAAGGTTCGGTTATTTTCCCCGGGACGTACATTGGGGCCAGGGCCAAAGTAAGGAATTCGATAATAATGCCCGGAGCCCGTGTGGAGAATGGTGCTCGTGTAGAGCAAGCCATAATAGGTCCAGGCGCTGTGGTTGAAAGCGGCTGTGCGGTGATTGGCGGCGGTAAGTACCCGATTGCAGTCGTCGCCCAGAACGGTATTGTGTCTTCTGCACGCGTAGGATTTGGGGCTTAAAGATCCGAGGTAACGGTGCTGTCTTGTACATCAGGGCAGGCAAGAGGCACAAGGATGAATGAGTAGTTTTTAGATGGGGATTATACGAAGATTCGGTTCAGAACGATTCGGAGGAGAAGCCATGAGTACACAAACACCGGTCACTTGCCCTGCATGCGGTCGTCTGCCCATAGCAGTCGAAGGATCTGATGCCTTGGCGGAGCTGGCCTTGGATATGCGCTGGTCGTGGAATCACGCGACAGACGAAATATGGAGACAGCTGGATTCTACCCTGTGGGAAATCACTCATAACCCCTGGGTTGTCCTGCAGACGGTATCGCGCGATCGGATTGAGCGCTTGATGGCCGATCGCGTGTTCCAGCAAACGGTGGACGAGATGGTGCAGGCTAAACGAAAGGTTGCAGAAGAGCCGGCGTGGTTTCTAGAGCATTATCCTCAGGCGCCCCTGACCTGCGTCGCGTATTTTAGCCTGGAATTTATGTTGAGCGAAGCGCTGCCCATTTACTCAGGTGGGCTCGGCAATGTGGCCGGTGATCAGCTCAAAGCCGCCAGCGACCTGGGCGTGCCTGTGGTCGGCGTGGGACTCCTCTATCAGCAAGGTTATTTTCGCCAGGTGATCGACAAGGACGGAGCTCAACAGGCCCTCTTTCCGTACAATGACCCGGGACAGTTGCCTATCACGCCGGTGCGCCAGGCAAACGGCGAGTGGCTGCGTTTGGAGATCGCCTTGCCTGGCTACTCTGTATGGTTGCGCGTTTGGCAGGTCCAAGTCGGCAGAACGAAGCTGTACCTGCTGGACAGCAATGACGCGGCGAATTTCCCTGCACATCGAGGAATTACCAGTGAACTGTATGGCGGCGGGCCGGAACTGAGGCTCAAGCAGGAGCTTAGTCTCGGCATAGGCGGATGGCGCTTGCTTCAAGTACTCGGCCTTAAGCCGGAGGTCTGTCATCTGAATGAAGGACACGCGGCGTTTGCTATCCTGGAACGTGCCCGCAGTTTTATGCTTGATACAGGGCTGTCCTTTGAAGCGGCCCTGACCGTCACCCGGGCGGGGAATATCTTTACAACCCACACCGCGGTGGCCGCTGGCTTTGACTGTTTTGCTCCCGACCTAATCGAACAATACCTTCGCGGTTATGCCGAAAATCGACTTGGTCTTAAATTTGAAGATTTTTTGGCCATGGGGCGCCAGAATCCGAAAGATTCATCAGAAAGTTTCAACATGGCCTATTTGGCGATGCGCGGGAGCGGAGTGGTCAATGGAGTGAGCCGCCTGCATGGGGAAGTGAGCCGTCACATCCTTGCCCCGCTCTTTCCCCGCTGGCCGGAGAAGGAAGTACCCGTCGGGCATGTTACCAACGGCGTTCACACACCCAGCTGGACCTCAAAGTTGGCTGATGAGCTTTGGACTGAGGCCTGCGGGAAAGACCGATGGTCGGGAGAGGCGGAAACCCTGGAACAGGATATTCGCCGCGTCACCGACACACGGCTTTGGCAGTTGCGCACCGACGCCCGAAAATCTCTCGTAGAATTCGCCCGCGAACGGCTCGCTCGCCAGTTGGCCGTATCGGGAGCGCAGCGGGAAGAAGTTGACGCTACGAGACATCTGTTTGACCCCAACGTCTTGACACTGGGATTTGCGCGGCGCTTTGCGACCTACAAGAGGCCAAACTTACTCTTGCATGATCCTGAGCGGTTACTTCGTCTTTTAACCAATTCGCAACGTCCGGTACAACTCATTCTGGCCGGCAAAGCCCATCCGGCAGACCAGGCGGGGCAGGCGATGATTCGGGAATGGACGCATTTTATCCGACGCCCCGAGGTCCGCTCCCATGTGATCTTTCTCAGTGACTATGATATGTTGTTGACCGAGCAGCTGGTGCAGGGGGTGGACGTCTGGCTGAACACACCGCGGCGGCCTTGGGAAGCCAGCGGGACGAGTGGCATGAAGATACTCGTAAATGGCGGCCTCAACTTGTCGGAACTCGACGGTTGGTGGGCAGAGGCCTACACGCCGGAGGTCGGCTGGGCATTGGGAGATGGCCGGGAACATGATGACTATCCGGCCCGGGATGCTTTCGAAGCAGAGGCGCTGTATCATTTGCTGGAGCACGAGGTCATCCCTGAATTTTATAGCCGGGACGAGAAAGGGATTCCCGCTGCCTGGCTGGCCCGGATTCGGGAAAGCATGGCCCGCCTCACACCGCAGTTTTCCGCCAATCGGGCGGTGCGCGAATACACTGAGCAACGCTATCTTCCGGCCGCCGCCGCTTACCGCGAACGATCCTCTAAAGGTGGAGCGCAGATCGCGGACTGGCTGCTTGCCATCAAAGAAAATTGGCACAGTCTGCGCTTTGGTGAAATGAGTGTGGTTGGAAATTTTGGCAAGTTTATCTTTGAAGTGCAGATTTATCTGAACGAACTTGACCCGGAAGCGGTGCAAGTGGAGCTTTACGCTGAGGATGCCGTTGATGGGGGCCCGGTTATACAGGTAATGCCGCGACTGCGCCAGCTGACGGGAGCCGCCGGAGGTTATGTGTATGGTGCAACGACGGATGGTGAACGTCCGATATCCGATTATACGGTGCGGATTATTCCGCACTACCCTGGAGTCGCGGTGCCCCTTGAGGTGCCGTACATCTTATGGCAGCGTTGATGAAAGAACCCAATACCTACCATCACCTTGGGGAAAATAATAGTTAATAAATAACTATTTTAATAAAAAGCTAAGTTAGGAAAGGAGACATGTCCCATGACGATATCCAGGCGGCAGTTCATAAAACTATCTGTTTCAACCGCCGGAGTATTGGCATCAGGTCTGGGCTTTGACATCGACCAGGCCCGGGCGACGGGGTTCCAGCTGAAGATTCGCGACGCAGCCGAGTTTCCGAGCATTTGTCACTTTTGTTCCGGCGGGTGTGGAATTATCCTGCATGTCCGTGACGGTCAGTTGATCAACTTGGAGGGTGACCCCGATCATCCGACCAATAAAGGCAGTTTATGCCCGAAAGGGGCGGCGCTGGGGCAGGTACGGGACAATCCGCGGCGGATACTCAAACCGCTGTACCGTCCCCCGGGTGGCAAGGACTGGCAGGAAATCTCCTGGGAAGCGGCAATCGACAAAATTGGGCGCAAGATTAAACAAGTCCGCGATACCAATTGGATCGCCGGCGCCCGCCGCACCGACGCCATTGGCGTTCTGGGCTCGGCCGAGCTGGATAACGAAGAATGCTATGTGGTGCAAAAATTCCTCCGCCTGATGGGAAGTAACTATAACGAACATCAGGCCCGGGTCTGACACGCCCCTACGGTGACAAGTTTGTCACCCTCTTTCGGCCGGGGCGCCATGACCAATTCCTGGACGGATCTGGAAAACGCTAATTGGTTCTTGGTTGCCGGCTCTAACGCTGCCGAAAATCATCCGATCGCCATGAAATATTTGATGCGGGCTCAGGCCAAGGGCGCCAAAATCGTCGTAGTTGATCCGCGGTTCACGCGGACGGCCGCCAAGGCGGATCTTTTTGCCCAGATTCGGCCAGGCACCGATATCGCTTATCTTGGCGCGATCATCAGCTATATTCTTGAAAATAACCGCTATGATAAAGAGTATCTCCTGAATTTTACCAATGCGTCCTGCAGGATCAATCCGAATTTTGCTTTTAACGAAGGCTTATTTTCAGGCTTCGACAGCAGTAAAACCAGCTATGACATGAACACCTGGGGTTATGTGCTGGATGAAAACGGCCGCCCGGCCAAAGCGGCGTCACTGGACGAGTCTGGAACGGTGTTCAGCCTGATGAAACAGCATTTTAGCCGCTATACGCTGGAAACCGCTGCCGCCATCAGCGGCATTCCGGCAGATACCATCAGGCAGATTGCCGACATCATTACCAAACAAGGGCCGGGAACGATTATGTATGCCCTGGGAATGACCCAGCATACCACCGCTACCCAGGGGATTCGCTGCTATGCCATCATCCAGCTCCTGCTGGGCAATATCGGCAAATGCGGCGGCGGCGTCAACGCTCTCCGGGGCGAACCAAACGTGCAGGGATCGACAGATCTATCCAACCTGGCTACCACGTTGCCTGGATATATCCCCACACCCTTTGACGTCGATACAGATACAAGCGTATATGGTCAAAAATACAGCAGCACATACCGTAAGCACTTGATCTCGATTTTAAAAGCCTGGTTCGGCGATTACGCCACCGAAGCCAACGACTATTGCTATGAGTATCTGCCGCGCATGCAGAGCGGCAAGGCCATCACCTATATTCCCATGATCGAGGACATGGCCCGCGGGCAGTTCAAGCTCCTCATCAGCACTGCCATCAATCCGATGGTCAGTGTTCCCAACAATGAGATGGTTGCCACCGGGCTGAGCAAACTGGACCTGCTGGTTAATCTTGAACTGTTTGAAACCGAGACGGCGGCTTTCTGGAAGGCTCCTAACGTAAAGCCGGAGGAAATCCAGACCGAGGTCATCTGTCTTCCGGCGGCGTTTCTTTACGAAAAGGCCGGCAGCTTTACCAACAGCGGCCGCTGGATTCAGTGGAAAACAGCGCCCCTCAAACCGGAAGGGTCGGCTCATTCCGATCTGGACATCTTCACCATGATCTTCCGCAAGGTCCGTGAACTTTATGCCGACAGCACCGACCCCAAGGATTTGCCGATTCTCCGCGCCAGCTGGGATTACGGTGAAGAGCCCGATCCGGCCAAAGTGTTACAGGAAATCAACGGTTACAATGTCAAATCCGGCAAACTTATCGCCAGTTTGGGCGAGTACCTGGCCGCTCCGATAGGCGAGGTTTCCTGCGGCTGCTGGATTTATTCCGGGGTATATGGAAGCGGCAATCTCGCGGCGCGCCGGGGAGGGGAAGATCCGAGCGGACTTGGGCTTTTTCCCGGCTGGACCTATTCGTGGCCAGGCAATATCCGTATTCTCTATAACCGTGCTTCCTGCGACGCCCAGGGAAGACCGCTGGATGCCAAGCATCAGCTGATTGCCTGGGATACTGTCAAGGGGCAATGGGGCGGCAATGATATTCCCGACGTCATCGACCGGACCAAAGGGCCCGATACACCGGAAGGAAAACCGGCCTTCCGGATGACGGCCGAACAGATGGGACGCCTTTTCACCGCCCCGTATGCCAATAAACCGGTCGGAGCCGCGATGCCGACCGTGGTGTCCGGTACCACCCCCGATGGCCCGTTGCCGGAGTTTTACGAGCCAATGGAAAGTCCCACTGGCAACATCCTGCATCCGAAGGTGGCGACCAATCCGGTGGCTCAGGCCCGCAGAGGATTGAAGGACAAGCCTGACCTTGGCGGCAGCGACCAATTCCCCTATGTTCTGACAAGTTACACCGACGGCTGCGAGCACTTCTGCAGCGGATCGCTGAGCCGCAACCTCCCTTGGCTGGTCGAGTGCATGCCGGAGGCTTTTCTGGAAATCGGAGATGTTCTGGCCAAAAAGCTGGGTATCAAGAACGGTGAGATTGTAGAGTTGCTCTCAGCCCGCAATTCTCTCCAGGTCATGGCGATGGTTACCGAGCGCATTCAGCCGCTGTTGATCAATGGCAAGGAGACCCATACCGTGGGCATGCCGTACGGTTGGGGCTTCGCCGGTCTGGCCACGGGTCCGAGTGTCAACTCGTTAACCCACGGAGCGCTGGACCCGGCGGCGGGAACACCGGAATACAAGGCTCAACTGGTTAATGTCAGGAAGGTGAGATAATATGGCCGACAGAATGAGCGTACTCTATGATGCTTCGAAATGTACCGCCTGTCAGGCCTGCTCGGTAGCCTGCAAACAGTGGAATACGCTGCCTGGAGAAAAGCTGCCCTACTTCAGGAGCTACCAGACCCATCCCACCTTCGATCCCAACACGTATACTTTCATCGCGTTCCGGGAAGTGCGGGAAAATAATAAGATGGAGTGGCTGTTCCGCAAAGAGCAGTGTATGCACTGCGGCGAGGCGGCCTGTGAAAAGGCCTGCCCGCAGGACGCCATCTCTCATACCGAATACGGCTTTGTCGTCATCGATCACGCCAAATGCATCGGCTGCGGTTTTTGTGTGACCAACTGCACTTTCAACGTACCCCGGGTGAACCCCAAAACGCAAAAATCCTATAAATGCACCGGTTGTCCGGAGCGGGTAGCCAACGGCCTGAAACCGGCCTGCGTCCAGACCTGTCAGCCGGAGGCACTGGTATACGGCCCGCGCGACCAGATCATGACCATGGCCCGTAGTCGCTACGAACAGATCAAGCCGGTCCATACCCGGGCGGTTCTTTATGACGGTCAAAACCTCAATGGCATCAACTTCACCTATATCATGCTGCGGCCGCCCGAGTTCTATGGATTGCCTGGTGATCCCCATGTTCCGGTGTCTGTGGACCTGTGGAAAAAGTTCGTCCGTCCGTTCGGGGGCTTGGCTATTGGCGGGGCGCTGCTGGCCACTGCCATCGGCTATATCAAAACGCGGGGACAGGCCGATCCTTATGACGCCGCTCCAACAGACAAGAAGGGGGTTGAAAAGAATGGATAACGATCGCATCAAGCGATTCTCCGGCACCGAAAGGATCGCTCACTGGGTGCACGCAGCGACGTTCTTTACCCTCTTATTTACAGGGCTGGTTGTGTTTTCGCCGAAATTCAGCTTTTTGGCCCATCTGTTCGGCGGAGTCCAGGGGGCCCGGATTGTTCATCGCGTCGCGGCGGTAATTTTCGCACTGGGTTCGATACCTGTCCTGATTTTCGGCAACTGGCCGGCCTTCGTGGCTTGGATCAGGGATATCACCACCTGGGACAAGGACGATATCGCCTTTTTGAAAATATTTCCCCAGGAGTTTTTCGGCGGCCATCCCGATATGCCGGAGCAGGGGCGTTTCAACGCCGGCGAGAAAATCGACTCGATGCTGGTTCTGACCGTCGGCACCGTTTTGACGGTCACCGGGTTGATGATGTGGTTCGCAGACTCGATACCGCTGGACATCGTTCGCTGGGCTTATCCGCTGCACGATCTGGCAGCGTTGTCGATGACGGCGGTGGTCATTGGCCATATGTACCTGGGCCTCGTGCATCCAGGCTCCAAGGAGGCTATTAACGGCATGCTGTATGGTTCGGTGAAACGGTCGTTTGCCAGAGCTCACCATGCCAAATGGTACCGTGAAATGACGCAGAAGGAGACTATGAAATGAAAACTGGCAGAGATATTGCCCCTATCCTGATCAGTTTGGAAAAGGCGGTCGCGAAGCTCGGACCGTTGCCGGCAGATGCGTCTTTGCGGCAAAGGTGGCAGCAGCGTCTGGCGGCCGGGGAGCCGGCCTTGGACGAAGCGGATTTTCCTGTGGCGGAGGCGGCTTTGCTGTTGGTGGATGTGGTCAGTGCCTGCGAGGGCAAAACTCTCCTCCTTTCAACGGCCGAACAACTGGTGGCAGAATATTTGTCCGAGCAGTCTGCCCCTGGCGGCTTGGAAGGATGCGGAATAGAAGCTGAACTCGGCGATGTTTATATTCACCTTTCCTGCCAGACGGCGCTGGCCAGGACGGGTGCAGCGGTTGCTGAGGCTGCATCGGTGGACGGCTGGAACAAGCGACACTGCCCGGTCTGCGGCGCCGATCCCGCGTTTAGCTGCTTTGACAAAGAAGGGGGCCGCCGGATGCTGATCTGTGGAGCTTGTTTGACCTCTTGGCGTTATAAAAGACTTGGCTGCACCTGTTGCGGCGAAGAGCAGCCGGACCGACTGAAGGTTCTGACGGCCGATGAGTTTCCCGGGTGGTCTGTGGGGATATGCCTGACTTGCCATGGGTATATAAAAACAGCCGACTTGCGGCAGCTTGCCGCCGTCCCCCGCTGGCAGAAAGCGGCGCTGGATACCTTGCCGCTCGATTATGCGGCAACAAAATGGCTGGCCGGGGAAACTCCCGGAACGATATCATCGCCGAAGGAGGGTATGTCGTGAAAAAATACGTTCGCTGTAAAGCCTGCGGGTACGTTATGGACGAGGCGAACCTTAAGGATAAATGTCCGGCCTGCGGCATTCCGAAAGTCGTATTTGAACCGGATATTACTATTTCGCCAGGACGACGATTCATTCTGGACCAGCATCTTCATCCGATATCCGTGCATTTTCCGCAGGTGTTTCTTCTTCTGATTCTGATCATGCCGTTGCTGTCCCTGCTGGTGAACGACTCCCTGCGGGCCGAGTTTCTCATAGTTGCCAAGTTGGCGATTTTCGCTTTGCCGGTGACGGTGCTGGGAGGAATACTCACTGGGCTGTTTGACGGTAAAATGCGCTTTAAAAAGCTTTCCACTCCTTTACTGATCAATAAAATAATTGTCGCGATCATCTTTCAGATTTTGTCGCTGGCGATATTTGCTCTGTATCTTTACCAAGGGTTTGCAGGTGCGAATCTTTGGCTGATCGTCGGGCTGAGCGTTCCAGCCACTGGTTGCGCCGTATATCTGGGACGGGCGGGGTCCTCGCTCTTTAGCGCCATTCTTCCCGGGTAAGACGTTTTGTTTCAGGCGGTGGGGGTTAGTCCAGACGGATTACATTATGAGCTGGCGGTAGCCAGTGTCGCCGCCGGCAATCGGTTAAGAAGATCAAAAAGAAGCCTTTCATCAGTTCAGTGAACTTTTGCAAGGCTTCTTTTTGTTGTTTTGTGTTAGTGCGGGCCAGGCCTATTCCTTTATCTTATTCAGATATCGGTACACAGTCGGCTCCGATATGTGCATGCGCCTGGCCAGTTCACTCACCCCGCCTTTAAGCAGGAATAATCCGCTATCATTCAGCTGTTTCACCGCGCCGACCTTTTCTTCCAGGGACATACGATCAGGAGGGACCTCATATTCGTTAAGCACATTATCAATAACAGCTGTTAAAACATCATCAAGGGAAGAATGGAGATTCTCGAAAATATCAACAACATCGGACTCTGTTCTCTCAGGAGGCTGAGGCTGCTCTTCGCAACGAATAAGATCATCCAACAGCCTTCTTGCCACTACAAAATTGGTGATATCCTGATTAATACAGAGTACTCCTGTTATATTGTTGTTTTCGTCTCTTATAAAAAAGCTCGAAGATCGACAGAGGTTGTTGTTTTTGATTCGGGCATGATAGTTGGCGATAAAATCTTTCCCTTCATTCAAGCCATCTTTCAAAACCTTGAGGGCAAGGTCGGTGGTTGGACCGCCTACCTTTCTCTGGCTGATATGACCGTTGGCGATTGCGATGATGGCATTGTTGGGATCGGTCAGATCATGCAAAACGACTTCGCAATTGGGTCCCAAAGCCTGTCCAAGAAAAGTGACAAGTGGAATATAATCCTGTAGTGTCATCATCGTAAAACCATCCTTATATTAAAAATGCGCTTACGCCTTTCATAAAAGGTTATCATCAAGATAAAATGCAGAGTTATCTGGGACAGATTCGAACCCTCCGGTTGACAGGGGGCCGTTATCTGATTATAATACAAAATAAATGATAATAAAATATTATCATGATAAAAAAATATCAAAAAAGGAGCCTACATATGAAACAGGTTGTAAATACCGATAAAGCCCCAGGCGCAATCGGCCCGTATTCCCAAGCCATCAAAGCCAATGGATTTGTATTTGTGTCCGGCCAAATACCGGTAGTTCCTGGCACCGGGCAATTTGCCGAAGGCGGCATTGTCGCCCAGACCAAGCAATCCCTGGAGAACGTCAAAGCTATTTTGGAGCAGGCCGGCAGTAGCTTAAATGATGTCGTCAAAACCACTGTTTTTATCAAAGACATGAACGACTTTTCGACAATGAATAGTGTGTATGCTGAATATTTTTCCAAGGATTGCCCTGCCCGGGCCTGCTTTGAAGTTGCCCGGTTGCCCAAGGATGCTTTGGTTGAAATTGAAGTAATCGCAATTTGTAAATAGCAATTGCCGTGATAAAAATCCCCAATGCCTGAAAAAACATATAAAGGCAGGCCTCTGAAGCTGCTTCTCCTTTGCGGGAGTCAGATTTGGAGGTTTTTTTATTGCCGTATCTGCTGTTTTGCAACATACATCAGGTCCGGCTGTCGCAGGACAGAGTTTGTTGCACGGAGGCTTGTTGACTTCTGCTTTGGCATGATATTTGCAAATTAAGTTGTTTCAGGAGGGGATGCAGATGGACGAAGAAATGCTGATTTCTTTGCTGAAAGAAGAAGTAAAACCGGCGCTTGGCTGTACGGAGCCTGGAGCAGTGGCTCTTGCGGCTGCTCGCGCGTCCCGCATTTTGGGTGGGGAAATCGAAAAAGTCGAAGCTCGGGTGAGTCCCGGTGTTTTCAAAAACGCTATGCGGGTGACTATTCCCAATACCGATGAAAAAGGCTTGATCATGGCGGCGGCCCTTGGCGCGGTTCTGGCCGAGCCGGAAAGGGGGCTTGAACTGTTTGACAGGCTAAGTGCGGCTGACCTCGAAGCCGCCCGCTGTTTGGTTGCGCAGGGACAGGTAAAAGTCGCCCTGGAAAAAACAACGGAGTTCTTTATCAGGGCCCGGGTCGAGGGGAGCCGGGGCTGGGCTGAAGTTGAAGTTGCCGGAGGTCATACGAACATAACCAGAGTCGTTGTAAATGGGGAAGATGTTTCGACAGGAAATGCTGTGAACTCCGCTGCGAAAGTGCGAGACATCACCAACTTTGCCATCAAGGAGTTCGTAAGTTTTATCGAAACGGTTCCCCTCGGTGATATCAGCTTTCTGGAAACAGGGGTAAAAATGAATCTGTTAATTGCTGAAAAGGGATTGGAACTGAAGTCGGGGCTGGGATTAGGACACGGATTTCAATTGCTGATGAGTCAAGGCTGTATTGGTGATGATCTTTTGACCAGGGCGAGAATGATGGTGGCGGCGGCCTGTGATGCGAGAATGGCGGGAGTAAATCTTCCGGTCATGACAACCATGGGCAGCGGCAATCAGGGGCTGGGCGCGTCCATTCCTGTTATTATTGTTGCTCAGGAACTGGGGCTGACGATGGAACGTATGATTCGGGCCCTTGCGCTAAGCTATATTGTCACCGCATACGTCAAACAGCAGACCGGCAAACTTTCGCCTGTATGCGGGTGTTCCATTGCCGCCGGCGTGGGGGCGGCCGGGGCTATAAACTGGATGATCGGCGGTGATATAGTCCAGATTGGCGGAGCGATAAAAAACATGATCGGCAACTTGACCGGGATGATCTGCGACGGTGCAAAAGGAGGCTGCGCGCTTAAATTGTCGACATCGGCGGCAGAAGCCGTCATGGCGGCTTTTCTGGCGCGCCAGGGTGTTATTGTTGAGGCGAAGGACGGGATTGTATCGGCGACGGCGGAAGAATCGGTCAGAAATCTGCAGGCCATCAGTATCCCGGGAATGACCGATACGGATGAAATCATCCTTCAGATCATGCTGGAAGAAAGCAAAGCTGGTGCCTGCGAATTGATTTAAGAAATGGGGGATAGAAGCATGCGGCTATTGTTAAAAAACGCATTAGTCATAGATGGAAAAGGCCATCAAACTCCTGATTGCTCTATTATCTGTCATGGCAACATCATTGAGAAGGTTCTCTCCAAGCCTGATTCGTGGGCCGGCGAGCAGTTCGATGAAGTAATCGACGCAGCCGGTAAGGCAGTCATGCCCGGCATTATCAATTGTCATGTCCATTTAGGGATGAACGCCAGCGCCCACCCCATGAATGCTTTGGCGGCTGCGACCCCGCTGCAGCTGTTGATGCAAGGGATAGAAAGCGCTCAGGCGATGATAAAAAAAGGAATAACAACGGTGCGCGATTGCGGGTCAAAAGAGTACGAGATCCTTTTATTGCGTGACTATATCGCGAAAGGAGTGCTTTCCGGCCCTCGCATACTGGCCGGTCAGGCGATAAAAATAACCGGCGGACATTATACAGGACGGGTGGTTGACGGGCCGATTGAAGCCAGGCGCGCTGCGCGGGAACAGATCCATGCCGGGGTTGACTTTATCAAGCTGATGGCCAGCGGAGGACTGGGCAGGCCCAATGAGATACCGGGCGCGCCGGAACTCGACGTGGACGAAATGCAGGCAGCTATCAGCGAGGGAAAAAAGCACAATCTCAGGAGTGCGGCTCACGCTCACGGCAAGCAGAGTATGCTGAACGCTATTGCTGCCGGTGTGGATACATTAGAACATGCGACATTTATGGACGATGAGGTCATTGAAGCTATTTTGAATCACAAGATAGTAGTCGTTCCAACCTTTCAGCCTTATTTTCAGATATCCACCTTGGGGGTGAAGGCAGGCCTGGCCGGCTATATGGTTGAATCGGCCAAACAGGTATATGCCGAAAAACTCCCGCGATTTGTCCAGGCTCTCAAAGCAGGGGTGAAATTCGCTTTTGGCACAGACGCTGGTGCTCCGTACACGCCGCTCGACGATGTGACGACAGAGGCCAAGATCATGGTTGAGCTCGGAATGAATCCGATGGACGTAATATCCAGCTGCACCATAAATGCCGCCCAGGCGCTGGGAATGGACGAACGTCTCGGCAGCATTGAGGAAGGCAAGCTCGCCGATATGATCATCCTCAATGACAACCCGTTGACCGATATCGCGAATCTGGGCAATGTATGCAAGGTCATCAAAGGCGGTGCGGTGGTGGGGTAACGTTGCCTGAAGCAGCCAGGAAGATCAGTAAAAGAGGAGGAGTGGCGTAAAAATGAGTGTGGAAAAAGAAAAACAAGAAATAAAGGACTTTGTGGACAGCCTGAAACTTGAACAGGCTGTTACCGCAGAACAATACCGGGTGGCGATGAAGGGAGCGATCAAAGACAGAGCCATCATATATTACTGCATATGGAAAAAGATCAGGGAGTTGTATCCCGGGATAGATGCAGCCAGAATCATGAAAGAGGCGTCTTGGGATTTCGGCATCATCAAAGGCAATCAGCTTGCCCACAAAATCGGAGGGGTAGATAAATCTCCCCGGGAAGTCCTGAAAGGACAGACTTCTAAAGGAGGCATGCTTGTTTTCCGGCAAGAGATCGTGGAGCTCAACGACGAGAAGGCGGTGAAGATTTTCAACGAATGCCCTCATCTTGAGGCGTTTGAAGAATTGGGCGCAGCACCGGAAGAGTTGCGGCTATTATGTCGGGATATGCTGTGTTGGGGTGATTATGGGACCTTCGCTCCCTTTGCGGATATTAAACTGGAGTGGCCAAGCACCATCGCCGACGGAACCGACAAGGGCTGTGCGATGACGATTACCGGTGTCGACCCCAAAATCTGATTTGGCAAAAGAAAGTAAGGGCACCCCGGATAAGCCGGTTGTGTCGATTCCGCCGAAACCCTGTTTCATGTTGGCAGACATGAAGCAGGGTTTCGCCTTTCCTGGCAAGGGGAAGTGAATGGCAGGCAATTTGATAAGCAACAGGATTGCTGGGGGTTTAGCGGGAGAGTAACAACCCGCTAAACCCCTGCTGAATGGATCTGCGTCGTGTGAAAGATCGCGATTTGTCAATTTTAGCGCCAAAATATTGTTTTGCGAAGGAAAATTATTTTCCGGCCAGGTGCCTGAGAAAGTATGCTCTGAGATTTGCGTGAAATATGGGGGGACATGCCCTTTGGCCCTGGCAGGCTTTTCACCTGAAGGAAAGGGCTGTAGCTCAATAGCTGCCGATACCGCCGGACGCCCGGCCGATTTTCGGAGCGCGTGGAATGGCTGGCATAGAAATTGCTCTTACGGAGATAGTCAGCTTGTCCGGTCTTTCGGCCGAAAAAAGAATAGGTAAGAAGGGAGGTGCCTTCCATATACCTGCAGGCAGTTCTTGAAGTAGGCCTATAGATATGAGCTTTGACAAGGAAAATCATTAGGTAACATCAGGAAACTTATAATTTTTCTTTTTGCGCTCATAAGTAAGAAACATGAAGGAGGAAAATCATGAAAAAAGCCCTTGTTGTTCTGATGGTATTTGTATTTGTGTCAAGCATTGCCGGTGTTGCCTCTGCCGCCGCTTTCTCCGACCTTCCGGCGAATCACTGGGCCTACAAAGCCGTGAGCGAATTGGCGAAGGCAGGCATCGTCCAGGGGGATGGTGACGGAACCTTCCGTGGCAACCGGACGATGACCCGCTATGAAATGGCCATGATCGTCGCCAACGCTATGACCAAGGAAGACCAAGCCAATGCCGAGCAAAAAGCGTTGATCGAAAAATTGGCTGCCGAGTTTAAGGCCGAGTTGCAGTCCCTCGATGCCCGTCTGACCAAGGTGGAGGATAATACCAAAGTCCGTTTCTCCGGCACCCAGCAGCTTTTCTTCGGAACCACCAGCCTGAAGGCCGGCGAGGGTGGCGCGTGGGGTGGCGGCAGCCTGAGCAATTCAAACTGGTTTGGCGAGCGTCTTCGCTTGGTGATCAATACCGCCAGCGACGACAACAAATTTATGTACTATGGCCGGGCATATCAGACAAGGTCCAATTTTGAGAAGACAGCGAGCGATACCAGCTCGGCTTCCTTCGACCGTTCGGTGCTTATTGCCAATAACACCTTCGGCGGTACCCTCGAAGTCGGCAGAAACTATATGTACATCGGCAAAGGCGCGTTTGTCGGATCCACCGGAAACATTGACAGTGCCATGTATAAAATCACTTCAGGTATTACCACCTTTCGGTTAGCGGAAGGAAATTGGGGCGGTTATGGCGGCCACGGCGAGATTTCCTTTGCTCAGGTGAGCTTTAAACCTGATGCAGGCCATGACATTGGCGCCTATGTTTTTAAAAATACCTCTAATACGAAGATTTATTCTGTCTTTGGCTTAGCGGATATCGGCAACGGCATGGGGCTTCAGTTTGAAGCAGCCAGAAACACCGCGGCCGGTGTGGATAAATCCGGCTACATCGTTTCGCTGCTGTCCAACACTAAAGGCGGTGATATGGTGCCGCAAAACAACTGGACTTTAGTCAATCCGAAAAAGGCGTTGGATTCGGCTTGGGGCTTGTCTTACCGCCACTTGCCGGACGGCGTGTCCGGCCCTGCCAATATTGGCTCAGGCGCATCTTTTACAACCATTCTCACCGACCCGGCAGGTGCTGTTGCCAATACTTTCGACGGGGTGAATGTCCTTGGCTTTGACTATTTTTATGTACCGTACAAGAATTTGGTGCTGCAGCTGGAATACGACAATATTAAATTTATTACCAATCCTAACCAAAAGGTCAATAACTTAATCGTGGGATCGGTGACCTTCTACTTCTAAAAATCGTGCGATTTCCAATGAGCGGTGGCGCTGATTGTAAAAGAACGCGATTAGCGCCACTGTTCATTGGTGGTGCAATAGTAAACATTGATAAGGGAGAAGGTAATTACATGAGTAAAACTGTCGAATTGGATGAAGTGACCCGACAAAAGGGCAGCAAACAGGAAGGATACCTGCATATTGCCCGTTATCCCAACGGTTCATGGGCATCAATACCTGTCATTACGATTCAGGGGGAAAAAGAGGGCCCGGTTTTATTGGTGGACGCCTGCACTCATGGCGATGAATACGAGGGAGCGGAGGCTATCATAAAGATAGCAAATAGTCTCGATCCCAAAAGTCTGGCGGGAACCTTTGTTGGCGTACCGGCCTTGAATTTTGACGCTTTTAGCTTTATAAGCCGGATTTCTACCGTGGATAAAATCAATTTGAACCGTATTTTTCCCGGAAACCCGGACACCTTTATCACCCAAAGAATAGCGAACTGTTACATGGAGAGGCTTGTAAAAAAAGCGGATTATATCATCAGTTTCCATGGCGGCGGCACGGTGCTTCATTTGGAGCCCCTGGTCGGCTATCAGCCGCCTGATGATGAAATAGGCGAACGTACTTTTCAATTGGCAAAAGCCTTCGGTACAAAGGTGACCTGGCGAATGCAGAATCTGCCTTTCGCCGGAGTATCCGCCGTTGAAGCCAAAAAACTGGGGATCCCGGCCATTCTTCCGGAAATAGGTTCACACTGTGGCCGGCTTTACGACCGGCAAAAGAATGTCGATTTATGCGCCGATGGTATCGTAAATGTCATGAAAGAGGTCGGATTGCTGACTGGAGAAGTAAAACCGGTACCGGATCAGATAGATATTGAACTTCAGTACTTTCATACTCGACACGGCGGTATCCATAAATTAATGAAGAAACCGTTGGAAATGGTAAAACGCGGTGAAACCTTGGCGGAAATAACCGATGTTTTTGGTCATCCGGTGGATGAAGTCATAGCGCCTTATGACGGAGTTGTCATAGGTTTTTGGAGCGTTCCGGTGATATTGCCGGGAGAATGGTCATACATGTTCGGAAAAATACTTTAATGCCAAAGGAAATATTGATTCGTAAGAAAAAACGAAGCGCACCTGAAAGATATTAAGATATGGATCGCCTCTGCCTGGCGGTCTTGGTCAACCTTAGCGAAGCTGTGGTTGCAAGCATGGAAAATCATTATTTTCATGCTTCTTTTTCTTATTGTGTCTAACAGTGCAGAAGTTTTGCCGCGATGGAGGGAAGCTTTATGGGGGAAACAAGTTTTAGCCTGGTTGACGATAATGTAGCGTATCTGGCGGGTTCGGCGCTGACTGATCACACAAAAAAGATAGCTGCACTGACAAGAGTTGCCGGAACAAAACAAGAAGCGAAAGCATTCGCCTACATATATGAGGCTCTGAAAGGCCTGGGTCTCAAGCCGGTGCAGTATTCTCCGACGGCCTTGATAAGTATACCGATGTCTGCCATGATCGGTATTGAGGGCCTGGCTTTCACCGGTGAGCCTCCTGCGATGTCTCCGAATACCGGGCCGGATGGAGTCAGAGCAAAGGCAGTATGGGTGAGCAAAGAAAACTGGCCAGATTTCAAATCATTCAGCCGGAACAAAATTGTGATATTGGACGGGATTCCTACCCCGAAAACAGTGTCTGCTTTGGCGAAAGCCCACTGCGCAGGAGCTGTCTTCGTCAATTCCTTAACTATGATTACCCAAAGCAATATCTCGCCTGTATGGGGCTGCCCGTCCAGCGAGCAGTTCGAACAGCTTCCCGCCATACCGGTGGTATCTGTCACCCGAGAAACCGGAGGAGCCTTGAAGGATTGCATACTTTCCCGGCCGGACGGCGATGTTGTTTTGTGGACGAATCTGGATACGTCATGGAGGGCCATCCCGGTCTTGACCTGTGAAATAGCAGCGGCCGCTGCAACCGATGATTATGTTTTGTTCAGCGGACACGTCGATTCATGGTTTCACGGGGCGATGGACAATGCCGGAGCCAACGCTGCCATGCTGGAAATTGCGCGGGTGATGAGCCGGCAGCGGCAGGTGATGAAACGTAATCTGCGGCTGGCCTTCTGGTCGGGGCATTCGCAGGGACGGTATGCCGGATCGGCCTGGTATGCCGATGAATTCTGGCAGGATATCCACGAACACTGTGTTGCCCATATCAACATTGATTCCGTTGGCGCAAAGAATGCGGATGTTTTGTCCTATGCGCCTGTAATGGCTCAAACCAGAGATTTGGCCAGAGAGTATGTACGAAAATATGCCGGACAGTCATTTGAAGGAACCCGGATGGGGAGAGCGGGCGATCAATCCTTTTGGGGGCACGGAGTGCCGTCGCTGTTTATTACTTTATCAGAACAAAATCCTGTCGGTGAGCCGGCAGAAAACGCAGACTTTCACCAGCTGTTGGGCGGTTCTGCCAATACAGGCGGATTGGGTCGGTGGTGGCATACCCGAGAAGATACGTTTGAAGTCGTTGATGAGAATAACCTGTTAAGGGACACAAGAATATTCTGCGCCTGCATAGTACGGTTTTGTACAGACTTGATTCTTCCGTTGAAACTTGCTGAAGAAATCAGTGAGATCGTGTCAGGGGTGGACTCTTGGGCAAAAAAGGCGGGCGAGGGCTGCGACCTTGACGATTTGCAGTCTGTTCTAAATGACTTGAGCTGCCTGGTCAAGGAAATATATAGGCTATTGTCTGGGGTGGAATTTCAAAAAAGGTACGGAGCAGAAATCAATGAAATGATCAAAAAATTAAATCATATCCTTGTACCCGCCAATTACGTGGCTGGCGATAAATATAATCATGACGCCGCGTTGCAGCAGCCTGCTGTACCGTCTCTGGCTGTTTGGGCCGACTTGGGGGCGGAAACAGACGCTGGCAGAAGCTGTATGTTGTCGATAACAGCAAAACGGCGAAAAAATAAAATGATTGCCGAGTTTAAAGATGCTGTTGCGATCGCGAAACAGTTTTTGCGCAGGCTTGAAGAAAATACGCCTGACCGGTGACTGCCTTTATTGCACGATAGGTATCTTTTCCCTAAGAAAACATAGACGATAGGGAGTATCTTTGATATTATTTTAGGATAAATATGGAATATTAGGTCCAATTCTGGAATGAATTGACGGAGCCTTGGGCAAGCAATATTTTAATTGCGTGGAGTGATTTGAGTGAAGAAACGTAAAAAAATAATCCTGGTAACCAACATGCGAGACGCCAACAAGCAATACATGGAGAATCTCGAGCACTTTTTTCACGACTACGCAACCATCGAAGGCTGGTCCTTGCAAGATGGCATCAAGGCCCAACTGGACGGCGACCTTCTTGTGATGGCAGATCCGACGACGACATTGTTTGTCAGACCGCATCTGCTGAAGGACATTCCCCTTGTATATCTTTCCCGAACCTTTGTGTTTGAAAATGCGAAAAAACTCATGGAATTACCGCGGGGGACCAAAGTGCTGCTTGTTGATTATTCCTACAATACCTGCATGAAGGTAATTTCCGCGCTGTATGAAATCGGGATAAAACATATCGATTTTTTCCCTTGCTATTTTGGAATGGCCGAAGATGACATTCCTGCTTACGATATAGCCGCGACTCCGGGACTGCTCAGCTATGTTCCTGCGGGGGTCGAAACCGTTATTGACATTGGCTGGACTGTGGTGGACTCTTCGACCGTGATGGAGATAGCCGTAAAACTTAATATTTTTGATGACATCATTGAAGAACGGCTGGTTCGATACTCGGATAAGATAACGCCGATCCAGTCTCAGCAGCGCTATGCCCTTGAACATTCAGGCAAACTGAAGACACTGCTGGATACGATGCTGAATGTCATCAATGATGGCGTTATCGTATTCGATAATGATCTTAACATTCTTTTTAATAATAAGCAGTTTGTTAAGATGATCAATCCGAGAAATAAAGATTTGCCGTTAGAGACAGGCGAGGGCGGACCTTTTCGGGATTTGCTCGAGCGGATTACGGCTGCTGACCTGCTTGAAGATGTTTTGATAAAGTTGCCGCAACACAACAAGGGATTTGTGGTAACCAAAAAACCGCTGACGGTACATAATACCCAATGCGGTCATGTTGTTATCATCAAGGATGTGAGCGCGATTCAGGACCTGGAGAATAATCTGCGAAAACAGTTGGCGAATAAAGGCCTGGTAGCGAAGTACCGGTTTGAAGATATCGTGGGTCAGAGCAAATTGATGGCGGAATGTATTTCGAGAGCAAAGAAGATTGCCAGGATTGAAACCAATGTTTTGATTACCGGTGAAAGTGGGACCGGGAAGGAATTGTTCGCACAGTCGATTCACAATACTTCCGGGCGCAGAAATAAACCGTTTGTGGCTATTAACTGCGCCGCCCTTCCGCCGACTTTGTTGGAGAGCGAACTATTCGGCTATGAAGACGGGGCTTTTACCAACGCGAGAAAAGGCGGGAAAAAAGGATTATTTGAACTTGCCCACGAGGGAACGCTCTTCCTTGATGAAATCGGCGACCTGCCGATCAGCACCCAGGTCAAATTACTGCGGGTCTTGCAGGAAAAAGAGGTAATGAGAATTGGGGCAACCTCTATCCTTCCGGTCAATGTCAAGGTGATCGCGGCAACTAACCTTAATTTACGGGAACTGGTGCAAAAGGGCGAATTTCGAAAAGACCTTTATTATCGGTTGAATACGTTAACACTCCACCTCCCGGCCCTGCGTGAGCGCAGGGGGGACATTCCCTTCCTCATTGAAGACGTGCTGGGGGAGATTGGCTGTGGTCATAAACGGCTTGAAGAAAGAGCAATGTCGTTGTTGTACAATTATCCCTGGGATGGTAATGTGCGAGAACTCAAGGGCTGCATCGAGTACATGGCATATATGGGGGGAGACCTTTTAACAAGTGATGACTTCCCTCCCGACTTGCAAATCGGCATGACGGAAAAAAAGGAAGGAGACCTGTGTTTCACCGGTTTGCTGCCCTACGAGAAAAAAATAGCTGTAGCGATCCTGAAAGATTTGAAGATTAGAAGCGTTGGACGGCGGTTTTTATACAGTCTGCTGGTATCGCAGGGGATTGAAACATCTGAGCATGAAGTGAGACGCATTTTGGATATTCTTGTAAAAATGCAATTGGTCGAGTTTGGCAAAGGTCGGACAGGTACGAAAATCACCGATAAGGGCCAGTTGATATGCCTCTGAAAATAAAACAAGTCAGGGTCTGACGACAAGTATTGCCGATAAAAATCACGAGGTCTTTTCCTTCTGCCTCCCGCCCCGCGGACAATAAGACTGGATTCTGCTCTGTTGGTATGAAAATTGCATAACTATGTGCTGACATGCTGTTGGGCAAAAGGGAAAATTAAAGCAGGGAGGCGATCGGCAGCCATAGTTTATTAACCTGAACCAGCCTGGTCTTATTAGAGTTTTTTGGGGTGGAAAGTTTACTGCAATGGAGGTAGAAAGATGAAAGCTCGGAATGTTGTATTGGCGATATTATTTGTCATATGGCTTATATCGTACGTAGACCGAATGGTCATGGCGACCGCCATTCCTTACATCGCCAAGGAGTTCAACCTGTCGCCTGTTACAATGGGGGTAGTTATGAGTGCTTTCTTCGCCGGCTACGCGACCTGCCAGCTTCCTGGCGGCTTTTTGGCTGACCGTTTTGGAGCTAGGAAGGTTATGGCCGCAGCCATTTTATGGTGGTCGATTTTTACGGCGCTGACCGGAATGGTCGGTTCTTTGGCCACTATGCTTTGGATTAGGGTGGCGTTTGGTGTTGGCGAGGGTGTTTTTCCGGCCGCCTCATTCAAGAGCCTGTCTAACTGGTTTCCGCTGAAAGAACGGGGGACTGCTACAGGTCTGATGATGGCCTCGAATCCGCTGGGGGCCGGGTTGGCTCCGCTGGTAGTTGCGTTTATTCTCTCCATATGGGACTGGCGTGTTGCGTTCATGTCCCTGATCGTGCCTGGGTTGCTTATGGTTGCGGCTATCTGGTATCTGCTGCCTGATCGCCCGGCCGACAAGAAGGGAATTACCACGGCAGAACTGGCCGAAATACAGGGCGATACCACTTGTATTGCTGCGGACAACGCCTCCAAAGTCGGTTTTAGGGAAGTAATCAAAGTGCCGGCAGTGTATAAAAGTTTCTTCATGCTTTTGTTTTTCAATACATCAGCCTGGGGGTTTGTCTCCTGGCTTCCGACTTATCTGGTGAATGTTCGCCATTTTGAAGTTTTGAAAATGGGGATAACCGCGTCGTTGCCCTTCCTGGTCGGCACTGTCGGGTTTGCCATGGGCGGCTGGCTCAACGACAAATTCAGGCATAACAAGCGGCTGCCGGTCATTACTTGCCAAGTATGCTGCTGCGTTTTCCTGTTCTTAATGTATACCGCGGAATCCTCAAACTTGCTTATCGTTTATCAGACTCTTGCCGGAGGCTTTTTGTACACCGCCGGCGGTGTCATATTCGCCTTGCCGATGAGCACGATTTCTTCAAATATTACCGGCCGGGCGATGGGCTTTATCAACACCGCGGGTCAGGCTGCCGGCTTCTTTTCTCCGATGATTATCGGGTATCTTGTTCAAGTATCCGGCGGCAGCTTTGACACGGCTTTCGGCTTTTTGATCGGCACAATGCTTACCTCCTCGCTCATCGCCTCAACAATAAAACCGAATCAGCCGAGTGCGGCAATTGGAGCGTGAAGCGATTTTAGGCTGATGAAAAATAAAGCGTATATCTATTGATAATCTGCAGAGGAAATTGGACGCCAAACGCGAAGAAACGATTAACTGGATGATTTGCGGGAGCGGGTTATCCCATAAATCATCCAGTTAATTTTTTAACGTCAAAAAACATCATTGTAAAGGGAATTAGGCTGAAAGGGAATTTGCCTTATTGTATGGTTATGTTGGTAGCAGGCTATACCTTCATGGTAGTCTTGCCGCATAAACCGGCCCCTTCGTGTCGGTGCCGCTAATGCGAAAGCTGGAAAGGAGTATATTGCAATGAACAAAAACGAGGTGCTTGCCTGGTTGGATGCCAACGCGGAACGATTGCAGGACGTTGCCCGGAACATCTGGGAGAATCCTGAGCTTCCTTTCGCTGAAAGCAATGCCGCCGGGTTGCAGTCGGAAGTTTTACGTAAAGCCGGGTTTAGTATCAGGAGCGACCTGAAAGATCTGCCGACAGCGTTTGTCGCCGAATATGGCTCCGGGCGACCGATTCTTGGTATCTTGGGAGAATATGACGCTTTGGCCAAGCTATCGCAAAAAGTTTCCGGCAAGTGCGAGCCGCTGCATATCGGCGCACCGGGCCATGGCTGCGGGCACAACCTGCTGGGAACGGCCGGTATGGGGGCCGCGCTGGCAATGCAACAGGCCATCAGCAGCGGGGCCGTTAAAGGCACTATCCGTTACTATGGTTGTCCGGCGGAAGAAGCCTTGGCCGGCAAGGTATTTATGGCCAGAGAAGGCGTTTTTGACGATCTCGACGCCTGTCTGACCTGGCATCCGGCAAGTATGAACGTGGTCTGGGGCTGCAAATTTCTGGCCTTAAACTCGGTCGAATTCAGGTTCAGCGGGGTGTCGGCCCACGCCGCGGCGGCTCCCCATATGGGGAGAAGCGCCCTTGATGCCGTCGAGCTGATGAATGTCGGCGCTAATTATCTGCGTGAACACGTCCCCGAACAGGCGCGCATCCACTACACCATCACCAATGGCGGCGGTGCGCCCAATATTGTGCCGGCAGAAGCTTCCGTATGGTATTATATCAGGGCGCCGAAGCGAAATATGGTTGAGGAAATCTTTGGACGGCTGATAAAAATCGCCCAGGGAGCTGCCCTGATGACTGAGACCGGTGTGGAGTGGACAGTGCTTGCCGGTTGTTATGATGTGCTTCCCAACACCGTTTTGGGAGGATTGCTGCATAAAAATATGATCGAGGTTGGTGGTCCCCGCTTTTCGGAGGCGGACCGCAGTTTTGCCCGGGAACTCGCCAAGTCTTTCGGGCCGTTGCACAAGGAAAACGTGATGAAGGCTTATTTTGCTCCGCCGGAAGTAGTTGCTATGGATTTGCATGAAACGGTAGCCGCCATCGATGACCGGAGCCAAATCATGGCAGGATCGTCTGATGTGGGAGATGTGAGTTGGCTGGTACCACTGGCGCAGTTTACGGCCGCAACCTGGCCGGTAGGAACCGCGGCCCACTCCTGGCAGGCCACCGCCGCATCAGGTTCCGGCATCGGCGCAAAGGCTATGCAGTTTGCCGCCAAAGTCCTGGCAGCAACACTTTTTGATCTTTTTTGCGATAGCGGGGAAGTATTGGCCAAGGCCAAAACTGAATTCGTTTCCCAGGCGGGAGCAGCCCCTTATAAAACGCCACTGCCGGACGATGCCAAGCCGGTAGTGCAGAAATAGTTATCCGCGTTCTTATATAAAGTCGTTACAGCAAGTCTGACCTCTTGAGAATCCGTTGATTCCGTCAGATGAAGGATCAAGGGTATTCTGCAGATTGACCGGCTGTAGTGAAGGGGCTCTGCCTGTAACCTGTGTCGTTTCCGGAAGCTTGTGCGAAGCTTCTTTTTTTTTTGACGGGAGATTGGTTTCCGCGAGCTGTGAGCTGTTCGGCGAGGCGCGTCGGCCAGGTCGGCATAAAAGCGTTGACACCTGGGAAATTGTGGTGTAATATTTCAATTAGAGCCAACCTGTAGCACAGGTAACAGGAGTAGGCGGGAGCAGGAGGAGACTCGTGGAAATTAGGCCTGTTGATAAAAGCAATGTCAGTGATCAGGTATTCGATCAGATCGTCCAGCTGCTTGTCAGCAACCAGTGGGCTCCGGGGGACAAAATCCCATCCGAGAACGAGCTGAAGGAAATATTCGGGGTCAGCCGCAATACCATCCGCGGGGCCATCAAGAAGCTGAATGTTCTCGGGCTGCTGGAGACGAAGACAGGCGAGGGTACCTATGTCCGCAAGCTGGGGGCCTCAATCTACATGAACTGTTTCGTGCCGGCGGTTTTTCTCGACGGACCCGATTTCCTCGAACTGATGGAATTCAGAAAAGGCATCGAGGTGGAAGCCGTCAAGCTGGCGGCCGAGCGGGCCACCCCTGAATCGGTCCGGGAAATTAAACGCCTGCTGGATAAACTGTACGAATGCAAAGACGATATCGAGGTATATTCCAACTACGATATCGAGTTTCACGCCGCCCTGGCGAAAGCCAGCGAAAATAAGATGTTTGAAAAGATGATGAGCATCATCAAGCACCTCTTGTTGCACAGGCTCAATTCCTATATGAAGGAGCAGGGCAATCTGGAGAGCCTTGTTTTTCACCCCCAAATCGTCGAAGCCATCGAGAAACATAACCCCGATCTGGCGGGAAGCTTGATGAACGCGCACTTGTCCATTGTCATAAATCGCTTGAAACAACAATAAATTGCATCCTTAATTTTTTATGATACATAAATCACAGCTTAGATGTAGAATAGGCTACAACCATTACAGGCGACATCTAAGCTTTTTTTATGCAATAAAACGGCTATAAAATATCGAAAAGGAAGTGTTCACAATGGTTCCCCAAACGATGAAGGCGTGCCTCCTCACCGATTTCAACAAATTTGCAATGGCCACCGTGCCGGTTCCAGAACCGGCTGTCGGCGAAGTACTGTGCCGGATCAAGGCTATCGCCATCTGCGGCACCGATCCCGAAATTGTCAATGGCACCCATGCCAGTAAGTGGCCGCCCCGTTTCCCTTTTATTCTTGGCCATGAGTGGGCCGGCGAGGTCGCAGCCGTCGGCGCTGGAGTGAGCGAGTTCAAGGTGGGCGACCGGGTGGCCGGTGAAGCCCACAAAGGCTGCGGTTATTGCGGCAACTGTGCCCGGGGCGATTACGCCTTATGCCTGAATTATGGCAAACCGGAAACCGGCCACCGCCATTACGGCTTCACTGTTAACGGCGCCAACTGCGAGTATAATACCTACTCAATCAAAGCAGTCCATAAGATACCCGACAACCTGAGTTTCGCCCACGCCAGTCTTGTCGACACCGCCGGCGTGGCTCTGCATGGCATCAAATTGGTCGGTATTACTCCCGGCGGTACAGTTGTCATCTACGGACCGGGAGCTATAGGCCTTTGCGCCATGCAGATTGCCAAAGGAATGGGGGCCGGTACGGTTATTGTGGTGGGACGCAAGCATCGTCTGCAGGTGGCCAGGGAGATTGGTGCCGATTATGTGATCGACTTTGAAAAAGAAGATCCGGCGAAAAGAATCATGGAAATAACCGGCGGTAAGGGGGCCGATGAGGTTCTGGAATGCTCCGGGGCAGCCGTCACTGTTGCCCAAAGCATCAACATCGTCCGAAAAGGCGGCAAGATAGCACTGATCGGCTTTTATCATGACGCTGACGTAAAGATTCCGTCGACAACCAAAATCGTTCTCGACGAGATCACTATCAAAGGTTCCCGGGCCAATCCGAACGTCTCGGATGAGGTCATCAGAATGTTCGCCAAGGAGATAATCAGGGGCGACAAGATCGTAACTCACCGCTTTTCGCTCGAACAGTACGAACAAGCCTTTGCCACTTTCGTTAATCGCCAGGACGGCGCCATAAAGGTAGTTGTCGAACCTTGAAAACTTGATGCGAAGGTTATAGGGGGGACTTCGATTGCTTGAGATAAGCGGTGTTTCTAAGAACTTTGGCGGTGTGCGTGCCTTGAAAAACGCCTCGGTCACTTTCTACGACGGTGAAATCCACGGTGTGGTCGGCGAAAACGGCGCCGGTAAGAGCACCTTGATGAAAATTATCTCCGGGGTATATGGCCCTGATTGCGGGACAATCAAAATCGACGGAGAAACGGTCGATTTCGGCGCTCCGGTGGAGGCCTACAGTCGGGGGATCAGGATCGTCCATCAGGAGCTGAGTCTCATTCCCTCGTTGTCGGTCGCCGAAAATGTCTTTATCCATCGCTATCGCCGCGGCGGCTTCGGCAAATTCGTCGCCCGCAGGGAAATTGAGCGTGAAACGAAAAAGATGCTGGCTGAGTGGGATATTGACGTCGACCCCGGACGGCAGGTGGCCAGCGTATCGATGGGCGTCCGCCAACTGGTGGAGATCGCCCGCGAGTTGTCCACTGATGGACGGATCATTATTATGGATGAGCCGACTTCCTCACTGACGCAAAACGAGATTGTCCATCTTTTCCGTGTCGTAAGGATGCTCAAGGCCAAGGGGTATATCGTTATATTTATATCCCACCGTCTCAACGAAGTTATTGATCTGGTTGATCGGATCACCGTCCTTAAGGACGGCGAGGTAATGGCTACCCGGGAGACCAAAGAACTGGATTCCAATCAGATATGTAACCTGATCGCCGGCAAGAACATTAACGATCTATATCCCAAAGCAACGGCCCGGATGGGTGAGGTCGCTCTGGCGGGGGAAAACCTTTCGGGACCCGGGTTTAGTAATATCGGCTTTGCCGTCCGCCGGGGCGAAATCCTCGGAATCGCCGGGCTAATGGGGGCGGGGCGGAGCGAACTGCTCAGGTCGGTTTTCGGAGCCAATCCCTTGTATGCCGGTACTATTTACCTCAACGGCAAGGCGACACGCATCCGTCGACCGCAGCAGGCCATCGATTTTGGCATATGTTTTTTGACGGAAAGCCGGTCTGAAGAAGGTATTTTCGCGCAGCTGTCGGTCGCCAAGAACATCGTCATGATAAATATTAAAGAAGTTGTCGAACGCCTGTTTCTCAATGCAAGAATCATTGCCGAAAAAACCGCCCGTCAGATGAAAAACCTGCGGATCGTCTCGGCCGATCCGCAGAAGCAGCTTATCTCCCAACTGTCCGGCGGCAACCAGCAGAAAGTCATTCTTGGCCGGCTATTGGAGACCAGGCCGCAGATACTGTTGCTGGACGAACCCACCAGAGGCGTTGATATCGGCAACAAGACCGAAATTCACAAAATCATGGGCCGGTTCGTCGAAAACGGTGGCGCATTGATGGTGGTTTCATCGGAGATTGATGAACTTGTCGGCATCTGTGACAGGATCCTTATTCTCCATGAGGGCGAGTGTACAGGTGAATTCTGTCGTGAAGATTTTGACAAGGAGGCGATCTTGCGGTGCATGATGGGTGTAGCCAAGGCGCAGTAGAAAAGACCAAAGTTGTAGACTTTGTTAAACGGTTCGGCAGCGTGCAGAAAATTTTCCTCATCGGGGCGCTAATCGGCGTGGTCATCCTCATGACCTGCCTGAACCCCCGTTTTCTCTCTTTCGAGAACATCCTCAACATCAGCCGTCAAATGTCCATTAACCTCGTCATCGCCGTTGGCATGACCTTCTGCATCATCAGCGGCGGCATCGACCTGTCCGTGGGTTCGATCGGCATCATGGCCGGCTGCCTGACCGGCCTGGTACTGGACAGCTCCAACAGTGTCGTTCTGGCCCTTGGGGTCGGCCTCCTTTCCGGTATCCTCTTCGGCGGGATCAACGGTGTCATCATCGCCAAGCTGAGGGTTACGCCCTTCATCTGTACTCTCGGCACCATGACCGTGGCTCGCGGCATTGCCCTGTGGGTCACCGGCGGCGACATCATCGGCGGCTTTCCGGAGGCCTTCAACTTTATCGGGGTCGGCTTTATCGGCGGGATGCCTGTACCGGTGATCATCACCGCGATCGTTGTCGTCCTTGGCTGGATATTGTTGTCCAAAACCGAATTCGGTCTGGGCACTTACGCCATCGGCGGCAATTTCAAGGCCGCCCGCCTGGCCGGCTTGAAGAACGACAATATTCTGATCAAAATTTACACCCTCGCCGGCTTTTTGGCGGCGGTGGGCGGTATCATCCTCACCGCCCGTGTTGTTTCGGCCCAGCCGGCCCTGATGCAGACTACGAATATGGACTGTATTGCCGCCGTGGTGGTCGGCGGGACGTCACTGATGGGCGGCAGCGGCACGATGATGAACACCGTGCTGGGTTCGATCCTTATGGCCTGCCTGATCAACGGGTTGAACATTATCGGTATCGGCTACGAATGGCAATTGATGGTAATCGGGGTAATTATCATCATAGCCGTGGCTTTAGACATGTTGTCACACCGAAAGGAGGTCTGAACGTGTCCGTGAGCGTGGGTTCAAATTAAATGATGGAGAGTGATTTTGTGAACAGCAAGCTGATGAAAAGACTGTGTATAGTGGCCACGGCGGTTCTGGGCCTCACTGTGGTATTAGGCTGCGGCGGCAATAAGCAGGGTGCACCGGCGGCTGACAGCGGCAAAAAAAAGATCGTCATCGGCGCCAGCTTCGTCTCCAAGGATAATCAGTGGTGGGCCATGTGCGGACAGTTCGCCCAGGAAGCCGCCAAAAAGAACGGCGTGGAAATGATCATGCTGTATGCCAACAACGATCAGGAGAAACAGATCAAGGATGTTGAGGACCTCATTCAGCGCAAGGTTGACGTCATTCTCATGGGTCCTGTCCAGGAGAAGGGCAGCGCCGTGGCTGTTGATCAGGCCGCCAAAGCCGGCATACCGGTTGTCACCATCGCCAGGCGTTCCGCTTCTCAGAACGTGACTACCGGTGTTATCTTCAACGAGCCACAGTTCGGCATAAACCAGGTTACCCAGCTCAGGAAAGATTTCCCGGAGGGCGCCAATGTCGTCTATCTGTTCGGTCCGGTCGGTGCCGGCTACGCCATGCAGCAATATAATGAAGGTTTTGCGCCCGAACTTGCCAAAAACCCCAACCTTAAGCTGCTGCAAAAATATGACTGTCCAACCGACACCTCGGCTGAAGGTATGAGGAACGCCGAAGACGCCCTGGTAAAATATACGAACATTGATGTCATCTGTGCCACTAACGACGACCTTGCCCTGGGGGCTGTGCGGGCGGTTGAGGCAGCCGGCAAGGCCGGCAAGATCAAAGTGTACGGCAGCTCGGCCCTGCCGCTTGGCATGCAGGCTATCTATGACGGAAAAATGCACTTCACCAACCTTAAGAGCCAGTCGGTGGAAGCCATGGTGGGCGTCGAGCTTGCCCTAAAAGTCGTCAATAAGCAGCCTCTGGAGAAAATGGTCTACCTGCAGCCCACGGTAGTAACCCGAGAAAATGTAGAAACAGTGAAAGACTCTATTTTTGGCGGCACCCTCGACGATCCCAAGTCCTTCGTGCCAAAAAAATAACCCGGCAAGGAGAGCATGATGCGCGTCTATAAAATGGGAACAGGTGAAAAATATACGCCCTTCAATCACTTCGGCATGGAGACAGAAGTAATCTTCAACCCCGGGCTTGGCTGCCGCCAGGCCAATATCACCCTGTCGACCGTACCCAAGGGATGTGGCAGTGAAGATGAGGTCCATCCTTCCTCCGACCAGATTTTCTATGTGCTGGACGGCATAATGAAGGTTTATGCCGACAGTAAGCTTGTTGCCGTGGCCGGCGCAGGCGATGCCGTTTTCGTGGCCGCCGGCGAACCGCATGCGGTAGTCAATGAGGATGAGGGTAAACTGAGCTATCTGGCTATTACGGTTCCTCCCCTTGCGCAAACTCATTAGAAGAAGGTGATGCTGTGGCCGTAAGAATTGTCAATAGCCAGGAAATAGAGCCGTTAAAGCTGCCCGGCCGGGAACTGCGGTGGCTGGTGACGCCGGATACCATCGGGGCGGAGAAAATATCGGTAAACATCATGACCTGTCCCGCGGGATCAGTCGTCAGGCCCCTGCATTCTCACCGGGACATCGAAGAAGTGCTGCTGATCCTTGAGGGTTCGGGCGAGGTTTGGCTCGACGGAGAACTCGGCAGGTTCAAAAAAGGGGACGCTGTACTTTTGCCGGCCAACTCGAAGCATCAGGTCCGCAGCCTGGGGCCGGACACACTGGTCACGGCCTGCATTTTCTCGGCCCCGACTACCCCTGATTCGTTTGTTTTCTATGATCAGGATATGTTTAGCCAGCTCCCCTGACAGCCGGGGTTCGTCGCCTCGCCGGTCGAACGGCGGACCCCGGCCTCCCCTTTGCTATCACGCAGTTGGCCAATAAGGGAGGATAACCTATGGCCGGATTGAGAAACTCAACAGTTGCTGTAGTCCGTTGCCTGGATTACGAAAACCTTCATAGCGTGAAAAAAGCTGTCCGTCAGGCCGTTGACTTTATTGGCGGGCTGGAGATGGTGGTCAGCCCGGGCGATACCGTGCTCATCAAGCCCAACTTAGTGTGCGCCAAACACTATACCACTGGCGCTACGACTAACCCCTACGTCGTCAGGGCTCTGGCTGAATTGTGCCGTGAAAGCGGTGCCGCCAGCATCATCGTCGGTGACGGCGCCGCCATCGGCCATAACACCATGCAGGCCTTTGAGGCGTCCGGACTGCAGGCGGCGCTCGAAGGGACGAAATATACCTTTGTCGATTTTGGTCAAGATGAATACCAATATATTGTCAACACCCAGGCGAAAATCTTCAAGCGGCTGCGAATTCCCCGGACTTTCCTGAACGCCAACGTCGTTATCAATGTGCCGGTAATGAAGACCCACGACGTTTTCGGGATTACCGCCGGTCTCAAAAACAGTAAAGGCATTGTCCATGTCAGTGACAAAAAGCGCTTTCACAAGTGGGGCCTGGCCCAATCGCTCGTCGATCTCAACCATATCGCCCTGCCTGAACTGACGGTCATCGACGGTACCATCGCCATGGAGGGCAACGGACCCGCTTCGGGAGACCCGGTGGGTCTTGGCATCGTGATGGCCGCCACCGATACCGTGGCTGCCGATACGGTGGCCTGCGAAATAATGGGTTTAGCCGTCGAGCAGGTAGAATACATCAAACTCGCCGCCGAACAAGGCCTGGGCTGTGGCGACATCGACAAAATCACCGTGCTTGGCGAGCCAATCGCCGCCGTCCGCCGACCCTTTCGACTGAACTCGGTTAACAGTGACGCCCTCGGGCAGATGGGCATCACGCTGCTGGCCTGCGACGCCTGCAGCGGCTGCAGTCACACGGTTACAACCTATCTGACCAATCTTCAGCGCGACAACACCCTGCACAAGCTGCAAGACCATACCATTGCTTATGGGCAGAGCGTAATCCTGCCGGCCGGCTTTACAGGCAATCTCATAAGAATCGGTGTCTGCACGCGAAATCTCAGCGACGCCGGCGGAATATACATTCCAGGCTGTCCGCCCCATCCGCAGGATATAAACAAAAAGTTGGCCATCGACTCACCGCAGCTATAACCTGATGCAACGAAAACAACCGCCGGAAACTTGCCAAACGGCTTAGCGAAAACTCTAGCCTCGGTATCAATGTCCGGCCCGGTTAGTCCTTTCAATGTTCGGCGTGGCAAATGAAAGCGGGACGGGTATGTCTGCGCAGGTGCTTTGCGTCCGAGCTTGAGAAAAATTTTAATGGGAGGCTAGATCTATGTCAAAACCAGAAGTAATAAAAACCGACGGACGAGGGATCATCGCCGGTGACTATCTGAACGAAGACCGGGAAATTACGCGGGAAGACTGGCTGGAAGACTGTTTTCCGGAGTGGGGCACACTGCTCAATCAACGTATCATCTCTTATAAAGTTCCCAAGGGGCAGGTATCGATCTGGTGGCTGGGCGGGCCGTCCTGGGTGCTCAAAACCGATGCCGACGGGATATTCTTTATTGACGTGTATTCCGGATCCTCCATGTATACCAAGTACTATTTCTGCGGCGTATGCAAGCAGGCCGGCGCCGAGAGCATCGACTGGCTGAGGCTCAATCCCCATCTTATCGATCCCTGGAAATTCGAGCGGCTTGACGGCGTATTCTGCACCCATCTTCACCAGGATCACTGCGACGTCTATACCGTGAAAGCAACCCTCAAGACCACCGACTGCATGTTCTACGGGCCGCCGAACACGGCCGAGAAGCTTCGCCGGTTCAAGGTCCCGGAGAGTCGGCTGACCGTCGCCAGGGTCGGTGAATCAATCAAGGTGCCGGGAGCCGAAGTCGAGTTTCTCCATTGTTTCGACGAAACGGCTATCCGGACCGGAGCCTCGACCGAACCAATGCCGTACGAGCAGTGCGCCGTCAGTTTTCTCTTCAAGACCTCCGGCGGCAACATCATGTTTCTGGGTGATACCTGGTTCCATGACGGTTACCGGGCGATAGGGGCAAACTACGACATCGATGTGGCGATCTTCGATATGGGATCCAACGCCCCGGGGGCCACCGACAAAATGACGCCATATGACTGTGCCCGTCTGGGGCAATCCCTGGGCGCCAAGGTTCTCATCCCCGACCACTACGACAACTGGGCCAACACCGCTTCCGATCCGGAACTCCTTGTCAATCAGTTTGAACGGATTGTCCAGGAGAATACGCCGGAGATCAAAACAGTCATCTTGAAATGCGGGGCTCAGTTCAACTATCCCCAGGACCAGAATATCAAGCGCTACCGTTATCCCGATCAGCGGGAACGTTATTGTCCCGAGCGCTCACTGCTGTACGGAGACGCGGCGACGGCCATGAAGAAAGAGCGCTGACGGCAGGGGCAAGCTTGTTTTTTCCAGGTAAAGATGATAAAATATGAGCCAGTTGAAAAGCAGTATTGGGGGCGGCCGGACGGTCGCCCTCGAATATTGCCTGGTGGCGTTTCCCATCCATCATCCGGGGGGCTGAAAATGCAAGCTGTAACAACGCGCAAAGGCCGGCTGCCGGCTTTCGGCCTGTCGGCCGCACTGCTGGAAGAGTTGTGGCGGGTCCTGGGACAAGCGGGAGAGTTCACCTGGCAGGCGTCGGTCGGCACGGGACAAGACCCGCTGGGCAGGCAGGAAGGCCGTCCGCAGGAAGATATTGTCGACCGCGACGCTCTGGAGGCTTTATTGGCAGTATTGCCGAGAATCGACAGCCTTCGGATCAGCGTCGAATTTGCCGGGCAAGGCGCC
This sequence comes from Negativicutes bacterium, assembly GCA_031292015.1. Next base: position 2,956 of record JARLHY010000013.1, on the reverse strand, counting down.
GTCCTGATGACGTTTCGCAATTACAACCCTCCCGGCGGTTCTCTCGTTGTCTCCGGTACCGATCCGGCCCGGGTTGGAGCGCTGTACGAAAATTTGACCGCGGTATTTGCGGCAGCCAAAGAGGATGTAGCGGCAAAGCTTTACAGCCGGGTGGGCTTCAGTATCATTCAGTCTGGGGTGCCGTTGGTTGTTTCCTTTATCATTGTCGTGCTGGCTGCGGCCCTGTTGATACCCGCCTGGGTCCGGCAGAGCGAATGGATCTGGTGGATTTCGGCGATAACAATGCTGGCCACGCTCTGGATTGCCGCCAAGATTTCCGACCGGTTGATCCGCTATTGTCTCCAAAAATATCCTTATATTCGCTGGCTCTCATAATTTATTCCCTCCCCGCATAGATACTAATGATGTTGCGGAAGGAGGGAATACTAATGATCATAAGCCTGCGGCGCCTGGTAAGTCACCGCCACCTATTTTACAGCATTATCGGCCTGCTTGCCATCGGTACGCTTTATGTTCAGGTGGCCGACGTCGTTGCCGGCGGGCCCATCGCCATTGCCGGCACCCGCACCGATCAGAAGGTGGTGGCGCTGACTTTTGATCATTCTTGGGGTAATAAGTTTACGCCTTCGATTTTGGATACGCTGCAAAGGAACAACCTGAAGGTGACGTTCTTCATCATGGGGCCGTGGGCCCAGAAATATCCCGACGTAGCAAGACGGATGGTCAGCGACGGGCACGAGATCGCCAGTCACGGCTATCGCCACGAAAACTACGGCGACATGTCCCCTGACTGGGTGCGGGAGGATATTCAAAAAGCCCACGCTTTGATCAAGGACGTCACCGGTGCCGACCCATCCCTGATCCGCCCGCCTAACGGCCATTACAGCCAGAAGTCGCTGAAAGTGACTGATGAACTGGGCTATAAGACAATTATCTGGAATGTCGACTCGTTGGACTGGAAAAATCCCGGCCGGGACGTGATCATCGACCGGGTCATGAAAAGAATCAAGCCGGGAGCGATTATCCTGATGCACGCCAGCGACACTCCGGTTCAGACTGCCGAAGCCCTGCCGATTTTACTGGACAGGATCAAAGCCGAAGGGTACCAGATCGTGACCGTGGGTGAACTGCTCACCAAGTATAGCGAAAGAGGGATTCAGCGCCATTAGTGTGAGACGCAGTATCGGCGATGTGGCCGGGCCGCGCTGCTCTTGGGGTGTTCGCCTGGGCGGACGGCTTGAGAGCTTTTTCTATATGACGCGGATTTTGTTGTGCCAGGAGACGGCCGGTCGGATTGTGGGGCAGGAAATACTGATTTGACCGCGAATTAGACAAAGCTATATGGAAGGTTGTGCCGGTCGGACCGGTCGCCGCAGACCTGGAGAAGAAGCGGTTGAAAACCGGCCGCAAATGGTAATATAATGTAGTACAAGCCTAAAAACGCGGCCTGATAGAAGGGGGCATATTTTAAATGACAAATAAGAAGCATGAAATGGTGCTGGTCATGGATTTCGGCGGCCAGTACAGCCAGTTGATCGCCAGGCGTATCCGCGAATGCGGGGTATACTGTGAGATTGTTCCGTTCAACACACCTATCGCCAAGATCCGGGATCTCGCCCCCAAGGGTATCGTCTTTTCCGGCGGCCCATCCAGCGTTTATCAGGACGGCGCGCCGCAGTGCGACCCTGCCGTCTTTGAACAGGGCATTCCCGTTCTGGGCATCTGCTACGGCATGCAGCTCAGCGCCCACTTGCTCGGCGGCAGCGTTTCCCACGCCACCTCCCGCGAGTACGGCAATACCCGCCTTTATGTCGACAGGTCTGAAGATATTTTCAGCGAAATATCCCCTGAGACTCAGGTCTGGATGAGCCACGGCGATTACATCGCCGCTCCCCCGCCCGGATTTGCGGTGACGGGGCATAGCAACAGTTCGCCGGTAGCGGCGATGGCCAACACCGGCAAACATATTTACGGCGTTCAGTTTCACCCTGAAGTTGTCCATACCCCCGAAGGCATGAAAATGCTGCGCAATTTTCTCTTCAATATCTGCAAATGCAAAGGCGACTGGAATATGGGCTCTTTCGTCGACCGGGCCATCGCCGAGATCCGCCGGCGGGTCGGCAACAAGCGCGTCCTGTGCGGCCTGAGCGGCGGCATCGATTCGTCGGTTGCCGCGGTTTTGGTGCACCGGGCGGTGGGTGACCAACTGACCTGTGTATTTGTCAATCACGGCTTTTTGCGCAAAGGCGAACCAGAGCAGGTGGTCAAGACTTTCCGCGACGGCTTTCATATGAATCTGGTTTACGCCGATGTCGTCGACCGGTTCATGGCCCGGATGGACGGAGTGGTTGAGCCTGAGGCCAAACGGAAAATCATCGGCGAGGAATTCATCCGGGTGTTCGAGACCGAGGCCGCCAAACTGGGTGACATCGAATTCCTTGTGCAGGGGACCCTTTATCCCGACGTCATCGAGAGCGGTACCGCCACGGCGGCGGTGATCAAAAGCCATCACAACGTCGGCGGTTTGCCGAAAGATATGACCTTCAGCCTTGTGGAACCGCTTCGTGATCTGTTCAAGGATGAAGTACGGGTGTTGGCCCGGGAACTCAATCTGCCGGAGGATATTGTCTGGCGGCAGCCTTTCCCTGGACCGGGACTTGCCATCCGCATCATCGGCGAGGTGACCCAGGAACGCCTGGAAATCTTGCGGGAGGCCGATTCCATCGTTTATCAGGAAATCAAGAACGCCGATCTCTACCGCAAAGTCTGGCAGTCCTTTGCCGTCCTGCCGGCGATGAAGAGCGTCGGCGTCATGGGAGACGAACGCACTTACGCCTATACCATCGGCCTGAGGGTGGTCTCCAGCGAGGATGGTATGACCGCCGACTGGGTCAGGTTGCCTTATGAGGTGCTTGACGTCATTTCCCGGCGCATCGTCAACGAGGTCAAAGGAGTC